>NZ_CP040089.1:0-600000 GCF_009617975.1 Candidatus Nanohalobium constans
ATGAAATCAGGGGGTGGGGGTGGTGTTCACCTTGGCTTCACATGGAAGGGATTATAAACCTTGGTTTCAGTTGGAATAAACACGGGCGAGGGGTAAAGCAAAATGAATATATCTTTCAGCACGGGTGCATCACTTTGAGTCAAAGCAATCTCAAATCAATGTTTTCTAACTACGTCGATAAGGAATCAGTTTTCAAAAACAAGGATGCACTTACCACTAACTATAAGCCCGACAATATTCTGCATAGGGAACAGCAGATTAATGATTTAGGTTCTATTCTTGCACCTAGCCTGAAAGGAAACGATCCTAGTAATGTGTTTCTATACGGCTCTGTAGGTACAGGTAAGACTCTTATCGTAAAGCATGTTAAAGGAGAATTAAAGACGGTTGCAAAGGATAAGGATATCGACCTGAATGTTCTGTATATTAACTGTAAGATGAAGAAGGTAGCAGACACAGAGTACCGGCTTCTAGCTAAACTAGCTAGACAGCTGGGAGAGGATGTGCCTTCTACTGGTCTACCAACGGATGAAATCTATAATAGATTTTTCGAGGCTCTCAAGGAACAGAAAGGCGTCGTAATAATTGCACTGGACGAGATCGATGCTTTAGTCAAGAAGGTGGGGGATGAGTTCCTTTACAACCTTACCAGGATCAATGATGACTTAGATGAAACTAAGGTCTCTATTCTAGGTATTTCCAATGATCTTAACTTCACTGAATATATGGATTCCAGAGTTAAGTCTTCTCTGTCGGAGGAAGAGATTATCTTCCCTCCTTACAATGCTATTGAACTCAGAGAAATTTTGAAGGAGAGGACTGATAAGGCCTTTGTCGACGATGCACTGAAGGATGGAGTGATTTCCAAGTGTTCTGCACTGGCCGCTCAGGAGCACGGCGATGCTAGAAGAGCTCTTGACCTTCTCAGGGTCGCAGGAGAATTAGCTGAAAGATCGGAAACAGATCTTATCGAGAAAGAGCATGTGGATAGAGCACAGGATAAGATCGAGAGAGATCGAGTTGTTGAGACTGTAAGAAGCCAGCCAAAACACTCCAAACTAGTATTATACACTATCCTAGATATGACAGAAGATGAGGATAAAATTGCGACAGGAGATGTCTATTCAGAATATAAAGATCTCTGTACAGAAGTTGATGTCTCTGAGCTTACTCAAAGAAGGGTTTCAGGATTAATCTCTGAATTGGACATGCTTGGTGTTATCAATGCAAAAGTGATTAGCAAAGGTCGTTACGGTCGTACTCGACAGATAAGTGTTGATTTGTCTGAGAGTATTCGTGGGCAACTTGAGAAGATGGTAGAGGATAATTTCTACCTTGAAGATGAGTGAAGATGATTTTAAGGTTTTTGCCTTTTGGGAGGGGCTTGTTGAATGAATGAAGAAGCAGTTAAACAGCTAACGAAGCAAGGTTGCATGGTTGAGAAGGATGCAGCTGAAAGTATATCTAAAGAAGATGTCGAGTTGATCGAACAGCTTGATGTTACTCCTATGTTTGTTTCTCGCAAGATGGTGGAGAACTTAAGAGAAAAAATGGAGACCAGTGTTTCAACTGGAAATAACGGTGTTAAAACAGTTCAGAAACAAAAAATGGCTGTGAAACAAGGGGAGGGCACAAGTACAACAGAGACAGAACCTGAAGAAATACAGGAACATGAAGAAACTGTCTCACAAGAAAAAGATGCTGAAGAATCTCCAAATACACAAACATCTTCTGAAGAAACAACTGAACCTGCTCCAGAAACCTCCGAAGAAATGAGTAAGGATCTGGAAGAAGAGTTTGAAACCAAGTCCTCATACTTCGACAAGAACAAGACGGTAGAAATCAAGGACACAGGTTCTAGGGATGAAAAAGATACTAAAGTCGAGATCATGGATGAGAAACAGATTACTCAGGAGGAAAAAGATGTACCTGAGTTCCTAGGATACTACAATGATCGCTACGACAAGATGAAGAAGCTGCTGACTCGCAGACAGGAGATGAAGTCAGCTACAACCATCAACCGGTTAGAGGGAAGAAGTGAGGGTGAGGAAGCCACCACTATCGGATTCGTCAACGACAAGTACTCGACTAACTCTGGCAAGTATATTGTTGAGCTCGAGGATAAGACCGGGACTTTCAAGGCGCTCGTGGATGAAAGGGAGGGCGACAGATTGGTTCCAGATGAGGTGATTGGTGTCTCAGGTAGCATGGGTGGCGACATAATCTATGCCAACTCTGTGATACGGCCAGACCTCCCGATACCACAGGGCACCAACTCAACACAAGACAAAGTACAGGCAGCATACATCTCAGATCTCCACATGGGAAGCCAGGACACACTCCACAAAAGGCTTGACCGATTCGGAGACTGGCTGTCAACCGAAGAAGCCAAACATATCGGCTATCTTGTGATGCCCGGAGACCTAGTAGAAGGCGTAGGAGTATATCCAGGACAGAAGGAAGAACTAGAGGTAGAAGATATCTACAAACAGTACCAACTTTTCGAGGAATGGTTCCAGAAGATTCCAGAAGATATACAGGTAATTGTCGGACCAGGAAACCACGAAATAACCCGGTTAGCGGAGCCACAGCCACGACTGCCGAAAAAAGTCTTCCCGGACATCGATGACTACAACAACTTCCACAGAGTCCAAAATCCGCAGATGGTCCGACTTCACGCGATCAGAAGTAAGGGTATCAAGAACCTGATGTACCACGGTTACAGCTTCGACGACCATGTCGACAAAATCCAAGACCTGAGAGAAAAAGCATACGAAGAACCTCACCATGTCATGATAGACCTACTCAAGAGAAGACATCTCGCGCCTACCTACGGCGATAACATGCTGAGCCCTGAGATGGAAGACCAGTTGGTAATCGAGGAGCAGCCGGATGTTATGGTTTCAGGCCACTTCCACAGCCACGCCAACACCACATACAAAGGAGTCAATGTCATCAACTCCTCCACATTCCAGGCACAGACCGACTTCCAGAAAAGAATGGGCCACGAACCAGACCCCGGAAAAGTAACAATAGTGGACTACAAAACCCGAAAAACACAGGTAAAGCAGTTCTAAGCCGCAGTTTCGCGACGAGAACAGAGCATTCAGAGAAAGCACCACAAGAGGCAAGAAAAACAATGAAAGTAGAAAAATACTTTGAAAGAATCTCAGACGAGACAGATAAAGCCTATGAACTAGCTGAGAAAGCAAGAGAACAATCCAAGGATCCAGAGAGAAAGATTGATATCCCGGTTGCTACTGACCTCCCTGAGAAGGCTTCCAGCCTGGTTATAGCAGCTATGTTCGAAGAACTGGAGGATCAAGGTGTTCCTGAGAGAATCAGAGAACTTGAAGATGAGTACGGCAAGAACGATGAGAGAGTTGCCTTCCAGATCGCCCGTGAGATAGCTGAAGGAGATTTCTACGAGTTCGAAGATGTTGAGAGAGCCTGTGATGCAGGCATCAGGGTAGGAGCATCCTACATGACTGGAGGGATAACTACAGCTCCTCTAGAAGGAATTGCAGATGTCAAGGTCAGAACCAACGATGATGGCTCTGAATACTTGGCAATGTATTATGCAGGACCTATCCGCTCGGCAGGAGGGACAGCCTCCGCAATGTCAGTGCTTCTAGCAGACTATGTAAGGATAGGAGTAGGTCTGGACAGGTTCAAGCCTTCTGACACAGTTGTCAAAAGATATGCTACAGAGGTTGAGGATTACTACAACCGTGTCACAGCCAAACAATACAATCCTACTCGTGAGGAAACGAAGAAGATTGCGGAGAATGTCCCTGTAGAGGTCACAGGATCAGCTACGGAAGATTTAGATGTCTCAAACTATAAGGACCTCGACAGAGTAGAAACTAATGCTATCAGAGGCGGTATGTGCCTCGTCTACCTTGATGGCCTGCCATTGAAGGCGTCAAAGATTGAGAAAAGAATCGAGAAATGGGGAGAAGACTTCGGATTAGAGCACTGGGACTGGGTTGAGGAATACCTCAAACTACAGAAAGAAATACACAGCTCAGGAGACGATGACGACGATGAAGATGAGGAAAAAGAGAAAAAACCAGGTTACACTCCAAGCGACAAATACCTAGGATCTCTAACTGCTGGAAGGCCTATATTCGCCCATCCCGGAAAAAAAGGAGGTTTCCGACTGAGATACGGCCACTCAAGAACGAATGGATTAGCGGCTAACTCATTTCATCCTGCCACTATGGAGATTACAGAGCGTTTCATGGCCATAGGCACGCAGATGAAGATAGAGTATCCTGGAAAAGCAACGGTGGCAACGCCATGCGACAGCATTCATCCTCCTGTTGTCAGATTGGAAAACGGTGATGTGATCAAGGTAGAGACACGGGAAAAAGCCCGAGAACTAGAAAATGATATTGAAGAAATACTCTTCCTCGGCGACATGCTTGTAACTTATGGTGAATTCGTTGAAAACGGTAAAAAGCTGCTGCCATCGCCTTATGTAGAAGAATGGTGGGAAAAAGAACTGGAAAAAGAGCTTGAAGAACAGGATGTCAAGCTTGGCAAAGACTTCAGCGATAGAGAACCCACACCAAAAGAAGCATTCAAGATAAGCGATGTACTTGGTATTCCGCTCCATCCAAGATGGCAATACCACTGGGACGAAACCAGTTCAGAAAAATTCCAGGCACTATATGAGGAAATCAATGATGGAGAGATTCGAAGCCAGGAAGCAAAGAAATGTCTTGAGGACATACTAGTACAGCACAAGACCGGAGAAGACAAAATAAATGTTCCTGAAGACGACCTGAAAGTTCTGAAAAAACTTCTTGTAATGGAAGAAAGCCATACAGATAAGATTGAACAGCTAGAAAATGGAAATGAGATCCATAATTTTGTTCAGGAAATCTCAGGATACGAGCTAAGAGATCAAGCACCTCATTATCTTGGTGCTAGGATGGGCCGACCGGAGAAAGCGGAGAGAAGAACTTTGAACGGAAAGCCTCAGCTGCTATTCCCTTGCGGAAAGCAGGAAGGCGGCAGGATGAGAAATCTTACAGCATCCTACAACTATGGAAGTGTCCAGGAAAATATTGTGGTTAACAAGGATCAGGAAACAGGAGAGAAAACCTACTTTGCCTACAATCCTGATACAGGAAATCCTGCAGAACCTGTCTGGTACTGCACAGAATGTAGGGAGGAGTATGTGGAAGAGTCGGAGAGCTGCGATAGCTGCGGCAACGAAAGATTCCAGAGACACAAAAATGAGAATATAGACATCGAGAACCTGATGGACAACGCATTAGAGAACCTAGACATGCCCAAGCCACCTGAACTACTGAAATCCTTCCGTGGAATGACCTCGGAACACAAACATGTAGAACCGATCGAAAAAGGCTTACTCAGAGAGAAACACGACCTCTATGTTAACAAGGACGCAACAGTAAGATATGATGCATCAGACATCCCAATGACACACTTCAAACCAGAAGAAATCAGCGTCTCAGTCGAAAAACTCAACGAGATAGGCTATACTGAAGATCACAACGGAGAACCACTGGAAAGAAAAGACCAGGTAGTAGAGCTTAAGCCACAGGATATAATCATACCTGACAGCGACAAAACACTCTCCGCAGCAGAATACATGATGAGAGTCTGCAACTTCACAGACGAACTACTAACAGAATTCTACGAAGTCGACCCATTCTACCAAGTAGAAGAAAAAGAAGACCTCGTAGGAGAACTAGTAATCGGACTAGCACCACACACCAGTGGAGGAACAGTAGGACGCATAATAGGCTTTACAGACGCCAAAGGAATCTACGCACACCCATACTGGCACGCAGCGAAAAGAAGGAACGCGGATGGAGATGAGGACGCCATTCTGATGATGATGGATGGCTTACTGAATTTCTCACGACAGTTCCTCCCGGACATGACAGGTGCAAGGACCATGGATGCGCCGTTAATTCTCTCTACTGTTTTGAATCCTGATGAGGTGGATGATGAGGCTTGGGCGGTTGAGACTGTTTCTGAGTATCCTTTGAGTTTTTATGAGGAGAGTTTGGAGTATAAGAAGCCGTGGAATTTGGATACTGATATTGAGATTGGTGAGGATGTTGTTCATAGTGATGAGCCGTTTAAGCATGGTTTTACTCATGGTTGTACGGATGTTGAGGATGGTCCAAGCCAGTCTGAGTATGTTACATTGGATTCGATGAGTGATAAGACTTCAGCACAGTTGGGTCTTGGTGAGAAGACCAAGGCTGCCGATGAGGATGCTACCGCCGAACTTCTCCTTCAGAAGCACTTCCTGCCAGATATCAGAGGTAACCTAAGAAGTTTCTCCAGCCAGGAGATGCGTTGTGTGGACTGTAACACCAAGTTCAGGCGTGTACCCTTGACAAATCAGACTATTGCGCCTTCTGGGAAGACTACTGCGCAGTGCCCTGAATGTGATGGAAAGGTTCTCCTGACAATTTCTTATGGTACGATTAAGAAGTATATGCAGCCGTCTAAGGATATAATTGATGAGTATGAGATCACTCCGTACCTCAGGCAGCAGGTAACAATGTTGAATGGTACGCTCCAGAGCTTGTTTGGGAAGGATGAAAGGCAGAGTGGTCTAGGACAGTTTACTTAGTTTTTCTGAGGTTTCTTGGTGCACAGGATTTTTAGTCGTGTGAGGTTAATTATTGTGTTATGACAAATGAAGTTGAGATTTCGGACGTGATGACTGAGGGCGTTATTGCCGTTGAACAAGATAAATCTGTTGTTGAGGCAGCTCAGCTCCTTGAAGAGGAAGAGATCAGGGGTTTGGTGGTTGTCGATAATGGTGAGGCTGTTGGGATTGTTGTTTGTCGTGATATTGTTTACCAGCTTGTATCGGAAGGGAAGGATCCTTCTGGTCATCAGGTGAAGGATATTATGAGCAGTGATCTTATTGTCGCTGAGGAGGATGAAGTCCTTAATGATGTGGCGATGGCGATGGTCAGGAACAATGTCTCCCGTGTACCGGTTGTCAGGGGCGACATGCTTGTCGGCATATTGACTCAGAGTGATATCCTAAGAGCTTGGCCTGGATTTGCCGAGGTTATCGGTGAGGAAAGGGAGATGGATGCTCCTGCCACACCTAATCCGGAGTCACAGGATGGTTACTGTGAGAGCTGTGAGAACTACAGTGAGGAGCTGGAGAACATCAATGGTATGATGGTATGCCCTGAGTGCAAGTAAATTTTTTCTATTCTCTTCTTTGAGCTTTTTTCTCCTAGGGTTTTTTAGCCGAGCCAACCTAATTTTTCTCTGAGTCGTTGTATGAATATTGTTGAGGAAGTTGATCGGCGCCGCCAAACCTTGAAGATCCGGGATCCGAGCAGAGCCTATGCTGAGTTAAAAGATCTTCTTGAGAACAGAATTGCTCTTGACGGCGCACATGAGGAGAAATACTTTAACGACCTGGAGAAGAACCAGATCAGAGCCAGAATCAACTGTGAGGAAGGTTTTGATGCCCATACAGCGGCTAAGTATGAGATTTATCTTACTATTGATGAGAAGAAGTCGGAGCTGGATATGCAGGTTAAAGCAAAGCTCGTAACAGAATATCCTACTGAAAAGGCATGGCAGGGCACTCTCTGGTACTATGCCTACCGCTCACTATTCGACAAGTTCTTGTACGGTAGCGTCCGGCATGGTTTTGAGCATGCTGCTGAGGAAAAGCTTGATACTATAATGGAGAGGGTGCGTGAAACCCTGGAGACTAGCAGCTTATGAATTATAAGCTGGTTTGTAGAAAATCGAGGCGATTTTCGAATGGTTAAGTTCGATCATGATGCTTTCAGTAAGCAGGACCACTTTTTTGTCAAGGATGATCCTGCTAGGATCTACAGAGGTTTGAAGGATCTCCTGGTTGAAGAGTTTGATATGGATAGGATTGAAGAAGGAAAGTCCGAGTTCTCTGTTTCTAGCCCGAAGGACAAGATCCGTATGCATGCGTTTAAGGAGAAGTCTCCGCACACTGTTATTCATTATAATCTGCAGTTTCGTGTTAAGAGTCCTAAGAATATTTACAAGATGGAGCATGGTCAGGATATTTTGAAGGCGCGTGTATCAACATATGCTGAAGTGGTGTCTGTCTATCCGGGCGGAGAGGATATCGCCTGGCTTCCTAAAGGTCTTAGAGAAGAACCAACTTCTAACTGGGGTAGCATAACCGGTTTGGAGGCGGAGCACAAGTCTCGTTTCCAGCGCTCAAAGCTGTATGAGATAATCGTAGGCTTGTGGCACAACAAGTTTTATTCTAAGGAGTTCCATATGTATGAAGAGGAGGCTAAAGAGACCTGTCTTCACATCCATGATTTGATGAGGGAGAAGTTCGGTGTCGAAAAATCTATCGGAAGAACAGGCGCAGGTCACTACACGCCGCCATGGCAGTGATTTAAACAATGTCAGACTCAGGTAAAGATAATAATGTTGGCTGGTTTTCTCGAAATATTCTTCCCTGGCTTCATACTCCGGACACCTACAAGGTTGAGGGCAAAAATTTTGATGAAGAGGAAGCCTTTGAGAAAGGAGACAATGTGTGGCATGACTTCCACCTGTTCCATGGTGACTGGGTTGAGGTCGTGAATAAGAAGGAGTGGTATGATTCCCCGCATGTTCCACAGATATACGCGAACCATAAGAAGATTTTGAAACAGAACATGCAGTTAAACCGACCGTTCGAAGAATGGTATGCTGAAAAGATCGATAACGGCGATTTTGAGTCCCATATGTATGTTAATGGTGATGGTTTGCCGAGCGGCAACGGAGATTACAGAATTTACATAGAAATAGACAGTGTCGGCGCTCCTTCCGGAGAGAACGATGCCTGCACAGTCGAATACTTCGTAAAAGGAAAACTCAAGTATGATAAAATTCCGGGAGGCATCGACTTCCTACCGCGTTTCATCGCCTACCCCTTAAACCGGTTTTTCAAATGGGCATACCTGGAAATGCTGGCAGAAGAACAAATCGAATACGACGGAGAATACGTCAGAGAAAAAGTAAACGAATACTTCCAATACCTCAGAAAATACCACGGCGAAGAACCCCTACAAACCAAAAGCCGCCAAGCAGTATTCAAACCAGCAGTCGAAGACGGAGTCTTCTTCCAATAAAGTTATAACCTAACAAAGGATATAACATATCATGAAATTTAGAACTTCTAAGGGGCAGTCTGCGATTGAGTATCTCACAACCTATGGTTGGATGCTTCTTGTAGTCGCTATTGTTGGTGGTGCTGTTTTTACAACTGTTCAAGGTGGTTCTAGTTTGGATTCTAGTGGTTTTGATGCTGGTAGTGGTGTTGCCTTTGTTGAAGGTGGTTTAACCAGCAGCAATAGTTTTCAAATGGCTTTACGTAACCAAGAAGCTGAGGAAATACAGGTGGAAAAAATAACTTTAACCAATGAAGAAGGAAACAAGGTTGTTGCCCGACCAGACAAAACCTTGCCAGTTGGAGAAGAAAAAACATTTAATACAATCGGCTTAGCTGAAACCAGTGGACAAAACAGTGTTAATGTTGAGATTACTTATGATAGTGGCGGTTTGGATAATTTAGCGGTTAACGGCAGTATCACCGGCGCCTTCTCTCTGGATACTGAACAAGCAGAACCTGGGAATGGCGAATGGGTGTTTGTTGATGTTTCTGAGGTTAATCAGTCGACTGTTGATACTAGTGGTATGTCTGATTTCTATATTATGAAGTATGAGGCTTCTCGGAGTGATGCGACTGATAGCAGCGAAGGTACAAGCGATGTTCCGGCTTCTCAACAGGGCGTTGTCCCGTGGACTGAGATAAGTATGAACTATGATTCCAGTAGGGCAGATCCGGGTACAGATCCTGGGGCTTTGGAGGCCTGTGAAGCAGCAGGCTTCAATTTGCCAAGTAATAGGCAGTGGCAGGCTGCTACGATGGCGGAGATTGGTAATGAATCTTCTCAGCCTTTAGGTAACACAAACAATAATGAGGACAGTAATGGGGATCAGGGAACGATAGATCCAACAAGTCATGACTGGAACAATGATGGAGAGAAAGACAGAACATTAACCGGTTCTGGTCCGGATACATGGGCTAATACTATTGGAGTTCATGATTTGAATGGTAATGTGTGGGAGTGGACATCTACTGTGGTTGACCAATCACATCCGATGCATAAAGGCGGTAGTGAGGGTCATGTCTCGTCTTGGAACAATAATGGTTACCCTGAATCTCTTGGTAGCAGTAATTCCGATTTCGGGGGTGACTACTACTGGTCTTCGAGTAATGATACTCGTGCCGTTCGGCGCGGTGGTTACGCGCGCAGTGGTGCGGACGCCGGCGTGTTCTCCATGATCCTGCGCGACGATCCTTCGGGCTCGGGCAGGGGCACCGGGTTCCGGTGTTCTTTGAGTTGAAAACTCTGTAGGGTTTTCATGTCGCAGAAATTCTCCCAGAGAATTTCGAGTCCTGATTGCTGAGTGCTCGAAAATCACTGAGTGATTTTCTGTGAATGCACAAAATCTTCGATTTTGGAATGCTGGGTTGCGAGGTGATCAGAATGGGTGAAGTGGATTTTACTGGTTTGCAGCCCTGTGAGAATTGGGTGTCTGTGTTCTTCCAATAAAAGGCTTCGGACATAACTTGTTTTTACTTGGTATTTTTTTTTGGCTGCCTATTGGTCAGCAGGCATGACGGGAAAGGGACCCTGGATGAGTGCGTCTGTGTTACCAGGCAGCCAAATCTTGTTTTTGGTTTTGTGGTGTGTTGTAGTAATATAAACTATTTGATTCTATTGTTGTTTAGATGGTAAGAAGATTTTATGGTTTGGCGGTGGTATTTTTGTTGGCTGTGGGCTTTTCTGGGTCTGCGGTGTCTGTTAGTTTGGAGTCTTCTGGTTCTGAGGTTTTGGATAATTATTCTGAGGGCTCCAGCAGGGATGTTGAGCAGGAGATTAAGGAGAGGGTTAATATTTCGTCCGAGTCTGAGAGTGTTAATGTGACGGAGGAGATTGAGGAACGGACTAATGAGGAGATTAGGAAGATTAAGCAGGAAGAGTCTCAGAAGGTTACAGGTAAGGCTACGGAGCAAAAGTCTGAAGGGTTTTTATCTATGATAATGAGTCTTTTTGGTTGAATAAATGGCAGAGTTCTATGTAAAGGTTGAACCAGGTTCTGAGTCTTTCAGCGTTGAGCAAGCATATATTACGAAGGTTTCTCTTACTGAGCCTGCTGAGAATGGTAGAGCAAACGCCGAACTAATAAGAGAACTTGAGAGTATTCTAGGTGAGAAACCAGCGATAATTTCTGGACATCGTTCTAGGAGGAAGAAGTTGAAGGTTGATATTTCTGAAGAAAAAGTAGAGGAAAAATTAAGGAGTTTTTAGGCAATTGCTTGTTTGATGAATGGTATTGCGTACATTATCGCTGTTCCTATGGTAAACATGACTAGGTGTGGTGCGATGTGTGTGTCTGATTCTTTGAACCTCGGTAGTAGGTCGCTTCCTGCGATGTAGATGAAGTTGCCGATGACTAGTGGAAGTAGTAGTGCTACTATGTTTCCTGAAACTGTTGAAAGAGCCAGGACTAGTCCTGCTCCTAGGAACATGAATAGGCTGACTAGTATGTTGGCTCCGATTGCTTTCTCTCTCGAGAATCCACCTTCTAGTAGTACTCCGAAGTCTCCTACTTCTTTCGGTACTTTGTGTGCAGCTATTGCTACCGTTGATGCGATCCCTGCAGACGTTGATGCCAGGAAACTGGTTGTAATCAAGATGCCATCCAAAACATTATGCACTCCATCTCCAGCCAGTAGTACGTAGCTGAATGGTTCTTCGTGTAGGTCTTGGTTGTGGCAGTGCCAGTGGACTGTTCTCTCCAGTATCAGTGAGAATGCTATTCCTGCCATTACGAGTAATCCGGTTTCTCGTGTGTAGCCGATTGGATTGGCTAGTCTGTAGATTAGGTGTATGAATACGCCTCCGAATATTGTGCCTGCTGAGAGGCTGATCAGGTATTCTACTAGGTTGTCTACTTTGTCTTTGCTGAGGAATAGGAAGAATGCTCCTATTGCTGAAAGTATGGAGGTAAGTAGTAATGCCGTGCCGATGTCAGTTAAAGTACTCATGTTAAAACATACATGTTATTAAGTTTTTGAAGTTTCCTATTAATTTAGTGTTATGGAAATAATAAGTCTATCTCTGGATGAAGAAACATTGGAGAAAATCGATGAGATACAGGAGGAAGCTAGTTTCAATGGTCGTAGCGAACTTATCAGGAAGGCTGTTGAGAATCTGCATCAGGAAGTAGAGGATAACCAGAGTTTAGAGGGAGAGTTAAATGCTGTTATTGTGGTGAGGCATCCGCATAAGAAGGAGGAAAGGATTGCACATATTTCACATGATTTTGATGATGTTGTAACCACGCAGCTCCACAGTAAGCTGGATGGTCAGGTATGTCTTGAGGTGTTCCATACTAATGGGAAAGCTGAGAGAGTGATTAACTTCTATAACGAGCTGGAGGGCAGTAAGCATACGGAGTCGGTGAACATGCTGCCTCAGAATTAGTAGGTTTATTTTCAGTTTGTTGGGTTGTGAAAGAATAAAAAATCGGGATGTTATATTCTGGTTATGGAGAATGAGCAAAAGTTGTTTGAGGCGATTGATAATTTGCAGTTTGCTGATGATGAGATTGTCCAGGTTGAAGGTGATTTGAGGGATGTGAAGAGTAGGGTTGCTCGGGCGTTTCAGCAGGCTGATAATCTTGCTAATGCGGAGACTGTTGAGGAGAAGCAGGAGGAGTTTGATACTATTGTGAGTGATATTGAGGATGCTGATCAGGAGCTTCAGCAGGTTGAGGAAGTTGTTGAGGATATTCGCCGCCAGTTAAGTGTTGTTTTTGGTGAGATTGAGCAGTGGAAGGAGTCTAGTGAGCTTTCTGATCTCAGGTAAGGATTATTTTTTCCCGCTTGGTTAGACTGATTAATCTTCAGATGCATATCTGTCTTTATGAAGTTAGATCATACGATGCTGAGGGTTTCTAACCCGGAAAAGGTAATTGAGTTCTATGAAGAGGCTTTTGGATTTGAACTTGTTAGGGAATCTGAGAATGATACTTTCACACTGTACTTCCTGCGGATTCCGGGTCAGGATGAGGTGCTGGAGCTTACTTACAATCATGGTGTGGACGACCGGTATGAGAAGGGTGAAGGTTTCGGTCATATCGCCATTAGAACGGATGAGGGTCAGTCTCTAAAAGATGCCTATCGGAAGGCTGTTGATGCTGGCGGTGAGGACTACCGTCCGCCGGGGGAATGTCCTGGTAACTATGGTTTTGTCAAGGATCCGGAAGGGTATGAGGTTGAGATCTTGGGTTAGTCTAGATGGCAGTATTCGATTATTTCTTCTCCCCATTCTTCGTCGGCGTTGTTCAGCAGCTGGTTGATTTCATCGTTGTTTACGTTGACTGTTTTGGGTTCTTCGTGTTTTCTGTCTTTGTATCCTTGTAGTGTCCAGTTTTCTTGGGTCTGGTTGTATGTGGCGAGGTATTGCTGTCCTGTATGTGGATGTAGTTCTTGTGTATCCGCAAGGTTATGTTCTTCGACTATGGTGTTGTCGATGCCGTATGCTAGTCTGCATTCTTCCTGAAATTCTTGTTCGATCTGTTCTTGTCGCTTTTCTATGCTGTACGGGAATTTTTTGGTTTTGATATCTAGTTCTTTTAGTATGCTGGCGTCTACTACTGTAGTCCCTATTCCTGAAGCGCCTACTGCTACTAGAATGTTTCTTCTCCTTTTATTTACTTCTCCTTCTTCATCTTCGATTCCTAGGTGTTTGTATGTGCTGTGTCTTAGCTTGTTTCCTGCTTCCTTGATTTGGTTGTAGCCAGGTATTTTGGTGTTTTCACTTGTTTTTTGTTCTGCCTGTCCTGTGAATTCTTCAGGGTCAGGTTTTTTCACTGTGGTGCCACTGGTTTTGGGTCTTTGTCTGTTTTTGAGGGGTTTTTGTCGTTGAAGTAGTGTTCGGGGGATGTTTCTTCCGGTGTAAGTCCTTTGTTGACTGTGTCTGTCAGTGCTTCTTCAACTGTTTCGTAGTTGTTCTCGTTTACTACGTTTGAAAGCCCTTCCAGTCCTTGTTTCATTGCTTCTGCTCTTTCTGATGCGTTTGAAAGGTTTTGGTCGTCGAGGTAAGGTGTTGCGGTGTTGACTAGTTTTTCCATGCTTTCTTGGTAGGAGTCTAGTTTGTCTAGATACTGTTTGACGAGTTTGGACTGTGCGCTTATTGCTTCTCCGCTTGTTTTTATTGCTGAGGACCGGTCGATTAACGTGTTGTTGTGGGTTTTTTCAAGCAGGTTTTGCCTTGAGTCTGCGATGTTTCTAAGTATGTCGAATTCACCTTCATTTGCTCTTGCGGTTCCTCCTAGCTGTTCTGATAGTTTTCGGGCGTCATCGTATATTTGCTGTGTGTACTGTTCGACGGCGCCTGATAGTTCCTCTTTGAGTGCGTTTGTTTCTGCTTCTAGTTGTGAGTTCTTTGTGTCGAGTATGCTTTTGGCGTTTGCTGATTGGACTACTGACTGAGCGTATGTGTCTGCTTCTTCTGCACCTAGAAGTTCTCCAACTGTCTCTGAGCCGAATTCCTTTAGTGCTGCTTCGCTTCTCTCTATCTCTGATTCACGGGCAGTGATCTTCTCCCCTAGTTCATTGACGTAGTCTAACAGGTTGTCTGCCCCTATATTTATGGTGTCGCTCTCTGAGAAAAGTCCTTTGGTCAGTCCTTCTACGCCTCTGTTAACCTGTACGCCGGAAACGTCAATCTCCTCATCCTCAAGCGAGTAAGATTCCTCGCCAGGCTCAAGCATTTTTTCGTAAGCCCTCTCAGCCTTCAGCTCATATTTTTCGTTGATGTCCTCAAACTTCTGGTTAATCTCATTTTCCTGTTCGAAAATGCTGTCAACAGCAGAATCTACCTGCTCAAAGTCGTTGCTGGAGCCTATACCTAGTTTTTCTTTCGCTTTGCCAACCAGATTTTTCGCATAGCTTAACACCATTCTAATTACCTAACTTCAGATTCCAACTCTGTATAAAAACCATTTATTACGTTTCTAAAGCTGTAAAGAACTGAATAAGTGTTCTCAAATGTAACAAATTTTCATGTTTACTTTAGGACTTGTTAATTAACTCATTTTTCATTTTAATCTTTTTCTATAGGATTTGATACTATATATTTGTCTTTTTTCTGGTTAACGTCTTGATTTCAATTTTTTAGCTTGTTCTAAGAACTTGTGTTCCTTAAAGTATATTTTAAACGAAAAATATGGGTTTATAATCTGTAGCCGGTTTTATGTGTATGCTGATTTGGACTAGGTTTGATTTACTGGTTTTTTGTGAAAATCTGAGCTACGGGAGCGATGATTCCCAAGGGTTTCCTGTTAATTTCCTAATTAAACAGGGTTTCAGAACTAAGGAGGTGAATTTTTGATATGAATAGACAAGTTTTAGCTTCATTCATTGCTATCGGTCTTATTGCTTCAATTACCGGTGTCGGTACTGTAGCTGCTTCGAACACTAGCTGGGATGATAAGAAGGCTGGTGACTATGACAAGCAGATGATGCAGGACCGCATTGAGGATCTTCGTGAGAAGCGCGATTCATTGAAGCAGACTCTCCAGGAGAAGAAGTCTACATCTTCTGAGTACAAGGATAAGTACCAGAAGATCAGCAAAGACTTTGAGGAGATGAAGAAAGAGCACGAGACAGCAGTTGAAGACGCTACTGAGTACAAGGACTTGTACGAAAAGCAGAAGCAGAAGACTCATGAGTACAAGGACAAGTACCAGAAGCAGAGCGATCAAGTTGAAGAGTACCGTGATAAGTACTTGAAACAGAAGCAGAAGGCTCAGACCTACAAACAGAAGTCAGAGCAGTCTCTCAACCATCTTCAAGAAGGTGCTGTAGAGTATTCAGTTGACTACAAGAAGACCTACAAGGACCACAAGAAGACTTCAGAAAGCGATTCTGAGAAGAGCGCTAACTCAAGCTCTTACAAGGAGAAAGATCATCAGAGTAACTCATCTGCAGATTCCAGCAGCAAGAAAGGCTACGAATCTGGAGAGAGCGACAACAGAAGCAGTAAGAAGGAGAAAACCGATTACAAGTCAGAATCATCCGAGTATGAGAAAGAGAAAGAGAAAGAATCTGACTACGAAAAGGACTCTGAGAAGAGTTACGAAGAAGGGAAGCACGAGAAAGAGTCAGAAAGTTCCAACGAAACAGAGAAAGACAGCAAAGATGAAGAAAAAGAAGAAGACGATGAACACAAGAAAGGGAAGAAGTAACTGAGCGATGCTCAGCTACATGAGGAAGGGTTATTTCCTTCCTCACATCTTCCAACTTAAAGAGGATTTAGCATGATGGAAAGAATGGAAATAGCTACGACACTGCTCATAGTATTGGTTGCTACGCCGCTTGTAGTATTCATAGTTCCACAGCTTCTGGGCTTAGAAGCCTACGTAGTTACCTCTGGTTCGATGGAACCTCGGGTTCCTGAAGGAGCAATACTGTACAACCAGAATTCTGAAACCTCACAACTCGAGGTAGGTGATATAGTCACTTACGTGCCTAACCCCAATCAGAGCGATGCTGACAGAATCACACATAGAATAATACAGGTGAATCAAACAGAGAACTCACGCCAGTTCAAAACTCAGGGAGACGCCAATGTCGACCCCGATCCCGGATGGGTATCAGACTACCAGGTAATAGGACAAGAACTATTCACAATACCATACCTAGGCTACATGGTAAAATTCCTATCATCCCCTATCACACTAATACTGCTCCTAATCGTTCCCTCAGCTATAATGCTCAAAACTCACATAGAGAAACTACATGAAGAACTAACCCAATCCAAACAATCCTTCAACTAATTGAACCTGGTTCAAGCAGAGAACTCAAAGCATCAGTATTCACATACTCCAGAACGGATACATCCCATATAACTTCTTCATACTCTCCCCTACCCTCTCTCATATTCACACCATACAATTTTTCAACAGCACTCAGACCCAAACCTATCTCGGTAGAACTCAAGCAACAATCATTCTCCAACTCAGATGCAGACACATAGCCAGAATCCTCATCTTCCAGATACTTCTCACTTACATCCAAAACCAGGACACCGAACTTACGCAAATGCCACTTGTCCTCAGACTCCAAGCCCTCAAACATCTCCAACACCTGCTCATCAGAATACTCAACCCACATACTCACTCATTAAACACCTCTGCTTATACACCCAGATGGAAAATACCCGTCAGAAGACTCACAAACAACTTATGACTGTTCGATATACACGAACAAACTTATGTTCAAAAAATACCAACATTCAACATATTTTAAAACCTTTTGTCGTTACTTTTCCATTAAAATTTAATTAGACGAGTGTTTTCTCTGAACGAACAACCTCTAACTTTGATTAATACCTGCTTCTAAACAGATACTGTGAGAATCACAAAGATCCAGGACGACGGAGAAAGATTCATCATACACGGCGACAGTCACTTATACCAAAAATTAAAGGAGGTATTCGACCAAATGGGCTTAGGCATCTCCGTAACCGAGTCTGATTCCGGGGTTGCCAATATACTCTACACTGAAAATAACCGAGATATAGTACTGAGAGTTCTTGATGAAAGAACAAATTCTACATAGACAGAGTTTAATTGGTCCGTAAGACCCGTCATCAGTGGGTCGCACCTGTTTCTTGCTACTTCTATTTGCTTTAGGCTACCCCATGCAGCAAGGTTTTACTGACATTGTCGGATTTAAAGAAGTTCAATCTTTGCATTAGCAGGTTATGAAGGGAAGATAGTTTCCGATTTTTTGTACTCTGTCTTCAGGAAACCATGAGTGTTTGCTATTATTGAACACTCATAGAACTCTGGCTCATTGTTTTTCCTTATACTAGAAAAACCTCATAATAAAGAAGGTATATCGCAAATGTCGGGGTATGTGGTTTTAGTATGTCGTTTGGGGTTTTAGCCAGGGGTCGCGATCCAGATAAGGTTCTAAATAAAGAAGGTATATTTTCACTGTGTGAACTGCCTGGCATGATTCACCCATTGCCTCACATACCTTCTTTGTGTTGGGGCGTTTTGCTTCTTCTGTCCTAAAACCACGAATGTTTGCCTTGTTTGAACACTCTTTTCTCCATGAGTGTTCTTTGATTTTACACACTCATTGAAGTTACTTGGTGGTAGTGTCGAAAGTTTTTAAAAAGGCATGAATGTTCGCTTAATATTAACTGATGTGTGTATTTTTTGAACACTCTTTTTACGAGCCTAGGTGTTTTGGAGTACATGGAGTAGTTCGCTGAGAGGTTCAACTATCTTTTCTTCTTTGGGTGTGAGTTCTACTATCCTTTTTCTGCCTTCTTTGTGGGTCTTGACTGGGTCTGTTTCCCTCGGTTTCTGTATGACTTTTACGGTGTGTCTGTTAGTCGATTCTGTGTTGCTGTGAGTGTGAGGTATAGTGGTCTTCCCAGGAGGGTTGAGTTGGGCTAGAATGTGGCAGAGATTGAGGGGTGAAAAACTCCTCTATGTCTGTCAGTTTGGAAAGCTCTTGGGTTATATCGTGGTTCGGGTCATTAATTTGTTTTGAAGTGAAAATGTGAGTTGTCAAATAGGTTACTGGATGGTTATGCGGCATGATGGCTTTATTTAAAACCGTTCCGGTCGAAAATTGTCTGTGGTAACAATGGAATTCTCAGTATCTAAAATGAAGGAAATGATCAAAAGTCAGGGCAGCAAAAGAGTATCAGAAGACAGTGCAGAAGAACTAGCAGATGTACTAGAAACATTCGCAGGGGATGTATCAGAAGAAGCGATCGCAGTAGCAAATGACAAAGGAAGAAAAACTGTCCGTGGCGAAGACATCAGAGACGCCCTGAAATAAGAGCTACTTCTATTTTTCCACTATTTTTATTTCTCCTTGTACCGAACAGCATATCATGTATAATATAATACCAATCACCTTGCTCCTCTGTTTAGAGCTGTAGAAAACCATTTCCGGCACCTATCAGCATCCGTATTCATGCTGCCGAAGGTCCAACTCCACCATGAATTTAATGATTACATCCGTCTTCTAATACATGAGTGCAGAGGAAGTCGTAGAGAAAATTGTCGACGAAACAGAGATGGACGAAGACGAAGTACAGGAAAAACTGGAAGACAAGATGGAAGAATTCTCCGGACTAGTCAGCGAAGAAGGAGCATCACACCTAGTCGCAAAAGAACACGGCGTACAGATAGCAGAAGAGCAGAACGAAGACCTAAAAATAGATAATATAGTGCCGGACATGCGGAAAGTCCATGTCAAATCCAAAGTACTCAACATTTCCGATGTAAACACGTTTGAACGAGACGATGACGAGGAAGATGGAAGAGTTCAGAACATGGTGCTCGGTGATGAGACAGGTACGATCCGGGTAACACTCTGGGATGAACAGACCGAGATTGCGGAAAAAATCGATGAAGGAAACGGAATCGAAATCGCAGGAGCATACACGGTAGAGGACAACCAAGGAGAAGCCGAACTCCGGCTTGGCGATGATGTACAGGTCAAGATGCTGGACGATGATGAAGTACCAGAGGTAGATGATTCAAGCTCAATGTCCACAAAGGAAGTATCCATCAAAGAAGTCAACCAGGAAGGCAACTCGTACAGGGTTCGCGGCATGTTGATGAAGGTCTACACATCCAACCCGTTCTACAGAGTACACCCCGAAACAGGAGACACAGTCAGGGAGAATGATGACGGAGACTATGTCACCGATGACGGCGAGGAAGTCGAGGATCCGGAAGGAAGACTAGCGGTATCAGGAGTCATCGACGATGGAACAGAAACCATCCGAACAGTATTCTTCGGAGACCAAGCACGAGAAGTACTAGAAGTCGACGAAGAAACAGAAAAAGAAATGGACACAGACACAGTAGAAGAAGCAGCTGTAGAAGCACAGGGCAAAGAACTTGTAATCGAAGGAAGAACACGATTCAACGACTACTTTGACCGACTGGAAATTCTATGCAACAGCCTGGAAGAAGTTGAAACCAAGGAAGAGATCGAGCGTATGCTCGAAGTCATGGAAGCATAAAAACGAGGTAATAGAATACTATGAGCCAAGAACAAGAAGTTGACTTAGAAGACTTGAAAGGAGTAGGAGGAAAAACCGCAGAAAGACTGAGAGACGAAGGCCTAGCCAATTTGATGGAGCTAGCTAACATGAAAGCCGGTGAACTCTCAGGAAAAGTCGATGGAATAGGAGAATCCGCAGCAGAATCAATTGTAAAATCGGCGAAAGAACACGCAGATGTCGGAGGCTTCGAAACAGCAACAGACAAGCGAGAAGCCCGTAAAGACATGCGGAAAATAGGGACAAACAGCGAACAGTTCAACGAACTGCTTGATGGTGGAATCGAAACACAGTGCATCACAGAACTCTACGGGGAGTTCGGAGCAGGAAAGACACAGATCGCACACCACCTCGCAGTAAACGTCCAGAAACCTGAAGAAGAAGGTGGAATGGGCAAAGGAGCAGTATACATCGACACAGAAGACACTTTCATCCCGGAAAGAGTTGAACAGATGGCTGAAGAAGCAGGAATGGATGTAGACGAAGTACTTGACAACATCCACGTAGCAAGAGCATTCAACTCAGACCACCAGATGCTTCTAGCCGAAGAAGCCAAACAGATCTGCCAAGACAACGACATCGGACTAATCATAGTCGACTCACTAATGGCACACTTCCGATCAGAGTATGTAGGAAGAGGAGAACTAGCCAAGAGACAGCAAAAACTCAACAAACACATGGCAACACTCCTCAGAGTAGCCAACACCCACAACACAGCAGTAGTAGTAACCAACCAGGTCATGGACAACCCAGACCAGATGTTCGGCGACCCAACCAAAGCGATCGGAGGAAACATCGTAGCACACAACTGCGCAGTCATAATCTACCTCAGAAAAGGCAAGAAAGACACAAGAGTCGCAAGACTAGAAGACTCACCATACCTGCCAGAAGGAGAAGCCGTCTACAGCATTGAGGACCAAGGAATTATCGACGGTTAATTTTCTAAGTAGGATTTTGGGGGAATTTCCTCCCTTAATTCATCTGTTACTTCCTCGAGCGCTTGGCTTACTTCTTCTTGTGAATCAGCTGCGTGTACGGTTCCATTAGCCTGTTCAAGGTACTCAATTGCATTCTCTGGAGGTGCACCGTTGATCGAGATTTCAAAGCTTTCTCTTACATCTTCTCCATCGTACATTGTAGGTCCTCCTACTGTGTAGAAATCTACTTCTTCACTGTCTCTGTTTATTTCCAGAACTTCTGCGCAATTATTGAAATCGTAATGTTTTACAAATTTCAGACTGTCATCTGTCCAAAATAGCCTTGTGGCTATCTCACCTTCTTTGTTTTTTGATTCATATAGATGTGTAAATGGATCTTCCTCTGATAATCTGGAGTAGTGACTGGAAAGGTTAAGTTCTGTCATGTTTACCAATTAGTAACAACAGAATATAAATGTTGTGGTTGAGAAATTGTAGATATCAATATGCCATAAGTAGTAGAAAAGTAGAAATTATAGAATGTCGTCTTCGCTGACGATGACGAAGTCTCCTACGCTTCTGACTGCGGAGAATGGGATTATGTTTCTGCCTTTTTTGTCGCTTTGGAGTTGTTCGTCGTCTAGGTGTTGGGTTGTATCTGTGACGAGCAGGTTCATTAGTTCGCCTGTGTCTCCGACGAATGAGATGTCGTTGACTGTCCCGAATTTTTTACCGTGTTCTTCGGATACTACTGTTTTACCTGTGATCTCGCTTCCACGTGGTGTTGCTGGCATTGTTTTAGGGCACCTTTACAAGTGGTTTTTAGGGAGGGAGAGTTAAAAACTTTCCATGCGTGTCTTCACCGCAGTCAACATAGAAAACGAAAAAGTACTAGACAAACTGGAGGAGATGCAGAAGGAACTGGACTACGGCTTCAACAAAGTAAAACCAGGGAAAATGCATCTAACTCTCCAATTTTTCAAAAATGTTGATAGGAATGAACTAGAAGAAATAAAGACAGGACTGAACAAAATTGAGATGGAGCCTTTCAAATTGAAGATTAAAGGCGTAGGCGTATTTCCGTCAAAAGACTATGTACGAGTTGTCTGGGCAGGGATTGAGTCTGAAGAAGTATTCGAATTAAAGAACCAGGTTTCAAAACACTCGGTTGAAGAGGACAACGATCACAAGTTCCATCCTCATATCACGTTATCCAGAGTAAAAAACATCGCCAGAAGAGACAAAAAAGATTTCAGAAGAAAACTTGAGAAACTGGAGGACGAGGAGATAGCTCAGACGACCGTCAAATCAGTTAAACTATTCAAAAGCAAACATACCGGAAAAGCCATGGTTTACAGTGTATTGGAGGAGAAGGAGCTGTGAACAGAGAACGTTTTACGTATCTATGTCTTTTTCTATCAGTTCTAGGTCTGGGAATTCTTCAGTTCTCAACCGCTCACCTCAAGCCTGATGTAACTGACATCAACTCTGTTGATAGTTCTAAAGTCGGTCAGATCGTCAAAGTAAAAGGCAATGTCTCAGGTTTTTACTCCACTGGTTCAGCATCTTTCTTCACTCTAACTGACTCCACAGACAAGATCCAGGTCACATCTTTCAACCAACCGGAAGTCAGTTCCGGAGACACCATTACTGTTCTGGGCAAAGCTGAACTCCATCAAGGCAGTTTACAGATTGTTTCGACTGAAATCGAACAGAACTAAAGATTAATTTAAACGCTTCGGACTTCAAACTAAAACACATGCCGGCTATAACCCTGGAAAACGTAGAAAAAATATACCAGCTAGGTGAAACTGAAGTAAAAGCACTGCGAGGCTCAGATGCAGAAATAGAAGAAGGAGAATTCGTAGCCATTATGGGACCATCAGGCTCAGGTAAATCCACGTTGATGAACATGATCGGCGCACTAGACATACCGACAACCGGAGAAGTCAACGTAGGCGGAGAACAAATAGGAGGCATGACAGAAGACGAACTAGCACTACTAAGAAGCCGGAAAATAGGCTTTGTATTCCAAGAGTTCAACTTAATCAACTCAATGAATGCCTGGCAGAACGTAGCCCTTCCAATGGTATTCAGAGGCAAAAGCAAAGCTGAGAGAAAAGAAAGAGCAATAAAACTCCTCGAAGATGTCGGACTCGGCGACAGAACCGAACACAGACCAAGCGAACTTTCCGGAGGACAAAGACAGAGAGTATCAATAGCTAGATCCCTAGCAAATGATCCAGACATACTTCTAGCCGACGAACCAACAGGAAACCTGGACACAGAAACCGGCGGCAAAATAATGGATCTGCTTACAGACCTTAACGACCGAGGCAAAACCATAATCATGGTTACACACGATCCAAACGACGCAGAGTACGCTGACAGAACAATTCAAATAGTAGACGGTGTAACAGACCCGAAAAAAGAAACAAACCAAGAAGAACTCGAAAATTGATATAATATGAAACAACTAGCACTAATCACAACACTTCTGCTGTTCCTATCATTCACAGCAGCACAGACATCATCAAACATCCAAATAGACCTAAAGAAAACAGAACCAGTACCCCTACAGACATCAGAATATGCCGACATATGGCTCGAAGTAACCAACGAAGGCACAGCCAACGCAGACAACATAGAACTCACTTTTGAAGAAAACTATCCTTTCTCAGTTGAGAGAGGAGATAAGACCAACTGGACGATCGGAGAGATTATTCCGGGTGAAGAATACCAACTACATCTTCAGACAAGAGTCGACAGAAACGCACTACAAGGAAACAACACACTGAAATTCCGGGTAGAGACAGGAGACATGTCATACACAAAGGAAGTTCCTGTGGAAGTACGAAGCGACAGAAACGTACTATCCATAGAGGAGGTAAACTTCCCTGACAAAGCAGCCCCAGGAACAAGACAACAGATGCAGCTAAAACTAAGAAATCTAGCTGACTCACAACTCAAAAACATTCAAACAGGTCTAGACCTGTCCGGCGACATCCCAATGGCAACATCAGGCGCATCCGACAAAAACCTGGTAAGCATAGAAGCAGGACAGACACAAACCATCAACTACACATTAAACATCGATGAATCAGCTGAAAACTCTGTATACAAACTGCCAATAGACATCAGCTTCGAAAATGAAGCAGGAACAGAATTCGAACAATCAACAACCACAGGAATAAACGTTGGAGGAAAACCAGACCTCAAAGTAGCCCTAGACACAGAAGACTCACTGACAGAAGGCAGAAAAGAACTAAACTTCCGCCTAGTCAACAAGGGACACGGATCAGCAGACTTCGTCTCCATGGAGCTGCAGGAAACCGACAACATAGAAGTAATCGGCAGTAACGACGAATACATCGGATCCATGGACTCTGACGACTTCCAAACAGCATCATTCCAGACACACATCGAAGCAGAAACTGAAAGCATCAACGTAGACCAGCTAGAACTTCCCGTAACTCTTGAATACAATGACCAAGACGGCAAACAAACAAGCACACAGAACATAGCAGCAGAATTCTACACAAAAGAAGAAGCCAAGAAATACGGCCTAACCTCAAGTGGAAGCCCACTACCACTAATCATCGTAGCTGTCCTACTCATTGGAGGAGGAATCTACTACTGGAGAAGAAAAAGAAAGGAGTAACCACCCCATGTTCCTCGACTTCTTCAGACTCTCAATAAACAATCTGCGCCACAGAAAACGGCGTTCATGGCTCACCATAATAGGAACACTCATAGGAATAATGGCAGTAGTCTCACTGATATCAATAGGACAAGGACTAGAAAACTCAGTAGCCTCAGAACTAGAAGAACTGGGAGGCAACAAACTATTCATATCCTCATCAGGAGGAGTATCAGGAAGATTCGCAGAAACAACCTTCGGACTAAACGAAGACGACAAACAAGCAATCGAAAGAGTCAAAGAAATAAAAGGAGTCGCAGGCGGAATATCAGGAGGAATAGACGCCAAATACAGAAGAGACACCGAAAAAACCAGCCTAAGAGGAATCACAACAGGAAGAAACGCAGATATAGCAAAAGAAATATACGATATAGAAGTTGTCGAGGGGAGATACCTTGCCACAGGAGACACAAGCTCGGTAGTGATAGCAGAAGACGCAAAAAACGACATATTTGAAGATGAAATAATACTAAACTCAAAAATAGATATCAACGGAACCGACTACAAAGTTGTAGGAGTGATAAGCACCTCTCAGACAGTAGGAAACTTCCAGGGGCTTGTAGGGCCACTTGAAGAAACCAGAGACGTTCTGAACAGACCAGAAGGATACGACTTCGTGACAGCCGAAGTCTCAGACGGAGAAACAACATCAGAAGTAGCAGAAAAAGTCAGGAAAGAGCTGAGAAACGAAAGAGGAATAGAAAAAGGAGAGGAAACCTTCCAGATAGAAACCGCACAAGACATAATAGACTCATTCAAAAACCAGCTAAGCATAATAAGAGCAGTTCTACTAGGCATAGGAGCAATATCACTGCTTGTAGGAGGTGTTGGAATAATGAACACCATGTACACCTCCGTCTCCGAACGTGAAAGAGAAATAGGAGTAATGAAAGCAATAGGAGCGACCAAAAAACAGATACTTGCACTATTCATGATCGAATCCGGAATGGTAGGAATGATAGGAGGACTCCTCGGCGCAACAGTAGGAATAGGTCTCAGCTACGTCGCAGCAGCTCTCATAAAATCCTCAGTCTCTCTGCCATTCCAGCCTTACGTTTCACCAGAACTCGTGTTCGGAGCCATATTTTTCTCATTCATCGTCGGCATGATCTCCGGAGCACTGCCAGCGAGAAAAGCATCTAAGAAAGAACCTGTGGAGGCGTTGAGATCAGGATGATAAGAGACCTGTTCTACATCGCCTACCGCAACATACGCCACAGAGGCAGAAGATCATGGCTCACAGTGATAGGAGTATTCATAGGCATCGCAGCCGTTGTATCACTAGTCTCACTAGGACAAGGACTCCAGACATCAGTCGAACAAGAGTTCGAGCAGATCGGCAGCGACAAACTCTTCATAAACTCAGCAGGAAGCGCCACATCAACATCGGCTGAAAGGCTCGACAACGATGATCTGCGTACAGTCAGAAGAAGCCAATCAGTAGGTACGGCGGACGGAGTAATCTTCGCCACAACCACTTCAAAATACAATGACCGACAGGAGTTTGTCACAGTGCTTGGAACGCCGACAGGAGAGTCTCAGGACCTAATCAAGGAAAGCTGGGCGTTGGAGATAGAAGAAGGACGAGAAATACAGTCAACCGACACATCCAGCATAGTCATAGGAAGCCAGGTCGCGGAAAGACTCTTTGGAGAAGAAATCAGCCTCAGAAACAGTCTAACAGTGAATGGGAAAAAATTCAGGGTTGTCGGAATCTACAAATCTACAGGAGATCCCAGCATTGACCAGGCGGTAGTAATGCCATACCAAACCTCAGCAGACCTTGTAGACAGAGATGGAGAAACCTATGACTGGGTTTTCGCCCAGATACAGGAAGGATTTGAATCCGATGAAGCCAAAAAAGAAGTAGAGAAAAACCTGAGAAATGAAAGAGGAGTAGACGAAGGAGAGGAAAGCTTCTCAGTCTCCACGCAGGAAGACCTTGTCTCATCATTCAACAGCATACTCTCAATAGTCAGAGGGGTAGTAATCGGAATAGCCTCGATCTCCCTCCTAGTCGGTGCCGTCAACATCATGAACACGATGTACACCTCAGTAACACAGAGAACAAGCGAAATAGGAGTGATGAAAGCAATAGGAGCCACCAGAAAACAGATAATGACGCTGTTTATCTTTGAAGCAGGCATAATAGGAATGATAGGCGGCATACTTGGCGTAACAGTAGGCGCAACACTCTCAACAATAGCATCCTACGCAGCAACACAGGCAATCGAAATACAGATCAATCCATACCTAGGACCAGAACTACTGATCGGAGCTACAGCATTCTCGTTCATTGTAGGAATACTATCTGGTGTCTTGCCAGCTAGGAGAGCAGCTAAGATGCCTCCTGCAGAAGCACTAAGATATGAATAAAGAAAAGTTAGAGGTTGTAGAGCTCGCTGTACTTCTCCTCAATATATTCTAAGAATGGTTCTGCGGTGGGTTTCTGTCCTGTTGCTTCTTCTACAAGTTCTTCTGTTTTGAGCAGTCTTCCTTTTTTGTGGATGTTTTCTCTCAGCCAGTTTAGAATTGGTTCGAAGTTTCCGTTCTCTATCTTGTTTTCCGGTTTTTCTATGTCTTCTTCTATTTTTTCGTAGAGCTGTGCTGATATCACGCTTCCCAGTGTATAGGTTGAGAAGTATCCGAAGGATCCCCACGCCCAGTGAATGTCCTGCATCACCCCTTCGGAATCTGTCTCCGGAGTTATACCTAGATATTTTTCCATCTTCTGATCCCAGATTTCTGGAAGTTCTTCTACCTCTATATCTCCGTTTATGAGTTTTCTACCTATCTCGAATCTGATTATGATATGCATATGGTAGGTTAGTTCATCAGCCTCTACACGGATCAGATTGTCATCATAGACCTGATTGAGTGATTCGTAGCAATCCTCTACGGAAGTATCACTGAATTCTTCCGGGAACTTCTCCTCCAGTTTTGGAAGCAGATACTTGGAGAATGCCTTTGATCTTCCTACATGGTTTTCCCAAAGTCTAGACTGTGATTCATGGATTGAAAGCTCTCTTGGCTGGCCTCTAGGTGTTCCATAGAACTTTTCAGGCACTCCAAGGTTGTACAGTGCATGCCCTGCTTCGTGTATAGTAGGCATCAAAGAACCCGTTATATCGTTATCTTTAGTCCTCGTCGTTATCCTTGTGTCATATGAGTTTCCAACAGTGAAGGGATGTGCAGAGAAGTCCAAACGCCCTTTCTCATCAGGGAAGCCTAGTTCCTGGGCTATCTCCTTGTTGAACCTCATTTCCTTATCTTCTTCAAAACTGCCTTTGAAAGCATCAGTACATAGATCTGGGTTACTCTCCTGTATCTCATCGATTAAAGGGTTTAACTCTTCTTTTAGCTTCTGTAGAATTTTTTCCATCCTTTCGAAGCTGAGGTAAGGTTCGTAATCCTTGTACAGAACCTTGTATGGTTCCTCACCTTCGTTAAGTGCTGCAGCATATTCTCTTTTTAGTTCAACTAGCTCTCTCAGTTCTTCTGCAAAACTTTCGAAATCATCTTCCTCTCTGGCTTTTTTCCAGACATCTACACACTCTGATTCCTTCTGAGAGATCTTTTCTATCAGTTTTCCTGGAACCTTCAACATCTTCTCTCTTTCACGCTTTAACTCTCGCATATTTGCCTTTTGATCTTCGTCAAGCTCATTCTCATCAATCGAATCGATTATCTCTCCTAAATTATCTGATGTAAGTTTTTCATGTCTAACTTTTGACAAGGTGCTTTTCTGCCTTGAACGAGGCATTACGCCGTTCTCAGGCATCATCACTTCTTCATCCCAGTTCAAGAACTTTGATGCTTCTTCAAGATTTGTTAAAGTCTTAACCTCATCCTCGAAATCAGAGTAGCTCATAATACGGTATTTTGCTGGTAACAGAAATAAAACTTACAATGAGTAATTAGCTAAACATGAACGAAGAGGAACTGGAGAAGTTCGCAGAAACTATAGTCGAAAGATCTACAAAGATAGAAGAAGGAGATTATGTCTACTTGAGTACTTATTCGACTGAAACACTTCCGCTATTCGAAAAAGTAAGAAACAAAATCATAGAGAAAGGAGCATTTCCACACGAACATCTGCTCTATGATTCTCAGCTCGGGAGAGCAGGAATGGATTATGAATGGATAACCAAAGCCTCGGATAAACAGCTTTCAGAAGTATCAGGTGCTAAAAAGAAAGAACTTGAGCAGATGGATGCCTACATATGTATCACTGGCCGCGAAAACGAAAATGAGCTTAACGGAGCCGACCCGGAAAAAATCTCTTTAAGGAAACAGGAGACGAAAGAACTCGCTGAGATCAGGAGAGATATGAAGTGGTCCCTAGTAACTTATCCAACAAATGGGAAAGCACAGAAAGCAGGTATGCCGACACAGAAATTTACAGAGTTCTTCTTCGATGCAGCCAACATAGACTGGGAAAAACTTGAACAAAAGAACGAAAAAATCAAACAAAAGTTTGATGGCGGACAAGAAGTTAGGATTACATCAGAAAACACTGATCTAAGGTTCAGCATCAAAGGAAGAAAGGGAGTTCCATGTAACGGTGAGAAGAACTTGCCTGACGGAGAAGTATTCTACACACCAGTCAAAGAATCAGTTGAAGGCCACATCCAGTTCACATATCCTGGTAGAAAACAGGGAAACGAAGTCACAGAAGTCTATCTGGAACTGGAGGATGGAAAGGTTGTTGAATTCAGCGCAGAGAAGAACGAAGACTTCCTGAGAGAACAGCTCAACACGGACGAAGGCGCCCGTTACTTCGGAGAGTTTGGAATAGGAACAAATTGGCAGATAGATCGATTTACCAATGAATTAGCTCTTGATGAAAAAATTGGAGGCACAATACACCTGGCTCTCGGAAGTGCTTTTCCACAGGCCGTTCCCGAAGAAGTAGAGCCAAATGATTCATCTATTCATTGGGATATAGTCAAAGACCTTAGGAAACAAGAAGGAGACGGAGGCAAAATAATCCTGGATGATGAAGTAGTTCAAGAAGGTGGAGAGTGGCAGTTCTAACTGTTTAACCGTTCCGCCCTCTCTAAATACTCTTCGTACTTTCCAAGCGCTTTCTCAATTGGCTCAGGTGAACTCATGTCTGCGCCAGCCTTCCTCAATGACTCGATGCTGTACTCGCTACTCCCTGTCCTCAGGAAGTTCAGGTAGTCTTCAGGCCCTTCATCCACTATTTTCTCCGCCAATGTGTTTCCTGCGCTGATCCCGGTTGCGTACTGATAGACATAGTAGTTATAGTAGAAGTGCGGTATCCTCATCCACTCCTTCTTAATCCTGTCATCTAATTCCAGGTTTGAATAATATCTGGACTTTAATTCTCCGTATTTCTGATCAGCTTTATCTGGAGTGATCGCATCTCCTTTTTCAAGTTCTCTGTGTAGCCAATGCTCGAACTCAGAGAACATTGTCTGCCGGAACAGTGTACTTCGGAAGTTTTCCAATGCATGACTCAAAACATGCTTTCTGAACTCTTCATCTTCAACAGTATCGAGCAGATGCCTTGTTAATAGTGCTTCATTGGTTGTGGAGGCAACTTCTGCCTGGAAGATGGTGTAGTCGCTGTAGTGATATGGCTGGGAGCTGTTGGTGTGGTGGCTGTGCATTGAATGTCCTAGTTCGTGGATTAAAGTGTACATCGAGCTCATGTCGTTCTGATAGTTCATCAGGGTGAACGGCCGGGAGTCGTAGCTACCTCCAGAGTATGCGCCGCTTCTTTTACCTTTGTTCTCATACACATCTACCCATCTTTCGTCTCCCAAAGCCTCTCTAACCTTTTCGACATAATCTTTGCCTAGAGGCTGTAATGCTTCAAGCACATGATCTTTCGCTTCCTCAAAACTGATTTCAGGGCTTTCAGTCTCAGTTACAGGCATATAGAGGTCGTAAGGAGTCAATTCTTCAAGTCCAAGGACTTTTTTCTTGAGCTCCGCATGCCTGTGTAGAAGATCGAGGTTATCTCTAACTGTTTCAACCAGGTTATCGTAAACCTCTCCAGGGATATTATCAGGTTTCATGGCAGATTCTCTAGCTGAATCAAAGCCTCTGATCTCAGCCATCCGCACATTCTTCCTTATATTTTTCTGCAGGGTCGTTGTAATAGTGTTTCTATAGTTTCCGAAGGTGTCGTACATCTTCTCGTATGTTTCCTTCCGGAAATCTCTATCAGGATTCTGTTGGAACTTGGTGAAGTTGCTGGTCGTTAACTCTACTTCTTCGCCTGATGGTTTCTCAACCTTTGGGAATGTCAGATCGGCATTGGTAAAGGTAGAATAAGTCTCGTGCGGACTGTCTAGCACATCTCCAAGCCCTGCCAGCATTGATTCTTTATCAGCATCCAAGATATGTTCTTCCATGCGGAAGAGGTCCTCAAAGTAATGTTCAAATCTTTCAAGGCTTTCTTCCTCTTCAATAAACTGTTCTATCTTTTGTTTGCCGGCTTCAGCTATCTCTGGTCGTATAAATCCTGTTTTATTACTGATATCGGTACTTAAGGCATTCATATTTGCGACAAGTCTTTGAGCATCTTGATTTCTAGTGTCTTGGTCTTTTAACATGCTGGCAAACCTGCTTAGATGCATCATTCGCCTTGAGATATCAAACTTCAACTCCAGAACTGCCGCCAGATTCTTGGCTGAACTTGTGACTTTGCCCTCATATTCCTCCAATTTGCTTGCTTCTTCCTTGAGCTCTTCTGCTTCTCTCTCTGCTTCCTCTATTGAGGAAAACATGCTTTTGATGTCCCATTTGTATCTTTCTTCTATCTCATTTCTTTCTTTAACCATTGCTTGATCTCCTCAGAAGTACTCCTCGAAGTTAGAAAATGTTTTATCCAGGAATTCTACTGCTTCCTCGGCATCAGACATCTTCAACACTTCTATGGCAGTGTGTAGGTGCCTGGTTGGTATAACTACTACGCCTGTCGGTATGCCTGAGTTACTGGTGTTGATGTGTCCGGCGTTGGTTACTCCTTTGTTGTAGAGCTTTCTGTGGTAGTTGAAATCGTCTTCTGCATTTTCTATCAGCCAGTTCCGTACCTTTTCCGGTGTTATCACTCCTCTGCCGCTTGCTTCTATCATGGTTATGCCGAATCCGTCTCCGGTAAATTCGTCGGATTCATCCAGATCCATGTTCGGTGTGTCGCCTGCTCTGGCTGTTTCCAGCACTATGGCGGCGTCAGGATTGATGTTTCGGCTTGATATCTTGGCGCCTTTCCTTCCTACTTCTTCCTGAGCTGAGAAAACAGCTACCAGTTCATAGTCTTCGTCAAAGTCGTTGAAGGCTTTGATAGCCATCGCGCATCCTATGCGGTTATCCATGGCTGGGCCTGTGACATATCCGTTAATCATCTCTTTGAAGTCTCTGTCGAATGTGATGTAGTCTCCGACACGAACTCCTCTATCTTTCAAGTCTTCTCTGTCTTCGGCTCCTACATCGACGAAAGCTTTCTCCATCTGTGGTAGGTCTCCTTCCCCGGGACCATCTACTAGGTGGGAAGGTTTAGCCCCTATAACGCCTGTCAGGTTCTCGCCTTCAGAGGTATGAACAATCACTCTTTGGTTTACAAGTGAGATGGGGTAAGCTCCTCCGATTTTGGAGATTCGGATAAATCCATCTTCCGTGATTCGTCTGACGCCCATGCCAATTTGGTCCATGTGTGCGTCTATCATCAAGGTTTTGTCGCCGCTCCCCTTCCGTGCGATCAGGTTACCGAAGTTATCCGTCTCGATAGAATCTGCTTCATCCTCTATCTTTTCAGAAATTAGTTCTCTTACTTTTTCTTCTTTGCCGGATACTCCGGGTGTTTCAACTAGTTCTTTAAGCAGTTGTTTCATAGCTGAGAATACGACTTTGAAACTTTAAACGCTAACCATACCTCAACATGTACATGCTCCGATACATCCTGATAACAGTATTACTTCTTCCATTCATTGACTTCTACATACTCGTAGAAGTAGCCGGAAGCATCGGAATACTGAAAACACTACTGATTAGTATAGTTACAGGATTGATAGGAGCAGAACTAGTGCGTAGAGAAGGAAGACATGTATTCCAAAAACTACAGAGAAGCGTAACAGGAGGAGAAATCACCAGAAACTTCATGGAAGGATTTATCTTGGTTCTAGCAGGTTTGATGCTTCTAAGCCCAGGATTCGTAACAGATATACTCGGAGCAGTTATAGCAGTAAGACCCGTCAGAGAAAGACTGGTCGCAAAACTAATGAACAGCAAAAACACGGCATTTGAAGTAGAATTCCAGAGATTCTAATTTCTCAATGAGAGTATGACTGAGGCGGTCAGGACAGCTAACCCTGCCTCAGAAGGAACACTGAACCCAAATAAAGAAGCAGAAATCAATCCAAGAACCAGAACACCGCCCTTTCTAACAGTATCAACATTAATCCTGTCCTCAAGCCCTGCAAGCAAATACAATCCTCCGCAAGCAACTCCAACAGTTGCCAAAGCAGGCAGCAGATATTCTGTTGTCGCTTGAATGCTTGAAGGAGACTTTACAGATAAAAGCAAGCCTGTAATGATTACAGCCGGTACTGAAAAACCTTCCACAAAATCAATATCAGCTATCTGCAAAGCAATAACCAGTATAGCCAATCCTGTAGCATACTGAAGTCTCTGAACATGGAACAACTGGCTGAAAATAGGGGCTAAGACTCCGACAACACCTCCAGCTAATATTAGATAAGGTGCCACTTTCTTCACCATACTTCTAGCTTCCCTGGTTGTCTCAGCTTCGGAATACAGGACAGCTAACGCTCCAGCACCAGCGAAAACAGTGAAAGCAACATTCAAAATACTGGTAAAGGACTGAAGATAGCCAGAGACAAGCATTGTGGCGAAAACACCGTCAACCAGCGGAAGCATCAATATATAGGCGAGTTGCCGCGTCTTCTCATCAAATTCCAGCACATGCCATGGGGCGCCATCAGTTAACTGATCCAGAACCATACACAAAACCTTTAGTTAGCGGTTCTGGGGCGTCTATTTCCAATTAAACTTTGCCCCAAACTTAAACTTAGAAACAGCAGCGACTCTCAAAACCTCAATACTAGTTGAAAAATCGGTCGCTGCAGACATACCAAAGGATATGCATAGCAGATTTTAAGTATTTTCTTCTAAATCATCACATAGGCCTCGATGGCTCAGCTTGGCTAGAGCGGTCCCCTCGTAGCGACTCCTAACGCAGAGCTCGACATGCGTTGAACCATTCAAAAAATGGCTCTCAGAAAAATTGACAAAAAGCGAGTGAGGGACAGGTCCCGGGTTCAAATCCCGGTCGGGGCTTATTTTCTGGTCTTCTGTTTGCCTCTTTTTTATTTGAGGATATTATATTGTTTTGTTATGAATCCTGAACGGTTGAAGGAAGGTGAGAGAAAGGTCCATAAAGAGATTAGTGAGTTGGCTAATGTTTCTAGAAGGGATAGTGAGTTGAACTATTATTTTGCATCTGTTTTAGAGGAGGTTCTAGAAGCTGTAAGTAAGATTGAACAAGATGCCGAACATTCTTCAAATAGACGGGAGGCGAAGATAGTCGAAGGTTTTGAACGAGGTCTTGACCAGGTCACGCAGGTTATTGATGAGGGTCTTTCTACTAAGCGTACGGTTGACTTGCTTACTGCTTGTAATGATTTAGATGAAAGGCATAGGGGCTGGCAGAGAGATATTTCGCCGAATCAGATCTTGAGTTTTGTGGATCAGGATTCGGGCGCTCAGAGAGGCGAAGTGTCCGATAAATTGAAGGAGTTAAATAGTGTAAATTTCTTGAATGTGTTTAACGAACCTGAGCCTGCTGAATCGGTTTGTGAATCTGTCAGGGTGTGGGTGCGTGATACAGGAGCAGATTTTGATGACGGTGATTATTGCCCTGATGCAGTGAACTTCTTAGGATTGGTTCTTCTGCAGTCAGTTGAAGATTTGATGGATGAAGATAAACAACCTTATGCGAACAGGAGATTGCAGCAATCCGTTTACTAGATAAAGTCCTTCACGGTTTCAAAGAAGTTCTTCTTCTGTTCTGGTTCTTTAGTTAACTCTTCTACTTTTTCGTCTCCTTCTGAGTTTACAGGTATTTCTACATCGATTTTGATATATAGGTCGCCGTTTCCTCGTCGTCCGGGCATGCCTTTTCCTCTGACTCGGAGTACTTGTCCTGGTTGTGTTCCAGCAGGAACATCTACTTTCAACTTACCCTCCGGGTGTTCTATCTTGGCTTCTGTTCCTGTTGCTGCGTCTCCTACTCCGACTTTCAGGGTTGTAAAGAGGTCGTTATCTCTGCGTTCGATCTTTGAGTGTGTCTTGACTTTGACCACGAGATATAGGTCTCCGTTCCTGCCTTTCCGGCTTTCGTGACCTTTGCCGTTCAGTTTCAGTCTCTGACCGTCTCGTACTCCTGCAGGAATATCGACTGTTATTGTCTCGGTTTGATCTGTTAGACCGTCTCCGTTACATTCTGAGCATTTTTCTTCCGGCACTTCGCCTGTGCCGTTGCATTTTGGACATTCTTGTACTGTTTGTGTCCGGCCGAAGATGCTTTGCTCAATTTTTCGGACTCTGCCCTGCCCGTTACACTCCGCACATGTATTAGTCTCTCCGGTTTCCGAACCGTTTCCACCGCAGTCTGAGCACTGTTGTTTCCTCTCTACTTCGAAGGTCTTCTCAACTCCGTTGTACGCATCTTCTAGGGTCACTGTTGTGGACATCTTCATGTCCTGGCCACGAGATCTCCTTCTTCGCTGACCTCCTCTTCCCCCTCCACCGAAAATTTCCTCGAAAAGATCCTGGAAATTGGATGCGGCCTGGCGCTGACCTCTACCAGCATGACCTTCTACGCCTTGCTTACCAAACTGATCGTATTTCTTCCTCTTATCCTCGTCAGAAAGAACATCGTACGCCTTGTTAATTTTCTTGAACTTCTCCTCATCAGCCTCATCGCCGTTACTATCAGGATGATATTTCTTCGCCTTCTTTCTGTATGCTTTCTTGATTTCTTCCTGACTTGCGTCTTCTGAGACTCCTAGAAGTTCGTAGTATTCTTTGGGCATCCCTTGTTTTATTGTCGTGTATAAAAATTTTTAAGACAGGTTTAATTTTATGGCAATCAACCAAACATTTATAATTGTTACTTATCAATAACAACATATGAAAGAAAACTACTCAATTTTGGAAGACGACTCTGCAGCATATGAAAACGGAGATCAAATCGTCATAGCTGATGGCGGAGATCCAGAGGCTGAGGATTTTGATGATTCCAATTTTTATGAAGTGCCTGGAACTGAAACTGTAGACGGAAAAGTTGTAGTAAGCGATCAAAATGTTGTTGAATTTGCTCAATCAATGAGTGATGCTCTCTACGACTTTGATCCAAGAGGTGGTTTTAAGTCAGGTTTCTACAATGATGATAATTTCAATCAGACGATTAGAGATGCAATCCCTGGTTCAGAAAGCAACTATGATGAGAAAGCATCAGTGGCCGCAGAAATAGGACTTGCTCTCGCTGGGGTCAAGCATGATAAGTTAGGACCAGATACACCGGGATCGCCGGACTATGAGGGGCTTATGTGGGATGCCGTTTCAAATATTCCGGAATTAAACCAGTACAAAGATGAAGAAGAGAAGGCAGAATATGTAACTATTGGTAAAGAAGCTGCTGAGAACTTCGATCAGGTACTTGAATCTCCTCACTCTGAATTTGAAGAAGGAGATTTTGAATTAGAAGAGGAATCTGGCCTGTTTGAAAGAATTTTAGGTTAATTCCCCATTTTCTTTCCTTATTTTATTCATTAAGAAATGAGAAATAAGAAGTAAGTAGAGATTGTACTGGGAAAACCTATTTTTCTCCCTCTTCGTCTACTTCTTCATAGTCTGCGTCGACTACTTCATCATCTCCTGTAGGATTTCCAGCTCCACCGCCCATGTTCTGGGCTGCTTGTCTAACTTCTTCTTCACTCATGTTTGATGGGTCGAATCCGCCCATTCCGCCTGGTCCGCCTTGCTGCCCATCATACATTTCCTGTCCAATCTCCTGAAGTTCTTTTTCCAGGTCTTCGATCGCCGAGTCAATATGTTCCGACGCTTCTTCTAGGTCGTCCATCTCTTCTGCTTCTTCTTTAGCCTCTCTTACTTCTTCGATTGCGTCTTCGATGGATTCTATCACTTCTTCGTTGACTTGGTCTTCGAAGTTATCCATCTGGGTTTCTGCCTGTGAAGTCATCTGGTCTGCTTTGTTCTTGGTCTCGATGAACTCTCTCTTCAGTTCGTCTTCTTCCTCGTGTTTCTCTGCTTCTTCTTTCATCTCTTCGATTTCGTCTTCGTCAAGTCTTGATGTGTCGTCAATGGAGATTGATGCTTCTTCTCCACTCTGTTGTTCTTTTGCTGATACATTAAGTATGCCGTCGGCGTCGATTTCGAATGTTACTTCGATTTGTGGCTGTCCTGCTGGTGCTGGAGGAAGTCCCTGAAGGTTGAACTGTCCCAGAGACTTGTTGTCCTGCGCCATCTCTCTTTCTCCCTGTAGAACATGGACAGTTACTGTAGACTGGTTGTTCTGGGCTGTGGTGAAAGTCTTGGATTCTTCTGCAGGGATGGTGGTGTTTTTCTCGATTAGTGTTTCTGTTAGGCCTCCTTTGACTTCTACTCCGAGGCTGAGAGGTGCTACATCTAGTAGTAGCAGGTCGTCCATTTCTCCGGAGATGCTTCCTGCCTGGATTGCTGCGCCCTGTGCGACTGCTTCAGCAGGATTGACTGACTGGTCGGGCTGCATTCCGGTGATTGCTTGGACATGTTCTCTGACTGCAGGCACTCTAGTTGTTCCTCCGACTAGAATCACATCGTCGATTTCTCCCTTGCTGATTCCCGCATCCTCGATGGCGGTCTCAGTAGGCTGAGTGGTTCTTTGAACTAGACTTTCTACCAGGTCTTCGAACTTGCTTCTTGTTAGTTCGTAGTCTACATTGTATGTTTCGCCGTCTTCCTGGTGAATGAAGGGAATGTTGATAGTTGTCTGTTTTCTGCTGGATAGTTCTTTCTTGGCTTCTTCTGCGTTCTCTCTAATTCTCTGCATAGCTTCGTCTTCATCTGACAGGTCGATTCCATTCTCTTCCTTGAACTTCTCGACAACCCAGTCAATTATTTCCTGGTCGAAGTCGTCGCCACCTAGGTCGTTGTCTCCTTCGGTGGATTGTACTTCGTAGATTCCGTCTCCCATCTCTAGGACTGTTACATCGAAGGTTCCTCCTCCGAAGTCGTATACAAGCACTGTTTTCTCGCTTTCGTCGTCTAATCCATATGCTAGTGCGGCTGCAGTTGGTTCGTTAAGTATTCTCTCTACTTCAAGCCCTGCGATCTCTCCTGCGTCCTTGGTTGCTTGTCTTTGTGCGTCGTTGAAGTGTGCTGGTACTGTTATGACTGCTTTCTCGACATCGTCTCCGAGTTTGTCTTCGGCATCGTTTTTCAGTTTCTGTAGAATCATGGAGGAGATCTGCTGTGGTGTGTAGTCGTCTCCATCCAATGTGACTTCGTAGTCGGCACCCATGTGTCTTTTGATGGATTTGACTGTGTTTTCTTCGTTTGTCAATAGCTGGTTTTTTGCTGGTTTTCCGACGAGTCTTTCTCCGTCGTCGAATCCTACTATGGAGGGTGTTACTCTTTCTCCTTCACTGTTTTCCAGCATTTTTGGTTCGCCATCCTCTACGGATGCTACTGCGCTTCTTGTTGTACCGAGATCAATTCCAACTATCTTAGCCATTTTTTTGTTTTCACCTATACTACATTTTTGTTGAGGTGATTAAAAATTTTTAAACTGAAAGGATGGGTGTCTGAGGCACGAGTTTTCTAGGTTTTTATTGTTGTCTAGGTATTGTTTGTTATGACTCATGAGGAAATAAATGGCTCTCAATGGTCTTTGAGTGTCGATTTTAGGAGAGCTATGGATGACCATTTTAGGAAGCTCTTTGAGGACGCAGCCCGCAGTGATGGAGTCAACCCAAGTGATTATGGGAGGGGTTCATGTTTTAGATCTGCCCACAATTCTCGCGGTTTTGAAAGCGTGGTTCAGGCTGCTTCGGAGGTTCTTCATGGTGGTGTGGGCGTGGACCACAGCTTGTCTGAAGGTTATAAAAACGGACTGCCGTCCGTGGTTGATTTGGGTTCTGGGATAGGTTCTGTTGTCTTTGCTTTCGCTGAGCTTGGCTGTGATGCTAAAGGCATTGAAAGAGATGATTTGTTGCATAAAAGAGCTATTGAAGCTTATAATGAGATTTCTGAAGGAGACGATATGTGTCTTGTGGGAGACGTCACTCTTGTTAAGGGTGATGTGCTGGAGGAAGGATCTTCTTGTCTTTCTAAGTATGATATGGCGGTTGCTAATCTTCCTTATAGTAGTGAACACTCTCTCGATGCTATTGATGTTTTTGAAATACTTGACGGCTTAGAACACTCTGAGAGACCTGATTATCTGCTTATGATAGACGGAGGAGGAATTCCCGAAGAGCTTAACTATAATACTGTTGAATTAAATCATAGCTATGTTCCTGTTCTCTGGGAGAAGCAGGAAATGATTTATGATACTGATCCACAACTGAGACAAATAGCTTGATTTATGTTAGCTCAGGGGCCTGGTAGTTTAGTATTTTATTTCTTGTTTTCACCGACAACCACTTCTGCTTCTCGCAGGACTTTGTCGTCGAACATGTAGCCTTTTCTTTTCTGTTCAAGTATTTTTCTTTCTTCTTCGTGTTCTCGTGTGTCGACTGCTTTGTGCAGGTTTGGGTCGAATTCTTCTCCTTCTGCGTTGATTCTTTCCAACCCTCTTTTCTCCAGTTCTTCGTAGAGCTGGTCTGAAACCATTTTCACACCTTTCACTATTGTGGAGTCTTCGTCTGCTGATAGGATTGCTCTTTCCAGGTTGTCCATTATTTGGATCATGTCCTCAGCCAATTTCTCTTCTGCTCTTCTCTGCCATTTCTGTTTTCGCTCGTCCTGTTTCTTCTTGTAGTTCTCGAAGTCGGCCTTGATTTTCTTGGCTTTCGACTCCCACTCGTCTCGTTCATCCTTCAGTTCTTCTGCTTCTTTTTCCATTTCCTGAAGAGCTTCTTCCAACTGTTCTCGGGAGAGTTCGTCGTACATATATTTCCAGGAGTTGACTAGATTTAAGTTTGTAAATATCTTGGCGGGTCCGAACTATATGTCAAAGTTGATGCTCTGGGATAGGCTTCCAAATGTTTATGGGTAGGTAAACTCTTGTTCGAAGCTTATGTATGAGAAGACTTCGTTTTGGTGGTAGTCGTCGTATGATTCCTGTGCGTAGATTTCGATGGTATCTTTGCTTTGTGTTCCATCTGTTCTTGTCCAGTATCCGTCTGGACCGCTGGCTGAATAACCGTCAGCGATTGTTATCGGCGGTTGTGAGTATTCTTGTTGGTAGCTGATTGTGTGTCTTGGCTGTGAGAGTCCGTCTTCGCTGGAGTCGCTGAAGGCACCGGTCTCAGCATTTAATCCTTCTATCTCGAATCTATTGGCTTCTTCAACTGCAATCCATCCTGCTTCTTCTCTGGCTGCTGTGTTTCCGGTGTCTGCGGCTTCTTGCTCTAGGTCAAATCCTTCTTTTGTTGGCTTACAGTCTATTTCTTGGCAGTCTGAGTCAGGTCCTGATACTGCCGTGGTCATGAAGTTGCCGTTGTTGTAACTGTTTAGGCTGTGGAAAAGTGTTGGAGGGTTGGAGAAATCCTGTTTGAATTCTACTTTCTTTCCTTGGTAATTGCCGATGCCGTCATCTTTTCTGTGGACTGCTGAGGAATTCAGTTCAGTTTTTCTTGATTCAAACTTGACTCCATTTATTTCGTAGGCGCCTTCACGGGCTACAAGGTAGTTTACTGTTTCTGTGGGGCTTGATCCTCCGTTGGCGTTTTCAAGTATTAAACTCATGTTTTCTCTGTTCAATTCCTGTACTCTTGCATCGGTTTCACCTGTCCCGGAGTCTGATCCGATGAAGAGTACGGCTGCAGCGTTAAAGTAAAAGTTTTCGAACTCTACTGTTTCACTTGCTCCGTTGTCTATAGTGTCGGATATCTGGATGCTTCCTGCCTCTAGTTTTGGCTTGTCGATAGGGAATTTTGAGCATCCTAAGTCCTTGTTTGAACCTGGACCAGCTAGCTGGATTCTCGAGCTTCTGTATACAGGTTGATCGAAGCTGAGTCTGAATGTTTCCTGAGGGTCAACTATCTCTTTTGATATGCTGTAGTTTTCTGCTATAACACCATCTATCACAGGGGTGATGGTGCTTACATTTGCCGCGTCGGTTCCGTAGTTTCTGAGCTGCATCTTGGGTTTACTGTTTGATATCCAGCAGCTTTCCATCCGGAAATCGCCTTCCTGGAAGTTGATTTCGTTAGAAGAAGTTTTGGCGTTATTTTGGGCGTCTTCAACAAGAGTGTACAGTGTGCCAGCGCTCGCCACGGTTACTGATATGAGCAGGACAGTTGCTACTACAGGTGTCACTCCTTTACGCATATGTTGGATAAGGGTTCTCTGCTTTTTATCGTTCGGGGGCATTCAAAAACCAGGCTGAGAATAAAGAAGGTATGGCAGAAGAAGATCATCCTTTCGTTGATGAAACAGCTCGTAAAACCTCCACAATAGTTACCAAACATTCGATTGCTATTCCTGAGGACGAACAGAAGTACAAGAAGAGTGATAGGGCTTGGAACTGGGAGAAAATAATTGACTTGGTTTTCCCGCCTGAGCAGTCGCCTAGGAGATCTAAGTATGCTAAGATATTCCTTAGAGAGCTCAAGAAAGAAGGCGAGATTGATTCGGAAAAATTGAATGCTTTCGATGAATGGGGTCATGAGAAGGGAAAGTCTAATTTGAAGAACAATATTCTGCCGAAACTGCGGCGTTTAGGTATTATTCAGTACGAGTACCTGGAGTATCGTAGTCAGCGTGAAGGCAAACAGGGTCGACGCAAAGTTGTGAAGCCTGCTAAGTCTTTTACTTCGATACTTGATTCTATGGCTAATGGTTGGGCTGCTTTCGAGTCTGCAGCGTATCAGGACTAAACTTTTTCACTTATAGTTTTCTTTAATCTTCCGGAGGATTATTGGTTAGTCCTGCAAGACTTCTATCTTTGTTAGAGAGCTGTTACTGCTGCGACTTCGGTGTCTGCGTGAACTCGTGTTGCTTCTTGTTCGTGTTCTAAGTGCTGTGCTTCTAACTCGGCTGCGAAGTGGCGTGCGTTTGCGTCCATTTTTTGTGTTCACCTGGTGTTGTCCTGTAAACCTGATTTAGGTAGGTTGTTTGAATTGAGATATTTCCGTGGAACAGCCCTCACCGTTGTTATAAGCAAGAACTGTTCCCAGAAGCAATCCGGCTCTATGTCTTGTAGAGATAGAGGAACCGAATTTGCTTCACCTTAGACCGTGTATTTTCGCGGTCAACCATCCAAACCGTTTTGGTTTAGAGGCTTCATCCCGCTTTACTCTGCCAGGTGGTAAATAGTAGAATACATTCCCTTGGCTCTAAAGTTATAGTTGCATCTCACCGGAGCCTTCCACATGTTTCCAGTGAGTGTAGTATGTTGAGCCAAGGTCATTGACTTTCAAGCTAGTATACGAAAACGACCTTTAAAAACTTTACTCCGAATCAAGATGTGGTTCGAAAACTTCGGCTCTCAGCCTTTGATGAGCGATTTCAAGCAGTTCCTGGAGATTCACTGTGTCGTATTTATTGTATTTGAGAAGTTTGTCTAGATGTTCTCGGTTACCTGTCTTCTCGTACTTTTTCCAGAGCTTGACCGCTTCCCTGCCGTCCAGATCTTCCAGTTCTCTTTCCACTCCGAGATTTTTCTCAATCTGCTTCAAACCGCCTGAATAGCCGAGCCGTTTGAACATGTACATCAGGTCGATATGAGGATTCTCGATGTTCATGTCGAAGCTGTGTTCTAGGAATGGTTGATCGAATCGTTTTCCGTTGAATGAAACCAGTAATGAAGAGTTGAAGAATTCTTTCTGCAGGTTTTCTCGTGTCAGGTTTTCTCCTCTTACCAGTGTCTTGGTTTCTCCGCCTCGATGGAGGGCGATTGTGGTAACTTTGTTTCTGTCTTTGTCTAGTCCTGTGGTTTCGATGTCGAAGAAGCAGACTGAGTCTTCAAAGTTTCTGTATGATCTCCATAGACTTTTGTTGGGAAACTGTGTTCCGAAGAATGCTTCGTTGTTTACTTCCAGGTTTTTCCTGGCTTTTTCTATGAAGTTTCTGACTTTGTCTTCGCTTCTGATGTTGGGGTTACCGTCTTCTATGTCTTCCCAGTGTGTGTATCCGTTTTTCCAGAGTTTTTTCTCTGTTTTTTCGCCTACGCCTGGAGCCATTATGAAGCTGTTTTCTATTCTCAAGAAGGAATCACTTTTGTAAGAAAGTAAAGGGAAAGAAGGAGTTAAAAATTGGTTCCCGAATGAATTATCGGGATGCTCTGACGTCGTCTGCCTGTACAGTCTTTCTGTCAGCGTGCTCTGCGAGCTGCTTGGAGTCTCTTGCTCTTTCTTCTGCATGAGATTCTAGCTCGTCTCTGAGTTCTCTGACTGCATCTTCTGAAACTCTTGATGCGCCTGACTGTTTGATGATTCTCTTTACAGGTGCTAGTGGTAATTCTGCCATTGTGATTGTCACCTCCGTGGTTGAAGCGTTACGCTTTCTATAAAACAATTAATACAAGCCCTCCTATAAAAACATTCCCCCTTATCCAGTACTCTTGAACACTCAAAACCATGAAAAACACTCCCGAACACAAATAGCCCTGCGACAAAACCCTGGCAGATAGATAAACCTGGAAACTTATCCACACTAAAAACAATTCACAATCAAACTACCAACTGTGAAAACAAAGCTCCAAATCACTGATGCAGACTACCAGATAGAAGAAGGAGAAGTAACAGTCCGTTGCTTCGGAAAGACAGAGAACGGGGAAAACATCCTCTACAAAGACAGACAATTCCTTCCATATATCTACGTCGTTCCGGCAGAAGATGCAGATATTGAAGAATTGAAGGAAAAAGTAGAGACAGGGGAATGGGAGGAAGAAGACGAAGAACTACCTGTCAGAAAAGTCGAAAAACAGCATCTCTCAGATCTGGACCAGGAGAAAGAAGTACTGAAAGCATACTCCAACATACCGGCAAACATCCCAAAACTAAAGAACAAGTTCTGGGATCTGCCAGAGGTAGAGGAGTGCCGTGAGTTCGATATACCTTTCTACCGCCGCTACCTCATTGACAAAGGCATCAGACCTGTCTCATGGATAGAGGTTGAGGGAGAGGAAGTTGAAGAAGATGGTTTTGACCTCGCTGTCGAAGCAGAACAGATAAATATACTTGAAGAAAAACCGATGGAGAAAAACTCTGCTGACGGAAACGAGAATGATCTCGACTGGAAGACAGTCGCTTTCGACCTTGAAGTCTACGAAGACCAGATTATAATGGCTTCATTCTACGGCAACGATTTCAGGAAACTACTTACCACAGAGGAAATAGATAGAGACTATGTCGAAACTGTAGGATCTGAAAGAGAGCTTATCGAAAGATTTGTAGAGATAGTTAATCAGCGAGATGTGGAAATACTTACAGGATACAATACTGATGAGTTTGACTTCGATGTACTGAGGGAAAGATCTAACGAATACAATATCACGCTTTCCCTAGGCCAGGCAGGAGAGAGGATGAAGTTTAACCGTAGAGGTCGTTTCAAGGGTGCAAGATTGAAGGGGAAGATGCATCTCGATCTCTATCCGTTTGTAGAGCATGTTATCTCACCAGGACTGGACTCGGAGACACTTGACCTTGACTCCGTGGCCGAAGAGCTCCTTGGAGAGAACAAAGACGACTTCTCCTGGGAAGAGATGAAAGAAGCATGGAGCAACAAGGAGAATCTTGAGAAATTTGCGGACTACGCTTTGAGGGATTCCGAAGTTGCTTTCAAGTTGGCAGAAGAACTAGTGCCGCAGATGCTGGAACTTTCACGAATAACAGGTCTGATTCCATTCGATGCCTGCCGCCTGACGTATGGTCAGCTAACGGAGAACTACCTGCTTCGGGAGGCACATGAGAGAGACATGTTGGCTCTTAATCGACCTTCTCAGGATAAGCGGAGGAAGAGGCAGAGACAGGGAGCTTACTCAGGAGGATTCGTCTACACGCCCGAAGCAGGATTATACGAAAATCTAGCCTTGTTCGACTTCAAGAGCCTATACCCAACAGTAATGGTCGCCCACAACATCTCTCCAGACACACTGAATTTAGAGGATTGCAACGATCGATTAGAACTAGAAGAGTTCGACTATGATTTCTGCCAGGATGAACAAGGTTTCTTCCCTGAACTAGTAGAAGAATTAGTGCAGGATCGTTCTGAAATCAAGGAAGAGATGAAGAAAACTGGAGGAGATTCACAGGATTATCAAGCCTTAGACAACCGTCAACAAGCTGAAAAAGTACTAGCCAATAGTGTCGGACCTGAAACTCATCTTATTCTAAGGAATCCTAATAGCCAAATTATAGTAGAATCTATTGAAGATTTCTACAATTCATTAAATTCTGATGAGAAGGTGGTAGGAGAAAGTGAAGTGAAGGAGGTTGAGAAATGGGAGGTTTTATCGGTTGAAGGAGATAAAGCAGCATTTAAGCCTGTTTATGCTGCCAGTTGTCACGAGCCTATAGATGCTTATCAAGTTAGAACAAGGATGGGAGAAGTCACCGTTACAGGAGATCACAGTCTTATTTCAATGAGTGGAGAGTCAAGTAACAGAATCCGTGATTCAAACTTTGAGGGGTTGGATGAAGTAAAAGGCTCAGAGATAACTAAGGATGATGTAATAGCTCAGGTCAATGATTTGCGGTTAAATGAGTCCGAACAGAAGGTTACTGTGCCGGAAATTCTGAAAGACTGTCCTGAAGATTTCTATTTGTACGTCCCGAAGTCTGAAAACTTGGACAAAAGAAACTGGTATGAGAGAAGGGTAAGGCTAATTGAAGCGATTGATGAGGGTATGCTATCTTCTGATATAAATTCTAGCGATGATTTTGGAAATAAGATTCTTGCCAATGCTAGAAACGAAGGTTTAGTCAAAAAGACACAAATTGTTGGCAGCAGAGGTAACAGCTATGAATGTGAAGTTACTGAGAAAGGTAAAGAATACAGAAAATTCTTTGATACTTTTCAGAAGAGTGAGAAAAATGCTAAGCACTACCTAGTACCTCTTGAAGAATTAGATGAGCTACCCCCTAGAGAAATACTTGAAAAATCATATGTAGCAAACAAGAGCGGTCGGGCTCGAAACAAAATACCTGCAGTCATCGAATTAGATGAGGATTTTGCCTCTCTTCTTGGCTGGTTTGTAGCAGAAGGACATTTCAGAAAAGATGGAACAGATACTTCCAGTTATACGGATTCTGCCATAGCCTCGGATGAACCTCAACAAAGGAAAGAAGTTCAAAGATTGTTCAAAGAAGTATTTAACTATGATGCTAGTGTGAATGGTAGACAGGTCTCATGCTGCACATCAACAATAGCAAGACTACTCGCAGAACTATGCGGAGATAAAGCTGAGACAAAGAGGGTTCCAAAACCTATATTTAACTGTGAGAAGTCTGTTAGAGAAGCATTTTTGAAGTCATACTCGCTGGGAGATGGAGACGAAGATGGCAGAAGATTCTCTACAATAAGCAAACAGTTGCAGTCCGGACTTTCAACACTTCTCAAAGAACAAGACACAATCCTGCATAATGGATATGACACCGAAACATACAGAGTGTCAAAGAGAACCAAGACACAAGGACAGAAAATAGTGTCAGGAGACTTATACGGACAGACTCCAATAGAAATTAAGCAGATAGAAAAACCGGAAAAAGTCTATGACTTATCTGTTAAAGACACTGAGAAATTTGTAACAGCCGAAGGACTAGTCCTGCATAATTCATTCTACGGTTATCTTGGATATAACGGCGCTAGATGGTACTCAAGAGAGGCTGCGGAAGCCACAACATATCTAGGCAGAAAACATATACAGGAGACTATTGAGGAAGCGGAAGAACGCGGCTATGAAGTTGTCTACGGGGATACAGATTCGGTCTTCCTTAAGAAGGAGAATATTCGGGAGAACATGGATGAGTTCTTGGATGATGTGAATGAAAATCTACCGGAGTTTATGCAGTTGGAGTTTGAGGGCTTCTTTGAACGAGGCTTCTTTACCTCTACTGATTCTGGTGAGGGGGCAAAGAAGAAGTATGCTCTTCTCTCTGAAGATGGTTCGATGAAGATCACTGGTTTTGAGCAGGTTAGAAGGGACTGGAGTCCTATTGCTAAGGAGACTCAGAAGAAGGTTTTGAGAAAGGTGTTGAATGAGGAGGTTGAGGAAGCGGCTCAACTGGTGAAGGATACTATTCAGCGTTTGAAGGAGGGTGAGGTTCCGCCTGAGGAGTTGAGGATTTACACTACTTTGACTAAGCCACCTGAGGAGTATGATTCGACTGCTCCGCATGTGGAAGCGGTGAAGAAAGCTAAGGAGCGTGGTGATAGCATTGAGGCTGAAACTACTATTAGTTATGTAGTTACTCGTGGTCCTGGTAATATTTCTAGCCGGGCTGAGCTTACTAAGTATGCTGAGGACTATGATGCTGAGTATTATATTGAGAATCAGATTATCCCGGTTTCTCTCAGAGTATTGAAGGTATTCGGTTATACTGAGGGACAGTTGCTGGGTAAGGGCAGGCAGAGCGGTCTTGGAAGGTTCAACTAGACAGGAGTTATAAGTCAAAAGTCCTTCAAGTGTAGCTGTGGTACTCGGTTTTACATCGACACTACCGGTCACATTAATTGGGATAGCATCTATAGTGTTCTTAGTTTATGCTGCAGAGATTGTTGTATCTAGGATGCAGAGAGTGGCTAAGTATTATGGTGTTTCTGAAGTCGTTATCGCGATGACAATAGTCTCTATAGGTACTTCGCTACCTGAGTTATCGCTGCATCTTGTAGGGTCAGTAAATATACTTTTATCTGATGGAAATTTGTTTCCTTATATCTTCAGTCAGCCTATTTCATTTTTGCTTGATGGTTTCCAAGTTGTTCTTTCAAGTCCTGAATCTGTCAAGGGCTTTCAGGATGTCTCTGCTACAGTACTCGGCTCTAATATTGGTAGTGATGTTGTTCAACAGACACTGGTGCTTGGACTGGTTATTTTCTCTTCAGCTCTTCTAGCTGACAAGCATAGCTTTAATTTTTCCAGAAAATTCCTGATAAGGGATTACGCCCCGATGATGGGCACTACTCTGATGACACTGATTTTAGCTTTGAACTGGCCTAACATAATCAACTTCCTATTTAATGGAGGGCAACTTGCTGCAGGAGGAACACTTACTCGCCTGGACGGACTTGTCTTAGTCGGAAGCTTTGTAGCATACATATTCTACCTCTACACAACCAGGAAGGAAGAGCTCGCCGAACAGGGAAGCTCTGATCCTTCGACCCGGCCAAGAATCGATTTCGCAGTAGGAATACTGGCGATGTTCGCAGTAATAGGATCAGCAGAAATATTCCTCGAGGTAGTTGAGATGGCTATAGCTCAAACCGGACTCTCTGGATCAATGATAGGAGTTGCCTCAGTGGGAGTAGTCTCAGCCTTCCCTGAGATGATAACAGCAATTTCAGGCCTCAGACAAGGAAGTGAGGGGATATCGCTCGGAACATTGATAGGCAGCAATATCACAAACCCGTTACTGGCTATAGGAGCAGGATCATTGATTTCAACCTATGCAGTACCAGGTCCGTTAGTCCTATGGGATCTACCAGTAGAGACAGCCACCGCAGGCATCCTGTTAACATACATGTTCTCCAAAGATGCAATAGGAGATCACCTGGCTGTAATAGCTCGAAAGTTCGGTATGGATGGCTTGGCCGAAAGATTTGAGGCGATGGAAAACCGTGTGATTTCAATCGCAGGAGCATTCCTGCTTATCCTACTGTACTTTGTCTACCTGTATGTAAGGTTCAAGTACTTCCAGTATGACTTCGTGGAGGCATAAAAAACAATGAAAATGAACCAAAAACTCGGAATAATGATTTACATAGAAGCTGCAGCATTACTATCGGTTCTAGCACTCATAGCTTACCTAGATGGTTCTCAAGTACAGAACTACAGGCTTTGGGAGGTATTCCCTGCATTGATGGCGTCTATCATCACTACTTATGGGCTTAAAGAGATGAGCCGCCTAACATAAGAAGAGAGAAAGGAGAAGAAAGGAAGATTATTCTGAGTTAAGCTCTTTGTCAATGGCTTGGCTTATCGAAGCGTAGCTTGAGTCCACCTGTTCACCGTTGACGAATACTGTCGGTGTTCCTGTCACGCCGTTTGCCTGACCTTCTGTTTTATCCTGTCTTACTTCTTCTCTTGCGTCTCCATCTTCAATGCAGCTTTCGACTTCTGTGGTGTTTACTCCTTCCTGTCCAGCCCAGTCTATGATGTTGCTTTCGACGTTGTTTATACCGATTGTCTCTTGCTGGTTGAACAGGGTGCTTTTAACATTCCAGAAAGCCTCTTCATCTTCTCTGTAGACGCATTCCATTGCTTCGGCGCCCGGCTCAGCCCATTCGTGTATCTGTGTCAATGAATAATCCTTCCAGACGAACCTAGCTTTATCAGTATCGATATAGTTTGTTTTGAGCTTCGAAAATGTTCTCTGCTCGAAGCTGTTACATGCAGGGCACTGGAAATCACCGTACTCTACAACAGTCACAGAAGCATTCTCACTTCCTAGAACAGGTTCTCCTTCTACAGTAATATTTGATGCGTTGTTAGGCAGAACTGCATCCGCTATTTGAGGTCCTAAAACTGCTCCTATCCCCAGTAAGACAACTATTCCTATACCTTGGAACATCTGGGTCTTTCTACGCTGTTTTACCTGTTTCTCTCTTTCTTCAACTTCTCTTTTAGATTTTTTAGCATCATCCTTCTGATGCGAGTTAAGCTTGTCCTCATGCTCCTCTAACCAGTGAACATGAAGCTCTTCCTCACTTTCAAAGCTTTCATCACAGAAATCGCAGTCTACCATAATATATAATCAACAAGTCTGACAACTTAAACCAGTTTCCCCATTTACTGGTGGATACACTCATCCAAGGCGGCTTCACATGCTTCTGTCAGCGCCTCAGGGAATGTTGGGTGGGCGTGGATGGTGTTTGCGATGTCTTCTAGGTATGCTTGCATTTCTAGAGCCAAGGTGGCTTCAGCAATCATGTCTGAGGCTCGTGGCGCCACAATCTGAATGCCTTGAATCTTTTTGTCTCCAGAAGCCACGACTTTCACAAAGCCGGATTCGTGGTTAGTTGTCAAGGCTCTTCCTGAAGCAGACATCTTGAACTTCCCGACTTTAACCTCGTTGAACTCTTCTTCTGCTTCTTCCTGTGTCTTTCCGACTACAGCTACCTCGGGGTCGGTGTAGATGACTTTTGGGATGTACTGGTTGTCGAAAGCTGCGGGTTCTCCTGCAGCGACTGCTCCAGCAACTTTACCTTCTCTGTAGCCTTTGTGAGCGAGCATAGGCTGTCCTGCAGTATCTCCAACCACAAAGATATTGTCGTCGTCTGTTCTCATCTGTTTATCGTGTTTGACAAACCCTTCTTCTACTTCGACCTCGGTGCTCTCCAGTCCGAGTTTTTCCAGGTTAGGTTTGGCGGTTCTGCCAGCAGCTACAAGGATCTTGTCTCCTTCAATCTCAACTTTTTCACCTTTGTGATCGGCAACCAGGACTGCTTTACCGTTTCTATATTTTACTTCTTCTGCCTTGTGGTTTTCGTATATTTCGTCGTTGTAGCAGTCTGATGTCTCCTGTATTTCATCTATTATTTCTTTTGAGAAGTTTTGGAGGACTCGGTCGCGAGCCTCAACTACTTTGACTTTGGCACCAAACTTGCAGAACTTTGTGACAGCCTCCATCCCGATATAGCCGCCTCCAACGACTACAATCTCGTCAGGAACCTCCTCCAGGTTCAAAAGCTCTTTAGATGATATTATCTTGTCTTTCTCGAACTCTAGTCCAGGAATTTCGATAGGTTTGCTTCCTGTGGCGATTACGGCGTGGTCAAACTCTATCTTTTCTGCGTTGTGTTCTTCCTCTATTCTTGCTGTGCCGGATGATTCAAACCGTGCTTCTCCAATAATATAGTTTACGCCGTTTTTCTTCAGCATTGTTTCTACTCCGGAGTCCAGTCTCTCGACAATACTTTCCTTCCATTCCTGAATCTTATCGAAGTCTACTTCACGGTTTTCTGTGTGTATGCCGATTTCTTCCCAGTGCTGAAGGTCATTTTGGTATTTTGCAGCGTGTATTAATGCTTTTGCCGGTATGCATCCTCTGTTCAGGCATGTTCCACCTATCTCATTTTTTTCAACAAGGGTTACATCTAAGCCTTTCTGTGCTGCTCTAATGGCTGCAGCGTAACCTGCCGGTCCTCCGCCGATAACTAGGAGGTCTGTGCCTGTCGCTATATCTCCTACTACCATCTAAATCTCCACCATCATCTCCTCAGGGTTCTCAAGGTTTTCCTTAATCTCATTGATGAAACGAGCTGCTGTAGCGCCGTCGATTACTCGGTGATCATAGCTAAAGCTGAGCTTCATAGTCCTCCGGGGAACAACCTCGCCATTGAGAACCTCTGCCGTCTCTTGAATTTTTCCAATGCCTAAAATACAGGTTTGAGGCGGGTTAATTATAGGAGTAAACTCTTCGCCGCCAATAACTCCTAGATTTGTGATAGAGAAGCTGCCGGGCGACATATCACTTCTTTCAAGGTCGCCGTTCTGAGCTTTTTCTACTGTTTCTCCCATGTCTCTGGCGAGTTCCAACAGATTTTTCTCGCCGATACTATCTATCCTGGGAACCAGAAGTCCTCGCTCGGTATCAACTGCTACATTGAAGTTATAATTTTCTTTGACGTCTACTTCCATGTTTCCACCGTCAAAATGTGCATTTGTCCGTGGATAACTTTTCATAGCCAGTATTGACGCCTTCATAATGAATGGCATGTATGTGAGATGCGGATCAACTTCGCTATTGGCTTTCTCCCGTAGTTCAACCAGCTCGGTCATATCAACCTTTTCAACATGTGTTACATGTGGGGCAGAGAACCGAGACTCAGTCATTTTACGAGCAACATTCTTTTCGAGCCCGGAAAGTTCTTCTCCGCTTACATCTTCAGCAGTTTTCTGGATCTCTGAATCTTGCCTATCTTGGGTTTCTTCTTCCTCGGAATAGCTTAGTACATCTTCTCTAGTAATTTTTCCTCCTCTTCCTGAGCCCTTAACCTTGGAAATATCGATTCCTTTCTCTCTAGCTATTTTTCTAACTGAAGGCGTTGCCTTAACATCTTCAGGTGTTGAAACAGGTTTAGAATTGGTCTTAATCTTTTTCTCGCCTTTATTTGCTTCTTTCACCTCTTCTTGTTTGGTTTCTGAAACTCCTTCTAGATCTTCCATCCTGATTCTTCCTTCCACATCTAGTTCCTCTAGGTTGATTCCTTTCTCCTCTGCCTTTTTTCTTACCTTTGGAAGGGCAAGCACATCCGCAGTATTGTGATCTACATCAAGATCTTTTGTTTGGTCTTTCTCTGCGGTAGATGCTTCCTCGGGTTTTTGGTCTTTAGTATTTTCTTTTGGAGCCTGGCTTTTGTCCTCTTCAAGCTCCATTATGACTTCTCCGACTTCTACCTGGTCTCCTGGTTCTACGAGAAGTTCTTTCACTGCTCCGTCTGCTGGTGCTGGTATTTCTACTACTGCTTTGTCTGTTTCTGCTTCCCCGACTACTTGGTCTTCCTCTACTTCGTCTCCTTCTTCTACTTTCCAGTCCAGGAACTTTCCTTCTGTTACTCCTTCTCCGGTGTCAGGGAATTCGAATTTAATTTTTTATCACCTAGAACTCTAAAACTTCTCTTATTCCGTTAACAACTTGGTCTTTGTCCGGCATGTACTCTTCTTCAAGAGTGTAAAGCGGGTAAGGTACATCCGGAGCTGTTATTCTTTCAACAGGTGCCTCCATGTGCAGGATTGCATCTTCTTGGAGCTTTCCAGCTATGTCTCCACCCATTCCTCCGGTTTTGGAGTCTTCGTGTAGAATCGCTGCTCTACCTGTTTTCTCGATGGATTCAACTATTTCATCGTAGTCGTTTGGCTGGATTGTTCTTACATCGATTATTTCAATATCTGCGTCGACTTCCTCAGCTGCTTCTTCTGCCAATGGGATCATTGCACCCCAGCTGATCAATGTCAGGTCGTTTCCTTCCTGTGCTATCCTGCAGTCGTTCAGTTCAACTTTTTTGTCTCTGTCAACTTCTTCCTTGAATGCTCTGTAGGTCTTCTTAGGTTCAAGGAACATTACTGGGTCTTCTTTCTGGATAGATTTTCTCAGTAGGCTGTATGCATCCTGAGGTGTGCTTGGAATAACTGTGTGGATTCCTTTGCTGTGTGCAAAGAATGTCTCTGGGCTTTCCTGGTGGTGCTCCAGTGCATTGATCCCGCCGCCATAAGGCGCTCTGACAGTAATTGGCGAAGTGTAGTCACCTCTGCTTCTCATCCGGAACCTTGCGGCGTGTTCCTTGATCTGGTGGAATGCCAAGTAAGAGAAGCCTGAGAACTGCATCTCCACAACAGGGTTGAAGCCATATAGACTCATGCCTATAGCTGTACCGGCGATTCCGGATTCAGCGAGCGGGCTGGAGAAACATCTTTCCTCTCCAAACTCTTCCTGAAGCTCTTTCGTAGCTCGGAAAACCCCGCCATCTTCTCCAACATCCTCTCCGTATACAATTACATCCTCGTTTTCTTCCATCTCGTCGTGCAGAGCTGCATTAATCGCTTCTACAATATTCATTTTTTCTGTCATCTTACTTCTGAGCCTCCATCCATTGTTCTTTCTGCTTTTCAATCAGATCTGGGTTATCTCCATAGACATAATCAAATAACTCCTCTATATCCGGATCGTCCATCTCGATCGCTTTCTGAGCGGCTTCATCTATCCTATTCTCGGCTTCTTCCTCAAACTCTTCCAGTTCGTCAGTCCAGATGCCGTGATCTTTCAAGTATTCTTTGAAACGCTTCAACGGGTCTTTCTTGCTCCATTCCTCAACTTCTTCTTCATCTCTGTATCTTGTGGAGTCATCTGAAGTTGTGTGATCCTCTAACCTGTATGTTTCGGCTTCTATCAGTACTGGTTCGCCGCTTCTGGCTTTCTCCAGTGCTTCTTCTACTGCTTTGATAACTGCTAGTATATCATTTCCATCGACTTGTATTCCGTCTATTCCATATGCCAGTGCTTTCTGAGCGATTGTCTCCGACTTAGTCTGCTTTTCTCTCGGCATACTAATTGCGTACTGGTTATTCTGCACGAAGAAAATCGAGTGTGCATTGTATACTCCTGAGAAGTTCAGGCTTTCATGGAAATCTCCTTGTGAGGTACTTCCATCTCCTGTAAATCCTAGTACGGCGTTTTCGTCACCTTTCTTCTCCATCGCCATTCCTATTCCCGCTGTGTGGAGGTTCTGTGTTCCTACAGGGATTGCGACCGGTAAAGTATTCATTTCACTGAGTCCTGCCTGCCCGTTGGCGTCGCCCATCCATCTCTGGAAAATCTTGTCAAGAGGTGCTCCTCTTGCGATGAATGCGGCGGTTTCACGGAAAGAAGGAGCCATCCAGTCATCTTCATCCAAAGCAAACATTGCGCCAATTTGAGCCGCTTCCTGACCCTTGTGCGGAGCATAGGTAGAAATTTCCCCTCTTCTCTGAAGGCTGAAAGCTTTTTCATCGAATTTACGGGCTAGAACCATCTGTTTGTAAAGTTCTCGGTATTCGTCCTCCTCTACCCATGGAAAATCGTCGTCATCATCCGTTCCCATCACTTCGATCCGCTGGATAGAACCACTGTAAACTTCTTCTCTCATTATAATAGGGAAACAATCAAAGCTCGCATATAAAGAATCGTTTGCAACCCTTCGGTGAATTATGAAGGAAGCGTACTTCTGTACAGCATGACTCAGGGAGGTGTATACACCTAAAGTTGGCTTTATTGCATGTATTGAGGTCTAAATATTCTAAATGTTCATCGCGATGTGAAGTTGGTGTACAGCCCCTTATAAAGGGAGTACGCCGTTAACCTCTATGGTGTACGATTAAGGCCTGCAGAAGGCTTAAATACGCGTTTTGGTAAATGTCCTGTATGGGCATTGAAGTTTCTGATAGAGCGATGAAAGATTTAGTTGATCTTCCGGATGAAGTGGTTGAAACTTATCTAAGTAAGAAGGATGCAATGGAGAAAAGCCTGAATATAGGCGCTACACCTAGACAGGCTTTCGACAAGTTTCTATCTGGAAATATGCATCCTGTGCTTCAAATCAACCTTGGTAGAGATTACAGAGCATGGTTTATAGAAGGAGAGTACATAGAGAACTTAGAAGATGACAAAATCTATGGTTGGAGAGTTCTAAATAAAAAAGAGGCTAAGAAACTGACAGGCAAAATCAGAGATCCTCTCTCAATTTTCGAATCCGATCTCTAATCTTAGAATTATCAGACTCTGTATTGCCTTCAACCATGTCCTTGGCACCTTCCTTCATACCTTCCATCAGGTCCTCAATACTCCTGTCGGACTTTTCAACAGTCTTTGGCATAATAAGTATTAGTGGATGAATTCTCTTAAGATTAACCCTGCCCTACAGCAAAATTTGTAATCCTTGAGTAAAGCCGACAACCTAAATAACGACCTTCAGTAAAATCTGAACATGACTTTGGATAAACTCTTCACACCTGATTCTATAGCAGTTGTGGGCGCATCAAGAAAGGAAGGTAAGACAGGTCACGAAATATTCGAGAACCTTCTCCACGACTTCGAGGGCGAAGTAACGCCGGTAAATCCTAAAGCCGAAGAGATAGAAGGAGTAAAGGCAAAAGACGAAATACCAGAAGGAACAGAACTCATAGTTATCTCTGTCCCAGGCAAAATAGTTCCACAGGTGATGGAGGATGCAGCTGACAAAAATGTTGAAGCCGCCATAGTGATTTCGGCCGGATTCTCAGAAGTCGGGGAAGAAAACCTGGAGCGACAGGTAGTTGAGAAAGCGGAAGAAGCCGATATAGATCTCCTCGGACCAAATGTACTGGGGCTAATCAATACAGAGAACTCGATGAATGCTTCATTTGCTTCCAAGATGCCTGAGGCAGGGAATATCTCATTTATGAGTCAGTCAGGGGCATTCTGTACAGCGATATTGGATTATTCGAAGGCTGAGCACATTGGCTTCCGCCACTTCGTCTCACTCGGCAATAAATCCATTTTGAACGAAGTAGACTTCCTCAGAAAATGGCGAGAAGACGAAACCGACGCAATAATATCTTACACAGAAGGAATAGAGAACGGCAGAGAATTTATGGAAGAAGCAGAGAAAACTTCTAGAGAGAAACCAATAGTCATGGTTAAATCTGGTAGAACAGACAAAGGAGGCGACGCAGCCTCAAGCCACACAGGAAGCATAGCGGGGAGCTACCAGGCCTATCAGGCAGCTTTCAGAAAAGCAGGTATAATAGAAGCAGAGTCCAACCGAGAACTACTGGATTATGGAAGAGCCTTCTCATATCAAGAAGTTCCTGAAGGAGGAAAAATAGCTATAATAACGAACGCCGGCGGACCTGGGGTTATAACAACAGATGAAATCAGTCAGAAAGGATTAGAACTGGCAGAGTTCTCAGATGAAATCAAGAAAAAGTTAGAAGAGGAGATGCCGGATGAATCAACACCACATAACCCCTTGGATGTCATCGGTGACGCAGGTCACACACGGTACAGGAAAGCCCTAGATATAATACTAGAAGATGAAGAAGTTGACGCAGCTATAGTAGTTTTGACTCCTCAGGCGAATACAGAAATAGAGAAGACAGCTAAAACAATTTCCAAAGCTAACGAGAAGTTTGACAAACCGATCTTTGCCTCATTCATGGGTGAAGAAGATGTCCAGAAAGGAATAGATATACTGGAAGAAAACCATGTACCTGACTTTCAGGATCCGGTTGACGCAGTAAAGACACTGAAAGCAATGAATCAGTACCGAGAGTTCCTCGAAACCGAGAAGACATTCAGAGACATAGAATACGACGAGAAGAAGGCTGAGAGAGCAGTAAGAGACTATGCTGGTTACGAAGATGGTCATGAACTGTTGGAGGCTTACGGATTTAACCTGCCGTTAACCAAGGTTGAGGATGCGCCTCATCCTGCCCAGGAAGCAGCATCCAAAGTCGGGTACCCATGCGTACTCAAGATTGACTCGCCTGATATAAGCCACAAAACCGAGATAGACGGGGTCAAAACAGGTATAGAAAACCGGGAAGACCTCAAAGAAAACTTCCTACAGATAGTCGACAATGTACACCACGAAAAACCGGGCAGCAAGATCAACGGTATAATAATACAGGAACAACTTGACGGCCTGGAAGTAGCACTAGGAATGAAACGCGACCCGCAGTTCGGACCAACGATATTGATAGGACTAGGCGGAATATACATAGAAGCGTTGCATGATATTTCTTTTGGAATAGCGCCAATCTCTGAAGAAGAAGCAGAACAAATGATAGAAGAACTAGAGAGTTCAGATCTATTTGAGGGTGTGCGCGGAGAAGAAAGTCACATTGAGCCGGTGAAAGACGCAATAATCAGATTGGGTGAGTTGGCTATGAATCACGAAGAAATCTCAGAGATCGATATCAACCCGCTGATTGTCAAAGGCGATACAGGATACATAGGAGATATAGAGATGGAGTTTGAGTGATTATTGTCGGTTAAATTGCGTTTCAGGCAGATTTTCTGTTGGAATGGATTCGTCTCTGTGAATTCCTTGATAGTTTGTCCTAGAATTGTATCCTGAGGATAGAACTGCATATCCACTAGGATCTAGCACTCGATTTATCTCTTCAACTACTCTATCGATATCGTCTGAATTCAGATGTAGTTGGCTCGACACCACTAAATCGATTGAGTTGGTTTCAAAAGGTAGTTTCTGCCCCATGGCTCTAAAGCTGCTTTGATCTTGATCTTCGTAACATTTTCTACTCATCTCATTGCTTGGATCAAGAGCTAATTCATTGAATCTGCAATTGGTTTCCTGACTCAGTTTTTTAGTCAAATTGTCTAAAGCTTCGCCAGAGGAGGATCCTATATCTAAAATATTGTATTCTCCCGACCTATCTGAAAGTATTCTGGAGAGTGACTCATAAACTAAATAGTCAACGCTTTCTTCATCTGTATACCTTCTTTCAGAAGTCGTCTGAATTGGATAAAAACCATCATCTAATCTTTCATCAATATTAGGTTCTAGCGAGATAAAAGATGGATTCTCCTGAGCCACTACTTCAATGTCGGCATTCTAATCTTAAGTTCTTTGTTTGAGAACAGACAGCATTTTGAGGAGCCCTGTTACTGCTAACGATAGCAATAAAGAAGATAAGGAAATTAGTTGGCAGATGTTTCTACTTCTCTATCTTCTCTGTTTTGTTCCCGTTTGCCAGTTTCTCTGCTTTTTCCAGGCTTTCCTCGGCGTTATTGGCTAAAGCCTTGGCTTTCAGATCTGGTCCGCCTATTGCCCCCGCTAAGCTTACTTCAGCTTTTTCTACAAAGTTTTCGACTGCTGAAAAAGGATTAAAAACTGCAAAGCCGTTATTCTGGCTTGTTTTCGTGTCTTGGCTTTGTGCTAGACCTGTGGCTGCAAGGAGTACGCCGATAAGGAGAAGCGTCAGTAGTTTTTTCATATCTAGTATGGCTGTGCTTTTGTTTTTAACTGGTTTTGTTAACAATCGTTTAGTTATTCGGCCGTGATAGGTTTTTAGACCGTCTCTGAGCGGTTTTCGTGTTCAGTTCCGTTTACTGGTTTTCTTCTCCTTCCGGAGGTTTTTCCTCTTTTTTCTGTCCGAAGCCTGCGGATAGTATGCGGGTCAGTGCTTCTTCGCCTGTTTCATCCGTTTCCTCTATTTTGTCGTCAGGGAGCTCTAGGACAAGTCCGGAGGTTATGTTGGGTGCTGTTGGCATGAAGATTATTTCTCTGCCGTCTTCAGTCTTGTTGCCGGTTTTGAATCCGTTTATTCTGATGTCGCCGTGGTTTATCTTGACGGGTTTGGATAAGTCTTCTGTGCTGCCTAGCATTGTCTCTGTAGTGACTTTTGTGATGTTATAGACTGATCCGAGGAACGGTATACGGTCAAACACTTTGTCTAAGAGTTTTTCGAGTTGGAATCCTTGTTGTGTTCTCACTATTCTGCCTACTGCGGTGACTATGAATCCTCCGAATATAAGGAGTATGCTTAGTTTGAATGTTTGGTTTAGGTAGTATGCTGCTACGCCATTGTTGGCTATGAAGTCTGGGAATAGAATTGCTATGTTGAAGTAGTGGTTTCCGGGTATTGCTGCCAGTTTATCGAAGAGCCAGCTTACAACTATTAAAACTGCTAGTACTGGTAGTAGTACGATTGTTCCTGATACTGCTGGTTTTTTAGGATTGCCTAATCTCGCTGAAAGATTTGTTATGAACTCAGAACGGTTCTGTTGGTAGTATTCGAGTTTTTTACGTTGTTCTCGACCCTTTTCTATGCCTTGTTCAAGCATCTTCTGTGTTCCTTTCTCCAGATGCTTCCTACCTTCCCGAAAATGGTTCTGAGTGTTTTTCTCCCGTTCCTCTCCCATACAGTTACACCTTGATTCTCGGATTTTATTACTCTCACAATTTCAAAGAGCAAAAAGTTCCATCTAGTAACTTACAGGTTGCCCAACAACTTTTGTTAAACAAAATTACAGTCTGTAACATGGCAGAAAAGGAAGAAGCGCTCAGTCTCCACTCCAAAAAACCAGGGAAAATATCGGTCGAACCAAGCATCGACATCAGCACAAGAAAGGACCTAGAATTAGTATACACTCCGGGAGTTGCAGAACCCTGCAGAAAGATAAGTGAAGACGAAGAAAAAGCATATGACTACACATCAAAAGGAAACCTTGTAGCAGTAGTATCAGACGGATCTTCTGTTCTTGGACTTGGCGACATCGGTGCAGAAGCAGCCATGCCAGTAATGGAAGGCAAAGCCAACCTAATGAAAAAATTTGGTGGTGTAGACGGATTCCCCATCTGCATCAACGCAGACTCAGCAGAAGACATAATAGAACATGTGGAGAGAGAAGCACCGACATTTGGCGCGGTAAACCTGGAAGACATCAAAGCACCCAGATGCTTCAAAGCAGAAGAAGAGCTGAAAGAAAAACTGGATATTCCGGTATTCCATGATGATCAGCATGGAACAGCTATTGTAGTAGGGGCAGCTCTTAGAAACGCTCTAGAACTAGCTGACAAGGATTTAGAGGATTCTAGAATCGTTATCAGCGGTGCAGGGGCAGCAGGCATCGCAGTAGCCAATTTTCTTCTAGAGTCGGGAGCTGAAAACATTGTGCCGGCTGACTCATCAGGAATACTTAGAACAGAGGATGAAAACAGCTATAAGGCAGATCTCGCTGAAAGAACACTGGCTTCGGAAGAGGAAGGAGACTTAGAGGATGCAATGGAGAATGCGGATGTATTCATAGGGCTTTCAGCTCCAGGAATAGTCTCTCAAGAAATGGTTGGGTCAATGGCGCAGAAACCAATTGTGTTTGCGTTAGCTAATCCGGATCCTGAAATATATCCTGATGAAGCCAAGGAAGCAGGGGCTTTCATCACAGCTACCGGTAGATCAGACTTTGACAACCAAGTTAATAACTCTCTGGCATTTCCAGGTGTTTTCAGAGGTGCACTCGATGCTCGTACATCGGAAATAACTGAGGATATGAAGATAGCTGCATCAAATGTTATCAAGGAATTTATTGACCCTGAGAAGGATAAGATTGTGCCTGAGACATTGGATAAGGAACTGGCTATGGAAATTGCTGACAAGGTTAGGGAGGAAGCTGACTAACTTTATACCTCCATTCCCCCTCTTCGGCACCTTTATTATGTGCACATGCAGCTCTAGAGGAGGTAACTATGTCGCTGCCGCCGTCGTAGTCTATCTGTATCTCCCATCGACCTAAAGGCTTTTCCACATAAACTATTTCTTCTACATCGTAACTTTCCAAATTTTTGGAAATGTAATCACGATCTATGTTTACTTCGGTAACATCTCCCCGAATTGAGAAACAATCCACATTTTTACTTTGCAGAACTTCTTCTAGACGTTCTAACCCTTCAAGCTCTTCCCTATCATAAAACAAGGCTTCCAACCGGCTCCAGACTGAGTCCATAACTCTAAATACGGAAAAACTCTAAAATCATTTGCCTATCTATTCAGTTATCCAACTATTTTTAGCTTTCTATCATAAACTCTCTTCATGGAAGACAAAGTAAAACAAAAATACGTCAACGCAGGTAAAGTCATACAGAAGGCTCGAAGGCACGCCAGAGATATAGCCGAGCCAGGAACTAACTATGAAACAATTGCTGAAGAAATTGAAGGACTGATTAGGGATGAAGGTCTAGAACCAGCTTTCCCCGTCAATCTCTCAACTAACGATCGGGCGGCTCATTACTCACCCGAAACTTCTGAAGAAAGAGTTTTGAAGGAGTCTGATGTCCTTAAGATTGATATAGGAGCTCACTGTGAGGGATACATCGCAGATACTGCTTTGACAGTCAATACTTCTGGAGAATATGACGAGATGATTCAAACAAATAGGGAGGTTCTTCAGGCAGCTTTAGACTTCCTAGAACCAGGAGTAACGGTTGGAGAGCTTGGAACTCACATCCATAACCAGGTGCCTGATGAATACAGCGTTGTCAGGAACTTGACAGGTCACTCTTTAGATAAGTTTACTCAGCACGCTGGTCTTTCCATCCCTAACATCAGGAATTCGGATGAAACAGTTTTTGAAGAAGGTGATGCTGTTGCTATCGAGCCTTTCCTAACCAAAGGCAGTGGTAAGATAAAGGAAGGTAAGAAAGGAAATATTTACCTTCATCAGGGTGGTAATGTCCGTGGTAGGACTGAGAGACAGTTGTTGAAGAAGATAAAGAATTTTAATGGGTTGCCGTTCAGTTCTCGCTGGCTTGATATGAGCGGTAGAGAGAAGATGGCTTTGAAGAAACTGGTCCAGAGCGGCGCTGTCAAACACTATCCGGTCCTGAGAGAGGTAGATAAGGGAGTGGTAACTCAGGCTGAGCATACAGTTCTTGTTGGTGCTGATGACGGGGAAAATATTGTTACGACGAGGGAATAGAACAGGTTTTAGGGTTTCCTAAGCTGCTCAATGCGTAGAGCATTAATATTATTCCGCCAACTTTGATTCCTAGTCCGTTAAAAGGTAGTGCTGCGGTAGCTGCTCCAAGCCCTATTATGCTGGCAAATCCTACGCCGCAAGAAGCGCAGCCGGCTGCTAAAAATCCGGGCAGTATGCTCAAACTCTCTTTTCTAACTCCTACATTTCTAAACTGGATCATGGTGTTTGTCAATGTTATTCCACCCAAAAATGCGTATATGATGGTTATTGGAAAGTTTAGTATTCCTTTCATCTTTATGCTGGCATATGAGTTAAGTAAGGCGTCTAGAACTCTTCCTTGCCGCAATGTCTCTAAGTGCCAGTAGACATCGGTGCTGATCAGCATCAGTCCTAGAAAAGAAAGAGTAAATAAGAGGGAAATAAGAGCAGTCCTCCAAGTATCAACGGAAGACTTTACTGCAATAACTATCTGATCTAGGCGACCCATGAATCTCTGAATTCGTACAGCTTATCGTGGAATTTCCAGTAAAGTTCATCTCCCTGCTCCTGAACGCAGTTGGCAGCCTGATGAGCAGTACCAGAGTTTCTGTGAGCAGGATAATCCTTGTAAATGAACTCTACCTCTCCCGTACTCACATAGTTCTCCTTAAGCTGGCTCCAAGAGTTCCTCTTATCTATATCTCTTGAAGGAATGGCATCAAAGCCAGCCCACTCCGCACACCATGGGCATGCAAAGTCTGAAACCTCTATAACTCTGATAGAGGCATCGCTTTCACCTTTAGAAGGCTCATCATCTAGACTCATGTTTTCCAAGCTGTATTCGTCGCTTTCAACCGTATCGCTGGAAGATTCTGCCTCGGAAAGCTGCTCCTCGATTACAGGCTGCATGCTGGAGAAAGGCTGTGCGCCTTCAAGCTTCTCAAAACCTGTCTCCGAGTTACCAATTAGGAATGTAGGGGTGCCAACTCTGCCTAGCGCGCTGCTAGCCTCATTTCTATCCTCTACAGCCTCAGATCCATCTGCTGAGTTCATACAGCTTGCGAACTCCGACTTGTCCGCACCAACTTTACCAGCTATCTCCTCCATAACTTCGCCAGGACTCCCAGAAATCTGGGTCGGAGACTGTTCGCCCTCAGAATCATCTGATGTAGTGTCCAAAGAACCTGTAACCTGGTTAAAACTGATGCCAACAGCAAAACCTAGTGCCAGTCCAACGACAAGCGCACCGATTCCAAACTGGCTTGTTGTTAAAGTAATTCCGTTTCCAGTATGGTTGTCTTCTTCAGCATCTCTGGAACCTCCGTTTTCAGTATTTTTTTCGTCTTCTTCGTGTGTCTGGCTTTGGTGAATGTGAAGTCCTCTTTCGGTATCAAACTCTTCTCCACATTCGTCGCATTCATAACTCATATATGGTACAGAATAGGACAGTATTGAATAAAAGGAAAGGGGGTTATTCCCTCCGTCAGTTAAGAAAAAGAATGGACTTAGAAGATGCTTTAGGCGTAATAATCAGGCTGGTCGTCTTCTTCCTGGTCGATGTTGTTCATCTTCTGCGCCATCTTCCTGTACATCTCCCGATTCTCATCTGTGGCGGTAGCTCGTACATCCTCCAAGGCGTCCTCAAAGTCTTCCATTGTTGCTTCTTCACTTTCTGGATCACTTCTCAAAGCGTTCATGCCTGCTTCACGACATACAGATTCGATATCTGAACCAACATAGTTCTCTGTCTTCTCAGCAAGTTTATCGATGTCGACATCATCGTTCAGAGGCATGTCTTCCGTGTGTACTTCGAAAATTCTCTTTCTTGCATCCTCATCTGGTATCTCAACTTCGATGTTTCTATCGATTCTTCCAGGACGCATAATTGCCGGATCAATCATATCAGGTCGGTTCGTTGCTGCTATAACTGTTACTCCTTTCAATGATTCGATTCCATCGAGCTCTGTGAGTAGCTGGTTTACTACTCGGTCTCCTACCTGTGAGTCTCCGCTGCTGCCGCCTCTACGCGGTGCTATCGAGTCAATCTCGTCGATGAATAGTACGCATGGTGCGACCTGCCTTGCTTTCTTGAAGATTTCTCTGACGGATTCTTCTGATTCTCCTACGTACTTCGAGAAGACTTCGGGTCCTTTGATGGAGATGAAGTTTGCGTTGGCTTCGTTTGCTACTGCTTTGGCGAGCAGAGTCTTTCCTGTTCCTGGCATTCCATACATTAGGATGCCTTTTGGTACTTCGATTCCCATGTTTTCGAATCTTTCTGGGTACTTCTGCGGCCATTCAACCATTTCCTGAAGTCTTTCTTTGGTGTCGTTGAGCCCTCCGACGTCTTCCCAGGTGACCTGTGGTACTTCAACCATTACTTCACGCATCTGGCTTGGCTCGACATTTCTCAAGCCGTCCAGCATCGCATCTTCGTCAACTACCAGCTTCTCCAGTACTTCGCTTGGTATTTCTTCGTCCATGTCTATTTCAGGCAATACATTTCTTAAGGTGGACATAGCTGCTTCCTTACACAGCGCTTCCAGGTCTGCCCCCACATATCCGTGTGTCAGGTCTGCTATCTCATCTAAATCCACATCGTCTGCAAGAGGCATGTTTCTGGTGTGGATCTGGAGCACTTCTTTTCTTCCTTCTCTATTTGGTACTCCGATCTCGATTTCTCTGTCGAATCTTCCGCCACGCCGCAGTGCTGGGTCGATTGCTTCTGCACGGTTTGTTGCAGCTATGACGATGACGTTCTCTCTTGATTCTAAGCCATCCATTTCTGATAGTAGTGTGGCGACTACTCTTCTCTCGACTTCTCCGCCTGCGTCACCTCTTTTTGGTGCGATTGCGTCGATTTCATCGATGAATATAATCGATGGTTCGCCTTCCCGTGCTTCTTCGAACTTTTCACGGAGTTGTTTCTCACTTTCTCCGTAGTACTTGGACATTATCTCCGGTCCGTCGATCGATAGGAAGTTTGCATCTGCCTCGTTCGCAACTGCTTTAGCTAGGAGCGTTTTACCTGTTCCTGGCGGTCCTTGGAGGAGTACTCCTGATGGTGCGTCTATTCCGAGTTGTTGGAAGACTTCAGGATGTTTTAGAGGTAGTTCGATCATTTCTCTGACTTTTTGTACTTCTGATTCCAGTCCTCCGATGTCTTCGTAGGTGACCTCCGGTACTCTGACCTTTTGTTCGGTTTCCTTGACGGCTTGTTCTTTCATCTTGATTTCTGTGTTCTCTGTTATTTTGACCGGTCCTCTTGGCTTGGTCTTGACGACTCTTAGTTTGAGTTCTGAGAAGTTGAATCTCATGTTGTCTGTCATGCCTTCAAACATGTCGTCGAAAAGTCCTCTTGGACGGTCCTGGGCATCGGGGACTATTATGTCTCCTCTGATTACTGGGCGTCCGTTTAATCCTCTTTTCAGCATGTTTGGGTCGCTTACTTGCATTACTACTCCTTCTTCTGCAGGTGCAAGTGTTATCTGGTCTGCTTCTTCGAGTTCTGCTGGTTCTACTTCTACATGTTCCCCCAGTGAGGTTCCGGCGTTTTTCCTTGTGTAGCCGTCCATTCGTGCTATTCCGAGTCCTTTGTCCGCAGGGTAGCTTCTTGCTGCTCTTCCTACGGTTTCCCGGTTTCCTTCTATCAGTACTGCGTCTCCTTCCCGTACTCCTAGTTCTTCCATGATTTTGCTGTCTATACGAACGATGCCTTTGCCGACATCCTGTTGTGCGTTCGGAGGAACTTCTCCTACACGCAGTTTTACGCTATCTTCTCCCATTTTTGTGTTTTCACCATTGTAGCATTATTTTTCCAGTTCTCCGTTGTTATCATCGTTTCTAATCTTTTCCAGGATTTCCTTGTCGTCTATCATCACTGTAAATATGTGGTACGAAATCTTTGGCTCCCACTCTGTGAAGTATTCCCTCGCCTTATCCGTTTGCTTCTTGGCGATTATGAATACTGAGTCATCTATACGGATGTTAGGAATCTCGTCCATTAAACCATCTTTGTCATACTCGTAAGTCTTCCCATTCTTCTTCACAGTCTGCTTATACCCAAAAAGCCCTCTATAGAACTTGTTCCTCTCATAAACCGAATCAAAATTCTTCTTCTCAGTAGAATAAGTCAAGAGCGAAGCAGGTTCAGACATTGCATAACAACAATAAACAGGAATACTTAAAAAGTTTTTATGCATGTCAACAAAAAAGTTTCCTAGAATTGTTTTTCACTCAGTGATAAAAGATTTCCACAGCAAATCCAGAATGTGAAGCCGAATATAGAGAGAGTCTCCACAGGCTGCGAAAGCATCGACCAACTGTTGAACGGAGGGTTGGAGAAAGGCATCGTCAACAATGTCTACGGCGAATCCGGCTCAGGAAAGACAAACCTCTGTATTCAGGTAGCGGCCCAGGTAGCTGAGAAAGGAGAGAAAGTAGCATACATCGACACAGAAGCAGGCTTCTCCTCGGAAAGATTCCTGCAGATTTCTGACGAAGAAGCACTGGAAAATATACTGATCAAAGCACCAACAACCTTCGAAAAACAGGAAGCAGCAATCGAAACACTGGAAGAGACAGTCAAAGACCAAGAAATCAAACTAATAATCGTTGATTCAGCGGTCTCACTCTACAGATTGAAGGTAAACGGGGACAATGCTTCAGAGATAAACAACCAGCTCTCGGGCCAGCTCTCAGAACTTACTAAGATCGCCCGAGAACAGAATATTCCTGTGCTGATTACAAACCAGGTCTATACAAGCTTTGACGATGGTGACGAATTCGAACTAGTAGGAAGAGATGTGCCTAAGTACTGGAGTAAATGTCTTCTCAAGCTCTCTGACAAAGGTAAGAACCTGCGGCAGATGGAAATTTCCAAACACCGCTCGCTTCCAGAAGGAAAGAAGATTCAGTTTGAGATAACGGATAACGGTCTGGAAGAGACAAGTGAGAAAAGCCTCTTCTAGCAAACAATTTATAAATCTAAACTCTAGAGATATAGATTATGAAGTCCGCATCAATTATTGGTGGACACGTTCTGCAGTACTAATTCAGTAGTCTCAACTATATCTAAAGTTTCAACACAGATTTCTCAACTTTCTCAATCATCCAGTTCAACATTCGATTCAGTCTCAGTATCTATCTCAATTATCCTACTGCTGATTCTGACACTGCTGCTGTAATAGGCGCAGTGTTCACTTCTCGTTTTCTTGAATTCTATTTCAAGGTGAACACATCAATGCAACACAAATACAACACAACTAACGCAATAGATATGTACAAAACCGTAGACACAGCTGTAAAAGGAGGTGAAAGATGATGGCGTCAGATCAATATCGGAGCAGAGATGAAGTAGATGAAAGAGTAAGGACTGGTGCTAGGGAATATGAGGCTATTCATGGTGAACGCCCGCCAACAAATCCGAATGAGGCAGTAAGCACTAAGAATTCGTCTCCTACAGAGCACCCGGTAGAATCCATAATGGATGATGCAGAAATCGGAGTTGCTGCTCTTTTAGACTCAGAACCTGAGGATGAAAGAATAGTAGCTGACGGCGGTTTTGAGTATCAATTAGGTTATGAATCGGCAGATGATGTAGAGCGCCTTCAACAAAAAGCTGCTAATTATGAAGACCTGGATGTCCAGGAACACGGAGATGGAGTTATAGTTAGAGGACCGCATTCTGAAGTCAGAGAGTTCAGATCTGAGTACCGACAGTCTTTCGGCGCCCTTGATCCAGATAAGAAGAGAGATATGAGAAGTAAAAAGGTGGCAGCAGATGGTTCGGGGCTAAGAACTACTATGAGGGATGTGGACCATGGAGGTTCTGAAGAGGTCCAGTCTGTAATGGAGAGAGGGTCGGATTATACTGCTCCCGATGTAGTAGGTACTTCCATGGGCTCGTATGAAGATGAAGGAGAGGCAACTGAAGTTGTTGATCCAGAAGGAGTAATGGGAATGTAGAAAATCCGAAGGCAATCGGGAGATCCTTTTTAAATTCTTCTTTCTTATTTTCAGTTATGAGTTCGGCAATGAAGGGTGGACGCTTTATTGTTGGGTCCGCACGACTTCGATAAGTTTTCTAGTAGCCGAGCCTCAGCTTTATCCAATTCTGATTTGAATATTTCCGCTATCGGTATTATCTCCATTATTGGTATGATCATGGGTTAGAAGCCCCTCTGTCACAAAGTTCTTTTTTCCTCACAGGGTTTCTCTGGAGGTTCTAAATCGAAAATGACACAACAAAAATACACCACAACACAACACGACTCTGCAAAACCTGGCGAAAACATGGACAGCAGCAATGATATGATCTCGATGCAGCAGATTATGGAGGCCAGGGGGCGTATTATGGACGCAGCACATGAAACGCCGATGGACAAGTCCAGCACCTTTGCAGAGAAAGCAGGTGTAGAAAGTGTCGCTTTCAAGATGGAGAACTTCCAGAAAACAGGAGCATTCAAGATAAGAGGAGCCTACAACAAGATATCACAGCTTTCCGAAGAAGAAAAGGAGAGGGGAGTAATAGCAGCATCATCTGGAAATCATGCACAGGGTGTGGCATTGGCAGCCCAAGAACTTGGTGTTGATGCAAAGATAGTCATGCCCGAAAATACTGCTGAATCTAAAATTGAGGCAACATCCGGGTACGGCGCAGAAGTAGTTCTTTCAGGACAGGAATACGAAGAAGCATACGAAAAAGCCAGAAAACTACAGAAAGAAGAGAATCTAACTTTCGTTCATCCATACAATGATAAGAATGTGGTTGCTGGGCAGGGAACGCTCGGTCTTGAAATGGTTGAACAGCTCCCAGAACTTGACACAGTCCTCGTTGCTGTAGGCGGAGGAGGATTAATCAGTGGAATAGCTAGAGCAGTCAAGGCAAGAAATCCTGATGCAAAAGTCATAGGGGTTCAGACAGAGGGGTGTGGTTCAGCTAAACAGACTTTAAACTCTGATGAGATCTATGAGCGAGAATCTGTCGATACCGTGGCGAAGGGGATAGCGACAAGAAGTATAGGTGAGCTTCCAGCTAGATATCTCCGTGAGTTTGTTGATGAAGTGGTTTATGTCTCTGATGAAGAAGCTGAGGCTGCAACCGCTTTACTTGCCGAAAGGCAGAAAGTGGTTGTCGAGCCTGCTGGCGCGGTAGCTGCTGCAGCACTCCTATTCCAGAAAGAACACGATTTAGGATTGGAAGACGATGATGTGGCAGTCCCTCTCTGCGGCGCAAATATCGATCTTGAAGAGTTTGGTGAAATCTGTAGAAGAGGTAAGAGCTATCTTACGGAGGTGAAAAATCAATGTTAGATGGTGAAGCTGGCGGTGTTGAGAGTGTTTTAGAAAGGTTAGAGCCCGGAGATGAAGTTGCGGTAGGAACTACTTCAGGCAATGAATATAATGGATATGTGGGCAAAGTCCTCACGCCCGTGGGAGAAGGCAGTTACACTTTAGAGATGACCTATGGGACTGAAGGATGGAATCCCGATGATGTGAAGCAAGCAGGAGAAAACCGGCAGGAAACTCCTCTGAGAGATAGACCGGATCAGCTAGTTTTACAGTATGATGATGTAGGTCCTATTGGGTCAGAAATCCAAGATATTGAAGTGCTCGAAAAGTACAGACAAAGAGATTGAAATGTTGGAGCCTCGTCAACAAGTTCTTGGAGGATTTTTCTGTGATAACTTTAACACTTTTTTCTTCTATTCTTTCAGTATGAGTCTGGAAGAATACAGAAAGGAAATTGACAGGATTAACCATGATTTGGCAGAGTTGATTGCTGAAAGAATGGAGGTCGTGGAGAAAGTTGGAGAGTACAAAAAAGAGAATAACATGGAGATCAAAGACGAAGGAAGAGAAGAAGTAGTTAAAGACCAATTTGCAGATATATTTAAGCAAAATGACTTGCCTGGGCAGAAAGGAAGGAAGCTTGCCCATTTCCTTATAAGTATGGCTATTGAAGAGGAAGAAGAGGTAAAAGAGGAATGAAGGTTGCACTTCTAGGCCCGGAAGGAACTTACACGCATCAAGCAGCTGCCAGCTACTTTGAAGACCTGGAAACAGACTACTGTTCGACTATTAGGGATGTTTTCAACTCGGATACTGAGGTAAAGTTTGTTCCAGTTGAGAACTCTCTTGGAGGTGGTGTTTCTGATACTGTAGAGCTTCTGAAGTCTGGAGACGATACTGTCACTGCTGAAGTCAGACTTCAGATACAACACGCCTTGATCTCGGATGAAGACTCGATCGAAGATATTGAAAGGATCAAATCTCATCCTCAGGCGTTGTCTCAGTGCCAGAACTTGATTGAAGAGCACGGCTGGGAGAAAGAAGAAACTGGGTCAACTGCAGCAGCCGTTGAACAACTTGAGGAAGGTGAAGCTGCACTGGCTTCCGAGATCGCAGCTGAAATCAATGATAAGAACATTTTGGAGACTTCTGTCCAGGATACTGATTCAAATATAACTCGTTTCTTCGTGCTTAACGGAGATCCAGAACCTGAAGAGAAGACAGCGCTTGTCTTGGAGCCAGGTGAAGACCGTCCTGGACTGCTCCACGCGATGCTCTCCTGTTTCGCAGGTCATCAAGTCAACTTAACCCATATCCAGTCAAGACCAACGAAAAGAAAGCTGGGAGAGTACTATTTCTATGTTGAAGCAGATGCGGCTGGAGAAAAGCTTCAGGATACGATAGACTGTCTTGAAACCTATGCAGAGGTCCAAAATCTTGGAAGCTTCTCAGTACTCGGTGACGAAACATGAGAGAAAGAATAGAAAACATAGATCTTTCAATCAGAAAAATTTCGGAAAAAGCAGCTGACCAGGACGATATAGTAAGGTTTGACATCGGTCAGCCCAGCTTCGACACACCAGAACACATCAAAGAAGCCGCCAAAGAAGGACTGGAAAACAAACAGGGCTACAGCCCGATGCTAGGAATAGATGAGCTCAGAGAAGCAATCGCCGAAGAAGAAAATGGGAAAATAGGTTACGGTCCAGAAGGAAAAGAAATACTTAAAGACCATGTAATGGTTACTACAGGAGGAATGGGAGCACTCTACGCGATCTTTGCCGCAAGACTTGGAGACGACGACAAGGCAGTATTCAACGACCCATGTTGGGGACCTTACAAAATGATAAGCGAAGTATCAGAAAACCAGTGGACACAGGTACAGTACTGGGATGAAGACAGAAACCTGAGAGAGGAGGCGAAAGAAGAGATCGCTGAAGCAGATATGGTGGTTGTTAACACGCCTTCAAACCCGACAGGATATGTACTGACCGAGGAACAGGCAAAAGAGATCGGAGAGTTTGCAGATGAACACGATACTTTCCTGATCTCGGACGAAGTATACCATAGACTAACTTATGGAAAAGAGCACTATTCTCCAGCAGCTTACGCATGTGATTCGGCTATTATTGGCTCAGTCTCCAAGAACCATGCGATGACAGGATGGAGGATCGGATGGATAGTAGATGAAGAAGAAAATATCGAGCAGTATGCCAAAGTTTCAAGGGCTTCAACTGCTTGTCCTCCAAGAGTTTCACAGTATGCAGCTATTGAAGCCTTGCAGAACGACTCTCATGTGGAAGAGATGCGTGAGACATACGAAAAGAGGAGAGACCTGCTTGTTGAAAGGATGAATGATCTCGGCTGGGATTTCAGGGCTCCTGAAGGAGCTATCTATGCTTTCCCAGAAGTAGGAGAAGATTCCTGGAAGTTCTGTATGGAAATGATTGAGGACGGTGTTGCAATGGTTCCGGGAGAGCCAATGGGTCCCGAAAGTGATCAAAATATCAGGATTTGCTTCGGATCAACTACTGCAGGCGAAATCAGTTTAGCATTTGACAAATTAGAGGAAAAAATACAATGATTGACCAAAAGATTGCTATAGTAGGTGGTACAGGACAGTTCGGTCAGCATTTGGGTGAAAGGCTAGAGGAAAACAATGAAATCGTGATTTCCGGAAGCTCAGTTGAGAGAGCTAAGGAAGAGGCAGAGCCTCATGGCTGGGGTTATGGTGAAGGAAAGGAGATTGTGAAGGGTGCTGACATCGTGATTATCTCGGTTCCTATCGCAGTTACTGTTGATGTCATCCATGAAGTCGGACCGAATGTTTCTGATAGTGCACTTCTATGTGATGTGACTAGTGTCAAGCAAAAACCTGTTGAAGCCATGAAACAGTATTCTGATGAAGTGCTGGGAATGCATCCTATGTATGCTCCAAGTAACTCGATTAAAGGACAGAAGATTGTTATGTGTCCTGAGAAAGGGAAGAAATGGAGTGTTATGGAGGAGTTCTGGGAGGAGCACGGTGCAGATCTCCACTTTACAGATCCGAAGTCTCATGATAAAGCCACTTCTATTGTCCAGGGGTTGATGCATTTCTCAGAGCTTGTGATGGCGGATGTCATCAGAAAATCTGAACTATCCACAGATGAAATGAATGAGTACAGCACTCCTATCTACCAGTTGATCACAGACTTGACTGCCCGGATGCTTAACCAGAAGGCAGAGCTCTACGGCAGCATCCAGAACCACAATCCTGAGATAGAGGACGTAAGAGAAGAGGTTGTAGACTCTGCTGAAGAGTTAAGAGAGGTTATCAAGGATGATGAAGAGTTTTCTAAAAAGTTTGAGGAGCTTGGAGAGTCTTTCGATCTTGAAGGAGCTCAGGAGCGGACGGATAAGGTTATAGAGTTCCTTTCCAACGATGTACGTGATGATTGATTTATAATATTTAACTCGATTACTTTTAGTATGTCCAATCCTCTTGAAGAAGCCCGGCAGAACATCGACAAGGTGAACGAGGAGATAGTTCAATCCGTAGACAAACGTATGAGCGAAGTACTACGGATTATCGACTTCAAGGAAGAACACAACCTCGAAGTAAGGGACGAAGAAAGAGAGGAAAAAGTAATGAAACAGTTCGCCGACCGCTTCGAAGAACTAGGCTACCCAAGAACAAGAGGCAGACAACTAGGAAGAGTTCTGATCGACCTCGCAGTGGACCTAGAAAGAGAAGAACTCGACAAAAGAAGAGGAGACGAGTAAGCTTGTTCTATTCTGTTAAATCAATTGGAGATGTTTTGGTCTCTTTTGCAGGCTTTTCAAGTCCGTATTCATTAACAACTTCTTCGGCACTTAATCCTTCAGCGTAGTCTTCCACTGCATTTTCAATATCTTCTTCGAATTTTTCCTCATTAAGTCTATGGGTATCAGCTAGGTGCCCGGGCACCTCATTGTATATTTCAGCTGCTTCCGTACGAGTTAGCCCATACTCTTCAGCTTTCTGATGAAGAAGCTGTGTCATGCTGTTGTCGGGGTCGCTGTGTGTCCTCGTACGGTTCATCGGTATAATGATTTCTTCTCCTGATTTGTAGGAATTAGGCGATATAAACTCTCCATCCTCTGCTTCTTCAAATGTTGGCCAATGCTCGGTCATACAGCAAAATATTTATTTTATGCTTATCAATACCGCCGTTCTAAGATCAAATTTTAGAATCTCTTTCTGAATCAGTTAATGACAGTGGCCTTTGATTTTCCAATCTTGCAGACACTAAAACTTCATGTTATTCCCAAATTATCTGCCTACTTACCAATCGTCTTTCGTAGAACAATCCGGATCTATACACATTTCATAGTTGTTTCCACTCTTTCTAGAGACATGAATCTTTGGAGTGCCACATTCATCGCAAATTTCTCCCTGTGAAGTAACCTCACCGTTGTTAGGCAGCGGATAGGTGTTTTCACAGTCGTCGTATTCTGTGCATCCTACGAACCGGCCGTTGTCTGTTCTTATTATTTGTAGTGTTCCATCACAGTCGTCTCTGTCACACGGACCGAGTTTTCTCTTTTGGTCGCGATATTTATCGATAGCTCTAACCAGTTTGGCGCCGATTTCCTTCTCCTGTTCTTTAAAGTTGCGTAGAGTCTCACCAAGCTCGTCCCTAGCTCTCTCTAACGCCTCTTCCTTACTCTCCTCCTGATTCTTTATAGACTCCATTCTTTCCTCAAACTCTCTAGTAAGTTCCTCGGAGACGATTTCCGGACTGTACTCTTCCAATGTTTCAGCGATTGTTAGACCTAGATCGGTTACTACGATTGGATCGTCTTTGATGAACTCTCTGTCGTATAAACGGTCTACGACCTGTGCACGAGTGGCTTTTGTTCCAAGATTTCTTTTTTCCAGCTCTGAAACGATAGAAGTCTGAGAAAATCTTCTTGGTGGCTGAGTCTCTTTCTCAGCCTGTTCAAATTCGTCTACCGGCAGTTTTTCTCCTTCTTCTAACTCTGGTAGCTCTGCTTCTTCTACTTTGACGTATGGATCGTATAGGTCAAACCAGTTCCGCTTCTTTGTAACCTTGGACTTGGCGTTGAATGTGTATCCGTTTACTTCCAGCGTCATCGTCAATGACTGTCTTTTAGCTGGTTTTCCGAACACTGCGAAGAAACGCTTGACGATCAAGTCGTAGACCTTTCTCTCATTCTTTGAAAGATTACCGGGATTCTGTCCTGTAGGATAGATAGCAGGGTGAGCATCATCCTCTTTCTTACCTTGCTTAGTATACAGGTTATCGCTTTTATCCTTCTTCAAGACCTTTTTTGCCTTCTCAGTGTAGTTTTCCTGGTTCTTCAACTTGTTCAAGATATTTTTGTAGCCAATTTTCGGTGGAAGTTTCTGAGACTCAGTTCTTGGATAGGAAATCAATGAGTCTTCATAGAGATCCTGTGCAATGCTCTGTGTGGTTTTAGGGTTGATGTTGAACTGGCTTGAAGCCTCTTTCTGCAAGCCTGTCAGGTTGAAAGGTACAGGAGGCTTGTGACTGTAATTATTGATTTTGATGTTTGAGACTTCAGCTTCATCTTCGCCCTCAATTTCCGAAAATATTCCATCCGCTACTTCCTCCTCCCAGATTCTCTCATCTCCATCATCATGGAACTTCGCCCGAAATTCGGAGTTGTGAAGGAAAATCTCCCAGTAAGGATCAGGTTCAAACTCCTGAATCTCCCTTTCACGCTCAGCAAGGAAGTTCAAGGCTGGTCCCTGCACACGGCCTGTTGAGAGAGTTTTGTAACGATCATTTTCCCTAACTGCCTGCATCAGGGCACGGGAAACATTGATACCGTAGTAGAAATCGAGTATGTGTCGAGTTAAACCCGCTTCTGTCATACCCTTGTCGAAGTCTTCCAAGTTGTCGAAAGCCTCTTCCAAATCGCTTGGAGTCAAGGTAGAAAACTTCATACGCCTGATACGAGACTCATCCGTAGTACCAAGCTCCTTGATAACTCTATCTCCGATGACTGACCCTTCAAGATCGAAGTCGCATGCGTTGATATATTCATCTGCTTTCTCACATTGGTCACGGAGGTTTCTGTAGTATTTTTTCATGTAATCCGCAGAATCACTGGTTTCAAAGGTTGGAGCCCAGTCTACTTCGAAAACAGGATAGTCCCAGCCCTCACTGGTCTGCTCTAAGTTGAAGATGTGTCCTACGGCAGGTGCGATTATAATTTTCTCGTCATCAGTCTCAACGATGTAGTTCTTGACGCCGTGGTTCTCCTCAATACTGTAGTTCCCTAATGCCTGAGCCAGCTTAGAAGCAACATTCGGCTTCTCACCAACCATCACTGTAGTCTGCATATGGCACTACATTGTGGCCTAGACTTAAATTAGAGATAGTCTCTGAAATGGGTTTATAAAACTAAAATCTAGATGTTAGGATGCGGTAACAATAGGTGAAAAAATGGTAAGATTTGGCTTTGAAGATGGAAAGGAAACGGACAACGATCAGATAAAAAAATTACTAGAAGAAAGAGGGGCGGATGGCTTCCAATCTACGGTTATATCTACTCTGGATGCAGAGATAACGGTTTATGATGAATCCAGTAGCTATGCTGTAAGTATTGATGGAGATGATTATGATACATTTAGTGAAGCCATTGATGATCACTATGATGGTAGAGAAGCTGAAGAAGTAGCTGGAGTAACAAGAGATAGAAGACCCGGAGATCCAATGACTGATGGAGGAACTACTGTATACGATGATGAGACTGGGGAAGACAGGCTTTATGATGTTCCTGAGCTCTCAGAAGATGCACAAAGAATTTTGGATAGTATGACACAAGAAGAATAAAAAATGTAAATTTTCTTTCTCTCTATCTTGATCCTCCTATTAGGGATGCTGCGACTATGATTGCTGCTGAAAGTACTACGAAGTCGCCTCCTGCTGTTACTCCTGCTAGGTCTGCTCCTGCTACCACGATGAATGTGGTTATGAAGAAGGAGATTATTCCCAGGATTATCAGTACTACAAAGGCAACTACGCTTTCAACCATGTCCGACAGTGCATCCATTGCACCCATTTGATTCTGCACCTCCAATTAAACATTGGGTTTTCAGGTCTTTAATCTATTTCCAAGTATTCTCTTCCGCCCATGTAGCTTTGCAGTGCTTCTGGAATTTTGATTCCTTTTTCTGTCTGGTTGTTTTCCATTATAGCAGTAATGATTCGTGGGTTTGCTAGTGCGGTGGCATAGACGGTGTACGGTGTTTTCCGGTCTCCGTCTTCGAAGAACTGCGTGCCAAGCTTGTTAGCCTGGTAGTCTATGCAGCTTCCGTAGCTGCCGACTTCTCCGTATTCTCCTAGTGGAGGACGCCAGACTTCTATATCGTACTGTTTGAATGTTTTGTCGCCTATATCTCCGTCGCAGATATCTACTACTCTGTAAGGTAGTCCTAGTTCCTGCATGATTTCTTCTGCGTTTTCCAGCATCCATTCTAGGTGTTCTATGTGGTTATCTGGATGAGTGAACATGAACTGTTCGACTTTCTCGAACTGGTGTACTCTCCAGAGTCCTCTGGTCTGTTTGCCGTGTTTTCCGGCTTCTCTTCGGAAGTTGGTTGAGAATCCTCCGAGTTTGAGAGGTAGTTCGCCTTCTCCGATAACTTCATCTTTCTTCATCACTGCTAAAGCGTGTTCTGCTGTTGCGATCAGGTATCGACCATTCTCGTTGACTTGGTAAAGCTGGTCTTCGAATGCCTCCATGTCGACAGCGGCACTTATGGCATCTCCTTCCAGCATATAAGGTGTTTGATGTGTCTCGAAGCCTTTTTCCTTAATGAAGTCAAGCGCAAAACTGGTTAATGCCTGGTTGAGCTGTACTAGTTCTGTTGTGAGGTAATAGGCTCTTTCCCCTCCTACTTCAGCCGCTTTTTCGCTGAGCAAGAGATTGTTTCTTTCTATTATATCTGCTGCAAGCTCTGATTCATCAGCCTTACCTTCTTCAGGCTCCCAGGTCCTAAGCTCTGGATTATCTTCCTCTCCGTCTCCTTCAGGAACTGATTCGCCAAGAAGGTTAGCGATCTCATATCTTAAACTGTCTCTTTCTTCCTTTACTTCGTCGACTCTGTCTTCAAGCTCTTGTATTTTCTGTTTGACTTCCTGCATCCGTTCTATCTTTTCTTCAGCATCTTCTCCGTTCTGTTTCGCCGCAGCTATTTCATCTCCAACAGTGTTTCTCTCCTGCTGAAGGCTTTCAAGTTCCTGCAGTTTTTCACGCCATTCTTCGTCCAGTTCGATTACTTCTTCGACTTTTCCTGGTTCTTTCCCTCTGCGTCGCTGTGAATCCTTGATTCTCTCAGGATTCTCACGGAAGACTTCGATGCTGATCATAAGAATTCACTTGTGAAGAAAATTTTATCTAGAACAGGTTTTAACTCAATGTTCAAAACTTTGTGTAGACGCGTATCCACCTTTCATCGGTAATCCAATATTACCTATCCAAAGTTAAGTAATCTGTCCATAGGAGTGGAGTCATAAAGAAGCATCCCTAAAACTTGAGTATGAAAGAAGTCGCTGGATACGAGTTTGACGAAACACATCCCACTGAGCTAAAAGAAGAAGTAGTAACTGAAAAAGAATTCGACAAGATCAAAGAAGCAATGGACCTCGACGACCTAATCCGCTTCGGCAAAAGACCATTCGACGCACCACCAGGCAAAGTAAGAATCTGGGTAGAAGAAGACGAACCAGAAGAAGAGGAATAAAATCGAAACTTTTCCTCTGTACTTTTCTATGTCCGGTAATCCTTCATTCAAAACCTGTTTGCGCCTTTAACTTGATTATTCTGAGCTATTGCCATTAATTTTTGCCATTAACTGGGTTAGTACTTGGCTTTGCGTAACAGGAGGTTTCTCTTGTTCTTGATTCTCCAAAGGATTTTCATGAATTCTATCCATGGCGTCTTTCACAAATTCTCCTGCTTTCTCATCGGGTAGATCTTCTTTCAGTACTTCTCTATAGGCCATCATAGAAAGGGCAATGTTAGACTTAAACTCGTATTCTTGCATAATTTTCTTTTGTTTAGAGTGGTTGGAAACAGAAAACCACACAGCTACAGATACCGGTATTAAAAGCGCTATCTTTGCTATAAAAATAGTTCCTGTAGCCATTGAATCAATCTGGTTATATAGATGCCAGGAGAAGACTATCAAAGCTGATATAGACAGAATGGATGCGCCGAGCCATGTGAAAACTGATATTCTCAAGTCCTTTTTCCTTTCGTTGAATATTGATCCTATCTCTTCGCTTGCCTGACCCTCTACTAAATTACTGCTGGTCTCAAGTAATCGATTTGCCTTTTTCTCGAGTTCGTCTATATCTTCTTTCTTCCTTTCTATTTCTCTAATCTTTTCGGAAACTCTCTTTTCCTTTGTTGATAGTACTTGCAGTAGGCTGTCAATGCTCTCATCATAGTCTTCTTCGTCATTTAATGTTTGATAAATTGCTTTTTCAAGCCGGATACCAGCTTGATTTAGCTCGAACATGTTTTTCTTTGTTACATTCTGTTTAAGTTTGGCGACAGCATGATTTATTCCAGCAAGAGATTGCTGAATTTCATCATATTGACCAATTTCTTCTATTTTGCCTGTGTCTACCCAATTTTTTACCCTATCTAGATCCTCTTTTATTTTACTTAGTTCTTGGTCTTCTATTCTATCCTTTCTCTCTTCCAAGAAAACATCAGAGTCTTCGATGTTGGCTTTAGCATCCTCCCAGTTAGAGTAGATTTCGGTTATTTGTTCAGGAGGTTCTGCCATGGTATCACTTACTCCAATTTTTCATACTTAATTTATTCAGTATTTTGTTAACTTATCCGCTAATATTCTAATTGCCGCTTTCTCCTACCTACTCTAGTTTATTGTTTAATCAAATTTCCCTCTGGAAATAGGTTGAAAATAAAAATGGAGAGATCGGAGATATTACTCCTCAATGTAATCTGGCTTTTCGTGCCCAATTTCTTCCAGAGGGTCAAGCAGTTTTGGGTTTTCTTTGAAGTGTTCTCTTACTGGTTCGAATCTGTCTATTACTTGGTCTGCTACTGCTTCTTTCAGGTCTAGTGGGTGTAGTTCGCCTGATTCAAAGTCTTCTGCCATTTCTTCGAATTTCTCGTAGTGTAGGTCTCCGCCGTATTCGTCCTTTCTTTCGACATGCAGTTCTCTGTCGGCGCCGAAGATGAAGACTTCTGCGATTTCGATGACTGGGTTATCTTCTACTTCGCCCTGTGGGCAGTATGCGTCTTCAAGTGTTTCTTGGATTCTGCTTGGGTCGGCGTGGAGTGGGAACATCGTATTTTTCTTTGATGAACTCATCTTGTCTCCTTCTCCGCTTAGAGAGCTCAAGAGAGGCCAGTGCAGGCATGTAGGCTTCTCATATCCCAGTTTCGGTAGTTTTTCTCTTGCGAGCATGTGGATCTTTCTCTGATCTATTCCGGCTACTGCCAGATCCAGGTCTAGGTGTACGATATCTAGTGCTTGCATCAGAGGGTAGACGACTTGTGATGTATAGATGCTGTCCTGTTCGGATGCTACTTCGCCCATTGCTCTTTCTCCACGGGTCACGGTTGTGTTCTGTGTCATTCGGAGGATGTCGTGGAAGTACTCTGTGCTTTCCTGGAATTCTCGTCCTTTAACATATTCTGCATCAAGTCCGCAGGCTTCAAATGTGGCTTGCCAGTAGTCGACCATGTCCTGGATCCATTCCTCATCTCCTTTCTTGTTAAGATAGGTGTGGAGGTCTGCGAATAGGATTACGGGCTGGAAGCCGGCTTTCTGTATGTCCTTCATCTTTCGGATCTGAATCCAGTGTCCGAGATGTACAGGGCCGGATGTTTCGTTGCCGATATAGGCTCTTGGCTCGTCTTTTTCTCTTAGTATTTCTTCAAGTTCTTCTTCCTGTATGATTTCCTCGGTATTTCTGAGAACCAGTTCTTTCCGTTCTTCAATATCCATGTTTTAATTCACCTGTCAGAAGGTTCGGAGAGAAGCCTTAAAGATTTAGAGCTGTGATTAGAAGATTTTGAATCAGTTGCAAACTTGCCGAAGGTAAAAACATCCACCTTTCATTGGTCTTCAAGCAGGTTTTTCTTCGTCAAAGTTAAATTTGTTTCCTGCTGCCCTAGGGAATGATTTCTGCGTCGTCTAGAATTGTTCTGGTGGTTTCTTCATCTATGAGCATGTCGTCGATTTCGTTGAAGTCGTGGACTCCGTATTCTATTGCTGCTTCTCTTAGTTCTTCGTATTTTTCGAGTGCTCTTCTGAGTTCGGTGCCTGTTACTCTTCCTTCGTATCTTGGTTCTGATCTCTGGACATTTTTGTAGTGTTCTTCCATTGCTTCTGCGGCTTCGCCAGCTTCACTCATGAGAATCCATTCGCTACTATTTTCTCTCAGCGACGCTTTTTCTGGGTCGTCCACAAATTCGGCAGTGGAAAGATCAGGATGTTGCGGTGAATCTTCCAGTTCGTCTAAAACTTCTCTACCCTCTTCGTATGCTGCCTGTGCAATGCTATCTAAGATATCGATGCATCTGGAGTAGTCTAGAGGTTCTAGCTCTTGCTGGTAAATCAATGCTACCTGCAGTTCTGAAGTAGCTGTTCCAAGTATTTCCTCTGCTTCACTCTTCCTAACTAAGATTTCATCAGAGTCCATACACTATACTGAACAGTAAATGTCTTTAATCTACAAGTTTTACTGATTCCGCATTTAAGGTTTCTTCCAGCTCTTCAGGGCTTATTTCAACGCCTATAACTCGAGAACCTGCAGCAGGTCTAACAATATCGTGTTCTAAAAGTTCTTCCTCCATGTAGACCGGTATTTCTAGGTCAAATGGTGATACGCCGCCGATTACATAGCCTGTCCGGTTCTTTACTTCTTCTGGGTCTGCCATCCTGACATTTTCTTCTCCTGTGTTTTCTCTTATCTTGTCTGTGTCTACTCTTTCGTCGCCGGGCGCTAGAACCGCTACAAGGTTTTCACCTGTTTTGAAGATCAGTGTCTTGACTATCTGGTTGATCTTAATGTCTGTGTGCTGGGCGGATTCTTCGCATGTCTCGGCTTTAGGATGGACCTTGAATTCGACATCTAATTCTTTTTCCTTGCAGAATTCTTTGACTCTGAGGATATTTTCCCGGTCTTCTTCGAAGAATTCTATGAACTGTTCTAGTTCTTCTGGTTTCTGTCTGAATGATTCTGACATATTATGAGAAATAGTTTCAAACATTTTTGTTACCATTTCCTTTCCCATGATAGAGATTGATGGTAGGAAGGGCGGTGGTCAGATGCTGAGAACAGCTTTGACGCTGAGCGCAGTGACAGGTGAAAACTTTGAACTGGAGAATATCAGAGGTTCTAGAAGCAATCCTGGACTGAAGAACCAGCACTTGGAATGCGTTAAAACTGCTGGACGACTCTGCGATGCCAAACTAGAGGGAGATCAAAAAGGTTCGGAAAGGATCGTCTTTAAGCCTGGCAACATCAGAAACGAATCTTTTACTTCGAATATAGGGACTGCTGGAAGTATTACTCTGCTTTTTGACACTGTTTTACCTGTAACAACTCAGTTTTCTGACTCCTTCAGGTTTACTGCTAAGGGCGGAACTGATGTGAAGTGGTCTCCGACGTTCAACTATTTCAAACATGTCAAACTTCCGCTTCTGAGAAAGCACGGTTTGGTAGCAGACATAGAATTAGGGGAGACAGGTTATTATCCTAAAGGAGGTGGTAAGGCAGTTTTAACTACTGAAGAATACTCTATGAGTTCGCCGGACTTAAAGGAGAGGGGAGAACTAGAAAGATTTGAGATTTACTCCAAGGCTTCGAAGGATTTAGAATCACAGGGTGTTGCTGGTCGACAAGCTGATGAAGCTGCTAAACTACTGAAAAATAATCATCTCTCCGTTCCGATAGACAAAAATATCGTTTATGAGGATGCTAAGTCCACAGGTTCATCGCTTCTTGTCAAAGCAGTGTATGAGAACTCTGTAGCTGGTTTTGATGCGGTCGGTGAGAAAGGGAAGAGATCGGAAGATGTGGCGAGAGAAGCTGTTGAAGAGTTTAAATCATTCCATGAAACAGATGCGGCCGTTGATCTCTATATGGCTGACCAGTTAATGATCTTCCTGGCTCTGGTCGGCGGGAAAGTATCTATACCTGAAGTAACGGAGCATGTTCAAACCAATCTGGAAGTGATCAGGAGCTTTGGCTTTGACTTGGAAATTGAGAAAACAGGCAAGAAAAATGTGTTGAAGAAGGTCTAGAATATTTTTTATTCGATTTCTATTTCTGTTCCTTCGTCTTCGCTTAGTTCTGCGCTGATTTCCAGTACTCCATCTTCGTATTCGGCGTTGATGGTTTCTTCGTCTACTTCTCTTGGCCATTGGACTGTTCTGCGGAAGCTTCTGCTGCTTCTCTCTTTTCTCAGGTATTTTTCGTTCTCTTCTTTTATTTCTTGACTTGCTTCGGCGCTGATTTCTACTTTTTGGCCGTCTGCTTTGATATTGATGTCTTCTTTCTGTACTCCGGGAAGATCGGCTGAGATGATGAGGTTTCCGTCTTCTTCTCTTACATCGATGGGCATGTGTCCTGTGAATTCTGTGGCTAGGTTCATTCCTTTGTTCTGGAATTCTTCGATCATGTTCTGCATCTGTTCGAAGAGGTCGTCGGAGTTTTGGCGATCAAGTCGTCTCATAACAAGTATAAGTTTTTACTGTTATCTATAAAAAAGTTTATTCCATCTTCTCCATCTGTTCCTCAAGAAACTCTATCTGATCCTCTATCTGATCTATCAGCTGCTCAGCCTTCTCCCGTTTCTCTGGCTCAACTTCATCTTTGAACGAGTCGAAGTCTTCTTCAGTCTGTTCAACCTGTGTCTCGAGGTCGTTCATGATGTCTCTGTAGTCGCTCACAACTGTCTTTTAGAGAAAGATAAGATAAAAAATGAGGTGTAGAAAAAAGTGGTTTTTACTGGTCGACTTTTGGGGTTGGGATCGGCGGCAGTAGGTTGAGTGTGTCTGCTACTCCGACTGCTTCTGACAGCAGTTTCTTGTACATCTCGTTCATAAGTGGTGCATTGACTTCTTCAGGTAGTTCTCCGTTTTCTTCCCATGATTCTATTATTTCGTCTGTCTGTCCTTTCCAGAGGATGTGACCGCTCATCTGGATTTCGGCTGCTTTGTCATCGCCTGTCATGTAGTTTACTGAGAACTCGAAGTCGATCTTGGCTACTGGTTCGTCTATTGCGTTTACAGTTTGTTCTGTGACTTTTTTGATTTTTGGTGCGTAGTTGACCTGGATGTTTCCCTGTGATCCTGCGCCTTTGGATGCATCGATCGAGTCAATATTAAATCCTACTATCATATGTTGGTTGAAAAGTGCAAGATTCTTTAACCTTCCGTGTCCAAAAACAGTTTCAAGGGATTAGATACTAAATGGCAAAAGATAAATTCCAGCAGGCAATGCTGATCGGAATCGGACTTATGGTAGCAATCGGGTTCTCAGGAGTATTCACATACGGAAACCTAGTAAACACAGGAGGAGGAAACAACAACCAAGACAATCAGGAGATACAGGCAGAACTTCCAACTCAAAACTATATAGACGGAAATTACAATCTTTCAGTACAAGAACAAGCCTACCTATCAGTCAATGAAGAAGTAGTATTTGTGAATGTGCTATACACAGACCGGAGAGAAAACTATACAGAACTACAAGGAATTCCATCAAAATTCAATAACACGGTCTACATAAACTCCGTTAACACATCCGAATCAACATTTGCAACAGGGACAGGAGCTGAACCACCAACAACTCTGCTGATAGGAAACCAGCCGACCAGAGGAAGTCCTTACAGCATCAGATCAGCAGAAACAACTCAGGAAGACATAATCTCAGGTATCTGCAGCTCAATGAGGGATGTAAGCCAGTTCGGAGCAACCTGCTACACATAAACTTTACTTCCCTCCACTTTTCTCTTTCTCAGATGTCAAAAGCCTTCGCAAACTCTTTACCGCCTTGAACACTATCAGAATACTTCTCCAACTTTTCCTCAGCGCTTTCATCTGTCTGCGATGCTGAAACAGCGCCCTTCTCACCTATCAAAGTGATACATGCCTGATGCTTGCTGGAAAGCTTCTGAGCAACTTGGATCAGCAGTCCAACGTTCTCGGTAGGCACCTCAGCTTCAACCTCTTCAAAGTCATTCTTCTCAAGTTCCTCCTCTAAGAACTCTTCAATCTGAGATTCAAGGTTTTCAACCTTCTTTTCTCTATCTTTTCTGATACTGTACAGGCTCTCGGCTGTTTCCAATGTGGTCTCTCTTCTCACCTTGCTAATTTGAGTGTCTTCGCCTAGGAAATCTGAAAGCTTTTCGATCTTCTCTTCAAATCCATCTACTTCACGCATGAACCTTTCAACTGTGTCGACAAGGTGCTCAGGTTCTACGGAGAAGACCTCACAAAGACTTCTCTGAACATTCCTGGTGTCATCCGGTATTTCTGCATCCAGCAACTTGGAAACTTCCTTAACTCTGCCCTCAACTTCTCTCTGGAACTCTCTGGCTGATTCCCCGGCTTTGTACTCTAGTCTGATAACGCCGTCCTGAATTCTCTTGCAGCCGGTGATCACGAACTCCTCTGCATGGGAGCTCTGGGTCAGGTGTGTTCCTCCACACGCCTCGATATCTACGTCTTCAATATCGATCAGTCTGATGGTGTTTCCGGGAGGTGCACCACCCTGGTAGATCCTGAAGCCATGCTCCTGTTCAGCGTCGCTTTTTTCCATCTCCAAGACATTGATCTCATGATCTTCTTCAATTATCTCTCTGACACTGGCTTCGATCTCGTCCAGAGTTTCTCGGTCTGGTTTCTCGTAATGCGTTATATCGAGCCTGGCTTTTTCCAATGTCTTGTTTGCTCCGGCCTGATAGATATGTTCGCCGAGTTCTTCACGCGCTGCAGCATTCACCATGTGGGTCGTGGAGTGGTGCTGAGTCAACTGCTTCCTCTTCTCACCGTTGACGACGCCCTTCACACTCTGCCCTTCTTCAAGATCATGATCTGGCGCTCGATGGAGTACCACGCCCGACTGCTTCTGCACATCTTCAACCTGGAAACCATTTATTTTTCCGACATCGTGCATCTGTCCTCCGCCCTGAGGATAGAACATCGTCCTGTCCAGGACTATCCATTCGTCATCTATAACTTCCAGGATTTCTGCTTTGAAATCGAAGTTCTCAGTCTTTCCGTCTTTTCTATACGGCTCTCTTCTATCGTAGTATAGCTTTTCTGTCTCAGAAACTCCTTCAAGATCAAAGTCCTCTTCAACTTCCTGAATTGCTTCATCTTCTTCTCCAATCTGCATGTAGAAGTCTTCAGGTACTTCAAAACCGGCTTCCTCCATCATCTCAGGAGAAACACCGTGAGACTCGTAGAGCTCAATCATTTTCTCAACTGAAGGCTGTGATTCAAGCTCCGAAAGCTTTTTCTCGGCTTTTTCACGTGCTTTCTCGTATTTCTTCGCTTCCACTTCTAAAATTCTCTGAATCTCGTCTATCGACTCCAGAAGCTCTGGGAACATCGGCTCAAGTTCCTCAGCGTTCCATCTGGCGACCTCTGTCATCTTTAACTCCCAGTTATATTTCTCAATGAAATCCTTAGCTCTTCTGTAAATCATTCTCAGGTTATGTCCTCCACCTGTGTTTGAAGGAATCTTGCCGTCAGCCAGCGCAAAGTTAAGTGCTCTGCTGTGTTCTGCTATGCTGTAAAGTGCGGCAGCAGGCTTAATCTCGTCTTTAAGATTGTCGACATCTTCATCGATTTTCTCTGCGACTTCCTTCCATTTCTCGTCGATGTCATCTACTTCATCGATGTTGAGCTCGGAGCTGTGTGGCAGGAACTTTTCCCAGACTTCTTGATCGATTTCCAGTCCTGTTCTTTCTTTCATCTTGGAGAGGGTTTCTGGCATGACGGATTCGTAGCTGGTTTCTGTTCCTCTGCTGATCCAGGTGATTCGTTCGTGCCCCATTCCCATGTCTAGGACTTTGAGGTCGAGTTCCTCGTAGCCTTCTGGTGTCTGTTTGTAGAACATGTAGACCTGGTTCCATAGTTCTAAACCATCTACGAAGAACTCCATGCATGCTCCTAGGTTTCCTCCGCCGCCCCAGCTGTCTTCGTGCAGTATAAGTTTTTCTTCAGGAATGCCGAGTCCTTCGACTGCGAATTCGAACATGTCTCGGAAGTATCGGTCCTGGTCGTATTTTTCAGGAGGCTGGAAGCATGTCTGACCGATCATAGTGAAATTAGTATAGTGTCTGCCTGTTATTCCTACATTATCGACATCGTTGAAACGAAGGCTTGGTTGTGGTATTATTAATTCGTCTGCGGGCGGTTCTGCTTCGCCTGATACTACGTATGGCTGGAAGCAGTAGATGCTTGCGCCTGTGAACTCTACATCGTCTCTCCAGCGTGCTACGACAGGATATCTATCGATTGAAGCGTATCCTCTGTCGTCCATGAATTCTTGGAAGAGTTCCCAGCTCTCGGTGTGTGTTAGTTCTACTTCGGTTGGTGAGTCGTTGATGAAGGTGTATCCGTCGCCGCATTCTGGTTCTCCGCAGATCTCTCGCTCCGGGTCTGAGCTCCAGAAATACAGTCTGCAGTTCTTGCACTGGCCTCGACTGAATCCTTTTTCCTTGAGTACTTCTGTGGCGAAGAATTTTTCCGGGTTCTCGCTGGCTTCTTCTTTTATCTCTTCTTTTAGCTGGTCGAGGCTCTTCATACCCTAAAAGTATCAGAGTATTTTTTTATCAGGTTGTGGAAAAGAAGAAAGGAAAGAAAATAGGAGAAGTATCTACTCGAGTCTTGAGTTGAGTTCTGTCAAGATTGCTGGCATGTAGAGTGATCCTACTACGACTGTGAGTAGGTATGCTACTGTTCCTAGGATTTCTCCCAGTAGTGCCATGCTTGCTCCACCGATCACTAGTAGGACAACGAATGGAAGGATTGTAGCTATAATTCTAGCTCTGTTTCCTTTTGTGGACTGTACGCTTTCGTCAAGCGCTTGGAACAGTCTCTTGTCGTCTACTGTGATTCTTGGAACTGAGATGATTAGTGTTGCCAGTAGGTACAGGATGATTCCTAGTGAGATAAGTCCTAGGATTCCTCCGATTGCGAGAAGTCCTGTGCCTGCTCCTGCTAGGCTAGCTGCCGAACTTGATGATCCGAGACCTGCCATGCTGCCTCCCAGTACTCCTATGAGGAGTAGCGGGTAGATTAATAGGTATGCGGCAGTGAAGGCAAATGCCTGGATTGTGATGTTGGCTCCTGTCATTCTCAGGAATGGCCATAGGATGTTCTCTGTGAACATTGACTTGCTGATATCTTTCTGGTCAAATGCTCTGAATGTTCCTACTGAAAGTGCTGCGGCACCTACGATGTATCCGATGAGTGTCAGTGCCATGACAGCTCCTCCAAGAATTGTGCTTACAGTCATCAGTGCTGCCCCGGCGGTAAATCCTGCGCCGAGAATGACTAATAGGGCAATCATAAATCCGATGACTCCAAGTGATGCCTTAGAGGCGATTCTATTGAAGCTTGACAGAACTGTGTCAACTATATCTAACTTCATTACGAAAAGATTCGGTTTTATCTAATAAAAAAGAAAAGGGTTGAACCGGTTAAGCCGGTCAATCTTAGAACATGTTTCCTAGTCCTTCAGCTGCTTCTTCGTCGTCTCCTTCGTCTTCTTCCTCTTCCTCAGCTTCTTCCTCTTCATCTGCTTCTTCTGCTGAGTCGTCTCCTGAAGGTGCTGGTGCTGCGCCTCCTGCGACTGCTGTCTCCATTGCTTCCTGGATGTCTACGTCTTCTAGTGCTGCGACCAGTGCTGCGACTTCTGAATCTTCTACGTCGAGACCTGCTGCGTCGACAATGTCCTGAAGGTTTTCTTCGTTGATTTCTTTATCTGCTTCTGAAAGTGTCAATGCTGCGTAAATTAGTTCCATAGTTAATCAACCAATGTCTGATTATTCAGGGTTCACCCTTAAAAACATGTACTGCATAGATGATTACAAATGACTGATATCAAGTTCTCAGACCTGCCTGAAGAGTTCAAGGTTCACCTTTCGGAAAAAGGTAAAGATGATCTCTGGCACAGAATAGATGAGTTTGGAGGGATAAAGACTTTGTCTGAGTCTTTTGATTTTTCCCGGTCTAAAATGTATAATTGGAAGAACAAAGACCTAGCCTTACCAGTTAAATTTGTCAAGAGGATAATGGGAGAAAACAGTACCGATGAAGTAACTGTTTTAAAGGGTAAGGGAAGCAGCAGTTACATTAAAGAACCTTTTTTTCCGTTAAATGTTTCAAGTGAACTTCTTACAAGAGTAGAAGCATCTGTCAACGAAAACTCTGATGGAACACCTGTCTACATAACCGGTGAAAAGGTTTTGGCAGACAGGTTTACTGAACTACTTGAACAGCTTGGAAGAGTTGAATACAGTGTTTATTCTCGTGATTCAAGGTTTGAAGTAAGGTATCCCAAGTTTTTGAACCAGTTATTCCGGGGTATCAGCTATGAAACGAATTTTTCTGCATTGATAGACGAGAAAGGAGAGATAAAAGACGGAACTATTCTCGTCCGTGATAGGGAGATAGATATCAGTGATTTTGATGGAAAGCTTTATTCTAGAGAGAAAAGTTTTGAGATAGCTCTTCAAAGAAGTGACTCGGATAAGATTGCTGAGTTAATGGCTGAAGAATCTACAAAAGTGAGGAGAATGATTGGAAATTGATTTCAAAATTCTTGTTTAGTTTGTTTATATGACTGAGTTTTTAGTTACATCGTACTCTAATCCTGATCTTGATGGAACTGCTTGCTCGTTTGCTTATGCTGAATTTTTGAGGAAGAACAATAAAGAAGCTGAGCCTGGTTTATTCGGGAAACCTGATGATGAGGCAAAATTCTTACTTGAAAAGCTCAATCTAAAAATTTCTTCCAGTTTAGATCTGATTGAGGAAGTTAATCAGATTGCTTTGGTTGACGCTAGTAACTTGGAATGGTTGAACCAGAGTATTGACAAATCCAAAATATCTCAAATAATAGACCATCGTGAGCACAATCTTTCTGAAGAATTCGATGGAGAGTCTCAGATTGAATTGGTTGGAGCAGCTGCGACCTTGATAGCAGAAAAATTCAAGAACTCCGAAGTAGAGATTTCTGAGGAATCAGCTGAACTTTTATACTGTGCTATAGCAGATAACACCGTGGATTTTCAAGCCAACGTCACAACCAAGAGAGATAAGGATGCTGCTGATTGGCTAGAAAACAAATTCTCGGATAAGAATGTATTGCAAGAGATTTTTTCAGTCAAGTCTGATTTTGACAAACCTGTTTCAGAAAAAGTTAAGAACGACTACTATAACACCAACTTGGCAGGACGCAAGGTAGGGATTGCCCAAATCGAAGCTTTAGGCGCAGAAAAATTTATTGAAGAAAATTCGGAAGAAATTTTGAGTGTAATGTGGAGATTGAAGCAACGTGAAAATCTTGATCACGTTTTCCTAACAAGCATAGATATCAGAGAAGAATTGAATATTTTCACAGCTTTGGAACAATCCAAGAAAATTTTGGAAAATGCCCTCAACCTCCAATTTAAAAATAACAAAGCTAAAGACTCCAGAATGCTGCTCAGGAAAGAAATAATACCAAAAGTAAAAGAAGAACTGGAATAAAAAATTAGAAGAGGGTTATTCCTCTTCTTTTTCTTCGGACTCGTCTTCTGAATCTTCTACAGTCTCTTCTTCCTCTTCTGAGTCACCATTTTCTTCAGCTTCATCTTCTTGGAGGTCTTCTTTTGCTGCTTCAATGTCTGTTTCTGAATCAACTGCTTCTGCTCCGGATGCTGCGTAGCTGATTGCTTCTTCGATTGTTTCTTCTTCTGGTAATCCTTCGCTGATTGCCAGGTTCTTGGCTTTCTGGACTGCTTCGCTGACAATTGCCTGCGCTGTTGTTTCGTTGATGATTCCTGCGTTGACTGCAAGATTGAATGCCTGTGAAGCTGCTGCTTCGACATCTGTTCTGTACTGTTCTGTGTCGATGTCAAGTTCTTCAGCACTGAAGAGTTCTCCTTCATTGTATGCTACATCTAGTGTCAGTCCGATTTCCAGTGGTTCGATCCCCATCTGGTTTAGGATTTCTGCATCTTCGGCTGTGATGGTTTCTCCTTTTTCGACGATTACTCCGTCATTTTGTACATGGATGCTTCCGTCGTCTACCTGTACTTGGAGTCCTGCTTGCTGCAGTTTTCCAAGCATCGGTCCTGGACCTATTCCAGTGTCGCCTTCAGGGACTACGATATCGTTCGGAGCTGTCTCTCCTCCCTGTGCAGCTGCGGAAGTCTTGTTCTCCTGAATCAGCTGATAGAGCTGGAAAGGGTCTTTGTTCGAGAAGATGAATGCTGGCTGAGTTGCATCGTTATCTTCAAGCTGTTCGATATCTTCTTTCTCAGCTTTCTCGATTGCGATCTGCATCAAGGTTTTTCTGCTCATCTTGATGTCTGCGAACTCTTTCATCTCCTTCTTCATCTGCTGTAGCTGTCTTGAAGGAAGGTTGTGCATGTCTAGGAGTCCGACTACAGGGTAGTCTTCGATCTTGGTCTTGAACTCTTCGACTTTCTCTTCTTTCTGTTCTCTGGTCATCTGTTTTGGAATTGGCTGGACCATTCTAATTCACCTCTACTGTTGGACCCATGGTGGTCTTGATTAAGACATTCTTGAGATTGTTGTCGCCTTTAGGAAGGTGGTTGGATACGAATTCGTAGATTGTATCTGCGTTCATGGCGACATTTCCTAGGTCCTGTTCTTCGTTTCCGATTTTAACCTGCATCAAAGGATCTTCAGCAAGTCTGAGAGTTACCGTATTTCTCAGGTCTTCAATGTCTTCTGAAGGATCTTCTCCAGGCTGTACTGGGTCCGGCATCATGTTTCTTGGACCGAGTACCTGTCCTAACTGAGAACCGATCTTAGGCATCAGTGGTGCCTCTGCCAGGAGGAATGTAAACTCTTCTGCAAGGTCTTTTGCGTTGGAAGGCTCGTCGAAGTACTCGTCTTCCAGTTCGTTCTCTGTAATGACCTTGTCGGCGTTGTCAAGGTTCTGAGTAATTGAATCCCCAATTACTGCAACCTTGATCTCTTCGTCTGCCTGATAAGGAAGTTTGATGTCTTCGTTGAAACGATTGTTAGGATCAGAAAGATCCAGGTCTCTAAAGTTGAAGACTAGGTCAACTGATTCTGTAAAGTTTCTGTCTTCTGCTTCTTCTACTGCTTGTTCAACTGCTTCTTCGAAATTCATTCGAAATCACCCTGCGATTTCTGCATGACCGAGAAAATCTGTGATTTTCGGCTCATCTAGATTCCCTCCTCGTTTTTGAGTTGATCATCGTATTTTCCTTCGTCAATTTCTTTTCCGACTTCGTAGGCATCTTTGCCGTCAACTGTGATTCCAGCTGAATTGGCGGAACCGATGACTTCCTTGACTGCTCCTCGTAGGTCCATTGCTAGAAGGTCGCTTGACTTCATTCTTGCGATCTTGCATGCTGTGCTGAAGTCCATGTCGGCTACCTTGTCTAGGTTTGGTTCGCCTGATCCTCCGTCGATTCCCAGTTCGTCAAAGATTAGCTGGGCGACTGGAGGTGTTCCGACTTCTATCTCGAAGTCTCCGGTTTCCTCATCGACTTCTACATCGACTGGTACTTCCATGCCGTCAAAGTCTTTGGTTTTGTCGTTGATTGCTGACACGACTTCCCCTACATCCGCTGGGAGTGGTCCCAGTTCCGGTCCTAGGGGAGGTCCTGCGGAGGCTGATCCTCCTTCCACTAAAGTGCTTATTGTGGTCTTATCTCCCATTGTTAATCATCTCGTGTTTTGTGTGATAGTATGTGTGTTTTACTGGTTTGCTTTTCTTCTTACTGTGTCTATGTCGACTGTTGTTGGAATTGGGACTGCTGCATCGATCAGTTCGATTGTTACTTCACGATTGGTGTCGTCGACTCTTTCGATCTTGGCTTGTTCGCCTTTGAAAGGTCCTGAGATTACTTCGACTGTGTCTCCCTCTTCAATCTTGATCTCTTCTTGTTCTTCGTCGAGGTATTTTTCGATCTGGTCGACATCTACTTTCTTGTCTAGTACTCCTCTAGCGTTTCTTGAGTCATTGACGAGGTCTTTGATGTCCTGCTCTTTTCCTTCGATGAATATGTATCCTTGAAGGTCGTCAGGGTGGAAAAGTGCTTTTATGTCTAGGTTGCTTGTCTTAACCTGGTTTCTCATTGCGTTTATCGCTGTTTTCTCTCTTCCACGAGTTGTTCTTGCACTGAGTATTGTCATTCTCTTGTTAAACCTCTACATTGGGAGTACTAAGTTTTTGATCAGGTAAAATATGAATCCTATAAGCCCTATCAGGATGATGCCTGCTCCGGTAACTTTGGCGCTCATCTCAAACTCTTCACGGTCCGGTTTTTCTGAAATTTTCAGGACTCGCCTGTACTCTTTCAACTTGCTTTCGAGCTCGTTCTTGAGCTTAGCCGGCGACAGTTCTTCGGTATTCATAATCATTCAACCATTGACAACTGCCGAGTTATATAGAAAAGCCTAGACGACTGAAACTGTCTAGAACCCTTCCACCTCGACAGTGGTTCAAACGGGCCTTTAACAAGAACTAAATCTGTAGAAAAATTTATAAAACCGTTAATTACATCAGGTATTCAGTAAGTTCCTCACCTTTCTAAGGTTTCTCTCAGGCTCCTCAATAAACCTTATTGAAAAACTTGAACCATCTCTAAGGCTTATTTTTATCGTCCCTACTCCGAATAAGCTTTCTATTCTGCTTTCAGTCATGGAAATGTTCTCTATGTCTTTGCACAGAAATTCTTCGTCTTGGTGACGGCTCTCTCTTTTGATGAAATCTCTTTTGATGGTATAATTAGTTGACTTCAGTCCAATATAGTCTGAAATCAAGAGATTTGATACGATAGCTGCTGATCCTATCGAACTTATCAATAAAAGCAAATTTGTGGTAATTGCTTCATTGATACTTTCTATCCTGGTTGATGCTAGAAGTATTACTCCAAAGACACCTATAAATATTATTGGAGCTATGATAAGAGTGATAAATAGGTTAGTTGTTATTCCTGCCCCAACATTTGGTTTAAGGCTGAGTGAGGAGATCCTATCATTAAATCTATTTGTTTTTCGCTTATTTTTGATTTCTTTAATATCTTCTCTAATCATTCCGCGAAGTTGGTTTTCCAAGAAATCTGGTTTGCTTAAATATTCTAGTTCAACTTCTTTTTGGGAGGTACTGAGTTTCAGATTTCCGGTGTTAAAGAACCTCTGTAAGAAGGGTCTGTTAACTTGGAGTCTGTCTATGTTATTGAAAGATATGTCCTCGTTGCTTCGAGTCTTTTTAACCTCTATTTCATCTTCATGAATAATATATCTCCACTTATTCAATTCTTTACTTATGAAATGTCCTTCGACTAACGAAAACCCAATGAAAAAAAGTATGACGCTAACTGAAGAAGTAAGAATGACTGCGGCAGAACTCACTCCCAAAAAAGGTTTAGTCATCACATAAGATATCAGGAAACCTATTATTCCTATGACAAATCCTGCTAGGGCTGAGAATCCGGTATTAGGAGATATATTGTTATAGATGTCTCTTCTTAAAAGCGACTTAACAATCATGCAAGTCGTCGCCGATTTTTTAAATGGCTTGATGTTCACAGCGTCTGACATTAAACTATAGTAAGAAGAAAGTTATTGAAATAAGTAAAGGGAAGATTTTTAGGCTTAGCCCACTTTAGATAAACTCTACGCCTAGTTCCTGCTCAATTTCGTCCTCATACTCGTCTTGGTGAGTTTTTTCAGGTCCGTAGATCTGTGGGCTGTCGACCCCTGTGACGATTATCATGGATTGCAGTGAGTTGTCCATGTCTTCTCTGACTTGTGCTCCCCAGATGATCTTGGCTGAGTCGTGCAGTTTTCCTGAAACTGTGTTGACGACTTCCTGTGCTTCGTTGAGGGAGAGGTTGGTGCCTCCTGTTACATTGACAAGTGCTCCTTTCCCTCCTTCGATGTCTACATCAAGTAGTGGGTTGCTTAGTGCTTTCTGGACTGCTTCTGTTGCTCTGGAGTCTGTATCGGATTGTCCCATTCCGATCATTGCGATTCCTCCTTCTCCCATGACGGCTCTGATGTCCGCGAAGTCGAGGTTGACCAGTCCTGGCTTGGTGACGAGTTCTGTTACGCCTTTGACTGCGTTGACGAGTATTTCGTCTGCGATCTTGAATGCTGTGTTCAGGGATACATCTGGTACGATTTCGAGTAGCTTGTCGTTTGGAATTACGATTAAGGTGTCGACTGTTTCTTCTAGTCGTTCTAGTCCGTATTCTGCGTTTTCTTGTCGTGCTTGTCCTTCCATTTCGAATGGTAGTGTTACGATTCCTACGGTTAGTGCGCCTTCTTTCTTGGCTTGTTCTGCGATTACTGGTGCTGATCCTGTTCCTGTTCCTCCTCCGAGGCCGCAGGTGATGAATACCATGTCAGCTCCTTCGACCTGCTGTTTTACTTTCTGCTGAGATTCTTTGGCAGATTCCTCTCCGACTTTTGGGTCTGCTCCTGCGCCGAGACCTTGAGTAAGTTCTTTCCCAATTAGTACTTTTTCATCGGCATTTGCATAGAGAAGGTCCTGTGCATCAGTGTTCATCGCAACTGTCTCGCAGCCTTCAATTCCTACTTCAACAAGTCTGGAGATAGTATTGTTTCCTGCTCCACCTGAGCCGATTACCTTGATATCAGCTTTTCTCTGTTCTATCAAGTCCTCAAGCTCGTCGTCAATATCATGGTTTTTCTGCTTTTGAGGCACTGATCCAGAATCGTTCCGCCTTGCTTCATTTATAGAATCTTCCATCAGAGGACCACTTTCTTATGTAAAACAAGTAGTCACTAAACTATATAAAATTGGCTCAAGCCTCTGCCGCCCGAAAACACGAAAAATAAAGCTTGCAGATGAGAAAAAAAGAGAGAAAAGATAGGAGCAGATTTGAAGTTCTTACTCATCAAACTCTACTTCCTCTATGCTGGTAAACTGGGTGATTTCTTCTCTAATTCCGTCCTTCATTTCTTCTGGGAGCTCGTGACTATGGCCGTCATCTTCATGCTTGTGTACGATAGTTGCTTTGTTCCCGTCAAATTCTATTTCTCCGTGGCCTAGTCGGTATTCGAAGATTTTTCGAGCCTTCTCTTCGTCATCTTCAACTTTTTCATTAACTCTTACCCAGTATTCCAGATCTTTTCCTGCGAGCGGATGGTTAAAGTCGATTCTGACTCTGCCAGATCCTTTTGAGATTACTCTTCCGGTTCTCCGACCTATTTGGATCTGTTCGCCTACATTGACTTGGACGCCCTGCTTTTCGAACTCTTTTTCAGGGAAGGTGTCCATGTTGTCGGCTTCTCTCTTTCCGTATGCTTTTTCAGCTGGTATTTCGACTTCTCTTTCCTCTCCTACTTCCATGTCTTGGATTTCTTCTTCTAGTCCTTCGATTACATAGTCTTCTCCGACTAGGACTGGGATAGGCTTGAATTCTTTGCCTTGCTTGTTGATTCCGTGTTCTTCTGCTTTTTCTTCGTCTGACAGGTCAAATATTTCGCCGTCAGCCTTTCCTACATAGTCGATCAGAACTAGTTCTCCGTTTTCCATTGGTTAATTCACGGAAAACAATAAGGCTGAAAATAGTTAAAAGATGCCACGAACAGGAGACAAAAACTTAAGACTTCCATGTACAATTCCTTCTTGTATGAGCTGGATGGACGAACTCCCTGAACAAGTACAGGAATCAATGGACGACCTACTACTCGAAACAGAACAACACGAAGAAACCTACATGGACGCAGAAAACGCGCCAATAGGTCAAATATGGGTAGCAATGGCACAAATGAACAAAAGAATCCAAAAACTAGAGGATCTCGTCCAGGCACAGAGAACAGCACTCAAAGAAATGGATGTAGAAGTAGAAGTCGACAAACACCTCGACAAAGATTTGAAAGAAAGCCTGAAAAGATATTAAGAAGGAAGTTTGGAGAATCTTTACTCCATTACAATTGCAGGCTTACCTGGCTCTGCTCTATCTGCTTTACCTTCGTCAGATCTTTCCTCAGCTTCAATGATAACTTCGGCATCGAATTCTTCTTTCCAGCGGCTTTCGTTGGCTTCTAATGCTTCAATCTCTGTTCTTTGTTCCATCAACTGATTTCTGAATTTGCCAGGATTTTCGAAGGCATCCTGTACTTTCTGATTGACTGTGTCAGCGTGCTGTTTAAATCCTGCGTTGATGGTCTTTCCTGTTATTGCGCCTACATCGCCGAGGTCCAGGTTTTCTTCAATTTCCTGGAATGCTTCGTACTTCCAGTCTGCTGCTCGGATTACTTTGATTTTCGCTGGTTCTGAATCAACCATTTCCTGGATCTCTCTGATGTCGCTGGCTACTCTGTCAAAGTATTCGTCTATCTTCTCTGCCTCCTCGTCAAGAAGCTCTTCATCGACTTTAGGCCAGTCAGAGTTGTAAAGGAAGCCTTCATCAATCTTGTTCCATAGTTCGTCTCCGAGATGAGGAGCGAAAGGCGCTACAAGTTTAATCAGGGTCTTAACTCCTTCAGTGAATATTGCAGGGTCAGCATCTCTCTGCTTGTACCAGTAAAGCTTTGTCAGGAGTTTGTCAACTTCTCCTGCAGCCAAGTTGAACTCGTAGTTGTCGTTGTATTCTGTTACATTTTCTTTGGCTCTCTGAATTCTGCTGGATACTATACTGTCCTCAAGTTTTGCGTCCTCAAGACTTGCTTCTTGCTCTGTTAGTAAATCCTCGTTCTCAGTGACGAGCCTCTCAATTCTTTCTAGCATGTCGTGTGATGCCTGAACTCCGTCCTTCGACCAGTCTAGCTCTTTGCTTGGATGTGAAGCACTCAAGATGAATAATCGGGCTGTGTCTGCTCCATACTCATCTACAAGTTCTGAAGGCCGTACGACATTGTTCTTAGATTTGGACATCTTGATGGTCTCGACTTCAACCTCTCTGCCGCATTTGCTACAGATATTTTCGTCTTCGATTTCTTCAGGATACATCCAGCCGTGTTCAGGGCATTTGTAGGCAGGGTGGTTGACCATGCCCTGTGTCAACAGTTTTTCGAATGGCTCATCGTCTTCAACCATTCCCTGGTCTCTGAGGAACTTCTGGAAGAATCTTGCATAGATAAGATGCATTGTGGCGTGTTCTATCCCGCCTACATATTGGTCTACATTCATCCAGTAGTCTGCTGCATCCTCTTCGAAAGGAGCATCTTCGAAATCTGGTGAGCAGTATCTTAGGAAGTACCATGAGGAGTTGATGAATGTATCCATCGTGTCGGTTTCTCTTTCTGCCTTTCCTCCACATTCAGGGCATTCTGTTTCCATGAAGCTGTCAGAAGTTTCGATAGGGTTACCTCTACCTGTGAATTCCACATCTTCTGGTAGTTCGACAGGTAAGTCTTCTTCAGGAACTGGTACTGCTCCGCATTCGTCACAGTAGACTACGGGTATCGGTGTTCCCCAGTAACGCTGCCTGGAGATCAGCCAGTCACGCAGCTTGTAATTAACATCTTCTTCACCAATTTCTTTCTCTTCTAATCTTTCTATTACAGTTTTGATAGCTTCTTCTTTATCCAAGTCGTTGAGGAAGTCCGAATTGATATGGTCTCCGTCTCCTTCCCAGGCGCCGTCTTCCCCAAAACTGTGGTCTTCAGCAGGTTCTACAACAGTTTGAACATCTATTTCATGCTCTTGGGCAAATTCAAAGTCTCTCTGGTCATGTGCAGGAACTGCCATAATAGCACCGGTTCCGGCACCTTCAAGTACGAATTCCGCTACATAGATTGGTATTTCTTCGTCGTTGAACGGATTTTCCGCGTATCTGCCAGTGAATACTCCTGCCTTGGATTTCTCCTCCCTTTCCTCGTCGTCCTTCTGCTTTGCTACCTCAATGTAATCTGCTACTTCTTCGTTTTCTTCTGCTATTTCTTCGGCTAGTTCATGTTCTGGTGCCAAGGCCATGAATGTGGCTCCGAATATCGTGTCTGGTCTTGTAGTAAATACTTCAAGTTCTCTGCCTTGTTTTAGCGGGAAGTTTATTCTTGCTCCTGTACTTCTTCCGATCCAGTTCTCCTGCATCTCTCTTACCTTGTTAGGCCAGCCGTCGAGCTGTTCAAGATCGGCGACAAGCTCATCAGCATAATCGGTTATAGCGAGCTTCCACTGTTCCATCTCCTTATTCTCGTTTACCTCTGAATCGCATCTCCAGCAAAGACCATCTTCAACTTGCTCGTCCGCTAAAACTGTTTCACAGCTTGGACACCAGTTGACTTCTGCTTCATCACGGTATGCTATGCCTTCTTCAAGCATTTTCTGGAAAATCCATTGGTCCCATTTGTAGTATTCTGGTTCGCAGGTTGTAACTTCTCTATCCCAGTCTAGGGAGAATCCAAGTCGTTTGAACTCTTCTTTCATGTCGCTGATGCAGTCCAAAGTCCACTCTCCGGGATTAATGTCTCGGTCGATAGCTGCGTTTTCTGCTGGCATTCCGAATGCGTCCCAGCCCATAGGATGCATCACATTATAGCCTTGCATCGACTTGAAACGGGCGTAGACATCTGAGAGGGAGAAAGCTCTTCCGTGGCCCATGTGCATTCGTCCAGAAGGATATGGGAACATGTCCAGGATGTATTTCTTTTCTTTATCTTCGTCTTTCTCGGCTTTGTGAAGGTTGGCTTCTTCCCATTTTTTCTGCCATTTTTGCTCTATCTGTTTGAGTCTTTCTGCGAATTCTTGGGCCATGTTCGGCTTTTTATCTACAACTTATTTGAATTTGTCAGTCTCGGGGAAGTGACCCTCGCTAGTATTTTAAAGGCTGGATTATAATCTTGCACATACAATGACCCGATTGATATGTGTGAGCAGTGGCAAGGGAGGGGTCGGAAAAACCACGACAACAGCAAATATAGGAGCTGCACTGAGCCAGTTTGGGGCTGATACGGTGGTTCTAGACGCAAATCTTACTAACCCAAACCTAGGATTCCACATAGGAATACCACTATACCCTAAGACGCTGCACGATGTTCTCAAAGGAGACGCACATATCACAGAAGCAATGTACATCCATGACTCTGGTCTAAGAGTTGTACCTGCAGGACTATCTGTTGAAGATCTTAGAGATACTTCTCCAGAAAACTTATCTGATGTACTTCTGGATACTGTCGGTGAACCGGACTTCGTCCTTGTAGACTCGGCCGCAGGACTTGGAAACGAATCTATCAATGCTATTGAAGCTTCTGATGAGGTTATGATTGTAACTAATCCTAATCTTCCTGCAGTAACAGATGCTTTGAAGACAGTGAATGTTGCTGAGGAAGCAGGTACTGAGATCGCAGGAGTAGTCCTGAATATGGTTAAAGATCATGATTCTGAACTTGACAAAGAAGAAGTCGAGTCAATGATCGGCTACGAGGTTCTGATGGAGGTTCCTCATCACGAGAAGGTTGAGGAAGCTCTTTCAGCCAAGAAACCTGTTGTTCATCATGCACCAGATCATCATGTGTCTGAAAGGTTCAAGAAAGTCGCTGCGGATCTTGCAGAGCTCGAATATGAGCCTGATCTGGATGAGGATGGTTTTTTGCAGAGTTTGTTTGGCAGGTTCAGATAAGTGTATAAGTGGTTTTTTATTGAAGCTTTGAGAAAAGTGAATTGATGACCCGTATTATTTCTGTTGTCTCGGGAAAAGGTGGTGTCGGCAAAACCACTGTAACAGCCAATCTAGGAACAGAACTGGCCAAACAGGATCACGATGTGCTGATTATTGACGGAAACTTTTCCGGGGCCAACATTTCACAACACTTCGGACTCGGATTCCAGGAAGTATCACTAAACGATGTTCTCAATGGGGAAGCATACATCACACAGGCAGTCTCCAAACACAGTGAAGGAGTATCTGTTCTTCCAGCAAGTATATTAGACTTTAACGCCGACGCAGAAAAGCTAAGGCATTCTATAGTAGACTTCCTAGGCGATAAAGATTTTGTATTAATTGATACTGCGGCAGGAGTAGGAGATGAAGTCGAAGCAGGTATACAGGCCTCCGATGAAGTACTTCTAGTATCCGAACCAGAACTTCCTGCGTTGACGAATGCACTGGGTGCAAAGAAACTTGCGGAACAACTAGACAGAGATGTCCTCGGTTTAGCTCTAAACAGTGTCAGAGATGAACAATCAGAAGTCCAGCACGAAGATATCAGAGATCTGATTGAAGAGGAAATAATAGCTGAAATACCTGATCACCAGCATGTAAGAGAAGGAATAGCATTGAGAGAACCGGTGGTAAGCTACAAACCAAACTCTAGACCTTCGAACAGGATTGAAGACCTGGCATACAGAATCAAAGGACAGGAGCCTCCACAGAGAGGACTTCAAGAGAGACTGGTTGAAAGAGTAAACGATTTCCAACTTTTCTAGGCCATCTTACTTTTCCGAAGAGTATAAACCGGAGCCTTGATAATTTTTCTCTATGACTGATACCAAGCCGTATGAGCAGTATTTGTGGAGTCCTAAAAGAGCTGAATACGAGGCTAAGGAAATCCCTGAAGACTTAGATTGTATCTTCTGTGCGCAGGCAGACGGAGATGACAGGGTTTCATTCCTGCCAGTGTACGAAGACGACTTCTTGATGGTTGAACTCAATATTTTCCCATATAACACCGGTCACCTGATGGTCGTACCGAAGAGACATGTCAACTCGATGACAGATTTAAGCGACGAAGAGAGAAACAGATTGTTCTCTATGGTTCAGAGGGTTGAAGAACTTCAGAGAGAAGCTGTTGACCCGGCAGGAATCGATGTAGGTATGAACATTGGAAAAGCGGCTGGAGAATCGATTCCACATCTGCATGTGCAGCTTGTCCCTATCTACGAGAAGGATAGAGGGTTCATGGAGACCAGTTTGGATACTAAGGTCATGAAGGAGTCACTGAAGGACACTCAGGAAAAATACAAGGAGCACGCTGAAATCCTGGATGAGTACTGGTGATTGAAGTTGAATAAACAAAATTTTCTTGAATCGGAGCTGCCTCAATTACAAGAGTTGTTCTACGAGAAGAAAAAATCTACTGAGGAGTCTCTAGAGAGGGATAAGGCAGGTCCTCATGCTCGTGTGATTCCTGAGTTTTTCTTGGAGTTAGGGAGGGAATTCCTCCAGGCTGGTAGGGGAATGGATGATAGAGATTCTGCTAAAGGACTATTTATATCAGCTGCTTTATTAGGAGAGTTTGCCTATGAAACGGTGGATAAACACTCGTATCAGGTGCTACTGGAACAACTTAATGGGGCTTCACTTGGTGCTGAACCAGATATAGATCCTTTCATTAATCTGAAATCAATAGAGAAAGCAATACGGGAGGATCCCAGAAAAGAGATAGAAGATTCTGAAGCTTACTGGAAGGAGAAAAGACAGGATTTACCTTCTAATTATCCTAATTGTGATCACGGTCTTCCAATTCATTTCTTAGAATGTGCAAAACTTATGCTAGAAACTGCAGAGGCTTCAAATAACTCTGCTTTAGCTAATTCTCTAGCTATATCAGCCAAATATACGGTCATGAATATAGAAAGGACCTATGAAAAGGACGCAATGTTGAAATACTACGAGTACCTTAGAGGCTAATTATGACATCATTCTTCCACAGCTACGACCTCAGAGGTACTTATCCTGACGAAATCAGTGAAGAGGAGGCGGAAAAAGTAGGAAAAGCATACGGTACTTTTATCGATGCTGATGAAGTCCTGGTTGGCAGAGATGGTAGAAAACACGGTGAAGAAATAACTGAAGCATTTATCTCAGGAATATTATCTACTGGAACCGATGTTGTCTTTGCTGGTATGGTTCCAAGCCCTGTTGTCTACTTTGGACAAGTAAATAATGATTTTGATTCTGCAGCAGTTGTTACAGCGTCTCATAATCCGCCAGAATACACTGGTTTCAAGTTTAATCTTGAAGGAGCTATGGCTATGTCTCGGGAAGGCGGCATGAAAGAAATAGAAGATATATATGAAAGAGAAGCGTTTGAGACTGGTCAAGGTGAAAGAAAGGATATAGAGATACTAGATGATTACATTGCGGCTGTCAAGGATGAAATTGGTGAAATAGATCTCAGTGTTGTAATTAACTGTGGCAACGGCGTTACAGGAGTCCTGGTCCGAGATCTTTTCGAGGAGCTCGGCTGCGATGTAAAAATGATTAACGAAGAGGTTGATGGCGACTTTCCTAACCATCTAGCAGATCCTGGAAGTGAGGAGGCCAAGGAATTGACTAAGGATGTCTTGGCGGATGAGGATCTCGGTATAATATTTGACGGGGATGGTGACCGTGCAGGGTTCGTTCTACCTGAATCTGGTTATATCGATGAGGATGAGGTCATCGCTTTGTTCTCGGAGCAGTCCCTGAAAGAGAAGAAAGGTGCTGTAGTATATGATCTTCGTGCTTCCAAGCTGGTTCCTGAAAAGGTCCGGGAACATGGTGGAGAGCCTGAAGAGACTCGTGTAGGTCATACATTTATCTCTGAGAGAATTCATCAAGGCGGTGATGTCTCCTTTGCCGGAGAGCTTTCCGGTCATTTTTACTTCCCGGCTTTCGATTTTCCCTGGGATGATGGATTGTTCGCCGGTGCTTTGATGAGTAAAATGGTCTCGGAGCAGGATTTAGAGGAAAAACTGTCGTCATTCCCTGTTTATCCGGTTTCACCTGAGCTCAGGATTGACTGTCCTCAGGAATCCAAGCAAGAAATCACCGATGAAATCGCCGAAGAATACTCAGATCATGAAACCTCGACCATGGATGGGGTTAAAATCCAGTTTGAAAGCGGGTGGGCGCTGGTCAGACCTTCGAGCACAGAACCGAAGATGAGCGTCCGTTGTGAAGCAGATACAGAAGAAGATTTAGAGGAAATACTAAGTGAAGTAGAGACGAAGGTTCGAGATCTGATCGAGAAATACTCCTAATTGATCTCAGCGACGAAAGCGCCTGAAGAAATCAGGTCTCCCATTCCCACTAATCTTTTCGGTTCTTCATGGATTATAGTAGGTACAGCTACTACTGTGTAGCCATCTATCTGAGCTATACCTGTCTGTGAGAAATCCTCTAGGTCGAAGAAGTCTTCAAAGTGTTCTAAGTTATCTAACCTGTTTAGATGCATGTCATCTGGCGCCATACTTATTTCGTCTCTTTCTGGTATTTCGCCTTTTTCTGCCATAGAAACTGCTGCCAAACCTCCAAATAACATGCCTCTACTGATATCCTCTGCGTCCACACTGTAGGAATTCTCTGCTACAACGCACTGGAACTCCAATGTGTGGATATGGACTCTGGAAACTCCTGTTTCTTCAAGTATATTCTTGGCTGCGTTGTAAACATGTCCTAGGCTGGACTCTTCTAGATCGAATCCTAAGGCGTCTGAAATGTTTCTTAACTCTCTTTCATCCATTCCTATGCTTGTGAAGTGGGGAGCTATCTGGCTAAGCATTAACTTATCTTTTCTTTCTCCTTTGGAGACGAATTCAAGGTGTTTTGGTATTTCCACTTTTTCCAGCTGTGTCTCCGCCTTCTTGTACTTCGCTTCGATGTTTCCTTCTACATCCTGGAAGCCTGAAAGCAGCATCCGATCTATACTGCCTTTTGTCTCCGATAATTTTTCCTCAACTGACTTTCTAAAGTAAGGTCCGAATCCCCGGATACTATCTGATAATATCAGCCGACAAGACTCTTCTTCAAACTCGATGATATAGTTTTGCTTGGTTCTATCGGAGTTAACGGCTTCTTCGATTGATTGAAGTGTCAGAGTATCGTCAATAACGGGATACACCACTTCATTATCCATCAACTCTGCTATCTCCTGAGATAGGAAAGGCGTGTAAAATGCAGCTCTATTACCTATCCGTGATAGGAAGTTTGCCATTATTCCTCCTTGACCGCCTAACTGCTTCTCACAATTCTTTTCAAGGTCAAAATCCAATGAAACCTCTTCATTAGAGCAATTCTCTTTACAGTATTTCAGTATCTTCTTTAAATCTTCCTTTGAGCTTACTGACTCCATTTTTTCTGCTTCTACATCTTCTATACTTATCTCTAGTTCTTCAAAACTCGATGAACAATCTATGTTCGCATTAAATCCGGTTAAAACATTAGAATCAAAATTTGTTTCTTCTACGGCATCCTGATATTTTTGAATCCATTCCTTCTTCATAGTCCTTCACAGAGCTCTCTAACTTCTTTTTCCACATTTTCTGATTTTATGACGCCTGAAGCCACTAAAACACCTTTACATCCTAGTTCAATGCTTTTTTCCACATCTTTCTTGGATTTTATGCCTGCTCCTGTTAGTGTAGGTATATCGCCACTTGCTTTAACAGCCTCTTCTATCAGATCAGGCTCTGCTGTCGAAACAGCTGTGTCGCTGCCTATAAGTTCCGGTGGCTCAAACGCGATGTAATCGGGATTAAATTCTGAGTACTTTCTACATTCTTCAGGGCTTTGAGCACATACAACTGAAGTTAAACCTTCTTTCCCGCACTTTTTGACTGTTTTTTCTATAACTTTGTCTTCAAGTCTTTTTTCCGAGTGATTAATCAATGTACCAGTTATTCCTGCATCTTCCAACGCTTTTAACTGGTTTGAACCTGTGTGGCTTCCTTTCTCTACTGGATCGGTGTGCTGGGCGAATACTTCGAGTTCAAAGCCATTTAATCGAGCTAAATCAGCTGTTTGAGGGCTTACAACTATTTTTTTATCTGTTTCGGAGGCACTATTTCTAATTTTCTCTGTTATATTCTCAGAGTTGTTTCCTATTGCTTTTTCGTAGGCTTTGTAGTTTATTATCAGCATTATTTTGTCCTCACTTTGAGACTTGTCTCGTTCATTATTTTGGCTTCCCCGTTATTAACTTTGACATCTAGCTCCTCACCGAGAACTCTCTTCCCTCGTCTTTCTCCTGAAAAACTGTCTACAGGATCAATCACTACTTTTCCATTCTTTACGCTGATTCCAAACAGATAGCTATCTACAACATGGACGAAAAGTCCAGCGCTCCATGCTTGTTCGCCACAGCCAAGTGCTTCTCCGCTCTCGGAATCTACAACCTCTGGCAATGCACCTAGCTGATTTCTATCTACGAACTGAGTCATCTTTTCCAGGAAGTTAACTCCTTGCTGTCTGTTCCCATATTCCAGATTTGCGGCTGCCGCCCAACAGGTTGTTAACCCCCAGGAAGAACCGGTGTGGTAACCTGAAGCATCGTATCCTGGATCTGTCACTGATCGAGTCCGGGCGCCAAACCGTGAGGAGAACTCGCCGTTAATCTTCTCCAAGTACTTCTCAGCTTTCTCATCTTCCACATGACCAAACATCAGGCTGACAGCAGGATTAATTGATTCACAGTCCTCTCCAAGATTGTCAGCCATGTATTCTTCTCTCTTGAACTCTTCCAAACCGCTTTGAAGCCTCTTAGTACCTCTGTCAAATCTGTTAAGGGCTTCTATCCAGAGGCTTTGAATGTCAACGGCGTTACTTCTTCCCAGTGTATCCATCCATGTTCCTTCGGGTTCATGCTCTACAAACTTTCCATTAGGTCTTTCCTCCCGAAGAAGTCCTTCAACGCAATCTAGGAGCATATCTTTTGGTTCGTAAAATTTTCTAAGTTTGTCAACTGCTATAGCGAATAAAGGGATCGAATCCGATCTAGCATGATCTTCCTCGGTGTTTTCGTCCAAATTAATTTTTGAGGGGAAGCTGTCCCGTTCTGCAAAGTTTAAAAGTATTTTTTCCACTTCCTCAAAGTATCCTGCGTCTATCAGTCCTAATACGCTCCAGAAACTGTCGCGCGCCCAGTAACTCTGGAACCATGGATGACCAGCGATTATCCCACGACCGTTTGAGTTGTAGATAAGGTTTTCCAGGCTTTCAATGCTGTAATCGAAGGTACGCCCTAGTTCAGGATGTCTCAAAGTATTTTCGTGGCTTTCAATTTTTCCTGTATTGTCTCCATCGGTCTTAAAAACTAGTTTGGATTCTTTGGTTTCTCCAGGTCTTAGTTCGCAGCGATAAGTGATTTCTCCAGGAATTAGACAGACCTGTCTCTCGCCTGGGAAGTGTTCCTTGTAGTATCTGCCTTCTTCGAACTCGAACTTGTCTCCGTTGATTTCCAGGAATTTTTCTCCTGAACCTATCTTGAGACCTTCATTTTCCTCTACTATGTAGTCTCTGTCCTCTACATCGTTTGATTTTTTCCGGATGTCTACTCCTGGTTCTACTGATGTTTGGACTGCTGTATCTCCTTCTGACTTGTTCTTGACCTTGAATTCTGTTTTAAATCCGTTTAGTTTTTCTGGTGTGCTTATCTCCTGTTTTATGCTGAGCGTCTCTGTCTCGTAATGGTAGATGATTTTTTCCCCGTACTCTGTTTCAACCAGGTTTTCTGCATCCAGCCAGTCGCCGTTAACTTTTACCGCAATATAATCTAGGTACTTGTAGGGTGGTTTCCAGTAACCGCTCCACTTTTCTTTGAAGCCGTTGTCTAGGTGTGTGTAGAGAAATCCGTGGAGGTTGGAGATTACACCGGTTTTTTCGTTAAGATTTTCCTTAACCTGATACTTCATGGTTGAACTTCCAAGTTTGCTAGGGTATAAAGACTATATTTTAACCGTCTGGTAGCACCGAGTTGAGAGATCATCTTTTATACCGAGTCTCTCCAAAATCTAATTCATGGTCGAACCTGATAACTTCATCGAAGTCTCTTTCGAAGCAGCAAACAAGGTAGGAGGAATACACCAGGTCCTCAAATCAAAGGCCTGTAAAATGCAGGATTTCTACGGCGACAACTACCTGACAATAGGCTTCTACGATGAAGAATCAGCCAGAGAAGAATTTGCCTCACGGGAAAACCCGCACAAAGAAATATTCAACGAACTCGAACAAGAAGGAATAAAATGCAGATACGGCGTATGGAACATTGAAACAACCCCAAACTGTATACTAGTAGACATCTCCGATATGGAGATATCCGCAGATGAGATCAAGGAAGAGATGTGGGAAAAACACGGAATCGACTCCATGAACGCAGGAGAAGACTTTGACGAACCAGTAAAATGGAGCTACGCAGTAGGAAAACTGGTTGATAAACTCCTGGCTAAGAAACAGGGCGAAACAGTTGTCCAGCTTCATGAATGGCTTTCAACGCCCGCAATGTTCAACTTTGACTCGCCAACAGTATTCACAACACATGCAACGGTTCTAGGCAGAGCACTATCCAACTCAGACTTTGACCTGCTAGGTGCTGTTGAAGAAGGAAGTGTGGATGATTCTCTGGCATCTGAGTATGGTATAGGAGCCAAGCATCAGTTAGAGAAGGCAGCGGCTGATATTTCGGATGCATTCACAACAGTCAGTAAAACCACGGGAAGGGAGGCCGAAGCAGTACTGGATCAAGAACCGGATCAAATACTTCCGAACGGTTTCAATGTAGAATCATATCCCTCGCTAGAAGAGCTGTCCTATAATCACACAAAAAAGAAAAATGAGATGAAGGAATTTCTCTCAGCATACTTCAAACCATACTACGATGTAAACTTGGAGGATGATCCTCGAGTCCTGTTTATATCCGGCAGATACGAGTTCCATAACAAAGGAGTAGATATACTGGTCGATGCACTCTCACAGCTAAACAAGGAAGAGGGAGATGACTTCTATGTCTTTATCTTCGTGCCGAGCGACACCAAAGGTCCTAAGTCAGAGGTCTTGGATAACATGTCGCTTTATGATGAGTTAGAAGATCATGTGGACGATATTCTCCCTGATATAAGGTCGAGCATACTGTCCTCAGTTACAGGAGACCAGAATCCATCAGAGGTAGTTGAAGAACTGCTTAAATCAGGTACGCTTAATTCATTGAGAAGAAACTTCCATGAGAAGCAGGGCAGTCCTCCTGTTGCGGCTTTTGACCTTAACTATCTGGATGATGAGATAATGGAAAGCCTCTGGAATGCAGGACTAACAAACGATGAAGAAGACAGAGTCAAAGTAATATTCTACCCGACCTACCTTTCTGTTGGAGATAAACTGCTCTCAATGAGTTATAATGATGCAATAGTAGCTTCTTCCGCAGGTATCTTCCCAAGTTACTACGAACCATGGGGTTATACTCCTGTAGAGACAGCAGCAAATGGTGCACTTTCTATCACCACCGATCTAGCTGGTTTTGGTCAGTTCCTGCAGGAAAACACATCAGAAGATGAAAGAAAAGGTATTAAGGTTCTTGGAAGAAGGAATAGGTCGGATGAAGAGGCTGCAGGAGATCTAGCAGAGATGATAGACGATATAGTAAGTTATGATAAGACCGAGATAACTGAGAGAAAGCATAACGCCCGAAAACTGGCGCAGATGACTTCCTGGAGTAAGCTAGGTAAGAATTACAAGAAAGCACATCAAAAAGCGGTGAGAAACCATCAATGAGTATTGAAGTAGAGTTTAACGGTCTTGAAACTTCTGGAGTATTAGATGAAAATCTGCCGTACTTCGCAAAAATCGAACCAGGGTATAACCTGGAAAAAATCGACAAGGATTTCGATCATCTGGTTGTAATCGGTAACGGCGGATCAATTACGAGTTTGAGAGCTCTTTACTACACTTTTCTTGAAGAAGCCGATAAAACTCTTGATATAGTCTCCACGATGGATCCTGACAGACTTGACCAAGTTGCAGCAAATACCGATCCTGAAGACACTCTTATCATGCCTATAAGCAAATCAGGATCAACAGTCGGAGTTATAGAGTCTCTAATGTTTTTCATAAACAGGGATTACGACTTTAACCCGTTGACGACACCAGGATCTCCTCTGCACGAAATCGCAGATAGTTTTGATCGAAGCATAATCGAACATCAGGAGGTCGGAGGAAGATTCTCCGGACTTACTAATACAGCGTTGGCTCCTGCAGAGCTTATAGGTCTTGATTCTGATGTAATCAGGGCAGGCGGCAAAGAAGGCTACAGAATGAATGACAAGGCGGTTAAAACAGCTCAAGCCCTGTACAATGCCGAGGAAAAAGGCTTTAACCAGGTCTTAACTCCGTTCTACTCCTCAAGAATGTTCGGCTTCTACCCTCTCACAGTCCAGCTCATGCATGAAACAGTTTGCAAAGAAGGCGAGGGACAGACATTCTTCGGTGATCACGCCCCAGAGTACCAACACCACACAAATCAACGCCTGTTCGGAGGAAAAGAAGATATACTGCCGTTCTTCTTCAGAACAAACCACAGAAACGAAAAAATAACAGTGCCCGATCAAATATCCGATATAGACATAAAAGGAAGCAAACTGGCAAACTTCAGCGATAAAAATCTGTCAGAATCTCTTGAAGCAGAGTTTTTAGGTGTGAGGAAAGCACTGGAAGATGAGGACAGGCCATATATTGATTTGAAGCTTGAAAACTCTAGTTACAAAGGGTTCGGTCAGTTAATGGCATTTCTGCAGCTGGTTGCGTTTTATTCAGCTAAGATTCGCGGTGTTGATCCGCTGACCCAGCCTGATGTAGAGAAAAGCAAGAAAATGGGTTTGGAGGAGAGACTTAAGTGAGGATAGCTTACTTGGTGAAGAACTTTGCAGATGGAGATGACTTATCGGAGTATGTGAAGTCCTTGGCAGAGTATATGGCTTCCCAAGGTCACGAACCTTTTGTTGTCTCTTTCGATGATGGTTCTAAATACACTGTTTCCGAAGAGGTTGAAGTTGAGCGTTTTCAGCTCCATTTTGACGGTGATTCTCTCTACACCTGGGCTATGATGATGAACAATGAGATGAAAGGCAAGGTTGTAGAGAAGATGAAAGATGAGGAGATCGATGTTATACACTCTAATGACTGGATTACGGCTCCAGGAGGAGTAACACTTTCTAATCATCTTGAAAAACCGTTCTTCCTAACTATTCATTCTACTGAGAATCAGAGAGGATTTCAGGGAGAGAATTCCGGTTTGATTTCGGAGCTCGAGTGGCAGGGAAGCTTTGAAGCAGATAGAGTATTTGCGAACAATGATGGTGTGAAGAATTCTTTGTTATTTGACCTTGATTTAGCTGATGAAAAGGTTTGCGTGGCGGATCCGCTTCATGACGGGTGGCAGGAAAGAATTTTAAACTGTTATTGTGAAATCTTCGATAAAGAGGAAGAAGTGGAGGTGGAGATGTAAACTTGAGACCTTTGTTCGTAACCTGGGAGTACCCTCCATACAAGGCAGGTGGCATAGCAGCGCACTGCGAAGACCTTGCTACGACACTGGCGGATCAAGGTCACGAACCAGTAATTCTAACATACGGAGACGAAGAGGAAACCGAATACAGGGATGGTGTGGAAATCCACAGAGTGCCTTCAACTGATTCAGCAAATAATACTCTTTCTTGGGCGATGCATCTCGGACATCAAATAGAGAAAAAGGCTGTACAGTTAGCTAAAAATGATAACTTTGACTTAGTCCACGCACACGACTGGATGGCAGTACCAGGTGCAACAGGAATACAAAAAACACTGGATTTGCCCATGGTCTTCACAGTACACAGCACTCAGAAAGGAAGAGACGGGATAGACTCTCAGTACCAGGAGACGATTCACAACCTTGAGTGGTACGGAACTTACGAAGCAGAGGAAGTCATCACAGTCGGAAGAGAGTTCTCAGAAGAAGTTAAACACAACTACGATGTGCCAGAAGGGAAAGTAAATTATATTCCGAACGGAGTCGACCTGGAAAAATTCGACAATCATACCAACCAATTAAACTATAACGACTATGCGTTGGACTGGGAGCAGATAGTACTGTTCGTAGGGAGAATGTACCCTCAGAAAGGTCCAGGGCACCTGATCGAAGCCATGCCCAAGATTCTAGAACAGAAACCCGAAGCCAAGTTCGTAATGTGTGGCTCCGGAGCAACAGAACACTATAAAGGAATCGCCAAGGAAACAGTCGGCGACAAAGTACATTTCCCTGGTTATGTTGCTGAAGAAGAACTTCTCTCACTCATGAAATCCGCTGAAATGACGGTAGCACCCTCGGTGTACGAACCATTCGGAATAGTACCTCTGGAGGCCGCAGCATGCCAGACGGCAACAATAGGCAGCTATACAGGAGGAATGAAAGATACAATCGTCCACGAATATACAGGTCTCCACACATACCCGGCTGATCCGAACAGCATCCAGAATCAGGTAACAAGAGCACTGGAAGATCCGGGATGGACGGACTGGATGGGCGACAAAGCCCGAGAAAGAGTAGAAGACAACTTCCGCTGGGAACAAATCTCGGCCTGGACAACCGGAATCTATTCTGATGCTGTTGAATAACTTTCTCAGCTGGTTTTGGTGGTTACGACAATACTATCCTTACTCACTGTATGCCAAAGGTTATTTAAACTCAGCTATGTACCTTACACATAGGATGCAAAAGGTGTTTAAATCTTGGCTGATAAGATAATAGATAGCAGGGATGAAAAACAGAGCTCAGAAGGCCAAACATACATACTGGATGTAGTCGCTTACACTGTTCCAGAAAGCGACCAATTTCCATCAGGGGTAAAGTACAGCTTCCAAGCTGTATACAAGGAAACGGAACAGCTAATCGTCCGTTACGATAACGCAAACGATAGTCACGCAGCCAAACACCACAAACATGTCATGAAAGATGGAGAAGAAACTACTGAGTCACTTGAACTACAACCAGGAAACGCAAAACAACTGCATAAACTATTCCAAAAAATGGATTGAAGAGATGAAACAAAATGTCAAATGAAAACAGAATTGAAAGAGAAATACCGTACGGGAAAAAACTTGTAATAAAAGAGAGAAATCTGGAACAGGCAGTAGAGGACATGAATCAGCAATTTGAATCCTTTATCGAAGATGGAGAAGAATCAGGTGTGGTTGTAGGATTTGAAGATCCTGAAAAAATAAGGCAGATCTTAACTCCTAAGAGAAGAGAATTAATGAGCGCCATAATATCTGCAGAGCCAGAAAGCATAAGCCAATTAGCAGACATAACAGATAGAGGAATTACAGAAGTACACAGAGACCTAGAAATACTGAAAGAAAATAAACTAGTCTACATCGAAGGAGAAGAAGTCAACGGCAAAGCCAAGAAACCAGTAGTACCCTACTCAGACATAGAAATCAATTACAACCTGAAAAGCAGCTTGATGAGTAATAAAGAAGTGAAAGACTTTAAAACAGCTTAGCCGGTTGCTTTATCTACTCAATTGCCTACGGGAAGAAGAACAAACAAGTCTATTGGCATTTACTCTGATGCTGTGGAGTGAATAATACAGGTTTTAAATCCGGTATTCTCCAACATGTACACATGAGTACGCAACTAGAATCATCACCTCGAGGTGACGAAACATCGAAGTGTCACACACACACACGAACTTCTGAATAAGTCTAAGGGCCAGTCGGCTATTGAGTATTTGACTACTTATGGTTGGATGTTGTTGGTTATTGCTATTGTTGGTGGTGCTGTTTTTACTACTGTTCAAGGTAGTTCTAGTTTGGATTCTAGTGGTTTTGATGCGGTTAGTGGTGTTGCTTTTGTTGATGGTGGTTTAACGAGTGATAATACTTTTCAGATGCGTCTTCGTAATCAGGAAGCCGAAGAAATGACGGTAGAAAAAATAACTCTAACCAATGAAGCAGGAAACAAAGTCGTTGCCCGACCAGGCAAAACTCTGCCAGTCGGAGAAGAAAAAACATTTAATACAATAGGCTTAACTGAAACTGGAGGACAAAATAGTGTTAATGTTGAAATTACTTATGATACTGGTGGTTTGAATAATTTAGCGGTTAATGGCAGTATCACCGGTGCCTTCAGCCTTGACACTGAGAGGGCTGAGCCTGGAAACGGCGAATGGGAGTTCGTTGATGTCTCTGAAGTCAATCAGTCAACTGTTGATACCAGTGAAATGTCTGACTTCTATATTATGAAGTATGAGGCTTCTCGGAGTGATGCTAATTCTACTGACGCAGGTTCTGAATCAACTCCTGTTTCTCAGCAAGGAGTCGTTCCATGGGTTCAAATCAGTCAGAACGAGGCTATTGATAAGTGTCAGCAGGCAGGCTTCAATTTACCGAGTAACAGGCAGTGGCAGGCTGCAACAATGGCAGAAATAGGAAACTCTTCTACACAACCACTCGGTAATACGAATAATAATGAGGACAGTAATGGGGATCAGGGAACGATAGATCCAACAAGTCATGACTGGAACAGTGACGGTGAGAATGATAGGACTTTGACTGGGAGTGGTCCGGATACTTGGGCTAACACGATTGGAGTCCATGATTTGAATGGTAATGTCTGGGAGTGGACACGGACTGTTGTTGATCAAAGTCATCCGATGCATAAGGGCGGTAGTAATGGTCAGGTCTCGTCTTGGAACAACAATGGCTATCCAGAAACACTCGGCAGCAGTAATTCTGACTTTGGAGGCGACTATTACTGGTCTTCGAGTGATGATAATCGTGCCGTTCAACGCGGTGGTGGCGCGCGCAATGGTGCGCGCGCCGGAGTGTTCTCCCTGACCCTGCACAACGCTCCTTCGCGCTCGCTCAGGTACATCGGGTTCCGGTGTTCTTTTTCCTGATTGCTGAGTGCTGGGTTGCGAGGTGATCAGAATGGGTGAAGTGGATTTTACTGGTTTGCAGGCGTATGAGGAGGTTTCTCCTGCGGTTGTGAAAGGATTAAAGTTGCTGAGAGACTTGGATGATTATGATACTTATTGGGATTTTATTTTGAAAGGTCTGCGGCGTGACTTAGCTGAATCCCTACCCCTGCTCGCTGATGGGTATAACCGGTATCATTATGATGAGAAGGCTGAAGCTTACAAAAAAGTCAGGAGTAAGCTGTCTCGTTGTCAGTCCTGTTTCCTGATTTTGAAGGATATCGGGGTTTTAACGAACGAGGATGTAGATTCAATCTGCCGTAGTTTGGAAGGTGGTATTGGACGCCTTAATGGTTTGATCAGTCGAATGGAGGATGATGAGTGATGCAGGATCTTAAACTGTTTCAGAAAAGCTATGATTTTTATGAGGAAGTTTATCCAACGCTGAAGAACTTTCCCCAATCGGAGCGTTTTGTTATGGTTCAGAAGATTCAGGATTCTTTCTTGGAGTTTATTTCTCACATTATTTCAGCTCGAAAAGCCAGTAACACGCTTCACCACTTGAGGAAGGCAGATAGGGAATTAGAAAAGACGAAGATTTTCTTCCGTCTTTCCCGTGATCTCGGCTTCATCTCCTCTGGACAACATGAAAATATTTCTGAGGATTTAGTTGAGCTAGGTAAGATGCTTGGAGGCTGGATTGAAAATGAAAAATGATATTAAGGCAGATGCTGTTTTCGGAACTCGTGCCGTTCAACGCGGTGGTAACGCGAACAATGGTGCAAACGCCGGCGTGTTCTCCATGAACCTGAACAACGCTCCTTCGAACTCGAACAGGAACATCGGGTTCCGGTGTCCTCCCAACTACTTCAAACATTCTGTTTGGAGTTCGAGCAAATCCTTGATTTGCGACAGGCGAGAACTCAGTCATCCAATTTCTTTGGGATGCTGGGGCAAAGCCAACCGGAGGGAGAACTTCGGTATCTGCCAGCCCAACCAACACGATTGTGTGGAGGCGAAAAATTCTCTTACCAAAAAATGGGCGACAGCCAGTAAACCATTGATGGTTGAAAGCTGAAGCCCATCTACATCTACTTTCATCATGGTAAACAGCTTTTCAAAAGACTTTGAAACTGTAGCTGGGTTTCAACCGCTTTACAAAGGCTACAAGAAAGCAAGGAAGGGCAAGCGTTACAGCAGTGAGGTATTAGCTTTTTCTGAAAGCCTTGAAGACAACCTTTTCGATCTCTCAAACGATCTTTTGACACAGAGTTACTGCCCTAAGGGTTTCAAGGAGTTTAAACTGTTTGATCCAAAGGAAAGAGAGATTAAAGCCCCTTATTTCCGTGACAGGATAGTTCATAGAAGCCTTCACATATCTCTGGAACCTTTCTTCGATAAAAGGTTTATAGAGCATTCTTATGCGTGTAGAAAAGGTAAAGGCACGCATGCCGGTGTTGATAAGGCACAAGAATTTATGAACAAGAGTGATGCCGAATACTTTCTGAAATGTGATGTTGAAGACTACTTTGGCTCCGTTGATCATAAAATCCTAACTGATATGTTGGATAGGAAGATTAGAGATGATAGGATAGTTGATTTAGTTAGAACTATTTTAGCGGATTCTGGAGACAAGGGTATGCCTATCGGCACTCTTTACAGCCAGTTATTCGCCAATATCTATCTTAACAAGTTTGATCATTTTGTAAAACAGTCGCTTCAGGCTGATTACTATGTTCGTTACATGGACGATTTCGTGTTTTTCAGTGATTCCAAGCAACGGCTTCATCAGTTGAGGGAGGCGTCTAAAGGATTTCTTAGGAAGGAGCTGGATCTGTCGCTGCCGTTCTCCAAAACTACTTTAGAACCAATCCAAAAAGGATTGATCTTTCTTGGTTACAGAATCTTTCCAAATCACAGAAAGCTCAGGAAAAGAAACAAGCTGGGTTTCAAGGAAAGGCATGGAAAGCAGAGATCAGAGTTACAACGGGGTGAATTGACTTTTTCTGAGTTGAGGGATTCTATTGAGTCTTGGAAAGGACATGCTGAACACGCAGATACAGAAAACCTGTGTGAAAACTTTCTTGGCAGTTTGAGTTAATTTTTTTCAACTTGTTTGAGTCTTTTCTTGATTTTATTCTCTGCTTCTCCTTCCAGCTCTACTTTTTCTATTTTTCCTTGTTCTGTGAGTTCCAGAATTGCTTCTTCCTTTTTAGTCAGATTTTTCCCTTTATTATCTTCTTTAAGGTATCCTCTTATGGCTTCTCTTACTACTTCAGACATTGAACTGTAGTATTCTTCTTCTTTCTTCTTTTCAAGATCTTTCCTCATTCCGTCAGGAACTTCCACACTTAAGGTCATAATCTTCTATTAGGGCTGAATCCTCTTAAATCTTGCTCTTTTCTGAGAAAATTTGTTGGATAATATGGATTATTCACAGTTTTTAATAAGTAGAAGTCCGATAGGTGTTTCATGGAGTTGGATTATCATAAGGGTGCTGAAAAGGATCTTGATGAGTTGAATGATGAAGTTGAAAGCGAGGTTAGAGACAAAGTATCTGAGCTTCGGGAGAAGTTGACTTCTCACTCGGATGTCAAATTGATTAATATTGAGGGTCGACCAGTTTTCCGACTGAAAGTAGGAGAAAGAAACCAAAAACTAGACCATAGGGTTATATTTGATATTAAGAACTCTGATATACTAGTTCTAGCTGTCATCCACAGGGATGAAGGGTACAACACCATTTCTATTTAAACGAAATTAAATCCTATCCAATTTTTCAGCTGCCACTATGAACATTGAGTGACTCCATGCCAATGGTTCTATTCCTTGTCTGTCTCTGGAGAACTTCTGTTCCGGAATGTATTTGCCTCCTATTTGTTCGACCTGTCTGTCGAATATTTCATGTGCTTCGTCTTCTCTTCCGAGTTCGTGGAGTGCGATGGCGTACCAGAATGTTAGAAGCGGCCAGGCTCCTGCTCCTTTCTTCAGGTGTTTGGTATGGTGGATTATGCCGTCGTACATGTCGCCAGAATAGCGCATGACTCCTTCATCAATCATCAATTTTTCTTCAATGAGTTTGACAGTATTCTCCAGTTTCTCGTCTTTCTGTACTACGTTGAATGGCCATAGGAGTCCTAGGCTGCATGCGTCGACTGTTTCATCGACTACATCGCCGTATGTCCGTGGATAATATGTTTTCTCATTTTCTGTTGCTTGGTGTTGTTCTAGTCTTTCTCTCATCTGTTCTGCGGTTTTGAACCATTTCTGTTCGTCCATTCTGTCCGCGGCCAGGTAAAGTGCTTCTGAGGAAGCTGCTAGTGTGTAGCTAAAGTTTTCTTTCATGTCTGGGTGTGCTTCTCGTTCCTCCCATAGGTCGTGTGTGGCGTTGTGGAAGCATTCTTCGTCCCACTGGCTCCAGAGTCCATCGGCAAGTAGGTGGATGATTTTTTCCTGTCTATCGTCTAATTTGTCGTTGGTCTCCAGTATGCACCATAGGAGGGCTGCAGCCTGGTCGGGTTGGAACTGGTGTCCGAAATCTGTGTCTCGTGGTCCGTTGGTTGAGTAGCGGTGGTAGATTACCCCTGAGTCCTCGAATCCTTCTGCTCTATCCATCAGCCATTCATAGAATCTTTCTTCCTGTTCTTCTTCGCCTAGGATGTCGAGTGCATAAAGTGTGAATGCGGCGTCGCGCGGCCAGACGAAACGGTAGTTAGCGACATTGTCTGGATAGTATTCTTTATCCGAGTTGCCGGCCACGACTGCTCCGTTTTCTAGGCATACATCGTTCAGTACTTCTCGAGAGGATTCAACCAGCTCCGCTACTCTTTCATCCATACTAGCGTTTTTCTCTTCGCTGGTTAAAATACTCTTCACTCTGCTGAGCATGAAAAAGGAATTAGCCTATTCTGGTGTAAGTTCATTGTTATCCAACCAAGCAACCATCTGACCAAACATGTACTCCTTCCCATCCCTAGAGAAAGAATGCTTCTCACCTTCAATCTTATCCAGCATCACGGAAGTATCCAGTTTCTCAGCTGCCTCAAAACTGAACTCGGGATGAACAGTGGTATCTGCTGCACCATGGAAAATCGCCACAGGAATATATAGACTATTTTCCAACTCCTCGAAATCGTAACTGTCGAAGTCATCAAAGAAACTCTCATCTATAGGCTTACCATCAATATACTCAAAGCGACCCTTAGCTTCAACAACTTCCCTAAACTTATCCATGATTTCCTTATATGTCACAGGTGCCTTCCCAATAACAGCATCAACATCTATATCTTCAGCAGTGTGGAAAACAACTTTTCCGCCGAAACTAGTGCCGAAGAGAATAGTATTTTCTGGTTCAAAATAATTTACGACTGCTTCTAAGTCCTTGATTCTAGAACTTAAGTCCTGGTCAATAAACTCTCCATCAGAATCTCCGTTGCCACGGAAACTAAGAGTAACTACATTGAAGCTTTCTTCAGCTAACTCCAAGTACTCTGATTGTCTTTCCTTGTTTCCACCAAATCCGTGGCAGACAAAAATCCAAGTGTCTGAGTCTGCTTCTTCATGAGTTACTGCTACTTTTTCCCCGTTTTCAGCTTCTATAGAATATTCTTTCATATTACTGCTTATTTCCTCAATCTTTTTTCGACCTGCTGCTGGAAATCCATCAAATGCTCTGTAATCACGGCGAATCCTTGGTGTGGATGGTCGAAGTAAGAGAAGTAGTTGTGGACCGATCCGTCATCGTATGTTTTCGTAGCGATATGGTGCAGGTGGTCGCTGGTCAGGAATTTTCGCCAGACTTCTTTGATCTCCGGATCGTCAAGCTGTTTGACTTTTCCTTCTAGTTCCTGCATTTTCTCGAAAAGCATCTTCTGCATGGGGTTTCCAAGCCAGGCTGAGGCATCCATTTCCTGGTCTGCCCATGATACTGTGTTGTATTCGAATGCATCGAACTCGCCGACAGGTTCGTTATTTTGTGCGACTTCTCTTACCTTGGCAAATTCCAGGTTGTCGTGTTTGAGTGTTTCTTCTGGTAGTGCTTCGAGGAACCAGAGGATGCCTGTGCCTTCCCAGTGGTGTTCTCCAAAGGTTTCATAGTCCATGAACAGGTTTAGCATGTCACCCTGCGCCTCTGAAAGCCACAAGGCGTATTTTTCAGCTGTCAATGGGTACTCATCCCACCATTCAGCAGAGAATCGATACCCTACATCGTCCGTTAGCTTTCTGTTTCTCAGCATCACATTGTTTCCATTTTCAGTGACGAAGTCTGGCTGAGTATAAGCGTGGTTTGGGCTTCTCCATCCGAGGATTCTGTCAGCGCCTTCGGTAAATATTCCCTTGTATCCCTCTTCCGCCGAAATTTTCCCGATTTCGTTGTGGTAAATCAGCTCAGTGTTTGTCATAACCTGAGGATTCACTCCAAAAGTATCTTCCACAACTTGTCTATGATGGTTTAGCTGCCATCTGAACTCTTCTTTGTCGTTGAATAGTCCTGCGAGGCTGTGCTGGTATGCCTGTCCGATGAAGTCGATAGAGTTGTCTGGGAACTGGTTCAGCATGTCGATGAGTTCCGGATGGTATTTCTTGGCTTGTTCTATCCAGGCAGTTGACACCGAAAAGTTTACTTTCAGGTTTCTGTCGTCTCCCTCTCGTCTTTTGGCTTCTCTTAGTAGTCTTTCGGTTGCTGGGAAGTAGCAGTTTTCTGCGACATCTTTGAAGAAGTGTTCGTTCATCTCATCGTCGAAGTATCGGCCGTAAAGCGTGCCTGCGTCCTTTTTTACTCCGTCAATCCTGAGTCTGTGTGGTTGATGTACTTCGAAGGAGAGGGTTACTGGTAACATAAGTTTGTCTTTTCAGTCGTGGTTTAAATCCGGCACGGTATCTAGGGTTTAAAATTCAAAGATACCTAACTCAAACTGTGAACTACCGAACCCAGGAAGTAGAAAACGGAACACTCATCAAAGTGGAGGCCGACGAAGCAGCAGTGATAGTCAAGGAAAACGGTGAGGAAAGAATATATCTGCCTTCAACAAGCCATAATGATTCCACATACTACACATCTGACACTAAATCGCTGCAACAGTCTCAACAGGGTTTCTCAGTAGTTCACAACGGTCAACCAGATTCTATAAAGGTTTTCTCAACACAGGAGAATTAGAATATGGACACAATCACAACAGAAGAACTTCAACAACTCAAAGACTCAGGAAAACCATTTAGACTCGTCGATGTACTATCCATAGACCACTTCCAGGAAGAACATATACAGGGAGCAGTCAACCTTCCGCTGAGCGATATCGCATCAGAGGCCATGGACCGATTCGACATGAATGATGAAATCATAGTGTACTGCAAAGACAAGGAATGCTCCGCAAGTCCGAAAGCTGCAGCCAAACTCGAAAGCATCGGTTTCCAGAATGTAAAAGACTACGAAGAAGGCCTCAAAGGCTGGAAAAACGCAGGAAAACCTACAGAATCATAAATTCCTGTAAATCTCTATTATTTCATCTGTCATTTCTCCCCAACTCCTACTTTCTTCATCTACCACTATATCCTGTCTGAGTCCTTTCTTCAATCCTTCAGCAATAGAATCTGAATCAGGATCAATCTCAATTATAGAATCACCTGATATAAATTCGGAGACGCCGTTTTCAGTCGCCAGTACGGGTGTTCCGGACTCCAATGCCTCGCTGATAGTTAGACCAAAAGGTTCGTTGATCGAAGGTGAGACAAAAAGGTCCGCACATTTGTAGTAGTCGCCAAGCTCCTCTGTAGGGATGAAGCCGGTGAAAATAGTGTTCTCATGAATATCTAGCATTTCTGCGAATTTTTCCAGGCTTTCACGCATCTCGCCGTCACCTCCGATTACTAAAGTAGCTTCTCCGCCATTTTTCAGGAACTTCTTGAAGCCGTAGATCAGGTGTTCGATTCCTTTCTGCTCCGCGTGCCGTCCAACGAAGAAAACCATGTTATCTTCGATATCCAGCTTTTCCTTGATGTCCTGTCCTTTGCCTTGGGGCTTGGAGAACCCGTTATAGATTACCTTAGGCTTTTCTCCGTGCTCTGATTCTACTTCTTCAGCCAGTTTATTACTTACAGCTATAGCTTTGCCAGGTTTCTCGACAGCCAGTTTCTCCAGGTCTGTAACCTCTCCATCATGGTGTTCTCTGCTTCTCCCGGATGCTAAAGAATGAATAGTCGAAACCCAGCTACAGTCGCTGTACTTCTGTGCTTTGAAACCGGCTTCTGCGCCAAACCAGTCATGTGTATGGATAATATCGAAGTCATCGGCTAATTCAGCTACTTGAGAACTCATTTCGCGGGCCTTCCAGACCATGTCACCCTCGCCCACATCTAGGCCAACGATGTTTTCTTTCTCTGGAGCCCTATCTTGGGGTAAAGCTAGTTTTACCTCTACATCATCTCTTTTCTGAAGCTCCTCAAACAGATGCTTCACATGGATATCTAGGCCGCCATCAATGTTCGGAGGATAGCCCCACCCCAGCAAAAGGATTTTCTTATTCATTAAGAAAAGATAGAGAAAAGGAATGATTTATTCGATGTGCATTTTTTCGTTTGTCATTTCGATGCTGGTTTCTTTGTCTTCCATGTCGAACATTGCTCTGATTGCGTCTACATTGTCTGGTACGACGATGCTTTCTTGGTGTACCATGTGGATCCAGCGTAGTTTGCCGTCTTCTACATCGATTGTTTCTCTCCAGACCCCTGCTTCTGGCATATCACTTCTAGGTCGTTCCAGGTCCCGCATCATCTCATGGACTTTTCCTGTTGAGTCGTATCCTTCTCCAGCATTAATCAATCTGACTCTTGGCTGATCTTCGAACGCCTGAACAGCTTCTTCTTCCGAAATATCTTCCTCTAGATCAACTGTAACCATGTGTACATGTCCAAAGGTTACAGGTACTTTGACAGCAAGTGTAGTAATATCCAGTTCCGGCATTACTGCCTGCACATCCGGTCCGTGATGGCTTGGAACTTCTGTGACTGGAATAGTCGAGTTGATCGGTCCTCTCCCGTCTTGTGGGATGTCGCCGCCTCTTCTGACAAGATTGGCGGTTGCACTTTCTACTCCGAACCTTTCATCTACTACACTCATTGTTCTGGATAGAGAAGTTGTGTTGCATGAGACTACTTTGACAAAGTCTTCGCCTCTGGCTTCTTCATAGTTGGCGTCTGCGTTGAACTTTACTTCAGCTATGTCGTCTGACGCCCCGCCCTGGAAAACTGCTTTAACATCGTTTGGCTCGTACAGGTTCTCTTTGTTGGCTTCGTCAACTCCTGGAGGAGTACAGTCGACCACAACATCTATTTCATCTAGTTGATCTTCCAGCAATCCTTCTACATAGAATCCTTGTTCCTCCAGATTTTCTTTTCCTTCCTGGTTGGAGGCGTAAAGATGAGTTCCGTGGAGGGGTCCGTCCTCGCTGAGAACTGTTCGGAGTCCTCCTGTCTGACTGACATCTGCGATCCCATACAGCTCCATGTCGTCCTGTTTTTTGACGGCTTCCGCCACTCTCTTACCAATTGTGCCGCAACCGGCTATTACAACTTTTACCATATTACCACATATTACAGAAAGAAGAGGCTGGAATAAAAGTTTGAGGTCAGCTTCTGAATTCTTCAAGTCTCTCGATCTTTCCGCTACCTTTCCTTTTTCCACGGTTATGGAAGGCTCTTTCTTTTTTGTTGTCTATAACTGCTGTCCAGTCATCGCCTTCCTCTATTTCAATCTCTCCTCGGCATTCGACTCTCATTTCATGTAAACTGTGTCCCTGCCAGCCCTCTCTCTTCAGCATTTCGAAAATTTTGCATAGCCAGTCCGGTCCTGGTTCAGGTCTTTCGATGAAGAAATAACCGCCTTTAGTGATGTGAAACTCCACGCAAGTGGCTAGTCTCTTGGAGTTTTCTTCAGAATCTGGTTCACTCCAGACAGTAAAAATCTTGAAGCTGTTCCAGTCTTCGGGATACTCGTCACTTGGGTCGTCACCATATTCCAAAGTTTCAACTCTCATGCTTCAAAACTCTTCTACTTTTAGTTCTTCTATTCTTTTGAAGTGTTCGTCTCTTGTAAGTATTTTTTCGTTTAGGTGGCGTGCTGTTCCTGCTATTAGGTAGTCAATTGAGCTGATAGGTTTTCCTTCGGCTGTAAGTTTTTTTCTGATTCGTGCGGCTTCTTTTTCTATGGCTGGTGTTAGTTCTGCCTGGTTTAGTTCGTTTTCAATTCTTGTTATCTCTTTTTCTGATTCTGTCCCTGAATATAGTTCATAGAGGACGCCGGGAGCTAATAGAAGTGGCTCTTTCCTTTCTTTCAGCTCTTCCAGCTTCTTTACAGCGTTACTGTCATTATTGAGGATGTCGATCAAAAAGTTGCTGTCAATAATCATTTCTCTTCTGAGCCTCGATATCCTCTTCATCAATCTCCTTGATATTTTCTCTAGCTTTCTCAGCTTCCTCATCGCTCCATGAGCCTGTGAGTTCCTCTAAAGTATTATAATCTCTGTCCATCTCATTTCTCAATGCTTTTCTGATGAAGTCAGACCGGTTCTTGTAGCCTGGAATCTTCTCCACAAACTTGTCCACGATGCTTTTCTCTTCGTCAGGAATGTTTACAGCAACCTTCGACATAACAAATATAATACAGCTGTATTATTTTAAATCTTGTTCTCAATATGTGTCCATGGAAATGGAAAGAAAACCAGAGTCACACAAAGGAGAAAACGGGAAAGTAACAGTTATAGGAGGCAGCAAAGATTTTACTGGTGCTCCAGCCCTTTCTGCTCAGGCGGCTCTGAGGACTGGCTGTGATCTTGCAAAAATCGTTACATCTGAAGAAGTTTCCAGTGTTGTGGCGTCCTATTCTGAAAACTTGATTGTGAGGGAGTATTCTTCTGGTTATCTAGGTCTTTCCGGAGTAGAGAACTGTATTGATGCTGTCAGGTGGTGTGATGTTTTTGTAATAGGTCCTGGACTCGGTAATCCTGACTCCGAAGCAGTCGGGGAAATACTAGAAAGGACGAATAAAACTGCTGTAGTCGATGCAGATGCTATTAAGCCAGCGCTAGAGGCAGATTTAAGCAACGCTGTTTTGACTCCACATAGAGGAGAGGCAGAGCTGATTAAGGATGAATATGGTTCTGTAGAAAGTTTCGTTGGCGAGAATGAGGATATAGTGGTTTTAGTGAATGGTGAGACGGATAGGGTTTATTCGGATAAAGGTGTTGAAAAGGTAGACGCTGGTCATCCAGGTATGACGGTTGGAGGAACGGGCGATGTATTGACAGGGATTGTTGCTTCGCTTATCTCTCAAGATGTTTCAAAAAGAGAGGCTGCTGTCAAAGCTGCAGAAATAAACGGCGAGGCAGGCGAGGAAGCTGCTGAAGAATATGGAAATAGCTTACTGGCGACAGATATTATCGATTTAATTCCATCGGTCTTATGAGAAAAGTATAAAGGATTTAACGGGTAGTTTTTACTATGGATGATGACTATGAACTTAGTTTGGCGGCTCTTGTAAGCACGACTCTTGGTTTGTCTGAGGTAAGTAGTATAGGAGATAACAGTTTGGATTCACATGATCCCGCAGTTCTGGATCGCGATTATGATGGTGGTGTCACTGATGCGGAGTATGGTCAAATCAGAGCTGAGAAATACAAGAACTATTCAAGGCGTGAGATGTAGTTTTTCATTTATCTGCTGTCCCATGAAAAGCGTTTTCCTTTTTCCAGCCGGGTTCGAATTCGTACTGTGTACCTGATTTCTTGATTGTTTCTTCAAGTTGTTTTATCTTGTCTTTAGCGCATTCTGGTACGAGGTAGCTCCATTCGCCGCCTGAATTGACTCGTCGGCGTACCTCGGTTCCTGAGTAGATTTCTGGCTGATGCATGTTGGGTTCTGCTACTTCTACTTCGTCCTCGAATATTTTACGGACTCTTTCATTTCCTGAGATTATTTTGTCTGCTTCTGTCTTTTCCAGAACCTCTTCTTTCCATTCTTTGTCGCTTTCACGGTCAGATACTTCAAAAATCTTGATATCAGGGAAGCATCCTCGGATAATTTCTTTCCTCTCCTCGGCAGTTAAGGGGTTGTCGTCCGTTCGGCTTTTCTCGGAGCTGCCTATTACCAGAACCAGTTCTCCTTCGTGATTGTCCACTACATGCTTGTGGCCAAGGTGGAAAGGTTGGAATCTTCCGATAAAAGCCGAAACCATAACTCAGAAACCGTATAGCAAACTTTTAATCCTGCATCTCCACATACCGAACACCACCATGACTGGTTATTTCACCATCTTTCCATTTCCTCAAGACCTGCTTGTCGTCCTCTCTAACAGGGCCAACGATCACTCCACCATCTTCAACAAAGTTAAGGGCTTCGTTAAAGTTTTCTGTGGCGCAGGAAAATAGGATCCTGTCAAACTTTCCATCGACAGAACTAAAACCGTTTCCATGTCTTATCTCAACATTTTCTGGTATCTTAGGCCGTGAAGCCTCGGTCAGTTCTTTATTGATTTCTACGCCAATTACTCTATCTGTTAATTGTCCTAAAATCGCTGCCTGATATCCTGAACCAGAACCTATCTCCAGAACTTTATGACTGCTCTCTAAATCCAGTAGTTCTGTTACTTCTGCTACGATATGCGGTGCTGAGATTGTCTCGCCATTAAGAGGCAGAGGTTTATCCGAGTAGGCATCTTCTATAAAACTCTCCGGCACGAAATCTGCCCTATCAACTTTCCTGAAAGCTTGTTCCACTTTCTCAGATCTTATTCTGTCTTGCCTGATCAGGTAGTCTACTAGTTCGTCGTTCGAATTGGGCTTCCTCTGCATCACTCAAATAATGAGTCTCCAGCCTCTAAAACATCAGTACGGTTAAGTTCAGGAAACTCTTCCAATTCGTATTCTTCCAAAAGTTCGTGACCTATAGCTGTTTTCAACTGCCAGGAAAGGTTTTCTGGCTGCTCTGATATCTGTTCTGAAATATCTGTCTTTTTCTCTGCCCATTCTTCCTGTAAATCTTCTATCTCTACTCCTTTTTGATCTGAAATCTTCTCTATAACCATTAAGCCTGTGATGGAGGCTAAAACCTGCTGCCAGACAAAGTTAACTTCTGAGTTCTCGTAGAACCATGTCTGACCATAAATGTCCGCTGTTAGATCTTCAAGGTTTTCTTTCCAGCTGTCAACTTCGGTGTTAAAGAATATTTCTGCTGTGCTGGGGCTTAGGGCTGTTCCAGATACTCCGAATCCTTCAACCGCATCCAAACCTGTATGACCAAGAGAAAATTCTAAATCTTCATCTTTCTCCAACACATATTTGCAGCCTTCCAAGGTTTTCTCGACTGCTTGTCTAGCTTCCCGTAACTCGTGTTCTTCCGGCTTGATTGAGTAGTTCATGGATATGCTGTTTTTTCAAGTAATTTATTCGACGAGGGTTCAGTATTCTCTTTCTTCCAGTTTTTCTTCATCTATGATATCTCTTACTTCTTCAATTATCTCTCCTGAAAAGACTACCCTGCCTTCGTGGTCACCCAGGAAGATCCATGAGAGATCTTTTGGGAAGATATAGAAAGTTATGAGGTCATCTCTTACCTCCAGAATTTCTTCTGGTTTTATTTCCGCAGCCTTGGAATCGTATTTTTCCTCGAATGTTTGCTGAAAGCTGGGAACATACTGTCCGCCGCTGAAAGCCACCATGAAAAGTTTCTCATCTCGTTCCTTCAGAAGTTCTGTAAACTTCTTTAATCTCTCATCGTTCTCCTTCTGCTCTCTCCAGGGAGTAGCTAAATAGCTGCCTATATTAACAGGCTCCCAGTTGTCATCAACATCGCCAGGAATACCGAACTCTTCCTTTATTCTTTCTCTAAACCTTTCATCTTCTTTTTCGGATAGGATTCTCATTGTTGATTTTCTCTTCCATTGAATTTCTCTTTTAGTAAGGGTATCAGTTCTTTTGCGATTTTGAGGATTTTTTCTGCTTCTTTTCTCTTTATGTCTTCTCCACGGTATTTTGAGTCGTTTCTGAGTTTGCGGAACTTGTTTAATTTGTTTGTGGTGCCGTAGGGAATTTCTAGGTTTTCGAATCCGTAGATTATTGATGCTTCATGGCTGTGTGGTTTGTAGCCGTCGAGAACTAGGAAGGCGTCTAGAGCTTCTCGAACTGCTTCATAACTATCTTCCAGAATGAGGTCGGCGTTTTCTTCCGTGATATTTCTTCCTTTAACATATCTAAGCCTTTTTTCTGCTTTCTGAATTAAGCTTCTGGCCTGAGAAGGATTGGGCTTCGTCTCTCTGACTTTTCCTTCTTCAATAAATTTCTCAAACTCTTTCATTTTAAATCAGTTCTGCGAATCCTTTTAGTGTCTTGCCGTTGGCAAGGCTGTTTCTGAAGTTTTTGTCGGAATCTTTAGGATTTTCTATAAACTGTAACTCTATTTTTCTCTCTAAATCTTTCTCAAACTCTTTCAAGTTTACTTCTTTTTCTCTTCCGTTGATTATAGCTATGTCTATGTCTGAGTCTTTCCTGTCATTTCCTTGCTCGTAGGATCCGAATAAGATTATTGCTTCCGGTCTCAGCTCTTTATCTAGGTTTTCCACTATGCCTGATTCCTTGATCTCTCCTAGGTTGTAGACTTCTTTCAACTCTTGGAAGTTCTCCCCGGTCGTTATTTTGTTCGAAGCTTTCTCTTCCTTAATTTCCAAGAACTTCTTGTCTGAGAGCAGGTCTATATTTTTTGATATCCATGCCGGCGAGATATCTGTCCTTCGCGATAGCTCTCTTGCAGATATTTCTAGTTCTGGATCTTGAAAAAACTGTCGCAGGATTTTCTGATGCCGGGTGTTTAACTCAGCAAACATGTGTTTATAATTTTAAACAAGTGTTTATAAAACTAAACGCTTCTAATCTTTCCACTTAATACTGCAGCCCTGACTCGGCTTCTGATCTTTTGGAGGTTCCCGTCTCTTCAGCATATCTTCGATTACCTTTTTCATCTCTCGGTTCTCTACTTCCTGGTCAGGACCCATCTTATCGTTTAATCGGCCTTGATAGTATAATCTATGTCTCCAGTCCAGTAGGAAGGGATCTGGTGTGCATTTCGCTCCATACTGTTCTGCGATTTCCTGTTCTGGGTCTGTCAGGTAGTAGAAGTGCGGGGATTCCAGATCATTCTCTTCAATAAATTCCCCCATTTTCTCGACTGAGTCGTCTGGATGTGTCTCGCTGTTAGGATTTATTCCGACTATAGCTATTGAAGAGAACTCGTCATTCAGTTCTCTCAGTTCTTCTGTCTGAGCTTTGACATAGGGGCAGTGGTTGCACATGAATACGACGAGGACGCCGTCATAGTTGTCCAGATCGCTTAATTCGACTTTTTCTCCATCATGGTTTTCGAGTTTGAATTCGGGTGCGTAGTCTCCTTGTGAAAGCTCTGAATCTGATTTTTTTAGGCTCATTCTTCTTTACCTTCTAACCATTCGATCAGTGTTTTTCTTTCTTTGTTTTGTTTTTCTTCTTCGATAATTTCTGCATAGTCTGGGTCTTCAAGTGCTTTGATATCATCTTTTACTTCTTGGATGCTTCCCTTTAACATGGTGCTGTAGTCTATACTTTTCTCTTCTTTTTTCGACTGTTCTTTCTCTATTTTGTGTCCGCAGCTTGAGCAGTAGGTGCTGGATGATGAGACTTCTTCTCCGCAGTCTTGACAGTATTCTGTATCTCCGTTTTCCACCATTTCTACTTTCTGGACTTCGTTCTTGTCTCGGTGTTTGGCTTCCGTTATCTGGTTTTTAGCGTTTTTCGGGTTAGGGATGGCGCCGAACTCTATTACTTGTCCTGAAGCGGTTTTCACATTTACATCGCCGATGTTAAGCATTCTGTATCCGAGAGGTTGATCTATCGAAGTCTCCGTGATTAAGTCGAAAGTTGCCTCCGTTGTATCCCGGCTTAGGAACTTGAACTCTCTGATAACTCGCTCGTTTGTTATAAAGTATTTATGTCCTTTTCTGTGTATTTCTGCGATAATCCAGACGATTACTCCGATCAACATGAGTGGAAGTAAAATCAATCCAAGAAGATACCAGCCAAGATATTTCCATGGGCTCGGTGTGAAATGTTTTTTGACAGACTCTCCTTCGTGAAGTCCTCCTTCAGGCTCCATAACGCATCACAATGCAGGGGAAAGTTAAAAGCTCTCCGACTCCCAGAAATTTAAACCAGAAAATGTAATACATCGTAATATGAAAGATATGGATGACTCCGCGATCACACGGAATGGAAACTCTTTGATACTGGCCTATGACCACGGAACAGAACACGGTCCGGTTGACTTCGAGCCGATGCCGAAAAGTGCTGACCCGCGGCATGTCTTTGAAGTTTCTCAGCACGATGCAGTGACTGCTTTAGCTCTTCAGAAAGGAAATGCAGAATACTACAGAAACTGGCAGGAAAATACAGGAAACGAAGGAGCACCACTTCTACTTAAAATAAACGGAAACTCCAGCCTTCCAAAACGAGAAGATTACTATAGTCCAAAACAATGCAGTGTACAGTACGCTGTAGAAGAACTGGACGCTGATGCAATCGGGTACACGATGTACGCGGGAAGCATTCATGAAGACGAAATGTGGAAAGATTTCAGGGAAGTACAGGAAGAAGCAAGAAAATATGATGTTCCTGTAGTTATGTGGAGCTATCCAAGAGGAAAAGGAATAGAAGAAAACCCTGACTACTCAGGTCAGAAAGATCCAGAAGTAGTAGCTTACGGAGCTAGGTTAGGACTGGAGTTAGGTGCTGACATGGTAAAATGCAAGTATCCAGGGAATCAGGAAGACTGGGAGAGACTTGAAAGCCAGGTAGCAGAATTAAAAACTGTTATGAGCGGCGGATCTAAGAGAAGTGACAGAGCATTCCTCCAAGATGTACATGACACTATTGAAGTGAGTGGGAACGGTTTAGCAGTAGGTAGAAACATCTTCCAGCGTGAAGAGCCGGGAGAACTGCTTGATAAGCTGGAAAAAGTAATTTTCGAAGGAAAGACCGTCGACGAAGCAATGTGATTCCAAGTGGATAAACAAGAAGTAGTCGACGAGGTCTTCCATTCTGTAGCTGAGGTAGCGCCTCACATATCCTCAGGTCTACTCAAGAGGAGAGAGTATGTAGGTGAGGAAAATCCCAGTGATGAGAAGCAGTTAGAGGCTGATGTCTGGGCCAATGAATTCCTCAAGGAGGAAATCACCTCACTTGAGGGTGTAGGCGAGTTCGCATCTGAGGAAGAGCACGAAGTAACGGATTGTGGAGAGGGACTATCTGTAACTGTCGATCCTCTGGATGGCTCTTCAAACATTCCGACGAATAATATTGTCGGCACTATCGTTGGTATCTATGATGAAGAACTTCCTTGCAGAGGTAAAAATATTGTAGCGGCTTTTTATGTTGTATATGGCCCATTAACAAGTTTTACGATTGCCAGAGATGGGCAAGTTGATGAGTATGTGCTGGAAGAATCTAAAGGTGATGGTGTAGAACTGCACAAAGCTAGTGAAGATATTCAGATCCCTGAGCCATATGTCTACGGCTTTGGAGGCAACAAGCACTGGGGCAGTGATTTTGAACGCTTGAAGGAGGATATTTCTGATGATTTGAAGCTTCGTTACGGCGGTGCGATGGTAGGAGATGTCAATCAAGTGCTTCACCAGGGAGGAGTATTTGGATATCCTGCTCGTGAAGACGCCGAAAACGGCAAACTCAGGCTTCTCTTCGAAGCAAATCCTATGGCTTACATTTTCGAAACAGCAGGAGGCAAGTCTAGTGATGGTGATAAATCAATCCTCAGAGTCAAGGCTGAAGAACTACATCAGAGAACTCCAGTATTTGTAGGGTCGGAGGAATCGGTTAGGAAAGTTAACGAAAGAGGTCTGTCTCTGCACTGAAAAAATTTACTTTTCCTATATTTCTTGAGATGTTCGGCACGAAAACTGTCTTTGAAAGCCTTGAGGAAGAGAAGGTTGACGAATTTGTTTTCAAATTTTACTCTGTGTTGGAGGAAAGCCAAGAAAGAAGTTTGGCTGCAAGCACCTTATTCTATTCAAAAATACAGGAAGATCTACTAGAATATGCGGAAGAAGGAGCTGTAGATTTAAATGATTTAGAAGAAATAGAGAGCTCCCGATTCGGCACAGCAGACTATATAAGCTGGGATGCGGCAGAGGCCTTTGATGAAGCAGTAAGAGAGGCCTATGAAGAACTAGGAATTGGATATGAAGGCTAATCATACCAGTCAGTGATATCTTCCCGGTCGAAGATATTATCTTGACCAACCTGTTTCTTCAGCTTCTTAGCAGTTTTCTTGCCGATCAACTTCTTCAACTTCTCAAAATTAACTTCACGGATCTGAGACTGTGTTTCAATACCGTGGTCGTGGAGTTTCCGCGCTCTCACACGGCCAATCTGATCGTACTGAACTAAATCTAACAGTTCATCCTTTATTCCGTGTTCCATTCTGACGCGCAATTTTTCAATGTCTTTCTCTACTCCCGAAAAATTCTCTGAATTCTGGTTTTCAGAAGAACTCTCTGAGTTCTTCGTTTCCTTCATCCTAACCAGTTCCTTGGCTCCGTACAACAACCAGTCCGCATTCTGCATCTTTGCCCTGATACCTCCAGGTGCGGTTCCGAACTCGTTCATTATCCTCTCTTCATCCATCTCCTGCACCCAGCTCTGCATCATCATCGCAGTCTTCATTGACTCCAGGTAAGATTCGTATCCCGCCTCCCACTCATTCGGCACGGAATCCAAGAGATAAATCTCGGCGTCCTGCAAGGCATTCTGATAATCACTCCACTCCTTATCCTTCACTCGTAATCTTGGAGCCATCTCAGAAGTCCTGGAAAGCATAAAAAGGTATGAGATTGCTCTTGTCTCAGTTCCCTCAGCCTTCCCTAACGATTTAACCATGTAATGTGCGGAATCAGGGTCAATATAAAGATCAGATACCTTCTTCCCGATCTTCGTCGCCTTCATTTCATCTTCTCTGATGAAATCATAGTCCCTCAATGAATCGACTACATCCCGGATCTTCTCCGCTACCTTCTGCATATCTCCGAACTGATGAGCATAGAAAGTCTTCTGATAAAACTCCAATAATCCTTCCATTGAGGTACAGAAATTGGAGGCCACTAAAGCCAGTGTATGCATTCTGAGAACTGGCTCGACATTTAACTTCGACTGAATTCTTTCAGGTTCTCCCAGAACAAATCTCTCCTTGATTTCATCCACGCTGCCAGAATTCTTCGCCACGGAAATAGCCTCCCCTCTGTCATCATACTTTGGGCGTCCAGCTCGTCCTGTCATCTGTTCATATTCCAGTACAGGAATCCAGTTCATGCCGTTACCATCGTAACGCTTCAAGTCTCGAATTATAACTCGGAAAGCAGGCAGATTTACTCCGGCAGCGAGTGTTGGCGTGGCAGAGACTGATTTAATCAGGTCTTTCTTGAATGCCTGCTCGATTAGCTGGCGTTGCTGTGTCACGAGACCTGCGTGGTGGAATGCAGCTCCTTTCTCTACATTTTCCGCTAGACGCTTACACTGAGATGTGGGGGAGCCCAGTACATTGAGTATTCTGTCTGCGTATTCTTCTAGTTTCTGTTTCTCTTCTCTATCTATCTTTTCTTCGGTTATTTTTGCGGCTCGATCTGAGCTTTTTTCTGCGCCTTTCCGTGATGAGCAGAACACTATGGCTTGTTTGTCCATCTGGAAAGTGTCTTCCAGCAGGTTTGGTGCTGGCTGGCCATGTTTGTCGTCTACGAAGTATTTTTCTCCTTCAGAACTGTTGTTTTGTTTGGCTTCTTTTCCTGTCTGCCATCCGCTTAACTCTTTGGAGTCTTCTTCCTCTGAGTCGTCTATTTCTTCGTCTCCTGAGTAGTACTCTATCTCGTTACCTTGGTATATTCCATGACGCAGCTCTACCGGGCGGTAGTCTGATTCTACTAGTTCTGCGTCCAGCCATTCAGCTAGCTCGCCTGAGTTTGATATGGTGGCAGATAAACCGAGTAACTGGAACTCTAGCAGGTCTCTGAGTCTTGTCAAGGTTACTTCGAGCGTAGGACCGCGGTTTTTGGAGGTTAAAAGGTGTATTTCGTCGATTACTACCAGTCCGATGTCGTGAATCCAGCTTGGATTATGCCGCAGCATTGAGTCCAGCTTTTCGGAGGTCACGATGACTATATCTGCGTTCTCCAGATATTCTCCTGCATCGTCTAGATCACCGACTGAGATCTTCACATTCAGGTCTTCGTATCTTTCGGAGAAGTCTTCGTATTTTTCTGAGGCTAAAGCCTTCAAAGGAACTACATAGACTGCTGTCTTGTTTTCCTTGACTGCTTTCTCGACCATTGCTAGTTCTGCGATAAATGTCTTTCCTGAAGCGGTCGGAGAAGCCACAATCATATCCTCTCCGTCCAGAAGTCCGGATTTGACGGCTTTCTCCTGTGGAGGGTTCAGTTCGGTGATGCCGGTGTCAATATAGTCTCGCTTGATTCTCTCCGGCAGATCCAGGTTTTCGGTCTTCACATTGTGAAAGTGGTGGTAGAATTCTTTTGATTCGAATGGTCAGTTAGAAGAGTATTCTGCGAAATCAAATTCTCTGTGTTCTTCCCTCTCTACTTCTTTCCAGTTCTCCTCTGAAAACTCTGGGAAGTAAGTATCTCCTTTGTACTCCTCATGGATTTCCGTTAAAATCATTTTGTCGGCTTCGCTCATTGTCTGCCTGTAGATTCCTGCTCCACCTATTATGAATATTTTCTCGCTCTCGGCTTTTTCCCATGCTTCATCGAGACTGTTCGCTAACTTTACACTCTCATTTTTTGGTGAGAAATCTGACCTTGTCAGGACTATGTTCTCGCGGTCCGGCAAGGGTGTGAAGCTGTCTGGAAGTGATTCGAATGTCTTCCTGCCCATGACGACCGTGTGCCCTGTGGTCTTCTCCTTGAAATGCTGTAAGTCTTTGGGAATATGCCATGGTATCTCTCCGTCTTTCCCGATTACATCATTTTCTGCTACTGCTGCTATGATTATCTTCTTCATAGTTTCACTTCGTATCCTTCAATGGAACTTCCCTCTAAATACTCATCTATTTTAAGTACATCTATTATCCCTGCAGCGGAGGCTATGGTGGCGTTAGAGTCGTCACGAATATAGTTTATCAACTCTTTGTGACTAATGTAATCTTCTTCGTAACTGTCAAGGAACTCTCTAACATCCTCCAGGCTGTCAGAGTGAGCATTTCTAAATCTCTTTAACTTTATATCGTTTTCAAATCCCATTTTTACCAGTTTACTCCGCTACCGCGAACTTGATTCCGGGATGCGGGTTGTAATCCTTCAGCTTGAAGTCATCGTATTCCAGTTCGTCTACACCTTTGTCTGCGATCTCCATTTCTGGTCTTTCTCTTATGTCTCTGGAAATCTGTTTCAGAAGGCCTGGCACATGGTCGTAGGGTTCTTCCTGTTCTGGTGCGTTTTTCTGGATCCAGTCTTTGATTTCTAGGTAGTCTTCGTTAGTTTCTGCTTCCCTCATCTTCGATTTGAGTTCTTTCAAGTTCTCACGGTACCATTCTCCTCTCTCGCCTTTTCCACAGTAGATATGAGAGTCAACAATGGTGTGTGAGAAGCTTCCGGATTCAAAGCCTGTCTGCTGTGCAATTACCTTGGTGATCAGAGAGTAGCATGCGATGTTGAATGGTATTCCGAGTGCTGTGTCTCCTGATCGCTGTGTTAAGTGTGTGTTTAGTTTTCCGTTCTGTACATTCATTACAAAGGTGAAGTGGCATGGTGGCAGTCCTGAGACATCTGCGTTCGAAGGATGCCAGGCGTTGATAACCAGTCTTCTTGAGTTTGGACTTCTATCTGGGTTATCTCCATTCAATGTATCTATGGCGTACTTTATCTGATCGAAAACCAGTCTTCCATCCTCTTCCTCCGTTACCCACTTACAGTCAGTATCAGCCCATGTTTCGCCAGGTAATTGTGAGTCTTCGTCTGGTACAGGATATCTTCTCCAAAATCGACCGTACGCTGTATCAAGTTTTCCTTCTTCATCGGCCCAGGCGTCCCAGATCTTGGTTTCCTCCCTCAAGTTCCTGATATGTTCTTCTCCCGAGAAGTACCATAAAAGCTCGTGAATCAGAGAATTCCATCTATAACCTGATAAGTCCTTAGTAGTTAGTAGAGGAAATCCTTCCTGTAAATCAATCTTGTAGCTCTGGGAGAAAGTCGACAGAGTATCTACACCAGTCCTGTTCTCTCTGTAGTTTGCGTTCTCAAGAATATTCTTTACTAAGGTATGGTATTGTTTCAATGTGGAGCCCCTCTAACTTTGGTGAAGGGATGAAGCTCTTTACATCTTATTGTTAACTGGCTTTGAGATTATGTCTAGGTAACCTGTTTAAAATATTGTATGTGTGTTGGTGAGTTATAGGGTAATTTTTTTTGTCGGGTCAAGAAATTTTCGATCAAGAGGAACTTGAGGAGGTAGATAGAAGGTCTCGTTATCAGAACATTCCTGATTCCGGTTCTGATCTCTTAGGTCATGATTTGGACACTTATGTTCAAGGGAAGATCTTGGTTGATGATTCGGAAACTGGCGATGATTTTAATATAGACAAACATTTTGGAAACAATTCTGACTTTGAGAGTCTTGGTTTGGAGCCTGAAGGATGGGAGGGCGAACCTAGTCGCAGTGATATCCTGGATGCCTACCATGTTTTGAGAAGAAATCCTGTTGCTGAAGACCCATTTGAAATCTTGGAGGCGGGGGTTGAGCAGGCTCCACAGTTCGCAGGGCAAGTTATTTACCGTACGCTGAAAGTTGCAGAAGCAGCCAGAGAGTATGAAAGAATGAGAAACTCTCGGGCTCCAGATGAAGCAATTCGGGTAGGAGATGTGGTCTGGGCGTTTGACGAATTCTCAGGGATTGAAATGGATTATGGAGGCATTGAAGAAGATAAGGAAGTTGTAGGTAACGAAGCGATGCAGTTTATATCCAGTACCATGGTTCAGAATGCATACGAAAAAGGAGTTACAGGAGATACACAGGTCATGTTGGAAGAGACTGAAGATGGAAACATAGGTCTTATCTACGAAAGCGACTTGTCAAGTGTGGAAAACGAGAACGGAGATATTCAGGGACACGACATATTCAATTACACTCCCGATGCTGAAGAATATAATGGACTTGGATTGCCGGTCTCAGCATACATCACCGAGAAGTTCGGAGGAGACATAGAGTACAACGGGGATGAAGATACTTTCAGAATCGACTTCACCTTCCAAACTCCAGAATAATCAGAACTCTACTCCAGACTCTTCATACAACTCGAAGTTCTCAAGTAGTTCTGAAACCTTCTCCCGAACTTTAGTTCTAACACCTGAATCTCTAGGATTCTTCACAACTTTCCCAATCATCTCACCGATTTCTTCAAGTTCCTCCTCTTCCATCCCTCGCGTTGTCAATGCAGGAGTACCGATTCTAATTCCAGAAGTGACCATCGGAGGTTCGGGGTCGTAAGGGACTGCGTTCTTGTTAACCACAATATTAGCCTCTTCAAGAGCACTTTCAGCTTCTTTGCCGGTAACATCTTCTTCTCTGAGGTCAACTAGAACAAGGTGGTTGTCTGTGCCCCCCGAAACCAGTTCCAAGTCATGTTTTCGTAATCCTTCAGCTAACGCTTTGGTATTTTTCTTGATCTGTTTTGCATAGTCTTCGAACTCGGGTCTCATAGCCTCTTTGAAGCAGACTGCCTTACCGGCAATCTGATGCATCAACGGACCTCCCTGGCTGTAAGGGAAGACTGCTGAATCTACATCCTCAGCGTATTCATCTTTACAGAGGATCATTCCTCCACGGGCGCCACGGATTGATTTATGAGTCGTAGTAGTCACGATATCACACTGTGGGAAAGGATTTGGGTGCTCTCCAGCAGCCACCAGGCCAGAGATATGCGCTATATCGCACATAAGCAACGCATCAACTTCATCAGCAACCTCTCTAAACATCTCGAAATCGATTTCTCGAGGGTAAGCAGAATAACCGCAGACAATCATATCTGGTTCATGCTCTTTAGCAGCTTGCAAGATATCTTCTTTCTCAAATCTCTCCGTCTCCTTGTTGATGCCGTATGTGGCGAAGTCGAATAGATCTCCGGAAAAATTTATTCCATGACCGTGCGTCAAGTGACCTCCATGAGAAAGCACTGGGCCTAGTATTTTGTCGCCAGCATCTAGTTGAGAGAAATAAGCTGCAAAATTCGCCTGAGAACCAGAGTGTGGCTGTACATTGGCATGATCTGCATCAAAAATTTCGCATGCTCGTTTCCGAGCTAAGTTCTCAACTTTATCGTGATATTCACAACCTGCATAGTATCTTTCCCCAGGGTAGCCCTCCGCGTACTTATTGGTCAAAACACTACCCTGTGCCTGCAGAATTTGTCGAGGTACAAAGTTTTCTGAGGCGATCATCTCCAGGGACTCGCTTTCCTGCCTCTCAACCTCATTCTTCAACGCTTTGTAAACCTCAGGATCAGCCTCAGAAAGATCACGATGTTCCATGATTAGGTGTGAGAAAGTTACTCATATTTGTCTTTCGACTCAGGTATAATCTGCCTTATCAGGAATCACATTTCTAACTCCTCCCTTAGGATTCTCAACATCTCCCTCGTATCTTGGGATAACATGGATATGAAGATGGTCGATTGTCTGACCTGCGGCTTCACCTTCATTTATTCCAACATTGAAGCCGTCTGGATTTTTCTTACTGTTTAAAGCATCGCTTATAAGTTTCTCTGATTTCTCTGGAGGTTTAAACTCTAGAATTTCCTGATAATTCTCTTCTATCTGTTCTTTACCGATAGATTTGCATTTTATAATCAAATCCTGTACTCTGCTGAATTCTTCCGTAGTTACATCATCTATTTTCTCCACATGCTGTCGGGGAACTATCAAAAAATGTCCAAAACTAGCTGGAAAAGGATCCAGAATAACTCTAAACTTGTCTGTCTCAGTAAATACAGCTTTCTCAGCTAGGCTGTCGAATTCACAGAATAGGCAACTACTCATACGGAAACTCAATGAAACCTAAACTAAATTAATTTTTTGATTTTGCAGGAGTTCTCTAAGGCCCTCCTGCATTAGCCTTGGAGGGTCTGCCTCCATTACTGTTGGAGTCTCCATTGCCATTTGATTTGTCGGAGTTGCTCGATCCAGAGTTACTAGATCTTCCAGAACTTTCTTCCGTATTTGAATTCTTTCCTACATCTACTTCAGCTTCCGCACTTCCTTCAGCACTGGTTTCCACATTCCCTGCTTTGGCTTCAGTTTCTGCTCCTGCTTCTGTATCTTGATTGGTGCGTCTCTGGTTGGGTTCTTGGTTTTTCTGTCTGTTTTGTCCTTCCTGTCTATTTTCTCTGTCTGGCATGTTTTCTTTCTCTCCGTTCTGGGATCCATTGGCTCCTGTTTCGCTCCTGTTCTGTGAGTTTTCAGGTCTTTGTTCTCTTTGAGATTCCTCTTGCCGATTTCCTCTCTCTGGTTTTTCTCCATTTCTCTTTTCTGACTTGTTCTGATTCTCTCCTGGATTTTCGGGTCTTGACTGGTTGTCTTCTCTTTCTTTTCTCTCCTTTTCGACGTTTCTCAATGTGTTTTGCAGTCCTTTTTTGGCTTGTTCTGGTGCGTCCTTTATGACTCTGTTGAGGGTTTCTTTGGCTTCTCTTGAGGCGTTTTCGCTGTTTCCTGCGGTATTTCTTAATTCTTTGACTGCTTTTTCCGCTGCCTTGTTGTCGCCTTTTTCTGCCATTGCTCTTGCTTCGTTTGCTCTTTCTTCCATCACGCTTTCTTTTGTTCTCAGCCCTACTGCTACTGAGGCTCTGTCGAATGCAAGGTCAAGTCCGTAAAATGGGGAGTTTGGGTTGAAGAATCCTGCCCTTGCTTTTCTTGCGGTGTCACTTGCCTGAGACGGTAAATCTGGTTTGGTCCCGTTTCTTGTCTGATTTTCTTCCTCAGTCTCGTTTTCTTCTGTTGGTACATCTGTGTTGAAGCTCTGTGTTCCTGTACTGCTTGTGTTGATTCCGTCTGTTACTTCTGCACTCCAGCTGTAAGTCGTGTTTAGGCTTAGGTTTGCTGCTGTATGTGTTATCTCTCCGTATCCTTCCTGCTGGCTTACTTCCTCTCCTTCTAGGTAGAATGTTGCGTTCAGCGTCTCGTTATCTTCATCAGTTGCATTTATTGAGAGTTCTGCCCCCGCTGATTCATTCAGCAGCTTAACCTGCGTTCTTAATGCTTCTGCCGTTGGCGCCTGATTTTCTGTCTGGTTCGTGGTCGCTACCTGTTGGTATGCTGCGTAAGCATCCAGTCTTCCAGCTCCTTGATCTTTTTCATCGAATCCAAGGTCTTCTGCAGTGTATGTTGTGATATTCTTTACTTCTGCAGGCGTCAAGTCTTTTTCAGCTAGAAGTAGTGCTGCTGTTCCTGCTACTTGAGGTGTTGCCATGCTTGTTCCTGAAAGTGTTTCGAATTGTGGGCTGTCTCCGTCGTTTTTTGTTAGTGAAGTGATGCTCTCTCCAGGTGCGACTAAATCTGGTTTGGTTCTTCCGTCTGCTGTTGGTCCTCTACTTGAGAAGTCTGAGATTTCTCCGTTGCTGCTTGAGCCTACTGTGATTGGTTTTTGTGCGCATCCTGGTGCTGTGATTGTTTCGCTGTCTGGGCCGTTGTTTCCTGCTGCGACTGTAACTGTTACTCCTTGTTCTACTGTATTGTCAACTGCTTCTGAGAGTGAGCTGGTTCCGTCGCACTGTTCTACTGCTGCTCCAAGGCTTAGGGTCGCTATGTCTAAATTTTTGTCTGCTGCCCATTCTAATCCTGCAATCACATCGGATGCACTTCCTGATCCTTCCTGATCTAGAACCTTAACGTCGAATAAGTCGGCTCCGTAAGCTACGCCTCTGTATTCTTCACTTGGTGAGGCTATTGTTCCTGCAACATGTGTTCCGTGTCCGTTTAAGTCGTCTGTTCCTTCTCCTGTGTAGTCAACCTGGTCTTCTATGTTGAGTATTGTGTTGTCTTCTATTCCTGTGTCGAGTACTGCTACGTCGACTCCTGCTCCTGTAGTATTCTGATTCCAAACCTCGTCTGCGTTGACTGTTGAAGTGCTTTCTGAGAGCCGTGTTTTTACGTTGTAGTCTGGCTGTATCTCTCTTACGAAGTCTCTGTTGGCAAGGTTTTCGGCTGCCACCTTCGGAATAGAAACTGCGACGCCGTCTATTATGTTGAAGTCGTGGCTTATGTTTCCGTTAGCGTTTTTTACTGCATTTCTGGCTCTTTCGTTTGCGTTAGGCTGTGTTAAAATTATTGCATCTATTTTCTCCGTGTCAGGTCTTTCTTCGAGCCTGTCCCCAAGTTCAGGTGAGATTTGTGCTGACGCTGTTGTTGCTGTTAGAAGTGCTGCGAACGCTAGAATAACGGCTTTTCGGTTCATGAATCGACTTATAACAAGTTTGTTGAAATAAGGTAAGGTTACTCGTCGATCAGCATCCTAATCACTAGCTGCAGGATTTCGACGAATACACCCATGTAGGCGATGTAGATTCCTATTCCGTTCATTAGTGTTCTGCCTGGTCTCTGTTTCATTCTCCAGATCTCGTAGACGAGGTAGACTATGAAGCCAATCAATACGAGGATGAATGTGAGCAAGAGTAGAGGTGGGAATGCGCTGCCGATTAGACCTGTTCCGAATGCGCCTAGGAAGAGATAGTTTGAGTATCTCCCCCATGTTCTGAAGTTTTTACCTGTGCCGTAGACGAGGAGTGCTGCAAGTAAGGCGATAAATGTAGTTATTATTGCTGTAAGTCCTAGTGCTAGTGGGAAAGCATTTGGCGGTATTAGGGAGAGTATTCCGCCTCCAAATATTCCATACGTTATTTCTAGAAGTCCTACGCCGCTTAGAGCTAGGCCTGTATTATCTGCTTTTATTCCTTTTCTGGCCAGGTACCTTCCAGCCATTAGTCCTGCGCCGAAGATAATCATTCCGACTATTGGAATTGAGAAGATGATATCTGTAAGATTTGAAAGTGGAGAAACTGCTACTGCAGCCATTATCAAAATATTTGCCAGTATAAGCCCTAAGCTGACTCCAATACTCTTCAGTTCTCCATCTCCTAACATATGATATCGAATTGTTCCGGAAGGTTAAAAACACTCTTCATCCGAAGTTCTTTCCGTGACTGAAAACAGCGATCCTGGAACATTCATAGTGATAGAAGGTCCTGATGCTTCTGGTAAAGAGACTCAGACAGGACTTCTTGTTGAATGGTTGAGAGAAAACGACTTTTCAGAAATTAGTTCTGAAGATGAGCAACAACTGATTGAAAAGATGCCAGGAAATTATCCGGATCCAAGTGCTGAGAAAATTGAGGATAGTATAGAAAACGGTGTTTGGAGGCTTTCATTCCCGACTTATAGCCAGACTCCGGGAGGTAGGCTAGTTGGCGCATATCTTGATGGAGGTTTCGGCGCCCGAGAAGATCTTGATATGGAAACAGTTGTTGATATTTATGCCTCTGATAGGAAGCAGTTCAAGGAGTTGATAGCAGAGTATTTATCTGAAGGCGGTATAATTGTCTGTGACAGGTATAGAGAAGCTAACCTGATTCACCAATTGGTAGGATTTGAGGGAGAAGAATGGAGAGAAAAACTAGAGTACATCAAGTCTATCGATGCTGATCTTCCGGATGCTGACAGAGTTTTCTATCTGGATATCGCGCCTGAAGAGGCTAAGAGGAGAATGGAGGGTAAAGACAAGGATATCCACGAACTTGATGACAGCTACATGAAAAAATCGAATTTGAATGGCGGTAAAGTCGCTGAACATGAGGGATGGAAAATTATTGATGGTGAAAGAGGCCCTGAAGAAGTCTTCAAAGAGATGAAGAAACTAGTAAAATCTCTGATCTAGAAAAATAGTTGGCAGGGCCGGGATTTGAACCCGGGTCCGTACAGCCCCACTGTACGATTATAGTCCACTAAACCACCCCGCCAAACGAAGATTCGTTTGAGCGATCAAGCTGCACAAGGCAGCTTACAAATTGAAGTTAAGCAAGCTAATTTTATTCTTTAATATCAGATTTTCCTGGAGGCAGAGCTCTGATGATGTAGTCTAGGTCGAGCTCTTTGTCAAGTCTTCCCTGTATTTTCTTGGCTATCTCCGATTTCTTGGTGTGACCTGGTTTCAGGGTTACATAGCTTTCGCAGTTCTCATCTATCGCTGATTCGGGTCCGCACATCGGTACTTTGACTTCGTCTATTTCGTGTACGCCGATGCTTGCTTCGACTGATACATTTCTCATGTAGGTTCTCTCGCCTCGGATGACGAATGCTCCTTTCGCCAGGTACTCTCCTGACTCAGGGTTTTCAGTCACTTGTTCGGGATCTACATAGTATACATCGTCTGCGCCTATGCCGGCTTTCCATGTCTTTGCGAATGTGACAGCGGCCTTCGCAGCCTCTTCACGCGTCGCGTCCCCACAATCCTGTCCTTCTTTGACTACGACACTGGGTGCGCCGTCAAAGTCAGCGTGGAAGTACAGATCATTTGACTCCATATGTTTCTTGACCAACATATCATTGGTATTGGAGTCTCTTCCAGCCAGAATCAGGTATCCTTCCGAACTGTGGAACCAGCGGTATTTCTCAAACCATTTCTTCTCCCTCTTCTCAGTCTTATCCTCCATCACTTCCTCTAACTCGATGCTCTCAGCATTTAACTCTTCAAGCTGCTTCTCTGTCTCTTCCTTAGCCTTCTTCGCGTTTTCTATCTTGGACTCGGATTCCTTGGCTTTGTCGTAATAGTTGGATGCAATGGCTTCCAGGTCTTCTCCAAGCGTCAGCTTGATATTCTTTCCATCTACTTCAGCAGTAACGAATCTCTCCTGCTCGTTGAATCCTTTGACTTTCTCCGTTAGTTCATCCTCTGATTCCTCAAATTTCTCTCTCACTTCACTCCATTCATGTTTTTTAACGCCTTCTTCCACTGCTTTCTGAATTTCATGCAGTGTTCCGTAGTTCTCATATATTATTTCCGCTTTCTCACGGTTTTCCTCAGCAGATCTTTTCAGTCCTTCAATTTTTCTTTCCTGCTGTTGGAGCTGCCTTTCAATACCTTCTTTCTTTTCTTCATAGGCTTCTCTCTTCTTTCTTTCCTCTTCTTTCTTTTCTCTGCGGTAGAAGTATTCGTCCAGTGCTTCTGAGAACTGGTCGAACCATTCTTTCTCCATTTCCTCGTATGTCTCCAGTGGGAATGGCGCTGCTCTCTGAGGCATGTTGTCTTCGCTGTAGAGGATCGGGCTTCTCTCGTTTATGATTAAGTTTTCTGCTTCAATCCGTATTCTTTCTTTTTCATCGTCTGTGAGTTCTTCTATTTTTGTGGTCTTTTCGATTCCGGTTCTCATGCAGATTTCTTCTGCGTATTTACCCCCTAGACTTAGATCGGAGGCGAGGCGTCTGACGATTTCTCCATCATCTAGAACTTCGAATATATCGTCTGTCTCCCGGGGATCGGTGGTTGGTTCAGGGTAGACATATTCTTCGCCGACTTCTATGGTTCTGTCAGCCCATTCTTCCTGTCTCAGTGCTCCGATTATTTTTCCTTCTTTTACCAGGATAAAATTGCCTTTACCGAATATTTCGCAGACTAGTTTGACATCTCCGCTCTGGAGCTCCAGTATCCGGTCGAATCCTCTCTGATTTATCTTATCGACTTTGCCAAGATGTTTTCTGAGTTCCATGCAGAATCCTGGGGGCTTCATAGGGTTGTCTCGCTTGTATTTGGATAGGAACGCGTGGCTGGTGCCGACTATCAGTCTTTCCTTTCCGTCTCCAGGAATGTATATTTCGATTGTCAGTTCTTGACCTCTCTGGTATACTTTCTGTACATGTCCGTCCTCCAGTTCCTTGAAGTCTTCCATCAGGATTGAGAGGTCAAGACTGGTTAGTTCCATAATTCAAATTTAGAATGTGAATTACAAAAAGCAATTATTTTTCTATCTCGATTTCGTCCTCAAAGTTTTCTTTGAATTCGTCTACCTCTTCGATGTTGAAGTAGTCCAGGAAGAAGTCTGTGACGTCTAGGATTGCTGTTCTGCCGTCTTTTTCTTTGTCGACGAATCCTCTGGAGACAAGTTCTTTGACGTGTTGGTAGGCTCTGTTGCCTCTTATTTCTATGATGTTGGCTTGTTCTACTGGCGCGTTGTATGCGATCAGTGAGAGTGTTCTTATTTCTCCGGAGTTTAGGTCTTGGTGTGGTGCGAGGTGGCTTACTTCGTCGATGTGGTCTTTTTTGACTTTCATTTCGTATCCTTCGTCTGTGTGGATTATTTCTAGGCCTCTGTGTTCTTCTTCGAGCATTTCTTCGAATTCTTGGATTAGCATGTCGACATAGCCGATGCTTCCGAGGTTCATGATGTCTGCTATTTCTTTTCTTGTTACTGGTTCTTCTGCTAGGTAAAGTGCTGCTTCGAGTTTGGCCTTTTTTTCTTCCATTTGAGGGTGCCTCGGTGTTTAGTTTGCTATGTAGTCTGTTTCTTGTTCTGGGTTTTCTTCTAGTTCTTGTGGCTGTACTTTTAGGTCTCCTAGGAATTCTTCCTGTATTAGCCGGACTTTTTCGTCGTTTTCAAGGTGTAGCATGTGTTTGAATTTTTCGATTTTTTCTTCCCTGTCTTTTTGTTCTATCAGGTCGTCGAAGTTTATTTCTTCGTCCGATTCTGTGGTTATCTTGTCTTTTATTGAGCCTAGGAGCTGGTTTAGTTTCTGTGTTAGGTCTTCTTCATCCATTTCAAATTCTTGGTCCATTTCGGCTCTCCTTTCTCGGCGTTCGTCTCTGCGCTGCTTTACTTCTACAGCATCTTCCAAGGCGCCTTTTAGTTCGTCTAGGCGCATTCTTCTCTTCGGCTTCTGCTTTACAGGGACTTCCAGATCAGGTCCGTCTTTGATCTCTATTCTTTCCGTGTTTTCTTCCATGAGTTCTTCTTGCATCATTTCTTCGTCTTCGAATGCCATTGGGTCTTCTTCTAGTTCTTGGTCTTCCTCTTCTGCTTGTTCGAATTCAAGTGCCTGTGTTTTCATTTTTAGAAGGGCTGCGCAGATGCGGATGGCTTTTGCAGGTACGGAGAGGTCGTATTCTTGTAGTTCGGAGAGGTATTGTCTGTATCTATCGGCTAGAACTGTGATATCTATTTCTTGTGGGGGCATATCGGCTGTTAGGAAGTCTATGGTTTCTTCCCATGGTTCTTCTGCTATTTCTTCAACCTTGACTTGGTCCATTATTTTTTCATCTCTGTGGCTTCCTCCTCCTTAAAGTCCCCCGTGTACATTGTTTATGCCGTCAGAAGGTTTAAAGACTATCGTCTTATCCTACATTTCGTCTAGTTCTATGCTTCTCATCTGGCTGACTCCTTCGCGCATCGATACTCCGTAGGCTCGGTCTGCGTGTCTGACTGTGATGTCGTTGTGGCTGATGACGATGAACTGGTTGTCGTCCGCGTACTGTTTTAGTATCTCCGACAGTTTCTTGGAATTAGTTTTATCCAGTGCGGCATCGATTTCGTCCATGATGTAGAAGGGGCTTTCCTCGTATTCTAGGATAGCGAACACGAAGGCTATTGCTGTCATAGTTTTCTCTCCACCGGACAATGCTTGTATGATGTGTGGGTCTTTCTTTGGAGGGGCTGCACGAATCTTCAGTCCTTTTGTGATGTCGTCGTCTTCAAGTATCAGTTCTCCGTTTCCGCCTCCGAATAGCTCTGTGAACAGTCTTGAGAAGCTTTCCTGAAGATCCTCGAGTGTGTCCATGAATCGCTCTCTCTTCTCCTGCTCGATCTCCTCGATCATGTCCTCTATCTCCAGCTTCTCCTGCCTGATTTCAGAGACCTTGTCCTTGAACTCGTCGAACTCCTCTTTTTTCTGCTTGTACTCTTCTATCGCCCGCATGTTGACAGGACCCATAGAGTTCTGCTTACTGACAACACTTCTCTTCTTTGATTTCAGGTCTTCGGGCGTAGAATCCAGGCCGATCATCTCATCCTCATCGAAATCGTATTCTGATTGATCTTCTTTCACATTCTCCAGCTCAGCCTTCAGGTTAGCCTTCTTGCTTCCAACTTCGTCAACTTTGGTCTCCAGCTTCTGTTGTTCGCTGTAAAGCTCCTGTCTCTCACTTCTTAGATCGTCAAGCTCTTCTCTCAGTTCTTTCTTCTCCTGCTGCAACTCTTCATCAGTCTCTTCCTCCTCTTCTTTACGCTCTTTCATCTCCTTAAGCTCTGCAATATCCTTTCTTAAGTCTTCAATCTCTTCCTCTACTTCTTCCTTCTCCTTCTTCTTTTCCTCGGGGTCCAGTGACTTAGAGAGTTTCTTACTTTTCTTTCCTTTCTTTTTCTTCTTTTTACCTCCGCTCATTGCTCCTCCACGACTCATTACATCGCCGTCCAGAGTGACAACGCGGACGCCGTCAATATTCTTTACTGAGTCAAGGTCTTCCGCAATTAAAGTATCTGAAAAGACATAGTTTACCGCTATATCGTATTTGTTGTTGTAGTTCACAAGGTCTGCTGCGTATCCGATCACTCCTTTCTTCTTTTTTGCCATCTTTGACTTAGCGGATCTGTTTCTGTCTTTCAGCTTGTCCATCGGCAGCATCCGCGCCCTTCCAATATTCTCCCTTTTCAAGTAGTTAATCGCGTCAGTAGCAGTCTGAGCATCCTCAACCACGACATCGTTCATGTGACCTCCGGCAGCAGTATCGATAGCCACAGCGTACCGGTTATCAGCAGAGATCAAGTCTTCGAAGGCGCCGTGAATCTTATCGTTGTCGAGTTGGAGCACTGATTTGACGGCTCTCTTCTTGTTTCCGCCTCCACGGTTCTTCATCTTCTTCAAATCTTCGATCTGGTCCTTCAAGTCGTTTATCTTGTCTTTCTTGTTTTCGATTTTTCCTCTCTTCTTTTCTATACGGTTTTCGAGGTGCTGGATGTCATTGTTTCCTCCCATCTGCTCCTCTATTTCTTCTATCCTGTCTTGCTTCTCATCGATTTTCTCATCAATTTCGTCTAACTCGTCTTCTAGCTCTTTGATTCTTTCACGCTGTTCAGAGACATCTGTGTTGATGTTTGCAAGTCTGTTGGAGAGCGCTCTTTTTCTGACTTCCAAGGTTGAGGCTTCGAGCTTCTCTTTCCTTTCTTCTAGTTCTCTGTATTTTATTGCTAGTTCTTTTTCTTCCTTCAGTTTTTCCAAGTGATCTTTCTTCTCGTTTAGTATGATTTCCTGTTCCTGGAGTTTTTCCTCTACTTCTTGCAGTTCTTCCTCTGCTTCGTCTTTTTTCTCGTCGAATTCTGCGACTCCTGAGAGTTCGTCTACTACTTTTCTTCTTTCTTTGTCGCTTTGCTCGACTATCTCTGTTACTTTTCCCTGTCGGACGAAGTGGTATCCGTCTGGGTCGATGTTTGCCTTTCTGGCTATCTCATCTATCTTGCTTCTTTTGCAGTTGCTGCCTTGAAACTTGTACATCGAGGATCCAGCTTGAGTAACTTTACGACCGACTTTAACCTCTTCAACCTCCTGTCCTTCTTCCAGAAACTCGTCAAATATGCCGGAAGAGTTGTCCAGTGTAATAGTTACTTTGGCATGGTCTGCCTGGCTGCGATTCTCTCCACCATTGAAGATCAACTGGGTTAACTTCTCGGCACGAAGGCTAGAGCTTCTCTTACCGAAAACAAAGCTCATAGCATCTATAATATTAGACTTTCCGCTTCCATTCTCTCCTACAATTGCTGTAAGTCCGTTGTAGAAAGGTACAGCAGTTTTTCTCTGAAAACTCTTGAATCCTTTGCTTGTTACCTTGTTAATCTTGGTTTCCGCACCGTAATCAGGCTCTTCAGTCTCTTCCTCTAGCTGTTGCTCAGTCATATATAGAATAAAAATGGTCTGTCTGAGATTAAAAAACAAGGGTGCCACACACCTCAACATGGAAAAAGCCTTCATCTTCCACGGAACAGGAGCATCAAGAGATGACCACTGGTTTCCATGGTTAGAAGAGAAACTGGAAGAAAAAGGAGTAGAAGTCTGTCGTCCCGACTTTCCAACACCAGAAGGCCAGGAACTGGAAAACTGGCTTGAAGTTCTGGACAAACAAGAGATAGAGATTGATAAGGATACAGTTTTAATTGGTCACAGTCTCGGAGCAGTCTTTATACTAAACATTCTCAACAGGAGAGATCTCGACATCGAAGCAGCGCACCTTGTATCGGCCTGGACAGGACTACTACCCAACGAACAGTTCAACGAATGGAACTCAACTTTCCAAGATGCCGATTTCGACTTCGAGAAAATCAAAAGGTCTATAGGTGAAATACATCAATTTCATTCTGCCTCTGATCCTTATGTTCCTTTGGAGAAGGCTGAAGAACTAGCTGTAAATCTAGAATCTAATCTGCATCTGAAGGCTGATGCAGGACACTTTAACACTGATTCAGGTTATACAGAGTTCCCAGATCTCTGGAAAATGATAGAAGAAAAATAGGAAGTATTTTTGTTTTATTAGGCTACAGGCTGCTGATAATCTTTCTCAAGCATTTCGTCTATGTAATCCTGGCCTTCATCAGTCAGTTTGTATGTATCTGCCGCTATTTCCCTAAGTAGTCCTTTCTCTAACATCTTCTCCGTTGATATATTAACTGCTGAATAATTGTGTCCTGTTAATCCATCTTCTCCATAGAGCTCATCTAGATGCCCTATATTTCCCCTTTTCTCCGAGAGAGCTTCTGCTATATCCTGGACTGCTTCAGGAAAAAGATGGGAAACAGATTCCTGCACCACAATTCACCTAAGGCTCCAGCCTGTCTGGAGTTCTTGGGAATAGGATTGCTTCTTTGATGTTGTCTAGTTCGGCAACCTGTTTAACCAGGCGATCTAGTCCTAGTCCGTATCCTCCGTGTGGCGGCATTCCGAATTTGAAAGACTCTAGGTAGAAGCTTATGTCTTCTGGGTCGATTCCTTCTTCTTCGACTTTTCTCATTAGGCGGTCTGGGTCGTGTTCTCTCTGTCCTCCTGAGACTAGTTCTAAGCCTTTGTAGAGCATGTCGAATCTTCTGCTCTGGTATTCGTCTTCTTCTCTTGCTTCTCCATAGTAGAACTTTTCTCCGGGGTATCCGACGATGAATACTGCTGGATGTCCCTGTTCTATGAAGTGTTCGCCGAGAAGCTGCTCTCCTTCTGTGTCCAGGTCTCCTTCATCCTCTGGACTGTGGTCGTACTCTTCTCTGAGGATTCTTCTTGCTTCCTCAAACTTGATTCGTGGGAAGTCGTCTTCAGGGATTTCTAGGTCGATGTCTAGGACTTCTAGGTCGTCATCTGCTCTTTCCTTGGTTTCTTTTAGTGTGTAGCGAAGGCTTTCTTCTACTACATCCATTACATCGTGCTGGTCTTCGATGAAGGCTAGTTCGACGTCGAACATACTGATCTCTGATACGTGTCGGCTTGTTGCGAACTCTTCAGCCCTGAATGCTGTTCCTGTCTTGTATACTTTGTCGAATCCGGCTGCCATCAGCATCTGCTTGTAGAGCTGTGGGCTTTGGCTTAGGAATGCTTCTTGGTCGTAGTAGATTACTGGGAAGAGTTCTGCTCCTCCTTCTGCACCCATTTTGGCGATTGTAGGTGTTTCTATGTCGATATATCCTTCTTCATCGAACCATTCCTCCATTGACTGTACTAGATGGCTTCTCAGTGAGAAAATCGCGTGTACTTCTGGCGTCCTCAAGTCGATGAAGCGGTTGTCTAATCTAGTTGAAAGGTCGGAGTCGATGTCTTTGGAGATATCCATCGGCAATGGTGACTCTGCTTCTCCTACTATTTCCAGGGATTTCGGTACTAGTTCTCTGTTGCCTGGTGCTTGGTCTGTTTCAGTTACTTCTCCTTTTATGTGTACCAAGTCTTCTTTCCCGACTTCTTGGGCTTTGTTGAACAGTTCCTCGTTTCTATCTTCCTTGAATGTTGCCTGGATCTGTCCTTCTCTGTCCCTGACGACTATGAAGGTGATTCCTCCGAGGTCTCTGATTTCATGTGCCCATCCGGCGACGGCTACTTCTTCGCCGTCGTCTTCTGGCGTAATATCATGAGTATAGATTCTTTCAATCATAATTAGTTCACATTTTGATTTTCTGGTTCAAACTTTTATTCCCACTAGGTCCGATTTAATTGTCTTCATCCGAGTTCTACAGTGCTGTACCTAAACTGCAGAAACTTATTTAACGCTTGTAATACATTTATTTGATAGAGGTATTATTTATGGATACTTTGGCTGTGAAGGTTCCTGAAGGGCAGAAGAGAAAACTTGGTGAAATCGCTGAGGAGGAGGGATATCCAAACACCTCGGAGTTTGTAAGGGAGATGATTCGTGAAGAGATCAACAAGAGAAAAGTCCTCAGACAGGAATTTGTAGAGGAGATTGAGGAAAGGGTTGAACAGGTAGAAAATGGAGAAATCAGCTTGGAAGATATGAAGACAAACGAAGAGTTGAAGAGCTAAAAACTGGTTTTAGGAAATGGCTGAAACAGTTTACTGGCATCCGCAAGCACGGATAGATCTCGAAAAATTATCTCAGAAAAAGCAGGACCTCATAACTGAGAGAGTAGGCGAATTTAGCAGAGAAGGAACAAGTTACAAGCACTTCGGCAGAGTAACTGTGCAGGAAAATAGCTTCGACAAGTTCAAAATAAAGGCAAAAGAGACTGAACCTTTCGAAGTAAATCAAAGAGTTATAATAGATCGATATCAGAACTCATGGATTATCTGGGGAGTAAAACACAGAGAAAATGTCTATGAATCAGAATTTGTCGAAGAAATAATGGAAAGAGAATATTGAAACCAAGACTCAATCTCAGTGAGTCTTCCGCATTCAGTAATAGGTTATGTTCAAAAAATCGCTCCTGTAAAAACTAAATCATGACTATAAACAAGACACAACTTAAAGAGAGAATCAAGGAGGACGATTTGATAAACAACTTCATCGACCTAGAGAACCAGTTACAGCCCGCGGGATTCGATGTAACTGCTGCTGAAGTCCACAGGTTTGAGGAAGCTGGTCAACTCGACTTCTCAAACAGTGAAAGAGAAATACCGGATACAGAAGAAGTCAAACCGGTCAAGAAAGATGAGGAAGATGATTATGGCTGGTGGAATCTGGAACCAGGAGCCTACAAAGTAGTGATGAACGAAAGAGTCGATATACCGGAAAACTTTATCGGGGTGGCTCATCCAAGAAGTTCTCTGCTACGTATGGGGTGTACAATTGGCAACGCTTTATGGGAGCCAGGGTACACTGGTCCGGGAGAGTTTGTCTTGATTGTTCAGAATCCTGAGGGCGTCGAGATTAAGGAGAACGCCCGTGTCAATCAATTGACTTTCGAGGAAATTGATGAGACAGAAGGTTATGATGGAGTATACCACGAAGGATAGCTAGTATTTTTGGTGATGATGAGAGTTACACTTACTGACCCTGGTAACGGGGAGTGATGTACAACGAACACCTCTGAACCAACTAGTTTTCACTTTTCCCTTGCACCGGATTTTTTAATAACAACCAAGTTCCAAAACAGTCTATGCCTGATCAGGATCAACTCTATGTAAAACTAGAAGGTCATGAAGACCTCCGCCAGGAACTCCACAGCATCAACCACATCGTCAAAAATGTCGAAGAAGCCAGCCAGGTCCTCGAAGAAATCCGCAGCGTCAAACAGAAGACTATTCAGAACATACAAGAAAATATACTGGAACTAAATCAACGCATAGAGAACATCCACAGCGAAATGCCAAATGTAGAAGACCAAGAACTATCCGCAGACATCTCACCTAGCCAGAACAGCTCAGATGGAAACTCCGAGACAGGAGAAATCGACCAAAGCGTCAACCAGTTGCATGATCAGTTGCAGACACTGAAAGACGAGCTACAAGAACTGGACTAATTTCTATTTCTGAGCTTTGAAGTATAGGGTACTCACATACGGTCTTTCATCTTCTATTATCCAGGATCTTCCTGTCTCTAACTCATTGAAATGTGTTTCGAGTTGTTCTTCATGGCTTTCCTGTCTCATCTCTGAGGTTAGATATGCTAGAGCTCCGGTTTTTCTGAACTGCATCATTTGATCGGGTCGCAAGGGGCGGTACATTTTGATATCTCCAACAAAATATCCTTCTGGTTTTAGAACTCTCTTTACTTCATCTATTACTTCTTCTGAAGATTCTTCATCGAAGTTATTGAGAAATCTGCCAGCAGTCACTATATCAACTGCTTCATCATCAAAAGGTAGTTTTCCAGCATCTGCCAGCACAAACTCTCTTCCGGGCTCGTTTCCATCGTAGACAGGGTTTTCGACACCATGTCCGCAGCCAACTCCGTTAACAGGATAATTTCTGATGTCTAAACCGTAACTTTCAGAAATATCTAACATTTCTTCAACATCTTCAGCACATGGAGATCGAGGTCCGGTACCAAGATCCAGATGGTGCCCCTTTCTTCCACTTCAATATCCTCCAACAGATCTTCGAAGCTATAGTTATCGGAAAAACTGGTATGTTGGTTCAGCTTTCGATGTGCAAAGGGGTAGCTCATTCCTGTTACCCATGCACTCCAGCCGGCCCAGAAAATTTCTTCCATGCTGCAGAATTAGTTTAAATTGTTATATTAGAAACTGAGTAAGTGCCGGGGACAAGATTTGAACTTGCGAACCCCTGCGGGAATGGATCTTGAGTCCATCGCCTCTAACCCTCCAAGAGTTTTCCTGTGAGCTCAGTGGAGATTGGCCACTTGGCTACCCCGGCATTTAGTATGATGTCTTGAGGGGTCTAAGTGTTAAGTAGCTAGGATGTGTGGGCTTTTATTGGGTTTACTGTTTTGATGAATTTGTCGATGTCCTTCATTGATACTTGTACTTGGTGAGGTCCGCCGTCGACAGTTTTTATATTTAGAGTTAAGCACATTTCTCTGAAGTCTTCTAGAAGGGGTTCAGAGTAGTTTTTGAATATTATTCTCTTGTAGCATCTATTTTTTCTTTTGTCATTGTATATTGATCCATCTGTGTCTATTAGGCCTTTGACGCACCTTCTACAGAATTTCTCTGACTTTTTGATCCAGTTTGGAATGGATACTTGTTTTTCAGTCTTGTGGCCGGGTTCTAGCCCTATTTCTTGGAATTTTTCTACAGCATCTTTGCTGTGGATGACTATTCTCACACAGTTGCCTTGTTTCTTGTATGTTTTGGCTTCCAAACCAGTTACTTCTTCTAATAGATTTCCTGAGTTTTCGATTATTTCTTCCTCATCTTTGTTCAGTGTAATCGAAACAAAGTAAGTTGAGGTATTTCTACTGTTGTTTCGTCTGGATCTATACTGTATATGCCCATCTCCAAGAATTAAGCCACATAGTTCAGCTAGATCGCCATTTTTAGTAAAATTGGCTATTTCTTTTGAGCCGTATCGATCATCAGAAACTAGTTCATGGTTAATTTCCCTATCCGCAATTTCCAATAACTTCTCAAAGGATTCCAAACTCATTTTGTGGTCTCGGTAAAGACAACTGTCTATTCTGGTGCCTATTTCGTCCGATATTTTAGCATTTGTATACCCTGAATTTCTCAAGTCTTCAACTGCTGCCTTAAGATCTGAGTTATCGCATTTGACTCTGGAGGCAGCCATAGAATACTATTTAGCTTTCAAAATTAAAATCTGATTGTTTTTCTTTCGCCTGTTTTGCTGGGGTCTGGGTTGATTAGTTTGTAGGCGTGGTCTTGTATTTCTGCGAATTTGCCGCATCTGGGGCATTTGGTGTATCCGTTGTGTTCTCCGTCGTGCGTGTTTTGGTATCCGCAGCTACAGTTTACCTGTGTTTCCAGGCTGTCGACATCGAGGTCGACTCGTTCAAGAATTGTGCCGCGTGCAAAGTGTTGGAATAGTGCTTGGAACTGGTGGGGTTCGCACAGTTTTTCGTTTACTTTGATCTCGGCTTTTCCGTTTGTGGATAGTCGGGATAGGTCCTGCATCAGTCCGATCAGTGCGTTGCCGACTTTTTCCATTTTTTGTGTATGCCTCGAATCAAAGTTCGCTCCCCTCTTTATCTAACTGTGGCTTCCCCCGAAGCCCTATTGATGTACTTTACAACAATGGTTTAAATTATGTAAGCATGGTTACACTAACCTGCAATCTATGGGCAGAGACATCCGGAAATGGCTGCAAAAATTCGAGAAGTCTTGGAAATCGCAGGATGTTGAATCTGTTCTCGAGCTTTTCACTGGGGATGTCGTGTACTACGAAACTCCGACTCAGAAACTTGAAAGTAAAGATGAAATACGGGAGGAATGGGAAGGTATTGAGAGCCAGAAGGATATTGAATTAGATTTTGAGGTTTTCTCCGCCGATGAGGAAAAGTTTACGGTAAAATGGAGTCTTTCATACTTCCAAAATGGAAAACAGAGGGATTTGAACGGTATCTATCTGATCGGGTTGAATAAGGAGAATAAGTGTTTTGAGTTCCGGCAGTACTGTCAACTTGAGTAGTTTTGTTCTGCCAGTGCTATTGCGCCTTTAACACCTATGTTTTCGATTTCAGTAACCTTCATTTCCGGTTCTGGGTTTGCTGAAAGATACTTTACACGCTTCATTATCTCCTCCATAAACTCAGGATGCTTCTGAGCTATCGTACCTCTAAAAGTAATTAACTCAGGAGCGTATGCGTTGACTACATTGGCCACGCCTACAGCATTGATATGGGCTAACTCATCAATACAGTCCTCTGCCACTTCATCGTATTCTTCAGCCTTCTCCAACATTTCTTCCAATGTTATATCTTCTTCACCGTGTTTGCCGGTTTTCTTTTTTGCTTCCGTATGCCTAGTGTCTTTCCTAACTATTTTCTCGATTGTTTCAGGCAGCTCCTTTCCCGAACACAGATCCATCCAAGTCAATCCTTTCTCATAGTCTAGTACTATGGAGCCTGCAGCAGGCATTCTGTTTCCACTACTCAACAGCTTGTTATCGAAGTATACGCCTGCTCCAATACCGCCCCACATATTGACAGTAGCTAAATTATCTACATCCTGTTCCCCATGCTTTTTCTGACCTATAACAGCAGTATTGCAGTTAGCCTCCAATGAAACAGGAATACCAAAATTTTCCTCTACTTCATTGAAAGAAATCTCATCTAGATACTTTGAGCATGTCATCTCCTTCTCTTCCTTGTCAACGATGGCGGAAACCCCGATACCCACACCATCTATCTCCTCTGCGTTATATTCAGAGTCTTCAATAAAATCACTTACCAGTTCCAAAAACCCATTTACGGACCAGTAATCACCGGTCCTAATCTCGTCGACATTAACTAAGTTTTCAGAGTTTCCTATACCAATTCTAGTAATCTTAGCTCCGATATCCACTCCTAAAAATACATTTTCCATCATAATTGAAACTAATAACACCTATGAACTTATGTAGGATATTACAGAGAAGTAAACATGTTGGCAGCATGCCTAAATCACCGTAATATGGAGATATTAGCCTTATTTAGAACTTTTAAGTTGCTTGTGCCTTCTTTATAGGCTTTATAATTGTTTTGCCTACAATCAATGTAATAAATAGACATATTTTTAATTCTGGCTATATAAGACAGTACTATGGATAAGCCAGATTTTGGAAAAGAGTCTTTGGCAGAGTTTGTCGGCATTATGCTTGGTGATGGTTCCATAGCCGAGTATAAATGCTCTGATGGTTCTGGAGAGATCAAGATTCAGCGTGTTGTGAAAGTTACTATATCTAAAGACGAACAGGATTATGCAGATCATATATCGGGGCTTTACCAGGAGCTCTTCGATATTGAGCTGCGCAGACATGAAAAGAAGAGTGAGAATACCTTGGATGTCAGATGTTTCCAGAAAGAACTTTTCGAATTTATGACGGAGGAAGTAGGTCTTAAGACTGCTCCGAAGAAAGGTAGAGCAATGGTTCCCGACAGATATACTCGGGAAGAATTGTCAAGTCATCTGCTTAGAGGACTCTTCGATACAGATGGAAGTCTCGTTCTCACGGATAATAATGGAACGCTCTATCCACGCCTCGAAATTAAAATCTCACAGTCTCCAATGCAAGACCAAGTTACAGAACTTCTGGAAGACAAAGGATTTAGATTCGGGAGTTACGACTGCGGTAACGGCAAGATTAGAATACAGATGAATGGCAAAGGTCAACTTCAAAAGTGGCAAGAAGAAATAGGATTCAACAACCAAAGACATTTAAGCAAGTTAGAAAGGATTTGAAAAGTGTTTAGCGGGGCGTGGATTTGAACCACGGACCTCCGGGTTTCTCAGATTCTCAAGGTAATTCACTGTGGAGTGTTTCCTATGAGCCTTTCGCGGTAATCCGTACAAAGCGGAAAAACCTCGACGAGCACTCCTGGCTGCTCTACCCCGCTGTCTCTGTATCAAGTACAATTGGCGTTCACTCTTTTAAACTATCCATCTCGTGAATGTGGAAGGACTAAAAAGGTCTGCAGAAAACCCTTCTTTCTATGACTGAGAAAAAAGTAGTAGGTATTGACGAGGCAGGTAGAGGTCCTGTAATCGGATCTATGTTTATTGGTGGCTTCATGGTTGAAGAGTCCAGGTTGGACGAGGTTGAGGGTCTCGGTGTTAAGGATTCTAAGAAACTCAGCGACAAGAAAAGAGAAGATTTAGCTGAAAAACTGAGAGAAGTGGGGAAGCCTTTCCTCAAAGAGATTACTGCTTCTGAGATTGATGATTTGCGTGAGGTTATGTCTTTGAATGAGATTGAGATTCAGGGTTTTACTGATGTGATTGAGCGTAGTGATGCGGATAAAATTATAGTTGATTTGCCGGAGCCTGATGGTGACAGGTTTATCAATAAGATGAAGAGAGAATTGCCGGCCAGTTTTTCGGATAGGGAGTTTATTGCGGAGCATGAGGCAGATGATAATTTTCCGATTGTTTCAGCAGCATCCATCATTGCGAAATCAGCCCGTGAGAATCATGTCGATGAGTTGAAGGAAAAGTATGGTTATGATTTCAAGTCAGGTTATCCTCATGACAAGCCGACGATCAACTTCCTAGAGGATTACTTGGAGGAGAAGGGCGAGTTACCGCCGGAGACCAGGTTGAGCTGGAGTACGGCTGAAAGGATTGTGAAGGAGAACAGTCAGAAGAGTTTCGACGAGTTCTAAAAAACTGACTCACCGATAATCAATTATGAAAGTCGAAGCCGAAATCACGGATAAAGGGCTGAAAGTTTTCGAAGAGGAAAAAGCCGAGGAAATCCACGAAGAGAAATACTACGGAAAAATCCTGGAAGATGAAACACTTCAACTCTCGCCCTGCGAAGCACTTCACCTCATGGAAAGAGATGTAGAATTTGAGATAGAAGGAGAAACACTTGAAAGACAGGAAGCTTACGAAAAATTCTGCGAAATCGACGACGAATTCTCCTACAAATACCCAGCCTACTCAGATCTCCGTGAAAGAGGCTACATCGTAAAATCAGGCTTCAAGTTTGGTGCACACTTCCGAGTATACCCCAGAGGAGTCAATCCATACAAAGACGGCGACAAAAGAGAAAGAGAACACACAAAATATGTCGTACACGCCGTACCCGAAAACCACTCAATGAGCTTCCCAGAAATGAGCCGAGCAGTCAGGTTAGCTAATAATATTCGTGCAGATATGCTCTGGGCAGTAAATGACACAGAAGACCAAGTAACCTACTACCAAGTCGACTTCAAAAGGCTTTAAAATTTTTAAGCCTCATTAGTGGTTGTGTCAGTTAATCAGCTAAACTATCCGGTTCGTTCAGATAATCCAAATAGGAAGAGATCTCGATTTTGGAAAGGTATGGGTTTAGAAGCAGGTCATCCTGATGACCTCGCTACTATTTCTGATTCTTTGCTCAGGGCGCCTGTAGTTCGTTATAATGAAAATGGTTATCTTGTAAGAACTCCTGGTTCTGGCCAGAAGGCAGAAGGTAAGATTAGTTTAGCTGCCGCTAGGAAAGTCCTGGGTGCAAATGTTTCCGAAGAAGATGAGGTTGTAGTTAGGTTGCTTGAAGCAGGGTCCTCGCCTGAAAGTGCTGAAACATATGATGCAACTTTAGAGGTGTACCAGCTTCCTGATAATCAAAGGGAAAGCATTCCTGATAGTATTGAAGATCCCTTAATGATACAAAAAACTCCGGATGGATTTGAGTGCGGTAAAAACTACGATTTCACGGTTCTACATCATGGCTCAGGAGAGTATATAGTAGCGGATCCTGAGAGCATCAAGAGAACATCAATTGAAAGATAACTAGTAGCCTAAAGGATTGAAGGCTGAGCTTCTTTTCTTATGTTTCTCCTGTAGTTTCTTCCCGAAGTAAAGTCCTATTGCTAGTCCTGCTAGATGTGCGCTGGATGCGAATCCACCGAGGACGGGCAATCTGATGCCCGCTAGTATTGCGATTAAGTTGATGAGTTCTAGACCTGCGAATAGTCTGAATGCGGTTTTTATTTTCATTGGGATGATGAAGTAGAGCAGGACTTCTGCTTTTGGGTAGAGCATTGCTACTACGCTGAACATTGCTATAACTGCGCCGGATGCTCCGACTGCTGGTGCCAGTGAAATGTTTCCTGCTATCGGTCCGTGAATTAAGTAGAGTAGGTTTCTGAAGATGATGTATCCAATGCTTGATCCTATCCCTGCTATCAGGTAGATTTTCAGCATTTCTAGTCCGCCGACTGCTCTTTCCACTGCTGTTCCAAAGAAGTAGAATGTTATCATGTTGGCTGCGATATGTATGAAGCTGCCATGGACTAGCATCACTGTGAGTATTCCCCATGGGGCCGTCAGCAGTGTCTTATCTAGCACATTTCCTATTCCGAGTTCCTGCGTTGCCTGATTGGTGGCATTGACAGCGGTCTCGGTGAGTGCGGGTGAAAGGGTGAGAAAGTTTCTGAATGCAGGAGAAGCTTGATGTAGCAGGAATGAAGCTACGGTCAATCCAATTACAACTAAGGTAATATTGTTTCTAAGTATTCTTTTTGTCTCATTCAACATGCTAGGTTTCTGATACTGCTTCTCAGGTTTCTTCTTATCTTTGAATTTGTCATCGAACCATTTCTGGTCTTCTTCGTCCTCTGAGTCACTAGAAGTGGAATATTCTTCCTTTTTACCGGATTCTAGGCCGTTGCAATCATGTTTTTCTGGCAGCCGGTGCTCGGAACAGAACTTTCCTCCGCAGTAGCGGCAGGTAAAGCTCATTGACTGCTTTCCACACTCAGAGCACTCTACCATACAACCAACTTATCAGACATCTTTTTTATCAACCGGCATAGGAAAAAGAAGAAAAAGAAACTCAGGAAAGCTCCTCAGCAAGATCTGAAACCTCAACTCTTTCCTGCTCTGTAGAGTCACGATCTCTGACAGTCACAGTCTCAGGTTCTTCCTCCAAAGTCTCGTAGTCAACTGTGATGCAGACAGGGGTTCCGACTTCGTCTTGTCTTCTGTAGCGGCGACCGATGTTTCCTGTATCGTCGTATTTGACTGAGAATCCTTTGTCTCTCAGCATGTCAGCTACTTCGCTGGCTTTTTCACCTAGACCTTCTTTATCCATCAATGGGAAGACTGCTACTTCTGTAGGTGCCACTTCATCGCTCATATGGAGGACTGTTCTTTCCTCATCCTCTACTTTGTCCTCATCATAAGCATGAACAAGGACAGTATAGACGATTCTGTCTACGCCGAATGATGGCTCAGCAACATGTGGAGTGATGTGTTCACCAGATTTCTTCACTTCTTCAACGCTGAAGTTGCATTTATCGGAAGGAACACTGAACTCCTCGCCATCAACTTCAACAGCTACTTCGTCCTGTCCAAAGACTTCAGGATCTTCTTCAGCTAGATTCTGTAGTCTTTCTACTATTTTTCCTGCTTTGTTGCCGAACTCTGGTCCTAGGTAGCCCATGTCAGGATCTACTTTGGCTTCCTCAACTATCTCGGGCTCGTCGTACTCTTTGAAAATTGTGAAGTCTTCCTCTGAGTGCTTTCCGTGTTTAGTTAGGTCGTAACAGCCTCTGTAGCTGAAACCGGAGATTTCAAGCCAGTCTTCTTCGTCTGAGTCACCTATATCGCTTTCTGCGTCCCAGCAGTCGGTGGAGTAATGCGCTAGCTCATCTGGGAGATGCTGTCTGAACCTGAAACGGTCCATGTCGACGCCGATGCTCTCGTACCACTGCTTGGCGTATCCGAGGTAGTAAGCGATCCATTCGGACTCAATCACATCCTGGTCAATTGCCTCTTCGACCGTTAGGTAAAGGTATTCTCCGTCTTCTTTCTGCTGCTCGCTGACAGGGTATAGTTTAAGCTCGATATCCTTCACTTTCTCGATATCAGGACTGTCTTCTTCGGGGTCGATGAAGTGTTCGAGTTCTGCCTGGGTGAATTCTCTGACTCTGACAAGCCCTTGTCGTGGCGAAATCTCGTTTCTGTAGGCCTTACCGATCTGTGTGATGCCGAAGGGCAGCTGGTTCCTCATGTACTCCTTGAAACGAGGGAACTCAGTGAAAATACCCTGCGCTGTCTCAGGTCTTAAGTAGCCTGCGTTGCTGCTTCCTGGTCCGATATTCGTCTCGAACATCAGGTTGAAGTCATTAACCTTTTCTCCAGCCAGATCTGCACCGCAGCTTGGACATTTCAGGTCGTGATCTTTGAAGAGGGACTCAATTTTCTCCTTTGAGAATGCTTCAGCTTCTTCGATTTCTGTATTATCTTCTACTATGTGGTCGGCTCTACTGGATTTGCCGCATTCTGGGCATTCTATTATCATGTCGTCGAAGCCGTCCAGGTGTCCTGAAGCTTCAAATACTGCTTCAGGCATCACGGTAGGAGCCTCTATCTCTCTATGCCCTAGTTCTCTGGAGAATGTCTGTCTCCAGCTGTTTTCGATGTTTCTCTTGAGTTCTGCGCCTTCGGGTCCGAATGTTTGGAATCCTGCGACGCCTCCGTAAGCCTCAGCTGTCGGAGAGTAAAATCCTCTTCTCCTCGCCAGCTCAGCCACTTTCTCACTTAAATTATCCATAGAGAAACCACCGGTCTGGAAATTTTTATAGCAGAAGCTGTGAAAGGTTTTGAGAAGTTGCAAATACTACTCCATGACTGCCGATTCAGGCAGCCCAAAACATTCACCGGTCATTGGTAATTTCTCATTCTTAATCAATTCTTAAGTTTTCTTTCCTGTTTCTGGTTGGAATCATTAAATACGAGAGAAGTATTACTTCGTAATATGCAGTCGCTGGATGATATCGATCTTGAAGGTGAGAGAGTAATTCTCAGAACTGATCTAAATCTTCCTGTAGAGGAGGGAGAGCCTCAGAAAACAGTAAGATTTGAACGGTACTTGGAGACAATTGAGGAGCTCAGTGATAGAGGGGCTAAAGTAGTTGTTGTGGCTCATCAAGGTCGTCCGGCGAGAAAGGACTTTCTTTCACTTGAAAAGCATTCTGAGATACTTTCAGACTCTCTGGGGAAGGAAGTGAGTTTTGTTCCTAGCTTTTTCGGACCTGAGCTTGGTGAAACTGTGGCAAGAATGCAGGAAGGTGGTGTAGCGATGCTGGAGAATATCCGTTTCCTGTCGGAGGAGCTGCAGAATGCCTCTCCTGAGAGACACGCCAACGATTTCTTCGTTCAAAGAATTTCCAAATACTTCGATATCTATGTTGACGACGCCTTCTCTGCCGCTCATCGAAGCCATGGCTCAATGGTAGGATTTACAGAGAAACTGGATTCCTACGCAGGACCTATAATGGAGAAAGAGCTGGAAAGCTGCTCAAAGATACGAGAAGAGTTTGACAGCGGAGTACTTGTCCTAGGAGGAGAAAAACCGTCTGATCTTACGGGTATAATCAATGAACTAATTGGATCAGTAGATAAAGTACTGCTCGGCGGTATTCCAGGCGAGTTAGCTTTAATCGCTGAAGGAAAAGATCTAGGTGAGAAACAGGACTGGATTGAGGAGAAAGGTTTAGACTCCAAAAAAGAGGAATTGCTTGAACTGATTGAACAACACGAGGAAAAATTCTTGCTGCCTGAAGATGTGGCAACGGACTCCGGAAACTATGAAGTCGGTGAAATATCACAGGAAGAGATGACCTGGGATATCGGAGAAACTACTGCCGAGAAGTTTGCCGAAGAAATAAGAAATGCCGATGCAGTAATGATGAAAGGACCCATGGGTGCCTTCGAAGAACATCCGGAGGGAACACAAAAAGTAGTCAACGCAATAGCAGAAAACAACGGATTCACGGTTTTGGGCGGAGGTCACACATCCTCACTGGTGCAGAGATTCGACCATGAACTAGATGAGTTTTCACATGTCTCAATCGCAGGAGGAGCATTCGTCAGGTTCATGAGCGGTGAAAAACTGCCTGCAGTAGAAGCACTGGAAAACTAACTTAACTCTTTCTCTTTAAAACCTAACCATGGCTCAGAAGGGTGGACGCTTTTGGAACCCAGTATCTCATTAACTCTTTGAGTCATAGCTATCTACAGATTTCTTCACTACTTAACCTGTCTTGGCGTTGAGAAACTCTTTTCATTGGTGTAAATGTATTTTCCCATTTTTGAATATACTTTTCTAGTCCTAGCTGTATCTTTAACCTTTCTTATGTCTTAAGGACCTTTTTAAGCTTTCTGTAGCAATACGTGGTTGCGTGATTAGAATGATTGAAGGTTTACCTGACGAAGATGTGTATGCGGAAGCCCAGCAGGGTGGACGCGTTTGGAAACAGCCTTGAGATAGAAGTATATCAAAATCCCGAAAGTTTTCTCGATGAGAATCCTGGAGCTGAGAGCCAGCTTGTTGATGTTGCTCAGGATGCTTTCTCTAAAGACGGTGTCCCTACTGAGGAGGATGCCGAAGACCATCTCCGTGTTCCGCTTTTAGTTACTGCTAAGGATGAAAGCGGAGAGTGTGTTGGTTTTTCAGCAGTTTCTAGAGAAGGCGACATGGTTTATGAGGAAGGACTTGCTGTGAGAGACGATGAGGAACACGATTTTCACGGCAGCTGTGTCGGCAGCACTCTATTGAGCAGAGGAGTTATGGAGATGGCAGAAGGTGAAGAGGTACTAGGTTACCGGACACAGAATCCCAACATGTATGCCTGTGCCGACAACTGCTTTAATCTGGAACCAGCTCCCGATGAGGAAATAGAGATGCTGGATGAGATACAGGAACTCGGTAATGAGGTAGATCCAAGCAAAGAAATGGATGGGGCGGTTATGAGAAAAGCATACGCTGACATCTATGACGGTGGAATGTACTCCGGAGTACCTGAAAACAAAGAATTCCAAGAATTTATGTATGGAGAAGACGGTCTAAATATGAACTTTGAAGACGGAGACGCACTAATCGTCGCCGGGGAAGTCTCGGAGACGGAGGCAGCCCACAGCATGGCTTCAGCGGCAAGAGCCTCCGACTACGAATTCCATGAAAACGGAGAGAAGATAGCATGAAACAACCAGAAGAGCTAACAAAAGATCTAATTAAATTCCAGACAATAGAAGGAAACACTGAAGAAGTAGAGAAATGCCTTGACTACATAGAAAACCAGTTCAGCACCGGATTCAAATTTGAACAATTTGAAAAAGAGGGAGAGAAGTCTCTCCTAATTTCTCGAGGTGAGAATCCCCGAATTCTTCTTCACGGGCATATAGATGTGGTAGGGGCTGACGAAGAAATGTTTGAACCTGAGGTGAAGGAAGGAAGAATTCATGGACGTGGCGCTGCTGACATGAAATCCGGCGTAGCTTGCATGATGAAGGTTCTAAATGAGGGAGAAAAAGAAGGAGTCGCATTACTCTTGACTTCAGATGAGGAAAGAGGCGGGTTCAACGGAACAGGACATGTAATTGAAGAAAAGGATTTGAATCCTGATATCGTTATTTCGGCGGAGCCTGATGACTCTGGAAACTTTCCTTCGATTGTAACTGAACAGAAAGGTGTTTTACAGCTGGAGATAACTATTGAAGGAGAATCTGCCCATGCATCAAAACCTGAGAAAGGCGAAAATGCAGCTGAAAAACTGATGACTAAGTATGCTGAGATAAAAAATCTTTTTGACAGTAAAAAGGATTTTCCAACCACCTTGAATCTTGGAAATATTGCGGTTGAGGGTCCGGTCAATAAAGTACCTTCTTCCGCAAGTATGCAGCTCGATATAAGGTTCTCTGCCAGTTATCCGAAGGAAGAAGTTCTCAAGGATATTAAGCAGATATCTGGGATAGATACAGAGGTTATGGCAGAGGCACCTATGATGCAAAACTCACGAGATGACAAGATGATTCGCAGATTAATGGCGGCGGCTGAAAAAGCTTCAGGAGAACAAGCTGATCTCAGGAAGGAGAACTTTGCCAGCGACATGCGCTTCTTCACAGAGAAAGATATTCCAGCAGTATGCTTCGGACCAGAAGGATACAAACTTCACAGCAAAGACGAGTATGTCGAAACGGAAAGCCTGAAAACCTACTGTGAAATCTTGAAAACATTTCTGAATAACGGGTTATCTAGGTGAACTAGGAAAATGGATTCAAGATTCAAGTCTTCAGACTCTCATCCGGGTGTAGCTTTCACCAGTAGTTACGCCACAGTGTGTGAAGAAGGAGAAAATGGCAGAGTTTACAGCACCTTCAACAGTCTGAACTCTCTTGAACAGTATCTCGAAGAGAATGCAGTAGAGGCAGTGAGGATAAATCAGGTAGAAGAACCAGAATCCAACTTGCTGGAAGTCTTCGATGAAAAATACGCAGTTAAACCTACACGAACTGAGAATGTAAGAGCTGTTCTATACGGTGAAGAGGAAGCTGTCCTTTTTGGATCGGAGGACATCCTAGAATGAAACTAACTATTTCAAACTCCCGAAGAAAAATCAAACAAGAGGTAAACTAAAAATGCCAGATATAGATCCTTGGGGCGATGTAGAGGTAGGAGACTACTCAGAGAAAATGGAAAAATTCGGGATAGAACCTATAGAAGAAATAGCAGACAGATTGCCGGACCACAGGTTTATCCGCAGAGGAATAGTCTTTGGTCACAGAGGTCTAGACGACTTCTTGGATGCCAGAGATGAAGGCAACGAGTTTGCAATGATGACAGGTATCATGCCTTCAGGAGTTTTCCACTTCGGCCACAAATGTGTCGTTGATCAGATCAAGCTGTACCAGGAAATGGGAGCACAAGTCACGATCGCTGCTGCAGACATCGAAGCATATAATACAAGAGAGATGAGTCTGGAAGAATCCAGAAAACTTGTGGTAGAACAGTATCTGAAGAATTATGCAGCTCTGGGCATCGACCTAGAAGAGGTTGATTTCTACTTCCAGAGTCAGGCAGGAAACAATCACCTGGCTAGAAGCAAAATGTTTGGAAGATACCTTACTCAGAACGAGGTAGAGGCAACTTATGGAAACGCAGATCCAGGAAAGATTTCCTCGGCTCTGACGCAGTATGCAGACATTCTTCGACCGCAATTCAAAGAAAATGGAGGTCCTAAACCAACTGTTGTGCCTGTAGGAGTAGATCAAGATCCTCACATCCGACTAACTCGGGAAGTAGCTCGAAAGTATCGTGAGCAGGACTTCGTTAAACCGGCTTCAACCTACAACAAGTTCATGAGAGGTCTTCAGGGAGGAAAGATGAGCTCCTCTGATCCAAAAAGTTATATCGCATTGACTGATTCAGTTGAGGACGCGAAAGATAAGATTGATCAGGCAAAGACAGGAGGCCAGGACTCGCTTGAGGAGCACAGAGAGAAGGGCGCTGATGTCGAAGAAGACATGGTATTCGAACTGCTTGCATTCCATTTAATCGAAGATGATGGGGAGCTTCAGAGAATTAGAGAAGAGTACGCTTCTGGAGAAATGCTCTCTGGAGAGCTTAAGCAAATTGCCAAGGAGAAGATTGAGGAGTTCTTGGTTGAACATCAGAGGAAGAGAGAGGAAGTCGCTCCACAGGTTGAGCAGTATATTGAGGAGAACTTTGAGTTCGACATCTGAAAAACTGGTTTAAATCCGTTTTCTTAATTCTTCTTCATGTTACCAGAGTTGATTTTGCGGGAAGAGCAGGCTGATAATTTTCCTTTATTGTTTGTGTTAGGTGTTGTTTCTTCTGCTGCAGGGTTTTTCGCTGCCAAGGCATTGTTTCCTTCTGAAGTTTCTGTTTTAAGCGTGGTTTTTGCCTCTATCCCACTGGTTTATCCTTTAGCCACCAAGTTTTTGGAAGATGAGAAGGCTGAAGGAGAGTCCTATCTAGAGGAAATAAAGATCTACCTTTCACTGTTTGCTGGAGAGGCTGTAGGCTTCACGATGATCGGGCTTTCAAGACCTGATATGCTGACGCTTCAGGCTCAGGTAGCAGGTATCTCAGGTATGGCGACTCAACCAGTATCCTTCATGTCGATCTTCATGAATAATATGATGGTATTCTTTGGAATATTGGCTGTCTCCGCGGTTATAGGTTCTGCAGGGGCTTTTATCCTTGTTTGGAATGCCTCAGTTCTTGGAAAGTTCTTCGCATCTCTTCTATCTAGGCTGGATGGAATCGAGGTTTTAACAGGTAGTTCCCAAGCTGCTACGCCTATAGCTTACATCCCGCATGCTACATTGGAGATGACAGGATTTATCCTAGCAGGTATCTCTGGTTCGATGATTTCGGCCGCAGTCTACCGAGAACACTTTGATTGGGAAACATGGGATCACCTGGTTAAGCTGGTGCTTATTGGTTTTGCCTGTATCCTGGCAGGGGCTTTGCTGGAGACAGCGTGAAACCTATTTAAAATTCGTTTAGATACCTAGCTTGTGAGACTTTCCAGCCAAGCAATCCGCGTACTAGAAAAACTCAAGCAAAGCGGAGAAAAATCAGTGACAGAATTCGAAGAAGAAGGCTTCGACCAAGCAACAGTCAATAGAGCTCTTCTAGAACTAGAAGAAGAAAACTTGGTCAAGACAGAAGAACAAGAAGAAATAATCCAGGAAATAACAGAAAAAGGAGAAAAAGTTCTGGAGAACGGATCGCCAGAACACAACATTCTTGAACAGCTTGACTCTGGCATTACTCCAATCTCAGACCTTACAGGCAACACAAACATCGGTGTCGGAAAAGCCAAGCAGAAAGGCTGGATCGAAATCGACAACGGAAAAGTCTCAAAAACAGATAAAGGAGAAAACATCGACATCGACCCAGTAAAGGAAAAACTGGAGAATGAAAACTTCGATGATGAACTAGGAGAGCGAGGACTTATCAGCTCAGAGCCTCAAAAAACAAAGACGCTTTATCTAACTGAAGAAGGCGAAAAAATAGATATAGAAGAGATCGAAGAAGACTTCAATGTCGAAGCCCAGGCGGAAACACCTACTACTGGTAAAAAACATTATTACAAGGAAATTCTTCGTTTTGCACGGCAGACATGGCTGGAAATGGGCTTCGAAGAAATGGAAGGAAACTATGTAGTTCCAAGCCTCCTAAACTTCGACGCACTTTACACGCCACAAGACCATCCAGCAAGGGAATTACATGATACATTCTTCGTTGAAAACCCTGAGACAGCTGATCTATCAGAGTACGGCGACAAAGTAAATCATATCAAAGAGACGCATGAAAACGGTTGGGAAACTGGAAGCACAGGTTACGGTGGAGACTGGAGCCATGAAGAAGCCGAGAAAAATGTTATCAGGACACATACTACAGCGATTTCAGCCCGAAGACTTCATGATATTGATATAAACGAAGAAGAATTGCCTAAGAAGTTCTTCATCGTAGGCAGAAACTTCAGAAATGAAACAGTAGACAGAACACACCTAGCGGAGTTCTACCAGACTGATGGAATAGTGGTTGGGAAAGACTTGAACTTCAAGAATCTGAAAGGATATATCTCGAAGTTCTTCGAGAAGATGGGGTATGACAAGTTCCGACTTATTCCGAGTTATTATCCTTACACTGAGATGAGTGTAGAGGTCCAGGTCTGGGATGAGGAGGCTGAAGAATGGCTTGGAATGGGGGGAGCAGGAATGTTCCGTCCAGAGGTTGCCAAACCAATGCTTGGATTCGAAGCAAAAGTCCTAGCATGGGGATTAGGAATACCGCGTATAGCATTCATGGCAGCAGGACTTGAAGACATCAGAGAACTCTACAGAAACGACATCGAAATCATAAACGAGACGCCGGTATGGAGACCGGACTGGAAAAGGTGAATGGAGAATGGCAACACTTGAAATTGACAAGAGAGAATTTGACACCCTGGTAAAAAGAGAATTTGAAGACGAAAAACTGATCGAAGAGGCTTCATTCCTCGGAGCCCACTGGCATAGCATCGACGGAAATGTATGTGAGGTTGAAACCTATCCTAACAGACCTGACTTATTGTCTGTGGAAGGCTTAGCCCGTGCATACAGAGGATTCTTTGATATAGAAAAGGGTAGAACAGAATACAAAGTAGAAGAAGGAAGTATTGAAGTCGAAGTAGATGACTCTGTCGAAGAAGTTCGACCACACATTGGTGGAGCAGTTGTCAAGAACTTGGACCTTTCTAAGAAGGTTATCAATGGTTTGATCCAGTTGCAGGAGAAGATGCATCAGACGATGGGCAGGAAGAGGGATAAACTGGCGATAGGTCTTCATGATCTTTCCACGGTAGAAGCTCCGTTCACCTACAAAGCCGTTGAACCTGAACAGGTCTCATTCAAGCCGCTCGAATACGATAAGCATATGCAGCTTGGAGAAATCCTAGATGAACACGAAAAGGGTCAGGAATACGCCTGGATTCTAGATGATGAGGACAGATACCCGATAATTGAAGATTCTGAAGGAAGAGTTCTCAGCTTCCCGCCGATCATCAACAACCAGTTAACAGAAGTTGAAACCGGTACTGAGGACATCTTCATCGATGTAACTGGAAAAGATAAGGATACAGTATTGAAGGCTTTGAATATTTTGACGACTGCATTGGCTGAGAGGGACGGCGATATAGAGTCAGCAACAGTTGATGGCGAAGAACTACCTGATTTAACTCCAGAGGAGATGGAGCTGGATGTAGACTACTTCCAGGATGTCTCAGGTCTAGACCTGGAGAAGTCTGATATTATTGAACGGTTGAAGATGATGAAGTACGGTGCGGAGGGCGGTGAAAATATCCGTGTCGAAGTTCCATGCTACAGAAACGATGTAATGCATCAGTACGACCTGATTGAAGATGTCATAATCGCCCACAGATACACTAACATTGACCCTGAGCTGCCTGAAGTCGATCAAATCGGTCGACAGAAGGAAGTAGAGGATACTGCCCAGGTAGTACGCGATATAATGAGCGGAGCCGGTGCCCTCGAGGCGATGACCTATGTCCACGACAATCGGGAAAATCTTACAGATAAGATCGGTGCAGAAGACGAGGAGTTTGTCAAAGTCGACAATCCAATCTCTGAAGAGTACTCGGCACTAAGAAACCTGATGACTCCTTCCCTACTCGAAGTACTGAAACAGAACAAGCATAGAGGTTATCCTCAGAAGTTCTTTGAAACAGGTAATGTCGCAGTACTCGATGACTCAGCTTCAGGCTCCTCAAACAAGACAAAAATGGTCTATGTACAGATAGGGGAAGAGACAGACTTCACAGATGCCCGAAAAATGCTTCAAGTCTTGGAGAGAGACTTGGGTATGGACCTGGAAGTAAGAGATGGTGAAAAACCGTTCTTCATGGATGCAAGGACAGGAGAAGTAGTTGTCGAAGATGAAAAAGTAGGGTTCATAGGTCAGTTCTCCGAGGAAATCCTGGAGAACTGGGAGCTGGATAAGCCGACAGCAGGATTCGAGCTGGATTTAGAGAAAATAAATGAGAAATTGAAGAAGTAGAGTGTGTGGGCGGATGATGAGCCCTGCGGGACAAACTGCTGTCATTTTGATCAACATAAGCCATGCTCTTCTGAGCATCGCTTTCAGCAGCTAATTTTTGAGTGCTGACGCCCTGTTTTATTCCTCTTCTTCGTCTTCTACTTTTTCGGCTTCTACATCTTTGACATTTTTGTGGTTCTTGACTTCGCTTTCGGTTGGGATTATCAGCCAGGCAGCTATGTAGCCTAGAATTCCTATTTGACCTATTACAAGAAGTAATGTAGCTATTCTTACTAGGGAAGGGTCTAAGTCGTAGACTTCTGCTATTCCTCCGCACACTCCGCCGAGGATTTTGTCTTCTTCAGATCTGTAGAGTCGGTTGTCGCTCATGTATTGGAATGTTTGAACCAGCTTTTTGAGAGTTGTTCTTTATAAACGGGTTATGGCAGATGATACATACGGTATTCCGGCTCTCCTATCTTTCTTCCTGCCTGGTCTGGGACAGATTATAAAGGGACAGGTATGGAAAGGTATAGGACTGATGCTGGGAGCATTTATCAGCGGCTTACTAGCTCTCGTATTGATAGGTTTCCTAATATATCCAATTATCTGGATTTACTCGGTTTACGATGCCTATAATACGCCTGCACCAAACTGATAGAATTTTAATCAAAAAATTAAGGTGAGGAAGGAGAGGGTAAAAACCCCTCCTTTAAATTCTCTTTTTTCTTACTGTACTTCGTCTTCGTGAGATGTACTGTAGTCGTGTAGTTCGTCTTCTGTGAACCAGATTTCGATTTCTCTTTCTGCTTCTTCTGGTTCTGATGCGTGGACCAGGTTCTTGTATGTCCGTCCTGCGTCGTCTGCGTGATCCATTGACATGTGTCCGTAGCGACCTCTGATAGTTGCTGGATGTGCTTCCGAAGCGTCTGTATCGCCTACGATCTTCCGCAGATTTTCAGCAGCATGAACTCCTTCCAATACCATTGCGACGATAGGACCTTGTTTCATGTACTCAGCTAGACCATCGTAGAAAGGTTTATCGACATGTTCTTCATAGTGTTTTTCTAGTAATTGGTCTGTGGCTTGAACCATTTTCATCCCGCAGATCTTGAAACCTGCATCTTCAAAACGGGATGTGATTTCTCCTACAATCCCTCTCTTAACTGCGTCCGGTTTTAAAGCCACGAAAGTTCGTTCAACATGCTCTGACATAATTTAATCAACCTCTTATAAAAGAAATCTGCAACCGGAATTTTTTAAACGCTCTACAAATCCTCTAGATGGACCGTCTTGTTCAGGTATTCGATCATCCATCCTCTTTCCTCACTCCAAGAAAAAAGATTGATGTTGCAGTTTTCCTGCCTGAACTTCCAACTGTTCCTCGCAGTCTTGACAGCCCTAGGCATACTACTAGAGTATAGAAAATCTACATCCTCTGACCTCAGCCTTTTACCTAGTGCCTCTGCCTGTTTCAATCCTTTATCAGTTAACTTGGACTCGCTCTGACCCTGAATAGTATCTGTACAGTTGTGCTCTGTTTGTCCGTGCCTGCAGAGAAAAAGCCTCACATGTTAGAAGAGGATAGAAGAAATTATTAACCTATCTCGAGGCAGTGATATTTCTATGGAATGTCTGCTCACACTTAAGCAGTGATACATTCTCATTTTCCAGCCATTCCGTTCCGGTCTGATTCCTGTACTCTGCCTGATCAGTCCATTCCATACCACTCATATCAGCGTCGCAGATATTGTATGCTTGCATCATGAGCTCGGACTCAACCCTGCGGTAAAAGTTTTCAGTCCCTGGCTCAACCTCAGTATAATTATCGTAGTTGTAGGTAGTATGGTCCTGCTTCTGGACGCCCAGACAGACACCTACATCCATACCGATACAGTTAGTCTCGACTTCCGTATAACCGACTTTCAAAGGGTCATCTGGAGTATAATAATTGTTTAACGCTGCAGCACTAACTACAAGAACTGCACAAACCCCTAGATAGAAAACATCTTTCCGAACATTGTCTGAAAACTCCAGATTCATGACTAACACTGGTCCACGCATCTTCTTAAAACCTGTAACAAACAGGGCGAAGGATTTTATGAATATTCACTGAGAAAGGTTCAAGTATGCAGGTAGGAACAATAGAAGGAGAGGTCAATACTTCCAACTTTAAATTCCGTGCAACAGAAGAAGTCAGAAAATTCGACTTCGTATCGGTTAAGAGCAATGAAAAATGGATACTAGCACAGGTAGAAGAAGTAACCAAAAAATCCGACGGCGAAACATACGCCAAAGCAAGTATAATCGGATACAGAGACAAGGGCTTAACTAAAGCACCACGAAGAGTAATAGAGCCAGACTCAATCGTCTACCAGGCAGATCAAGAACTAATATCAGAAACACTGGGTCTCGACGACAAAGGACTTAACATCGGTAATCTTGAAACCAATCCAGAAATAGATATTCATGTCGACCCAGAAGAGTTCTACAAGCACTTTGCTGTCCTGGCACAAACTGGAGCAGGTAAATCCTATCTTACTGGTGTTTTAATTGAGGAAATGCTTGAGGATGACTTTCCGGTATTGATACTTGATCCTCACGGAGAGTATTCGTCGCTTCAACATCCTAATCCTGAGAACGAGGAGGAGCAGAGAAGTTATGAGGTGAAGGAGTACTCTCCGAATACTGAGATTAATCCTGATGCTTTACCGCTTCGATTCTCCTCGCTGAATCTCTCCAAGAAGGAATTAATGACTCTTATCCCTGATTCGTTGACTAACTCTCAGATGGGGGTCCTCTACAATGCTTTGAAGCGTTTGAAGGATAAAGATGAGGACTATGGTCTTCTCGATATCGAGGACGCGGTTTCACAGGAAGATTCAACTGCTAAGTGGAATCTACTGAATTATTTGGAGCAGTTGGAAGAATCAGGTTTGTTTAGTAAGGATCCGATAGACTTGAAAGATTTGGTCGAGCCAGGAAGAGCTACAATCATTAACTTGCGGGCGGTGGAGCCTGAGGCTACAGAGATGACTGCTTACATGCTTGCGAAGAAGCTTTTCGACTTGAGGAAGAAGAACAGGATTCCGCCTTTCCTGATGATTATGGAGGAGGCGCACAACTTTGTACCGGAGAAAGGCTTTGGTCAGACTCTCAGTAATGACATAATGAGGAAGATTGCTTCGGAAGGAAGGAAGTTCGGCTTGGGTATGGGAGTTATCAGTCAGAGACCGGCTCGTATCGACAAAAATGTACTAAGCCAGTGCAACAATCAGTTTATCTTGCGTGTAACTAATCCTAACGATCTGAAAGCGATTTCGAAGTCTTTTGAAGGTATCAACTCGGAGGTTGAGTCTATGATAAAATCCCTGCCTCCTGGCGTCTGCTTTGCCTTAGGTAACGAGTATCCTGTTATGACTTCTGTAAGGACGCGTAAATCCAAGCATGGTGGTGAAACGCAGACAGGCGACAGTTACGAGGAGAAGACGCAGATCACTTACTTCAGTCCTCGTGATTCTCTTCAGGAAGTCGAAGAACAATATGGTGAGAAGTTCTCACGCTCTTACTATCCGTTCTATCTGGTGCAGAATGATAATGAGAAGATGTTGATTGATGGGGTTAAGGATAAAAAGAAGGCGGACAGAAAAAAGCTGCAAAGCCTCACTAAGAAGGTTTTCGACCGTATAAATAGTGGAAAGGATAAGCAAGAGATTGTTGATGATCTTGATGTTGGAATATCCAAGGTAGCGGGTAAAATAGAGCAGCTGCAGGATGAAGGGTTTTTGGATGGTCAGGAGGTTGTTGAATCAGTTTTCAACCTGGAGAAGATCGAGGATGATGTCAACGAAAGTGAGATAATCGATTATGAGATTGAGGAGAGTGATGTTTCCGGACGGCTGGAGGCTTCAGATGTCTCGCTGATTTACTACCCGTTCTACTCATCTGATGAGGTGGTTTATGATCCTATTCTGTCGAAAGAGGTGGATTAGAGACAGGGTATTTTAAGACTTAACTATACCTAACTATATTACACGATTCACAGGGTTCGTGGTCTAGTTGGTTATGACGTCGCCCTTACAACCGCATCACGTGAGAGTTTTTACGAACCTACGTATAAGCGAGTAAGTTAGGCGAAGATCCCCAGTTCGAATCTGGGCGAACCCAACCACTTTATCTTAATCGAAGACAACACTGGGTTGTTTGTCACCAAAAGGTAAATAAAGAATGAGTTTTTGAATACTATTATACAAAAGGCAGGAGTGCTGTGTATATCATATGAGCGAATTAAAACAAGTGATTGTCCTACGCAGCGATCTGGATATGTCAACCGGCAAAATGATTGCCCAAGCCTCTCACGCGTCGTTAAAGGCTTATAAAAAAGCTGACGATGAGTTGAGGGCTGACTGGGAGAGCCAAGGAGGAAAGAAAGTGGCTCTTAAGGCGGGCGAAGATACTTTCCAGGAAAAATTGGAGGAAGCAAAAACTTTACAAGTGCCGGCTGCCTTAATCACCGATGCTGGTCACACAGAGGTACAACCAGGAACGAACACGGCTCTGGGTATTGGACCAGCGACTTCAGATAAAATCGATCAAATTACGGGCGAACTAAAATTAATCAAATGAACGAAGAACCTGAGGAGACAGAAGAAATGGAAGAAGACTCTATCATCGATATAGACTTCACCAAAATGGACTGGAACCATTACTCGGATACTTACGGAATTAAAGGAGAAATCAAGGAACAGGTAGATGATTTCATAGTTAAAGAACTTGCTTCTCATGATACTGGAGAAGGCGATCATCTTATCGTCAAGTTAAGAAAACAGAACATGACTACGATGGATGCGGTCGATAAACTCTCCAAGATGCTCCATATTTCTCGAAACAGGATAGGCTACGCAGGCAACAAGGACAAGAGAGCGGTCACAGAACAGTACGTTTCTATCCAAGGCGTTGAAGAGGAAGAAGTCAGAAATGTATATACTGACGAGTTTGACATTGAGGTAATCGGGAAAGGAGGTAAGATAGGACTGGGAAATCTCTCCGCCAACAGGTTTGAAATAACTGTAAGAAACCTCAAGCTGCCTGCTGACGATATAAAAGATAGAAGCCAAAAGATTGTTGATGAACTTGGTGGAAAGATGCCTAACTACTTTGGTGAGCAAAGATTTGGTTCGGCAAGACCTATAACTCATCAGGTCGGACGCTTAATTCTTAAAGGAGACTTTGAAGAAGCAGTGTGGACGTACATTGCTAAGCCATACGATGAAGAGTACAAGTCAATCAGAAAGGTTAGGGAAGAGCTTTGGGAGACCAGAGAGGTTGAAGGAGCAGCAGAAAGGTTCCCAGAGAAATTCCAGTATGAAAAGACTCTGCTGTATCACCTGACCAAGAACCCTGGAGACTATCAAGGGGCTATCAAGAGACTGCCTGAAGGTCTTCAAACACTTTTCGTCCACGCTTATCAATCATGGATTTTCAACAGAACTCTTTCTCGCCTAATTGAAGAAGACTGGTACGATGAAGAATACGAGATTCCTCTTGTAGGGTACAAAACAGAATTCAACGACAACAAGCCGGATGAAGTTCTCCAAGAGGTTATGGAGGAGGAAGAGGTTGATAGAGACGATTTCAGGCTGCCAGAGGTACCTGAACTTGCCTCCGAAGGCAGTTTGAGAAGGGCTTTTGCAGACTTCAGAAACTTCAAGGTAGCAGAAGTAGAAGAGGACGACCTTAACATGGCTAAGAACAAGATGCGCGTAAGATTTGACCTTCCGAAAGGATGCTACGCAACAGTATTCCTACGCGAAATAATGAAGAACTAAAAATTCGAGTCCAATATCATTTGATAAGCCATGGAGATTCGGGAAATAACTGAGGAAATAAAACCGGTTCACTTGGCAGTGATCTCCATATTCTTGCTAGGTTTCTTAGCAGGTCTTCTCCCGGTAAACACAGGATACCATTACTGGGATGAAACAGTATACCTCCAGCATGGCGAAATATTGGCAGGGGAGAGCCCGAACACGTTTAATGAATTTGATATAAGACCTCCGTTATTCTCATTGATGCTTGGAGCTGTCTTCTCGTTAAGCCACAGCATTGTATCCGCCCACATTTTCGTGGCTGCCTTTTCAGCAATAGGAATATTACTTACCTACTGTCTTGGCAGAGACCTTTTCGACAGTAAAGTCGGAGTTGGAGCAGCCCTCATATATGCACTTTCTCCTTTACGAATAAAGATGGCAGGAGATATAATGGTAGATGCCTTATTGCCTGTACTATGGTTGATGACAATTTTCATATTCTACAGAGCCACTCAATCATCTGAAAGAAGGCTTACTAGTTTCATGTACTTTTTTACCGGAGTCTCAGCTGGTCTGGCTGTGCTCATGAAGTTCACTTCGCTAGTTATCCTTCCGATTTTAGGCATATCGCTTCTAGCTTTTAAATCGTTTGAAGGGTTTAGAAAACCTAAAAAACTGGCTTTGGATCTTTTAATGGATAAAAATAATTATTTGGCTGTAATAGGTTGTGTTTTCACGATGTCTCCCTACCTGGTGTGGAGCAAGTTGACTTATGGCGGTTTTTTCTCTACATTTATCTATGCTTGGTCGGATAGAGGTCTAACTGATCCTATGATGACCTATTTAACAAGCCTTGATGTTCTTATACCGTCCGTCTTCTTTGCAGGCTCCCTGATTTATATTCTAACTATGGATGCCGACAGGTTTGAGAATTTCTTGCCTCTGATTGTCCCAGGGTTTTTCTACCTGATTATGCAGTTTGTAATAAGGAATAAAGAGCCGCGTTTCCTCCTTCCTGCAATACCTTTCGCTGCTATCCTCGCATCTGCCGGCTTTAGAAACATTTTTACCGATAAAAGGTTCTACATCTTTTTGATTCTATCTGCTCTTGTATTTACTCCAACAATTTCAACTGAAGCTGGTGAAGGTGTTTTAGAACATGGTACTACATATTCCTCTACTTATTATCCTGAGGCTCAGACAGCATTATGGATGAGGGAAAATACTTCTGAGGACGCGGTGCTTTACACGAATTTCCATGAGCCGATACTGGGTTACTACTCTAAGAGACAGATAATGCAGCTGCCTAACTACCATAGCTTTGAGCAGCTTTTAGACAACTACTTCAATCAGTCAGGATATGTTTACTATGCCAACAGCACAAGATTCCAGAACCCGTCATATGAGGAAATGGTCTCGCGATCGGACTTCAGTAAAGTAAAATCTTTCAGTGGTAAATCTCATCTCTTTTACTACAGCAAATAGCTTTCGCTGAAGAAGGGTTGAAAGTTAATCTGTTTTCTGTTGCAGTGGACGAATTATTCTTTTATCAATATTCTGGGGTAATCTAAACTCACACCATGGAGTTAATTGACCTGACCTATTTTGCTGTATTTGGAGTAATGATTTTTTCCGCTTCCATGATGCTATCTGTCTACCTATTCAACCGCAACAGGGTCAAGACCGATCCTGAGACATCCACATTTCCCTCACTGACTTTTCTCGTACCAGCATACAATGAAAAGGAACATGTCAGCGACTGCATAAATTCTCTGTTAAACCAGAGCTATGAAGGAGAAATTGACATAATTGCGATAAACGATGGATCTGAAGACTCAACTCTCGAAGAACTGGAAAAATTTGAAGACGAGATAGAGATAATCGATAAGCCGAACACAGGCAAAGCTAATTCAATGAACCAGGCTCTTGAAAGAGTGGATACTGATCTCGTGGCCTGTATGGATGCTGACTCCATAGCCGATAAAGACATGGTGAAAAATATGGTTGGATACTTTGAGGAGGAAGATGTGAAAGGTGTGACGCCTGCTATGAAGGTGCGTAACCCTGAGAGTTGGGCGGAAAAGATGATTTGGACGGAGTTCACATACAATATACTGTTGAGAAAACTTTTCGCGATTTTTGACGCCCAATGGGTTATGCCAGGTCCAGGAAGCATCTATGAAACACAGTACCTGAAGGAACTGGACGGATGGGACGAAGAAACATTGACAGAGGACATGGAAATAGCCTTCAGAATGTTCAAAAACGGAGGTAAACTGAGAAGCACCACGAACGCATTCACTATAACCGAATCTCCTGATAGTTTTAGAGGACTGTTTAATCAACGCCTGAGATGGTACAGGGGCTACATCAGTAATAACCTTAGGTACAAGGATCTCTGGTTTAATCCCCAGTTTGGAAATCTTGGTCTTGTTATACTGCCTTTTAACTTGATTCTAACTTCTACAATTGTTTTCCTAGCATCCCACATGGTGATACGGATTTTCAACTCTATTTTTGACGCTGTTAACAACTATCTTTTGCTTGGATCATTTTCACCAGGTTTCAGGTTAAGCATCTTCCAGCTGTCTGTTTTCCACATATTTTACCTGGTTATGGGCATAACAGGTTTTGCGATGCTGGTGTTGAGTATAAAGAGTGCTGATGAGAAATTTAAATTACTGGAACGGAAAGTACATTATGTGTTGTTTTTGAGTATTTACGGACCGACCTACGCAGTATTTTGGATCGCTGCTCTAATCAAAGAGATCGCAAATGGAGGTAAAGAATGGTGAAAAGAAATTTTGACTGGGAATACGTCGTAATAGGATTACTAACTACAGTAATACTGATTGGAACAATCTTCCTGGCAGGCAAGCAACTCAGCGACCACAAGGTTGGTGCTCTTGAACAGGAAATTCAGGAAATAGAAGTTGATCAACGCTCGCAGCTCTTATCGTACCAATTATCAACTGAATCAAATCCGAGCTGCAACGCAATGAAAAAATGGGTTAACGGAACTGTAAAGGAATCTCAGGAGCTTAGGAAAGACGTAGCACAGTACGAAAACTCTAGGAAAATTAAGAACTCTAAGTATTCTGTTTTGAAAAAGAGATACATGAATTTGCTGGTGCAGAACCTTTTACAGGTAAAGAGGTTGGAGGAGAACTGTCAGCAGAACTACACTGAGGTAGTCTACTTCTACTCAAACGACTGCCAGACCTGTAAGGATCAAGGAGCAGTCTTATCACAGACAGCCAGAAACAGTAACAACACTGTAATCTATCCGCTTGACACTAGCCTCAACATGGATACAATAAACTACCTTGAAACCAAATACGGAGTCGAAGAGTATCCTGCTCTGGTTATAGATGAGAAACTGTACACAGGCTTCAGAGGAAGAAACGACCTAAACCAGATAATAGAAAACTCCTCTGAATAAAGGTATTTGCCTCCAAATGATTTCAGTCATAACCCCCACATATAACGAGAAGAAAAACCTAGAACAACTTTTCCATAAAGTAGACAACGCCCTGAATCATCGAGACTACGAAATTCTTCTTGTAGATGATGACAGTCCGGATGGTACGGCTGAAAAAGCCGAGGAACTTTCACAGGACTATCCTGTAAATGTATTCGTCCGGGAAAAGGACCATGGGCTATCTCAAAGTGTAATAAAAGGTTTTGAAGAAGCCAAAGGAGATCAAATTGTCGTGATGGATGCAGACTTGCAGCATCCTCCAGAAAAAATACCAGAACTTATCCAGAAACTCTCGGGCTCCGATATCGCAGTAGGTTCTCGGTTCAAGGAAAAGGATTCGGTTGAACACTGGAAGCTTTCCAGAAAGATTATTAACAGGGGAGCCGCTATTCCCGCAAAAATCGTGATGTATCCTATGCGGCTCTCAGATCCTATGAGCGGGTTCTTTGCATTCAATAAGGATGCTGTTGACTCAGAAAACTTGGATCCTGAAGGTTTTAAGATACTGCTTGAGATTCTTCACTGCAATGATCTGGATATTGAAGAGGTTCAGTTCAGCTTCGGAGAAAGAAAAAGTGGTGATTCAAAGCTTGGACTGGCTGAAATAGTAGAGTACATGGAGCATGTCGGATCAATACTGTTCAACCGGCTAGGCTTAACCAGACCCCAATCCAAAAGACTGGTGAATGCAGCTGAATTTATGGGTGTCGGTGCTACAGGAGTACTAGTTAACTCAGTCATATTTCTTGCAGCAATCCAAAACAACTTTCACTACAGTATTGCAGGAGGATTAGCATTTCTAGGTGCTCTGCAGTGGAACTTTTTCTGGAACAGAGAAATAACTTTCTCCAAATCCACTAAATCCTTCAAACACCAGTACACATATTTCTTCCTAGTCAATTTAGGAGGATTCGCCATCTATGAAATCCTGCTATTTGTACTGATCGGATTGCTGAATGTCTGGGAGCCTGCAGCAAACATCGCCGCAATATTCGGAGGATTCCTGTTAAACTTCTTTGGATCTGAGAAACTGGCATTCGAGTAGCTTAAAAAGACGAAGCCTCAACAATCAGGATATGAACAATCAAACCAAAATTTTCTTAGCAGCAATATTTCTAGGACTGATCACGGGTTTTGTCGCATCATCGATGCAGCAAGAACCAAAACAATCATACTGCGAAAAAACCGAGGCTGCTATAAAGCAAAACACAAGTCTCTCAGGAGCTATAGCCTGTTTTGAACCAGGAACCGTAGAGTTCAACTTAAGTGATAAAGTAGAGGAAAGCGCAGAACTTAAATGCGTCTGCAGAAGAAGCTCTGAAGGAGAAGTACAGTTCTGGGCGATTAACAAAGCCCTTTAATCTCTAAACTCATTATTCAAGGATACCTTGTTGCTTCTGCCTTCTTTCTCCTTTGAAACGATATCTTCATCTACCAAGGTTGACACAACTCCAGAAATCTTAGCCTTGGAATACTCAGACTCCTCAACGATATCCTTCTGCAACATCTCACCGCCCTCTTCTTGCAACATTTCCACAACCAGTCTGCAATCCTCTGACAACTCATCCAACTGATTTGAGGTTTTAACCGCATTCTTCCGTCGATAAACCATGTACGAAATCAAAACTATCAGCAACAAACCCAGTACACTTCCAGGAATTATCAGAGAACTGTCCTCTTTTTCCTTTTCCTGAAGCGGTTCGTAAAGAACTTTGTAGTTAACAGGCTCTCCCAGTTCTGGCTGACTGTTCCACTCTACAAAAAATCTTCTGCCATTCATATTGCCAAGCTCTCCGGTTTCAGGGTTTACAACGCTTGTGGTGGCATTAGCTTGGTCAACTAAGCCAGTTCCTTCGGGAAGAATCACTTTAAAACTGTAATTTTTGATCGGTCGGTAGATTGACTGGCTGTAACGGAAAACGCTTATATCGCCTTGGGAAGTGGTCAAGCCGCTTGTAGTGTAGTCTATATTTACTGTGAAATTCTCTGAGACAGATGTATCGCAGTTGATGTTTGTACCGATAGCTAATTCAGTGTTACTGCATTCTACTCTCTCTCCGTTAATCTTAACTCTTAAATCGTCTACGGGGTGTGAGGTCTGATAGTTGAATGTGGTAGTAGTCAAAGTATCTACCTTCATGACAACTGAAACATTGTTATCTCTTAGATCAACAGCTACATCTTCCTGAGAGATAGTAGTAGCTGCTCCCAAAGAAACTGTCAACAATACTAAAAAAGTTAAGATCAAGTATTTTGTTTTCATTGTTCTTCTGTCGACTTAGATACTAAAACGCCTCCTACACCCATCTGTGCATACTTATGCATCACATCTGCAACCTGCTGAAGGCTTTCCTGACCTTCCTTCAAATCCATCTCATACTTCTCAGGTCCCTCAACCTGGACATAAGTCGGTCCATAATCAAATGTGACCTGAATGCATTTTCTGAATGTCTCAACCTCAAGTTTACACTCTGCAACCTGAGAAAAACCCTCTTCAAGATCAGGATGAGGATCCTCAACCTTCGAAACCTCATCAACATTAGACTCAGTTATCTCTACCTCGGACTCGCTCTCCAACTTCTCCAAATGATCGTCCAAAGAGTCTTCTACAGCATCCTCGGTCGCCGCTACAGCCTCAAAAACCATCCAAATCTTAACTGTCATACACAAGATTTAGGCGCCTTAAGCTTAAAGCCTTAACAAAAAATCAACCCCACTAATTAAAATTCCAGTATCCAAAAGACTCAGAACATGGATACAGAGGCACCGAAAAACCTGAAAAACAAGATACAGGAACTCGAATACGAATACTGGTTCGATCAAAGAGAATTCGGGAAAGTGATGATAGTAGCCTCACTAGCTCTTCTAGTCGTCTCAGTCCACGCACTCTTCACGATAAACGGTGCAGTACAGCAAGCATCAAATTCAACTGAAAGACTGGAAACTACGGCTGGACTGGTTGGTTCAGATGGTTTTCAACAGAGTATGGAAAGCCTGGCAGCAACAGGAGCAACTATACAGGGTCAGGGAATAGAACAGGTAATAGCAGACTTGGAATATGCTTCTAGCTCAGTTGAAGGGGTGCAGAATCTTTCTATAGAACTGGAAAATGCGCAGACAACATACCAGTGGACAACCCTAATCGGAATACTTGGTCTGGTGACAGGCATCACTGTCATATACATCTAAAAGACTCCAGCAACAATTCTCAACTACATGCACAGAAAAATCTTGATCCCTATATTACTGGTGTTATTCGCAGGTACAGCAGCTGGATCCAACCTGACGGTTGAGGTACAGGACACTGATGGAAGACTTGATGCTCAGTTAACTGTGGAACAGGATGGAACTGAGGTAGCGAGTTCATCAGGATTTCTGGAGGCAAATCTGAACGATGGAGAAAACTATACTCTGATCCAGCAACTCGATAACGGACCAGATGTTACCGTTCACAACTTTTCGATAACCCAGGACTTCGATTACAGACCTAGAATATACCGAAATGAAAATCCGGAAGAAAACTTCCTAACTGACACAGATCCGCTATACTACACAGATCAAAGCTTTGACTTCTCAAAAGCAGAGTTCGAGGTCAGCAGGAATGAACCAGATAGTATCTCCCGCTGCACGTCAATACAGAACGGCGACTGCTCGTCTTGGGAGGTACAGGACACTTCACAGTTCGAGACAAGCTACTCAGGCTCGACCTTCAGCTACAACATAACCCAATTTTCGGGATATACCTCCGGAGTTGAAGCGCCACTGCCACAGATCGAAAATATCCAGATCTACAATGTTTCTGGAGTACAGGACCAGGAAAACGATGGCACACTTGTGGATGAGGGGTTGAATAAGACTTTCCAAATAAATCAGAGTAATCCAAATGAATACAGATTCTCGTTCAATGTCTCCAATCAAGGATCTGACTCCTGGATACTCACAACTGATGATACTCTGGAACATAGAACTCTAAATCAGTCTTGGAGCATCAACGAGTCAGAAGATATTTTCTACAATGTTAACGGTACAACTTATACTGGAGGAACTTTTTCCTCAGGTGCAGTAGGATGGAGCACCGGTAATGGAGGAGAAGTTCCTGTAAATGATTCGATGACCGCCCAATACATAGTAAATATATCTCAGGACTCAACAAATACTTTCAACCAAGTTTTAAATGCTTCTACATCCTCAGATACCTCTGATGAAGATCATCACGAATTAAAGACTTTGATATATGGCTTCATTGATCCGGATATAGACAGTCCATCTAATAATTCTGTCGTACAGAACAACAGAATTTTCAACTTGAACGGCACTATAAACTGTATTGATGGTGACTGCGGAGATATCAGAGCTGAGCCTCGCCGGAATGAGTCAACGGACCAGGAACCCTTTACCGGATCTGAATTTGAAGTTATAGATCAAAATAGTACCTGCTCAAACCTTCTGGAAGGACAATCATGTGCTGTTGAGTGGGATGTAAACGCTACGGGCGACCAAAATACTTTCCATGCGCTTGACTTCAGTGCTTCCTCAAGTTACTCGGGTGTAGAATCGAATAACACACAGGATAACATTATCGAAATAAGGGATATCTTGATGATTGATATCGACTGGAATGTGGTCGACTTTGGTGTCTTAGATCCTGGTGAGAAACAGAATCCTGCAGAAAACAACTCTGAAGGCTACAACCTAACTGTGGAGGAAGATAGTAACACGGTGGATAATCTCTGGTTTAAGGCTTCACCTCTTGTCTCTGAAAAAGACAGTAATTATACTATAGATCCTGTAAACATGAACTTATCAGAGAATTCCGATGGAAGCAACCCTAAGAACTTCACAACAAGTTATTCGCTGCTTGACTCTAATTTGAGGCCGGGAACAACTAAAAACCTTTACTACTGGTTGAATGTGCCTTATGGGATCATCAATGGTGGATACACAGGCACTATGACCTTTAAAGCCAATCGGACACAGTGATGAAAACTGAAATACTGATTTTGGCGGTAATGTTGTTTAGTTTCTCTGCAGCCTCCACAGTAGCAACTTTTCACGGCCAAATGGAAAAACAAGGACCTGAGACAAGTTATACTGTGGGTTTTGCATCAGATGAGTACAGCAAGATTGAACTCGATGCTCCAGAAAAAGAAGGATTGAATATTTCATATATTGAAGAGTTTGAGTTTGAGCCGGAGAATATCTCTAGAAGTATAAACCGTGAGGGTCAGAATATACCTGTTAAAGAGTTCAGTATCAGAGTTAGTTCTGTTGACCCGGTTAGGCAGTCATATGAGGTTCCTGTAACTCTTAGGGCGTATGGAAGTGGGAGTGCTGAGGGCAGGGCTACTCCAAGAGTGGTTCATGAGAGAAAGTATACTTTCAGTTACTTGACGGAAAATTCTCCGGATTATAACTTTGAAGGCAGCCTCATTGGTGGAGAGACTGAAGATAGAGATATTGCTGAGAGAAATGTTTCTGAGGAAAATGATGTGGATTCTGAGGAAAACAGTTTAACTGAAGAAAACCAAACTAGTGAACAGGAAGAACTCGATAAGAAAGAGTCTGGTGAAGGAGTAAATCCAGCACTATTGCTGGGTGTGCTGCTGGTTTTCAGTTATGTGTTTTACGAGGCGGTAACATGAGAAACAATTTTCCGATGATCTTGATGGTATTGACCCTAGTTTTCATGGCTTCGCTGAGTTTATCGGCTACGGATAGTGATCAATCTGATGTTTCGGTAGGTGTTGATGCTACGTGTGGAACTACGGCTTACAGATTTGATTTTGCTGGAAGTCAGAGTGGTAGAAATGTTGTAGGGGAGGGAGGTTCCGGCTATTTCTCTTTCCTTCCGTTTAATTCAGGAGAAATGTCTTTCACCAACATGTCTCTGGAGATAACTAACTCTTCTGGAAGCGAGATTTTCTATGGTGAGCCACAGCAGTTTTCCAAGGAAAACTTTACTGAAACATACCTCTTTAACTCTACTAACCGAGATGCAGAGTACTCTACCTCAAAGCTAAAAGACGATGTTGAGGGAAACGATGGCTATTTCCACTATAAAGCACCTTACTCTCACAATGTCAGCAAGGATGGACCGCCGTTCAACGCCACACCCCGGATACTTGAATTTAAAGCAGAGTACGAACCTGGAAACTATACAGGAACACTAAACCTCGATCACCAGTGCGAGTTCAGACCTCAGAACAGTTCCTCAATAGTTTCAAATGTATTTAACGGTACATTTGGAGAGGCTAGGGAGAGCGACAATATTTCAAGTGGCGATACATCTGACTTGAACCTTGATTTAGCAGGTCTGCCTATCTCCCGTATAAATTTCAGTGTTAACCAGCCTTATGCTAGAACAACTCCATTCAATTACAGCGAGAGTGTGGAGTTTGATATAGTGGTTACGGAGGGTACAGGGGAAAGCCCTAATCAGCCTGCTGACGAGAACGAAGCAGAATATAATCTGGATCTAAATGCATTGATTGATGCATTGGAGCAGTCAGCTGAAGTAAATACAAGTATCGATGAAGAGCAGTCAGCTGAACTGAAGGCTGATGCCATAGTAGAAGAATTAAGGAAGGCTGCAAACATCAGCCAAGCTCTCGAGGAAACCCAGTACGCAAACTACAGCTCCGATGCACTAATACAGGAGTTAAACAGGACAGGTCAGGTAAATACAGATGTCAACAGAACTGAAAATGCATCTCTCGACACTGATGCAGAGGAAACATCAAACGATGCGGAACCTAAGGAAGGTGACGGAAACTTTCCAGGACAAACACCTGAACCAGAACCCGAGCCTACTCCCGAGCCCACACCCCTGCTTAGTGTAGATCTAAGACCTTTGAATACTAGTTATACTGCGGATAGAGGTACTTTCACAGAGGTAGGTATGGAGGTGAATAATACTGGCGAGGAAACGCTGTCCGATCTGGAACTATCACCAAGATTTTCAGAAGGAATGGACTGGCAGTCTCAGTCTGTAACCATTGACTCATTGGAGGTGGGGGGATCGGTGAATCGGAGCGTGTTTGTGAATCCTGGAGAAGGTGTTGAACCAGGAATCTATCAGGTCCCTGTGTATGCCTCTACTCCTGATGAGGATATAGGAAGCCAATATGTCAATGTGGAGGTTACAGAGGAGCCTGCTCAGACCTCAGGTTTAAGCATCAGCGAGGCACCACAGGACATCCGGTTTGAAATGGGTAATAACTATACGGTACCGGTACTTCTAGAAAACAGCGGAGATAATGACCTGGAAAATGTCAGTATCGAACTTCAGAACACTGAAAACTGTGGAGATTACACAGCTGATGAAATTGAGAGTATTGCTGCAGGTGAAACAGCTTCAGTTTCAGTAAACTTCAATACTTCTGACAACTTGCAGGAATGTCAGGCAACTATAGTTGCTTCATCCACATCAGGTTCCTTTGCATTCTCAGAAATGACTGTTGAAACAGTGGAAGAAAAAGGTATAGTGCCTGAGGAATTTCGAGTGCCTATAATCGCCTCGCTATGGACAGCAATGCTTATAGTATATACTGTTGTCATAAAAAGATACGGTATGGACAGTCTAACTGTCAAAGTACCAATGGTACTGCTCATACTGGGCGAAACATTTATACTGATCTACTTGTCCTCTGCTTACTATGAAATCTTGCCGCCAGGATTGCTGCCTTTCAGCTCAGCTTAGGCTCTCAGCTACTGCGATACACGTGTCTATAATTTCTTCCGGGTTATTTACTTGTAGTCTGCCGGTATATTGCTCTCTGTGCATCTTTACAAAGAACTCTGCCAGTTTTTCGATCTCTTCTCCTTCATCAGTTGGCATTTCTCCAGCTAACTCCTTGTAAGTCAACTCTCTTTCAATACCTAGCTTTTGTTCAAGGAACCCCTTCATGATATGAGCAGTCTTGACAGATGCTTCTTCATCACCCAGCTCTCTGTATTCGTCTAGGATTTCTTCTAGTTTCTCCACACTTAATCCTTTAGAACTGCTTTCCTCTTCATTGCTGGAGTGTTTGAGTTTATCTCTCAAGTTTTCCTTCAGGTCTTCAAGCTTCTCCTTGGCGCTTTCTCCTTCTTTTTCTTCGCTGGACTCTTCCTCTCCTCGGACAGCACCCATCAACATTTCTAGGTCTTCCTCAGCCTCTTCACGCATTTCTTCATGCTCTTCCTGGCTCTCATCCTTACTTTCCAGACTGTTAGCAAGTTTTTCAAGGTCTGATGTGCTAGCCTCTCTCAGATCTTCTTCATCCATCCCATTTTCTTCTAACCTTTCAATTAAGCTTTCACGGTGTTCTTTCTCCGATTTAATCTCCTCAAGCTGCTCTAGAGAAAAATCCTCTAATTCTTCGTCGCTCATATCTAACTCGAGATCTTCAGAAATCCTCTTTTTCCTTTCAAACTTGGAGTCCTCATCTTCATCTTTATTTTCGTCCCCTGGCTTACTATCCTCGCCACTCTCATTCCTAGGTTCCTCTTCAGGCTCTGAGTTCTCTTCCCCATTTTTCTCTCCTTCATTTTCTTGCTCTAAACTGTCTTCACTTTCTTCTCTGTCTTCATCTTGGCTCCTATTTCCTGTCTCCTTATCTTCTTCCGATTCTTCAACAGACACCTCAGAATTTTCGTCATCTCTATCGTCCTCTTTATCATCTTCTGTTTTGGAAACATCTGTTTCGTCTTTCCTTATCTCTTCAAGATCATTTTCAAGGCTTTCTACATCCTTTCTAGCTTTCTTTACATCCTCCCCTACTTCTCTTTTTTTAATCTGTCGTTTAAGAAATTGTTTAGCTGTTTTGCGGTCTTTTATTCTTTCTTCTGCATCTAGCACATTTTCGAGTTGTTCTGAGGTTAACGGGTTTTCTTTGACAAATTCTTTCATTTCATCTACTGTCCCCCCTATTAGATCTATCAGATTATCCTGATCGATCTCTATTTTCTCTTCATCTAAATGTTCTATGTCCTCTACCCTCTCAATTTCACTGATCAAGTTTTCAACCTGTCCCATGTCTCTTTCTGCCAGGTTAAGATAGTTGCCAACATTCTCCGCGTTAAGTTGATCGTCTAAGAAGTTTATAAGTTCTTCACGGTTCTTACCAGATAGTTCAGCCTCCTTCAAGGCTTTAAGATCCTGAACTGTCAGGTCAATGCTCTTTACCTCTTCCCTAAAATATTCGCTATCGCTGGTTGTTAGTTCAGAAATTTTCCCTATAGACAGGTTGTCCAAACTGGTCATAGAAAATCATTGGCATGGCTTAAATAATATTTTAGGGGATAACCTGCAAGTCCGTAGTTCTGAAAACAGCCTCTATAACAAGTAAGCCACCGGCTAACAGGAAGAACCAGGTTGAAATATCGTTCCTGCTCTTCTTCTCTTCCAACTCAATGAATGCATCCTGCAGACCCTGCCTGTTTGACACGAATACAGCCTCTCCGCCTGTTGAATTCGATAAATTGTTCAGACCATCTCGGTTCAGATTAGGAAATTCCATTCGAGAAGCGTTGTTACCCTGGATAATTCCGAAATCATCCTGAGTGTTATTTGAGCTACCTCCGATCCCAATAGCATTTACTGTGGTATTCTGTCGCTGGGCATAATTTGCTGATTCATTCAAACTTTGACCCACTGTGTTACGACCATCGGTAATCAGTATCACAGTTCCAGGCTTTTCGTTGCCTGTCAGCATCGTAACCCCAGCCGCTACAGCGTCGCCTGTCGCAGTTCCGCCTCTTCCTCCTATACTGGTCTGGCTTATACTATTTCTTAAGGCTGAATGCTCGTTGGTTAACTCCTGCTCCTCATTTACACTTCCAGCATAGGAGATCAGACCTACTTGTGAACTGTTGCCCAGCTGTGAAACAAAGTCTTTTGAAACATCTTTGGCAGCCTGAAAACGATTAGGTTCAATATCCGATGTGAACATGGAGGCGGATGAATCCAGAACCAGCACAAAGTCTGAATCAGATCCCATTACCTCCTGAACAAGTACAGGGCTCGATAAACCAATCAGTAAAGCGGTCACAGCTAAAATTCTTGTAATCAAAATCAGGTCATCCGAACGCAGGAAGTTTCCACCCGCCACCTTCTTCAAAGTCTCGTAGTTTCCAAATTGCATCACTCTCTCACGCTTCTTCTTACGTCCGTATAAAAACATTAATACTAGCAGACCATTCAGTAACAGTAGTAAACCAGCGTATTCTGCGGTAAAAGATAGCTTCACCAGTCCTCACCTGCCTCATCGAAGTATTTAGCGAACTTGGCTGAGAACTGGTCACGTGTATCAATCTTTATGATTGAGGCGCCGGCACCTTCAACCTTGTTAACAATCCTTTCCTCTCGTTTCTGAGCCTCCTCATTATACTCTTCTTTGACCTTGGACGTGTTGACGACTAATTGTTCTCCTGTAGAGATATCTCCAAAACGCATGTTCCCATTATCCGGGAGTTTGTAGTCCCTCAAGTCCTTCACCATCACATTCATGACATGCCGGAACTTTTTCGAAGCAACAAGCATCTTAGACTTCCAGTCCCCCTTGGGTCTGATAAAGTCAGATATAATAAATACAGAAGTATTTTCCTTAATCTGTCCAATTATGCTGTTTAAAGCATGCTCAAGGTTAAAATCGCCGCCATAATTTCCGAAATCAGCCACCTCATGAAGAATCCTCTGGTACTGTGCATTACCGCCTCCTGGAGCAATATACAGCTCGTCCTCTCCAAAAAGACCGAAGCCAACATCAATACCGGCATCAGTAGAAGCGTAAGCGATAGCAGCAGCAACAACTGCTGCGTACTCTGACTTCATCTTGTCTGTAGTACCGAACATCATGGAGTTGGACGCATCCAGAGCGATGAATACGTCCATGTCCTTTTCCTCCTCGTACTCCTTGACGAAAAGGTCTTCTGACTTGGCCGAGTTCTTCCAGTCGATTCTTGATGCGTCGTCACTGGTATTGTACTGTCTTAGGTCGGAGAACTCGATGCCCGAAGCCTGGAACTGCTCCTTGTACTTCAACGCGAATCGAAACGTATCGGCGACTCGCTTAACCTCGGAGTCCACCTCTGCAACGACATCGTCAGTCTCGAAGAAATCCTCCTCACGCATCTCAGTCATACAATTAGAAGATAGGAAACTCTGGAATAAAAAATCAAGCTACTTGTTCCTGAAGTTCTTGTTCTCAGTATCAATGTCTTCGTAGAATTCATCTGAACTCAGTATAGGCATTCCTTCTGACAGTGCTGCGTGAAAGGCGTCAAATATTGTCGAGTTCTTCTCATCTATGTAGAACATCGCCTGTAGGACTGTCTCTTCATCAGTATACATTAAATCACAGAAGCTCAGTATATCTCTAACAAGAGGTGCGAAATTTTCTATATCGTAATCTCTATCAAGAATCATTACAACCTCGGCTAAGGCCAATATAGAAGTCTCTATATCTCCTCTGTTTTCTTCCAAGACTTCCATAGCGCTTTCCTTCAGCCAATCTTCATCCTTTATGACTGCTAGGATAAAATCTGAGTCGGCGTAAATAACTACTCACCTGCCTGTTCCTTCAAGGCTTCACGAGCCTCTTCTTGAAGTTCTTTAGCACTTCTGTCGTCCTCTCTAACACTCTTAGTTCTCTCCCTTAAATCTTCTATCGGATCCTCAGGTATAGGTATAAGCCGGATAGAACCTTCAAATCTAACAATACGATATTCCTTCTCATCCTTTCTATATTCTTTTGGGATGACGATTCTACCTCTAGAGTCCATTTCAACTTTAGCCATTTTTATCCCACATTGTTTATTTGGTTCCCAAGAATTAAATTTCTTTCCCACTTACCTAACCGGGACACGATTCACGATGTTCTCAATGATGTCCTCAACCTCGATTCCCTGAGCCTCTCCCTCGTAGTTAAGCATGATTCTATGGACGAAAACCTCCTCGATAATATCTCTGATGTCCTCAGGAGTCACGTAATGCCTGCCCTGATAAAGCGCTTGAGCTCTTCCAGCCAAAGCCAGGTTAATAGAAGCTCTCGGTGTACAGCCCCATTCAATATAATCGGCGTACTCCATGCCATAGTCAGCAGGGTTTCTGGATGCATCGACCAGGTCAACGATGTATTCCTTGATTTCCGGTCGTACAACAACCTGTTTGGAGAATGCCTGAAGATTCTTCACTTCCTCTCTCGAGACAACAGCCGAAACATCAAAGTCATCGTCATCCATGATATTGGCGTTCATATCGATGATCTTCTGCTCATTCTTCTTCTTAGGATAGTCTAAATAGATCTTGAAAAGAAATCTGTCGATCTGAGCCTCTGGGAGCGGATAAGTTCCTCCCTGCTCGACCGGGTTCTGCGTAGCCATAGTGAAGAACGGTTCTGGCAGATGGAAGGTTTCATCTCCGATAGATACTTTGTGCTCCTGCATAGCCTCAAGCATAGCACTTTGAACTTTTGGCGGTGCACGGTTGATTTCGTCGGCTAGGATGAAGTTAGCGAAAATCGGTCCTTTCTCAACGTAGAAACCTTTGTCATCGTTGTAAGCCTCTACGCCGACGATGTCGGAAGGTAGTTTGTCCGGCGTGAACTGGATACGATTGAACTCTGTGTTCTCAACAACTCTTCCAAGCTGTTCGACCAGAAGACTTTTTCCCAGTCCTGGTACGCCTTCAAGCAAAATGTTTCCTCCGGCGGCAACTGTAAGTAGTATCTTGTTGATGACCTCTTCCTGTCCAATGTAACCCTTCTGAATCTCACTCTCCATCCTGTGCATTATCTCCTTGAAATGCTCGGCCTTCTCCTCCATCTCTGACTCGGAAAGATCATCATACTTTGCCATAAAGAATACTCGTGAACTCTGGAATAAAAAACTACGATCAACCAAAGATTTAATACTTTGGTGCAACTATAGAATACTAGGGTGAAATAATTATGGCTTCTGTATCGGTCAAGATTCCGGACAACCTGAAAAAACAGATAGAGGAGAGATCGGAGGAAGAAGGCTTCATGAACAGCTCTGAGTACATCAGACAGGCTGTCAGGGAAAAAATAAAACAGGAAACACAGCTATACCCGGACGAACTAAGAAGACTGGTGAAACAAGGTGAAGTAGAAGAAAAAGACAGTAAAAGCCTTGAAGAACTTAGAGAAGAACTCAGGTAACTGATGCAGCTTGAAGTAACCGAAGAAGCCGAAGAAGACCTGGAAGCTCTGGAAAAAGATATCAAAGATAGAATTATAGATGAGCTGGAAAAACTTCAGAAAAATGCAACACCTGAAAAATCAACCTATATACAAATCGGCGACATGGACTTATTCCGTTTGAAACTGCAAAAAGAAGATAGAAATTCCAGATTAAATCACAGAATCTTTTACCAGATAAAAGACAGCAAGATATACATCAGAGGAATCTTCCACAGACAGAAAGGCTACGGTACAGAAACAAGGCAAGAACTGGAAGACAGAATCTAATATCTTGGCTAAAAACTTTAGTCAAGTAACGGCCTGTAAACCGCAATAAGACGTAATCCAAGAAAACCTAAAACAGCCCACAAAACTCTAGCCAGAGAAGCAACTAACTCTGGCCTAGTAACGTCTAGAACCTGAACAGCAGCAAACACAAAAACACCTGCACTGAAAACATAATTCTGCAGAGATCTATCCTCAAGAACTCTCATTCACACGAATTAAATCCTCATGAATATCCTCAAGAGTAATCTCTTCCTCACTCATACACTCGGCTTAACCATGCCAAAAAATAAAAAATATCATTGTGTGCTCTAGCGAAACACTCGTGTTTCTCTAATTCAAGATGTGTTTGAATAAGAAAGAGAAAAAAGAAAGTAGGTTAGTTGCTTCCTAGCTGAGAGTCTGCAGTTGCGACAACGGTTACTGTACCTGTGTCAATTCTGCTTCTGTCGACTCCGTTCGGTAGCTGAACTCCAATGTTAATTGGGAAGTTCTGTCCAGGCTGTAATCTGTCTCCGTCAGTGTTTGCGAAGAAGATTGCCTGCTGTGCACCAGAGTTTGTCTCACTTGTCCTGTATGTCGGATTGCCGCTTGAAAGCTGCGGGCTCTGTTGCTCGACGTTGAAGTGAGTTCTGACAATCTGGGTGCCATTAGCGTTATCTCCATCTACAAAAAGATTGTAATTTCTAGCTTCTGAACTGTCAATGTCGCTTGCGTTTGAAGATGCAGATCCTTCGTTAATCAAGCTTTGACCTGTGAACTGGTCGCTTGATGTGTCGAATGAGACGAGCGTATGGCTGTCAATTCTTGAGACTCCTGATTCTCCGCTTGATGACTGGCTACTTGCGTTGTACTCTGTGTAGTCAACTTCTCCGTCCACATCGTCAGGGTTTCTAAAGTCTACTGTTCCTAGCTGTGTTGGTGTGTGAGGAGTGTCTCCTACTCTCAGTACCCAGTCGTCGTTTGTTCCTGTACTTGGAGTGCTTGTTTCTGAGTAAAGTGCCCAGAAATATTCTGCAGCTCCGACACGGAATCTTCCTACTCTTGAAGCGCCAATGTCGTTAATTGCTGTTGTTCCTCCTGTAAGTTGTACTCCATCGTTATCTCCATCTGTTTCTTCGTTGAAGATGTACTCTGGAGGATTCTCTTCAGCGTACTCAACTCTGTTCAGGTAGGTCATGTTACTTAGTCCGTTGACACCGGGAATTGAATACTCGTTGGATGCCGTTTCTGTACTTAGTGTCACAAAGTTACCTGTGTTGAAGTTGTTTGCTGATGAGTCTCCGAAAGGATTGTCTTGATGCATTGTAGCTTCAGCGTGTATCTGTTCGATTGGAACAGATCCAATGTTTTCTAAGTCGATGTGTTCGTATCCTTCGTCAGAAATAGCTACATCTGCACCGGGTGCAATCCCTGAGTCGCCGCTACCTTCTCCGTATGTTAGAGCGGAAGGGCGAACATCTATCTGAGTCACATCCGAGACATTGACTGTTACATCGCTTTCTTGTTCCTGAGCTGTTACTGAAGAGACCATGCCGAATGTTATTGCAGCCGTTAATAGTGTTAGTGCTAATTTTCTTTTCATCTAAAATTTCACCTCCTTATGCTTGATAACTGGTTTTTTCCGTTGGAAAGTTGAAGATTTCTTATCTAAAATTCCTACAAAACAACTACTAGAAGAACCGATACTGGAAATTTGGGTTGATGTGTCTAATCTTTTTACCATGTTAGATTTACCTTGTTCATTCTGCCCCTCATAATCCCCTACCTCAGATTTTGCAAAGCCGGTATAAAAAGGTTTTACTAATATTCCGACTTACCCATTTTCGCTTCATTCTGTTCTGATGCTGTTCGCTGGGTTTAAAATCCTTCAAAAATATAGGTTGTGATATATGAAGCTAAGACTCATCCTATTAATTTTATCTGGTTTAATGTTCTCAACTCTTGCTGCAGGGAATTCCGTAGGCGCATTACCAGGTACTATTGATTTTGGCACAGTTAATCCAGGAGAAACAGTTACACAAGAAATTTATATTAGAGGAACAAATGTGCCTGAAAATTTTTCAATAAGACCTAGTGCAAACAGTGTTGACGCCTCAACACTCTTTTCGGGAGATGCTGAAGACAAAAGAGAAATATCTGAGCAAAGTGCGGAGGACTGGTGGAATTTTGAAAGGAGCCTTGTAAACCCTGAAACTGAAGTAGATTATTCAGAGGTCAATGTTCAGAATCCGCCTACGCTGCATGGATCTACAACTGCTACCTTGGAAATACCTAATGATGCAGAACCAGGAGTGCGATATGGTCATATTCGCTTAAACCCTGACTTTTCTCCTCTTAACCAAAGCAGCGGTTCAGGAGCAAAAATTGTATCTCCTACTCGTTTAACTTACTCGTTTAGAGTATCTGGAACTGTAAGAAGAGATATAGAGGTGCAGGATGTAAGAGGGTTTAGATTGGACGAAGATGAAGCTGCTGTCGAGGTACTCCTTGTGAATGAAGGTACTGTTACGACATCTACAGAGAATCTTAGATTAGATATACTTGATTCGAGCAGGGATGAAGAGACAACCTTGACTGCTTCAGGAACTTCGCTTGCTCCGGGAGAATCACAATGGGTGGAGGCAAACTGGGCAGATAACTCTGGAATTGAACAGGGAGAATACCAAGTAGGAGGGCAGGTAGACTATTTGACTGGGAGCGCTACTGCCTCAGGAGACTTCTCGCTGCCAGATTTTGATGTTGTTGAGGTTAGACCAGAGGATAGTCCTGGAAGCGACAATCAAGATGGGGGCAGTGTTCCAATCTGGTTCGTAATTATTGTACTGGTTATTCTCGGTGTTTTGATGTGGGGCTTTGAGATTGAGCCTTTCTGGATAGTCACCATTTTGGGAGTTCTCGGTATTTCGGCGTTTGTTTTGTTGAGTGGTTTGCCGAATTACTTGTTGGTAGTATTATTAATCATGGTTGGTATCGTTATCTATGGAGGAATGTAAAACATGGAACTGCCTGAGTTAGACGAGTTGAAACAGCTGGATAGAAAGAAAATCTTGTTGGGAACAACAGCCTTAATCTTGGTGCTTCTAGCAGCAGGTGCGGTTTATGCATATTCTCAGGTTGATGTAAATAATAAGGATGCATCTTTCAGCACTAATGCTACCATTCTTGATTCTAATGAGTCGGAGAATTTGACGGCTGGTCTTGCTATGGGTCAGGGCATGAGTTTTGGAAAGTTTTCCTCCAATTTTAACAAGACCAAGTCCTTGAATCTTTCAGCAGATAGCTTGACTCTTGCCGAGGTAGAGGTCGAAGGCAATATCTCGGATAGACTGGATTACGAGGAGAGACATCTCTTTGAGGGAAGGACTCAGATTCCTTTCGAGTTACACGGTAATCAGTCTGGATTCTTTGAAGGTGAGATAAATCTTGAATTGAAAACCGCCCAGAACAAGTGGGGAGAGAAATGGCTAAACTTCCAGTACAACTACTTCTAATCCTTTTTATTCTTCCCGCAGTTGCTGGATTAAATTTTGATGTAGATGTCTCAGCAATTACCGACCACTCTGTCAAGGATATAGAATATGGTGAGGATATTTCCGGAACTCAGGGAATCAACGCCACTGTAGAAAACGTCGGCAGCATCGGCTGCACCTACAGAATGAAGGCTGATTTCCAACAGGGAAATGAAAGCTTTGAACGATTTTCTTCTCCAGAGCCGCTGTGGCAGGGAGACTACGAGAGATTGGAGATAAAATACATTCCAACAAACTACACTGGCAAAATTGAAACTAATCTCTCTCTGCAGTACTGCGACCAAGAAAAACAGATAGACTCTTTCAACTTCAACGTAACAGAAAACACCACAATCAACTCCACAGTCGACTCCAGAACAGTTTCCTCAAATCATGAAAGTTCAAAGATAGAAATAAAGGGAGATACGCTTATTCCACAGGAAGAGCCAAGTTACTGGAAAACCAGTTCAGCACAGATAATTAACGGAACAGCAGAGATAGAGTACGACGCCCCGATCTTCGACAGACAAGAAGAAATAACCTATACAGTCATAGAAGACGGAGAGATAATAGGCAGCACTACCGTAGGATTTAAACCAGAACCAACACTGAAGGAGAAAATCATCGACAAGAAACTAGAGGTACTGACAGGGCTTCTTACTGCTTCAATACTTTTCAATATCCTCCTAGTGCTCAAACAAAAAGGTATTTTAGCCAGGCTTCAAAGCCTCGAATACCAACTCCCCGACTTCAAAAAACAAGACTAAAAAACACCTATCAGGAAACCCGTAACCCGCTAACCACGATACTCAAGTTAAAACTTTAAAGCAAAGTCACGAACCATACAATATTAATGGCATCCAAGAAAACCATACTGCTTCTAACACTTATCTTATTCACAGGAATTTCAGCTGCGCAGCCCAATAACATTACGGGTGAGGTCAAAGACGAGTTCTGGCTTAATCAGGATGATGCTATTCAAAGTTTCGGTGTAGAATTCGCCGGCCCATGTGAAAATACTGCTGTAGAAGTTTTCTCAAGTGAAGAGGAGGTAACTGATGTTGAGAATACAAGTGAGTCCGGGAATACCTATGAAATTGCTCCAAGCGATCTTTCCGGTCCTGCGAATTATACTATCGAAGCATCGTGCGAGAATGAAAATGTGAGTTCTGCTGAAACAAGTTTTCTTGCCGATAATATCCAACTCAGTGTAGGGAGTATTGATTCTAGTTCTGATGATCCTGTCTTCTACCCTGGTGATACTGTATCTGGGCAGCTCGACCTATCAACTGAGGGAAGTGTAATAGAATCTGTTCCAAGCTCTCTCGAATTTGATTCATCTTTTGAAAACGGTGTAAGTGTTAATCAAGAGTACGACTTTCAGGTTGATGCTTCTTCGAGTGATACTGGTGAAAATTCAATAAGTTTGATAAATTATGAGACTTCTGCAGGAGATATCACTGTTGAACCTGTCTGGCAGGTAGAAAATAAGGTTGATGAGAAGGTTAAGCACAGGAATTTTCAGGATCTTTCTGTAACTTTCCAGATTACCAAGAAAGGAGATGCATACACCGGTTTTGAAGATGATGACTTTGAATTTGCCGGAGGTTCAGGCGATAACTTTGTTTCTGTAAGTACTGATGGCGACAGTTATACCCTTGACTTTGAATCTACTCCAAAAGTTGATGATAGAGCCCCTACAGAGGAAACTTTTGAGTTAAGTGCTGATCCAAGAGAGCAAGATTTTGAAGAAGAATCTTTCAACATTGGTGAGATAGAAATTGAAAAAGATATCGAGTTTTCAGGCGAGGTCCGTGACTTAGAGAGAAGCAGGGTTCCTGCTAAGTTCACAGCAGAGTTTGATAATCGAGATACTGCTTTTGGGAACGGTGATTCTGCTTCATTTGAGAAGTTCTTCCCTGATGCAAAGGCTCCGATATTTGAGATGGATTTCCCAGAGGCAAAGTTTGAGCTTAAGAACTTTGAATTTGTCAGAGAGTATCCTGATGGTCAAGAAAGAGATATCAGATATAACTACTACGAAAAATTTGAGGGTATAGAGTTTGAGGGAGATGCTTCAGATATTAGACCAGTAAATCTTGTCTCAATTGAATCTGATTATGACTTTGAGTCTGATCCTGATGAGAGTAGAGTGAACCTTGAATTTGATAGCAGTCAAGTTGAAGATACAAGAAATGTCGTAGTCTATGAGTGTGACTACTGGATGTTTGAAAGAGAAACATGTGCCAATGAATGGGAGGAGAAGGATGTCAGAACTCTTGGACAGGAGACTTTGAATGTGCAGATAAACCCTTATGATGAACAGTTTGGAGGAAATGCGAATGTTCTCTGGAATGCTTACTTGGTTGGTGTTCCTAAGGGTGTTGGTTCTAGTTTGACTCTTGAGAATAGTTTGGATGGTTTGCCTGGTAGGATTCAGGCTGGTGAGGAGTTTAGTATTTCAGGTACTGTGATTGACAGTTCTACTGGTGAGGCTGTGGAGGATGCTGATGTTTCGATTGAGATTGTTTCTGGTGGTGGTAACAAGGTTACTCCTGACCAGGATATTGACACAGGGGTGAATGGTAATTTTGAGTATTCGGATGTTGTGCGTGAGGCTGGCAGTTATTCGGCCAATATAGAGGTCTCTAAGAGTCCTTATGAGTCTTTTGTTTTTGAAGAAGAGAATGATGATAATGATAAGATGGAAGTGTATTATGAGACTGGTTTGACTGTCAGCAGTGAGGATGATGTCGATATTCGGTTCGGTGAGTCTTCCAGTGTGGAGTTTGATGTTGAGAATGTCGGTCAGTCGGAGGTTGAGGACCTGTCATTTGATACTGAAGTATCGGGTATCGATGAGGAATATTATAGTTGGAGTCTGCCAAGTAGAAGCAGTATTAGTGAGGAGGGTTCTGTAACTGCTACCTTGAACTTGGATATTCCTTCGGATGCTGATGTTGCTCCAGGTCGGAAGACTATTTCTCTATCTGCTTCCGGTAACTCTGCTGATGAGAGCTTGGATAACTCTGCTACTGTTTACGCATCTGTACCAGCTCAGCAAGAGGATGAATCAGATCAGCAGGAGTCGGAGACGGAAGAACGGAATAACTCCGGTTCTTCGTTTGATGTTCCTGATGCCAAGGATGTTTCAAATGTGACCGGAGAGTTTATTCAGAGTCAAAGTGATATGAACTTGGCTCTAGGGCTTATCCTGATTTTTGGAGCTATCCTGGCTGTGACGGTTAGGAAGAGGAAGAATGATGGTGATAGGGATGATAGGAGGATGGGTGGTCGTGCGACCACTGCATCACATGCCGGTGGCTCTGGTAGGGGCAAGGTTCAGAAGCCTGATGTCTCTCCTCAAGATAACCAGGAAGAAGATACTGAAGACGGAGAGGAGCAAGAATCAGTTGAAGAAGAAAGTGGTTCAGGTACGGGTTCAAACGATGAGGAGGGCGAGTTTGTCTGTGATACTTGCGGAGATAAGTTTGACACGGAGTCCGGTTTGAAGCTTCACAAACAGGCGCTTCACTGAGAAATTTCCTTTATTTTGAGATATTTCTTTTTATATTCCGGAGCCCTCTCTTGAATTTGGCGAACTTTGGTGGTTCGTATTTTCCGCCTTCTAGACTGGCTGCTAGTTTCTGTATTTCGATTGCTGCCTCGCTGTACTCGTTGAAGAGCACGAGTGGTGTGTTTTCGAAAAGGCTTTCTTTCATTTCTGCGTCGTAAGGTATTTGTCCTAGGATGTGGCTTTCTGTCATCATTTCGACTTCTCTTTCTACTAGTTCTTTGTCTGGTTCGTCTTCTACTTTGTTGATGACTGTACCTAGTATTGGTTGCTGCATTTCCTTGCATTTTTCGATTATCTGTGCTGCGTTGATTCCTGCTGTCTGTGTGGGCATTGTGACTATCATTAGTTCGTCGCAAGCGTCTATTATGCTTTCAACTGTCTTATTTAGTCCTGGTGGGCAGTCAACCAGTACGTAGTCCGATTCTTTGCTTGCTTCCGTAAGTATGTCTCTGAGGCTGGATGTTTCTGGTTCCACCTTGTTAATTTCGTTGCTTGAGGTCAATGCTTTGATCCCAGTCGGGTGTCTGAAGATAGCTGATTCTGTTTCTGCGTTTCCATGCAGTACGTCCTGTATTTTGACAGGGTGGTCGTATCGTCCTAGGTAAACTCCTAGGTTTGAAGCTGAGAAGTCGGCGTCGACTATAGTTACTTCTTTTTCTCTTTGTTGTAGTGCTATTCCCAGGTTTACTGTCAAAGTGGTTTTTCCTACTCCGCCTTTTCCTGAGATCAGACCTACTATTCTTCCATCTGCCATCCTTGTGAAAGTTTTTGCAATTCGCTGTTTAATAAATTCATAGAAACCCAGACCGTTTTTGTTACTTCGCAGACTTTAAATCATTTTGTCTTTAAACAGTAGTTATGTCAAGATTCTGGATTGGGGTTGGGGTAGTTTTTGTAATTGGTTTGCTGACAATTTTTTCAGCTACCGGAAACACGAATGCGGTGTATGTAAACGATCTTGAAACTGAGTGTCGAGGAGATCGGGCTGAATCAACGAGTATCAGCTTGCAGCAGGATAACTCTATAAGATTTGAAGGATACTTTCCGGTAGAAAACACTAATTCTGACATGAGCTTCAATTACAACGGAGGAAGCAGCATGGTATTGAATGTTAAGTCTCAAAACCTGGCAGCGCCTGACTTCTTATGGTATGACTGCCTAGCATCCGGAGTGTATGATATTGAGACCTCGGAACTGAACGAAGGAAGATACTCTGTAGAAATTAAACACAATGGAGAAAGAGTAGAAAAAAGGATAATCAGGATTAAGAATTAATCCAACTGGTACTTAGTTTCACCATCCTTCTTAACCTCTACTTCTATCTTACCTTCCTTTGCTAGCCATCCAAGAGCCTGGTTAACTGTTTCACTATCCATAGCATCGTCAGCATGACTTTTCAGCTTCTTGGCAGTAGCTTTGCCCTGGTCATTCAAGATATTGTAGACTTCTCCGGCAGCATTACCAACATCATCAGGAGTCAAACCTGCAATATTCACATCACTGAAATCACTGTTCTCCACTGAATCTCTTCCTTCCTCTGCATCAGCAACCTTCAAAATAGTCTCCAATGCGACATCTGGAGAAACAGAGATCGCATCGATATTGTTCTCAACCAGGAACTCTGCGTAACCTTCATGGGTTGAAGGAGCGTCTCCACAGATGCCGACATGTCTATCCTTCTTGTGAGCCTTTCTAATCAGTTTCCTGACTGATTCTTTCACTGCAGGATCCCTCTCATCGAATACTTCCTTCATCTTATCGCTGTTCCTGTCAACTCCAAGTGTTAACTGAGTTAAGTCGTTTGTCCCGACGGAGAAACCATCGAATACTTCAGCAAACTCTTCTGCACGGATAATGTTTGAAGGAATCTCTGCCATGACATACACATCGATATCTCCTTCATCCAGTCCATACTCCTTCATCTTTGCTCTGACCTTCTTGCCCTCGTCGATGGTACGGCAGAAAGGAACCATCACGGTGATATTGTCCAATCCTAGCTCATCGATACATCTGCGCAGTGCTTCACATTCCAGTTCGAATGCTTTCTGGAATACTTCGTCATAGTATCTTGAAGCTCCTCTGAATCCGATCATAGGGTTCGCTTCATCTGGCTCATAGTCTTCACCGCCTTCAAGCTGTGCATATTCGTCTGATTTGAAGTCGGAAAGTCGAACTACAACTTGGTCTGGATAGAATGCTGCCCCGATCTTACCTAGGCCGTCTCGGAGCGCCTGAACATATTCATCGTCTCTACCTTCTTCAATTAAGTGTAGCGGATGTTCTCCGACATGGCTGGAGATGATGAATTCTTCTCTTGCTAGTCCGACACCTTCAACGGGGAGCTGGGCTACATGGAATACTTCGCTTGGCTCTCCGATGTTGACTTGTACATCTGTATCTGTATCTGGTATTTCATCCAGGTGGTGTTCTTCGACATTGAACTCTATTTCTCCATCCCAGATTCTGCCTGTGCTTGAAGAACAGTCTACAGTAACCTCTTGTCCATCGGATAACTGGCTTGTGGCGTTCTCCGTGCCGATGACTGCCGGTACTCCTAGTTCTCTGGATACGATTGCTGCGTGACTGGTTCGCCCGCCTTTATTGGTTATGATAGCTCCTGCTTTCTTCATAATTGGCTCCCAGTCTGGATCGGTCATGTCGGTTACCAGTACTTCTCCCTCTTCAAACTGGTCGATTTGCTTGGGCGATGAGAGGACATGTGCCTTCCCTGAGCCAATCTTGGAGCCAATTGCGCTCCCCTCAAGCAGTACCTCTGACTCTTCCTCGAGCTTGTAGTCTTTGATTACATTTTCGTCCTTCTCAGCCTGCACCGTCTCCGGTCTTGCCTGAACAATATACAGTTCGTTGGTCTGTCCGTCCAGAACCCACTCGATATCCATTGGCTTACCATAGTGTTCCTCAATCCGTAAGGCGTATTTAGCCAGTTCTTTTACCTGGTTGTCAGTTATACAGAATTTTTCCCGGTCGCTCTGAGGCACTTTCTTCTCAATGTTTTCCTGTCCATCTCCGGATTCATGATCTTCGTTCCTAACCAGCTTCTTCTCCTTGTCGCCAACTTCTTTCTCAATTATTCCAAGATTCTCCTTAAACACAGTGAACTCGTCAGGATTGACTTCTCCGAGTACTACATACTCTCCTAGTCCGTAGCTTCCGTTGATTGTTACGACATTGTCGAATCCGGAGTCTGGGTCCAGTGTAAACATTACTCCAGCCGCACCGATATCTGAACGCCCCATCTTCTGAACAACGGCTGATAACTTCACATCAAAGTGACTGAAATCTTTATCCTCACGATAAGAAATCGCTCTGTTTGTGAAAAGAGAAGCATAGCAATCCTTAATCCTCTTGATCAAGTCTTGCTTCCCAGAAACATTTAGATAAGTTTCCTGCTGTCCTGCGAAAGATGCTCCTGGAAGGTCCTCAGCTGTGGCAGATGAACGAACTGCTACTTCCGGGTTTTCTACTCCCAATCGTTCTTCTAGTTCTTCGTATTGTTTTACAAAGTCTTTTCTTAGATCCTCTGGCATGTCAGCTTCCTTGATATGAGCACGGATCTGCTTGCCTACTCGTTGTAGGCTGTTGACATCATCGATGTCTAATCCGTCGATTAGTGTCTCGATCTTGTCTCTCAGATCGGTGTCGTGTATAAATTTGTCGTATGCATCGGCAGTGGTCGCGAAACCAGGTAGAACAGGTACTTCGGTTTCGTTTCGGAGCTCTCCGAGATTTGCGCTTTTACCGCCTACTTTAGCGGTGTCGTCAGAGTTGATATCTTCGAACCAGAGGACATTCTTCATACCAGAAAATTCTTCCAGCCGCCATATAAAACGGCCGTTATTATAGAAAGGTGGTACATTGTCTCTATCTGGAGATAGTTGAAAGTTTGAACTTTTCTTTAAACATTTGAAGATTTCTTTAATCACACTAACTTCTCCTGAAATAAAGGAGTAGAAGAGCTAAATTGAAAGATTTATTTCATGGTTCGGTCGATTCTACCGATTTCTGGTCCTGAGGTATTTTCTCCGACCAAAGTCATGTCGTCTGTTGCTAGGCCTCCTGAGCCCATGTATGGTGATCCTAGGTTGATTGTTCCGATGTCAATGTCTTCGAGTTCCAGTGCTTCTTTGACTTTTTCTGCGTCGTCTTCGTCGGCTTCTCTGTGGATTACTGCTCCTCTACTGTTTGCTAATCCGCATACGCCAGGGTTCTGTATTCCTGCTATTGTTCCAACTGTTACAGGTACTTCGAGTGCTTCTTCTATCTCTTCTTTTTGGTCTTCCAACTTTGGACTGATGTAGGCTCCATTATCGTTGCAGAGGATTAGGTTGCCTAGTGCGTTGTCCGGGGTCTCTATAACTTGGAATTCTATTCCTGTTTCTTCTAGTTTGTCTTTTTCTCTGTCTGTTGCTTCTTCTGGAATCAGGATGCAGTTTGAGTTGCCGGCGGTGAACAGTCCTACCAGTTTTGTACGGTTGATGTATGTTTCCACTGTTTTTTCAGCATTGAATTTGTCTTTCCGCTTGAAGTCTGGCGGGAAGATTGCTTGTGTTTCTGTTACTGTGGCGTGGAATCCTATGCTTTCGTTGCCGGTGTAGTTGTATTTTTCGATATCCATTTTTGTTGTTCGTACCTGTTAGAAAATTAGAGAGGAAAGAAAAACGGTTTTTATTCGTCTGTGTCGTTTCTTCTCCAGTGCCGGCTTTTACGCGGCTTGACAGACTTTTTCTGTGCGCTGTCCATTCCGTGGACTTTGAGGCTTACCCAGCGTGGTGCTGATTTAGCTGTGTTGGCTAGGCGTGCCAGTCTCTTCTTTTTTCCTGAGCTCTTGTTGCTTCCCATAATATAATTTTGTCACCTCCTGAATTTTATATCCGATTCGTTTTCGCTTTCTTCCTCACTGATTGATTTGAGGATATCCTTCAACTGATCGTCGTTTATCTTACTGATTTGACCTCTCTTGCCGAGTTGGACAATCTGCATCTCGACTGAAGCAGCTTTATCCGGGTCTGCAGCCCGTATGTTGCCAAGCCGAGACTTGGCTTCTTTGGTGAGGTATTGAGCTGCTTGCTGCTGGACCTGTTTTCTCTGTTCTTCCAGAGCTTCTTCCTGATTCTCTTGCTGGTTCTCTATCTCTTTTCTTTTCTGTTCTCTGAGGTCTTCGGTATCCTCGTCCATGAGCCTAGATTTAGTAGACTTCTTCGGATTTTTCGTCTAGGAATGCTTGACCTTCTTCTGTTATTACTCGTCCTTCGCCTTCTTCTGTCTCTACAAGTCCTGCTTCTTCCAGGTTCTGTAGAGCTGTTCTGATTACTTTTCCTGAGGCTTTTCCTTGGTGCTCTGGTCCGTGTCCGTTATCTTTTCTTTTTCCGTATACTGTTCGAAGTCTTGAGACTCCTAGTGGTCCGTCAGTGTAGATCTTTCGAAGGATTGCGGCTGATCGGATGTGATACCAGTTCTCCTGCTCTGGAGGTCTTTCTCTGTCGCTTCCTGTCTTTACTAGGTTAGTCCATTCCGGAGCATCGAACTCCTCTTCCAAATCTTCAGCAGCCTCCATAATCAAAGGCTCTGCTTTTACATCATAAACTGTTACCATACAACACGACTTAAATCAAAAACTTTTAAATCCCAAAAATAAGAGAGGAGGTGGAGAAAAAGTTTAGTTTTCCTTGAACTCCACTTCTAGTCCGCCGAAACGGTCTGCAATGAGGTTGTAGAAGTATCCCATCAATGCCCCAAATACAAAGCCGAAGCCGGCATAGAAAGCTATACCAAATACAGCCCCTATAAGACCAAGTAATAATCCGCCTAATGCAACAGCAGCCTCACCTGCACCGATCATAAAAATCAGGACGAAAGGAGCATAGATTAAGATCATTAGAACGCCGATAACTGCATACATTGCAGCAGAGATTTTACCAAGCGATATAGGATCAATCCTAGAAAGTTCAAACTCCTTCATAAACACAGTTTAGACCTCGAGAATTCAAATAATCTTTGGAAAAAAGAAGAGAGAAGGGCAGTTACTGGAGGAAATCAGTCTCCAGCTTCTTCTCCTCAACTTCCTCTCTTAACGCTTCCTTGAACTCTTCCACACTGATTTCTTTCTCTTCACGCTCTTCACGATCTCTAACAGATATGTTTCCTGCTTCTTCCTCATCGTCACCAAGGATCAGCATGTAAGGTACATTGTCGTCATGTGCGTTCTGAATCTTCTTACCAACCTTCCAACTTCTTTCTTCTATCTCAACTCGGAAGTCTGAAAGCTCTTCCTTGATTTCTTCCGCGTATTCCTGGTTTCTATCTGTTACAGGAAGGATTCTAACCTGTTCCGGTGCTAGCCAGGTCGGGAAGTCTCCTGCGAAGTGCTCGATCATGACTCCCATGAAACGGTCAATGGATCCGAGGATGGCTCTGTGAAGCATGACAGGGTAATGCTCTTCGTTGTCTTCTCCTGTATACTTCAGACCATAGTTTCTAGGGATGACGAAGTCGAGCTGGACTGTTCCTAGTTGCCATTTTCTTCCGATAGCGTCTTCTACTTCTACACCAATCTTTGGTCCGTAAAATGCGCCTTCTTCCGGCTTGACTTCGTAGTCGCCGACTTTCTCATCCATCGCATTGCCTAGAGCTTCCTCTGCCTCGTCCCAGAGTTCATCAGGACCCTGCGCCTTCGGAGGTTTGGTCTCCATGATGAAGTTGACTTCGAAGCCAAACTCATCGTACATCTCAATGATTATATCAAGGTGCTTCTTGATTTCTTCTTCTATCTGGTCTTTACGAAGGTAGGCGTGACCGTCATCCTGTGTTAATCCTCTTACACGCATCAAGCCTGAGAGTTCACCCGATTGTTCGTTTCTATAAACAGTTCCGAACTCTGAAAGCTTGATTGGAAGTTCTTTGTAGCTCTTATTGTTGGAGTCAAAGATGTGGCTGTGGTTGGCGCAGTTCATCGGCTTCAAACCGTATTCGGTATCGTCTTGCTCCCAGGCGAACATCTCACCGTCTTCCTTGAATGCTTCGTAGTGTCCGGTCTTCTTCCATAGCTCTGCTTTGTTGAGTTCTGGTGTCTTGACTTCTGTGTATCCTAGCTCGGCGTTTTTCTCTCTTATGTATTCTTCAAGTTCTCTGCGGATTTTCATGCCGTTTGGATGGAAGTGTGCGCATCCTGGTGCGAACTCCGGAATTGAGAATAGGTCCATTTCTCTTCCGATTCTTCTGTGATCTCTTTTCTCGGCTTCTCTGCGTTGCTCCATGAATTCTCCTAGTTCTGATTCTGAGGAGAATGCTGTTCCGTAGATTCTTGTCAGCATTTCGTTTTCTTCATCTCCTCTCCAGTAGGCTCCTGCGATTTCTAGAAGCTTGAAGCCGCCTACTTCTCCTGTTGAATCGACATGAGGTCCCTTACACAGGTCTTTGAACTCGCCCTGTTTGTAGAAGGAAACTGTGTCGCCTTCTCCAGCTTCTTCGTCCAAAATCTGTCTTTTGTATTCGTTGTCTTCGAAGAATTCTTCTGCGTCTTCTCTTGAGAGCATTTCTCTTTCTATCTGCAGGTCTTCTTCGATTATATTCTGCATCTCTTCTTCTATTTCTTCGAAGTCTTCCTGTTCGATTTCTACTCCGTCGATGTCGTAGTAAAATCCTTCGTCTGTCCACGGTCCGATTGTTAGTTTGACCTGGTCTCCGTAGATTCTTTTCAGTGCTTGTGCAAATACATGTGCAGCGCTGTGTCTAAGTACTTGTGTGTATTCTTCGCTTTGGTCTGTTACTATTTCTATTTCGTCGCCCTCGCTGACTTCGTCTTCCTTGGCTACGAGTTCGCCGTTTATTTTTCCGGCTACTGTGTCGTCGCCTAGTCCGGTACCTATTTCGTATGCTACATCTTCTACTGTGGAGTTTTCTTCTACTTCCAACTGTGAGCCGTCAGGTAGTTCTACTTCTATCATTTATAAATCAACTTCAGAGTTAGCTTGTTTGTAGAAAAGGTTTTGAGCGCCAGAGTTAAAGCTGGCTTGGTTGAGAAACATGCATTCGTGGAGTAGGATGTCCACCTTTCATTGGTATTTTGTACTTATACTTGTTATCCTTTTATTTCTGGTTGTTGGGCGATCTTGTCTACACCTGGTATTCTCCCCAGTGTTGTGGTTGAGATGTATCCTATAGTTAGTACCTGCCAGTATGTGCAAAGCCGGTATAGGATTGTTACTGTCAGTGCTGTGGCGAATGAGATATCCATTAATAGTATTATGGATGCTGCCATTGCTGCTTCGTATGTCCCGCTTCCTCCTGGTGTCGGACTTATGCTGGCGAAGCTTATCAGGGGTATGAGGAGCATGATCTCAAGCGGATGCATCTGAAGGTTGAGGGAAGCCAGTATAAGATAGAAGGCAGCCATTCTTGACAGGAATGCTGATGCGGTTATTAGTATGGAGTATATCAGTGTCGTGGGGTTTTCTCCTATTGTCTGCAGTGTTTTCTCCCAGTTGTCGATTCTTGATTTCAGTTTTTCCAGGTAGCTTTCTCCTCTCCCTGTGATCTCTGTAAGCTTTCTTATCGCGGAGAATCCGTATTTTTCCATTGTTCCTGATCTGAACCATGCAAGGAAACCTATCACGACACCTGTCAACAGAAATCCGAGAAGGGTGACTGCGGCTGTAGCGATCTCATCTGAACCTGAACCTGAAATTAGTAAGAATGATAGTCCTGTTACTATGAATATTGACATTGGAAGGACTGTTACTAGGTCTGCCGACATTACTGTTGCCAGAGATTTCTCATAGCTACTGCTAGATTTCTTGGAGATAAGGTAAGCCATTATTGGCTGTCCACCAAATCTTCCGAGAGAGGTTACTGTGTTGAAGAACTGTCCTGCCATAAAGATACGGAAGCTCTTAGCGTAGGAGCATTCTATCCCGAGGCTTCTGAAAAATACATACCAGTTGAGGCTCCATAACATGCTGACTAGAATCCTGCGCCAACTGCTAGCAGGATGTATAGTTTATTGGCTTTTTCTAGAGATGAGAGGATTTTTGAAGGGTCTGCTATCCATAATAAGGCTGTGAAGATGGCTGTGGCTATTAAAAACCAGAAATACTTGTTTGTCTCTAAATCCTTTATCTTTCCTTTTGCTGTATTGTTCATCCGCAGATCCTTGTCTACTGATTTTACTTGTTTTGTTGCTAATATATCTGCGGATGGTGGATCTGGTTTTAATACTTTGAACCTCGTTTTCAGGTTTATGATCAATGTGTTAAGATTGGGTCATAGAGCGGGAAGAGATGACCGTATTTCAACTCATGTTGGTTTGACGGCTAGACAGTGGGGAGCCGATGAAGTAGTATACTCTGGTGAAGAAGATTCTAACATGATTGAGAGCCAAGAGGATATAATCGAACGGTGGGGTGGAGACATGGAAATCAGGTATACAGAAGAGTGGAAGAAGGAAATCCGAGATTTTGAAGGGTTGAAGGTGCACTTGACGATGTACGGTCTTGAGATCAACGAAGAGATGAAAGAAATAAAGAAAGAGTTTGAAAGTTCTGACGATATTTTGATAATTGTTGGTGCGGAGAAAGTTCCTCGCTGGGTTTACACTCATGTCGATTACAATATCTCGGTCGGTAATCAGCCTCACAGTGAGATAGCTGCTTTAGCAGTCTTCATGGACAGACTGAATGACGGAGAGATGAAGAAGGATTTCTCTGATGCAGATATCAAAGTTGATCCAAGTGAGGACAGAAAAATAACTGAAGAACTGTAACAATTTCGATACTCCTGGATTACTATTAAGCAGGTTATGTCCCTGCTTGAACCTAGTTTTCAGCTTACTCAGGATTCCAGTCCTTTAGGAGATACTTCTATAATTGAGGCGTATAGAATGCCTGAGGAGGAGAATGGTATAGCTCTTTATAGGGAAATCGAGTCTTTGGCAGCTATGCGTGAACGCCTTGAAGAAGATCAACTGGTTACGGATGAGGATGTCGAGCCTGATAAGGCAGATGTGCGGTTTGAGATAGGGAACGATGAGTTAGATGTTTACAGAGATGAGTTAGCGGCTATGTTGGAAGGAGGCAGCAAAAAGTTCGAACAGTACAGGGGAACTGCTTACTCGGTTATGTTGTATGATGGCTGTGGCAGGGAGTATCGTATGGGCAAATGGGATGATGTAGCGGCTCCTGAAAAACTGAAATGGCTTTGGGGAGAACTCAGGAGAACAGCTTTCAAAAACACGATTTAATCTTCAGGTCTATGAGATTTGATGTCAAACTCTCTGCCGTCTTCTCCCATCTCAGTATCCTTAAATACTTCTCTAGCTTCGCTCAATAGTTCTCCGGTTTTTTCCTGGTATCTCCTTGATATATGTGTCAAAACCAGTTCGCTCACTCCTGCTTCTTCAGCGATTTCTGCCGCCTGTCTAGCAGAAGTATGGCCTTTCCTATCTTTAATCATCTCATGACTGCAGGTGGCTTCATGAATAAGCAGATCAGCACTCTCAGAGTACTCAATAGTATTTCTGCACTTTGCTGTATCTCCTGAGTAAACTATTTTACGCCCTGGAACTTCCTCAACGACTTCTTCTGGCTCAATAGTTTCTCCATTCCATTCGATGCTTTCCCCATTCTTCAATTTACCTATCTTGGGCGATTCCTCCAGTCCAAGCTCCTTCATCTTCTCTTTATTGGCTTTAACACTTGTATCTTCCTCAAAGGCAAAGCCAAAAGCATTTACCCCGTGTTCAACTTCGAAAGGCTTCACAGTGTAACCTTCTCCAACAATCTCATCGCCTTCTACCAGGTCTTCCACAAAAATATCGTAACTTCTGTTAAAGTAGCCGGTGTCAAGTATTCTATCTGTAAACTCTTCTGTCCTCGGTGGACCATAAATGTAAAGTGGTTCCTCCCGGCCTTCCATCTCCAAGGTCTGTATAAGCCCTAGGAGTCCGGAAAAATGGTCGGCATGCCAGTGGGAGATAAAAACCCTGCTTATCTTCATCAAACCCAGTTTCTCCTGCATCAAAGTCCTCTGAGTGCCTTCACCACAATCAAAAAGAACTCTCTCACCCTGAAAACTGATTAAGTTAGCAGGCAAATTCCTATTTCTTGAAGGTACGGCGCTTGAAGTGCCTACAGTCCAAACTTTCATATCAAAGAATTAAACCCTCAGAAATATCAAGATTCACATCCTATCACACATGATGAAAAACCATATAAAATTGCTATTTTCGAGTGACAGTATGGGCATAGAGCCTGCCAAAGAGTCGGTTGCTGTTTCTGAACCACAATGGAAAACTGATGTTATCGAAAACGGCGGAGATCCTTCTGCTCACGAACTAGAGCCGCGTGATGATTCTCCTGAACTCGATTATGATATATCTCAGGATTCGAGTCTCCTCCAAGATAATACCTACTTAGTTAGGAAGGATTCTGAGGGATTTGATGTGCTTCTAGCAGTTCACGAAGACGATACTTATTTGGATGAAAATGCCTCACCTAATGATCTGTTAGAATATGACTCTGTAAGTCATCATGAACTAACATCAATGGTTTCTTCAGCTGAAAGAGATAGGATGCCAAGAGAGATAGGTAAAATTGTCTCAGAATATGTTGAGGAGCTGGATGAAGGGGTACATGTCATCTAAGGCTATAGATATACCTAGTCAAATTTTTGTGGACATAGATTTCAAATTCGGCTTTCATGTCTCCTAGGTTCGGTTTGTCGTACATAAAGACTGTTTTACCATCAAAGTCTTTGATTAGGTCCAGGAATTTTTCTTCTATTTCACCTTCTACTTTGGAGGCTTTTCCGTAGGGTAGATCGGTTACTATTGCATCTACATTTCCGAACTTTGACAGTGATTTTTCTGCATCTTTTTGGCTGATTTCATGACTTATTATGCCGTATTTTTCCAGGTTTTCTTTGGTTCCTTTTACCATTTCTTTTTTGGTGTCGGTGCCGAGTGGTTGTATTCCGCAGAGTCCTGCTTCGATGAGTATTCCTCCTGTGCCGCAGAATGGGTCTAGCAGTTTTCCTCCTGCCGGTGTTTTGGACAGGTTTACCAGTACTCTTGCTAGTACGGGGTCTAGGGAGACGGGGGATGAGAAGGGTCGTTTTTCGTTGCTCCTCTTGTTGAATAATCCTCTGTCGATGTCTTGGACCAGTTTTCCGATTATCTTATTCCCTCCTAGAACATAGACATATATCTCAGTCTCTGGATTTTCTAGGTCTACTTCATTATTTTCTGTGCTTAGTTTTTCTCCCAGTTTTTCCTCTATTCTTTGGTTGTCTGCTTCTCCTTCCAGTATCTTGCATTTGACAGAAAAACTGTCTTCTGGGGTCCAATCAGGAGTGAAGTTATCTAAATTACTGGTTTCACCTATTTTCTGGGTTATTTCGTGTGTCAGTGCCAGTCTTTTCAATTGGTTTGGTTCTGAGTCTATTTCAGCCAGTCTGTTTCTTGTCTCTGGTTTCTCATCTATTCTTTGGCTTTTCAGGAAGCCTTCTAGCTCTGCCTCCGCTAGTTCAAGGTTTTCTCCTGCCAGTCTGTAGGTGTAGGTCATCTTGTCTTCGGTCCTCTGTTTTTGACTCTTAGTTCTGTCATTTTTTCTCTACTTCTCCGTTGAGACTGTTAAGTGCGAACCATCCTAGGATTAGTCCAGGCCAGTAGGTTGATAGTCTGAATAGTATTCCTATGGTTAGACCTGTTGCGAAGTTTATTTGTGGGAAGAATATTGTTACTAGTGTTGCCATTGCTGCTTCGTATGTCCCGCTTCCTCCTGGTGTTGGACTCCAGTTTGCGAGACCTGAGATAACTACTACGAAGTATACTGGTGTGAAGTCCGGGTTGTAGCCTAGGGCGTGCATCAGTATTACGAAGTTGAATACTTGCATCAGCCATCCGGCGTGTGAGATTATTGATGTTTTGAGAAGGTATTTTGGGTCTGATCCTATGGCTTTGAAGCTTTCTTCTATTTTTTCTAGTTTTTCTTCAAGTGTTTTGACTAGTTCTTTGCCTTTTCCTGTTTTCTGGGATATTTTCCGGGTTATTTTGAGTATACTTCCTTCTATTGTACCTGATTCGAACCATAGCAGGTATGCTATTATGCTGCCTACTGCAGTTACGAGCAGGACCATGTATACTGTCTGGATTATGAAGGTGTTTAGGGATCCGAATAGCAGTAGGTAGCCCGTACCTCCTAGTATAAATGTTATTGGCGGCATTCCGTTCATTATGTCTGCTGAGAAGATGCTGGAAAGTGCTCTTTCGTAGCTGGCATCTGTATTTTGTTCGACTAGGTATGCCATCAGGGGTTCGCCGCCTGCCTGTCCGAGAGGTGTTATGGCGTTCATGAAGTTTCCTGCCATGAATATACGGACTGCCTTCCTGTAGGGCATGTGTATCTCCGATTTTTGGAATACTCGGTACCAGACGTAGCTCCAGGCTGGGAACATGGCTAGGCCGAAACCCAGTGCTGGAATCAGCAGCAGAGGGTCTGCGGATCTTATGGACTGCAGAAATTTCTCAGGGTCTGAAAAATAGATTAAACCTGCTAGTATGCCTGTAGAAATCAGAAACCAGAGATATTTGTTGTCTTTATGCTTCTTTAACTTTTTCAATACTTTTCTAGTAGCCATGTTTCTGCTTTTCACCGCATTTTAGGCATTTGTACTCTATAAGCTGGTTTTCGGAGTTAATCCGTACTTCGCAGTTGTCTCCGTGCCTCCAGTAACTGCCGCAGCTGCTGCAGAAATGCTTCTTCAGGTTTCCGGGTATTGAGGTCTGTGTTCTCTCACCGATCCTCTGAGCAATCTCCATGTATCTGTCGGATAGCTCAGGCTCTGAGTCAAACTTCTCTTCCGCCTGGTTGAACAGGATTCTAATCCGTTCCTCTGCAATTCTCTGACTGCCCACAGATGGTAAAGTTGTTGCCACTGATTTTTAAATCAGTAAATGGTTTCTAGCTTTGATCAACTCTAATGGTCTATCTACAATATTAAACGTCTCATGGAATTTTTCCAAGTTTACAGTCAATTTATACCAGGTTATTTGGAAAATAGATGACTAATCAGGCATTTTATTTTTTGGTATCTGGGAAAGTCTTTGGACGGGTGCGTTTGATTGAAAAGTTATGTTCTCAAGTATTTGAGGTGTGAGGGTCAGCCACTACTTTGAATGGGAGGAAACTATAACCGGCGGTCAAAAGCAGTCGGTGAAGAACCAGAGAAAGATTCTGAAGCAAAATGATGTACAGTATACTACTGAGCCGGATCTCTCCGCGGATATCCTCCATCTCAACAACATGGGTCCCAGATCGACTTATCTGGCAAGGAAAGCTAGGAATAAAGATATCAAAGTGGTTGTCCATGCACATCAGACGGCTGAAGACTTTAAGAACAGCTTTAAATTCTCTAACGTCATATCCAAACCTTTGAAGCCTTATCTCAAGTATGCTTACTCCTTGGCTGATCATATTATCTGTCCTTCAGGATACAACCGTGAGGTAATGGATAACTATACTGATGCCTCTAAAACTGTGATCAGCAACGGATTTGATCCGGAGAAACTAGAGGGATTTGAAGATCTAAGAGGAGAATACCTTGAAAAATACGATTTGAAGCCTCCTGTGGTCTTCAATGTTGGTCATGTTATCAAGAGGAAGGGCTTAGAAACCTTCATCGAGACTGCCAGAGAGATGCCTGAAACGGACTTCGTGTGGTTCGGTTTTCTGAACCCGACTGGAGGAGAAGGCTTCACTGATGAGTTGCTCAAAAGCAGAGATACCAAGAAATTGGTGGAGAACTCTCCGGACAACTGCCAGTTCACAGGTTATGTAGATGATGTCAGAGGTGCTTTCGCTGCTGGAGACATATTTTTCTTCCCATCCAAAAATGAGAATGAGGGGATGGCTTTGTTGGAGGCAATGAGCTGTAGTAAACCGCTAGTGGTTCGTGATATCTCAGTCTATAAATGGTTAGAGGATGGTGAAAACTGTTTAAAGGCTGAAAACGACTTTACTTCCCAAATTGAGAAATTAAAGGATGAAGGTTTAAGGAGTAAAATAGGGAGCAATGCTGAGGACAGGAGCCGTGAGTTTGAGCTTGATTCTGTTGGAGATGATTTGGTTTCTCTTTACAAGGAGCTAGTTTGAAAAAGTAATCGAGTTTAATCTTTGGTATGAGGATCGGTTTTTTCTCCGACAGTTATTTTCCGGAGATTGACGGAGTTACATATACTCTGGATAGTTGGAAGGAAAGGTTAGAGGAGAGAGGTCACGAAGTTTACATAATATATCCGGAATCTGAGAGCTATGATTCAGGCAGGAGAGAGATTCCTGTGCGTTCAGTAACTAATCCGTTCTATGAGGGCTATAATATTCCTTTACCTTTGTTCCAGGATTTGCCAGATCTTGATGTTGTTCACTGTCACAGCCCTGCTCCAGTAGGTTGGTTAGGCAGACTTTACAGCATGAGAAATAATGTTCCATCGGTTTATACGCATCATACGCCGATAGAAGAATACTTTGTCCAGGCAGTCAAGCTTGAAAGCCTTGCCAACCTCATGAAGAAAGTTTATGTCCCCTTAGAGGAAAAATTTCTCTCAACATTTGATAAGGTCATAACTAATACAGAGAAAGGCAGAAGAAATGTCTCATCAGTAAAAATAGATGCAGGGATTGATATGCGGTTTTTCCAAGAATCTAACACCGATACTAGGGAAGAGGAGGTTATTGGGTACAGCGGCAGGATAAGCAATGAGAAAAACCTGGAAGAAGTTGTGGAGATGAGTCAAGAAATCGATGCAAAACTCGTTGTGGTAGGTGAAGGACCTGCCAGGGAGGAAATTGAAGCTGAAGCACCTGAAGACACCGTTTTCAAGGACTTTTTGCCTAGGAAAAAACTTCCACATCATTATTCAAAACTTGATGTATTCATCACTGCCTCAACAGGAGACACACTAGGTTTATCTCCCTTAGAAGCCAATGCCTGCGGAACACCGGTAGTAGCTCCGGACGTACACCCATTTGACAAAACCATCGAACCTGGAAACGGTCTTAAATACGAAAAAGGCAATATACAGGACTTCAGGGAAAAGGTAAGAACTGCATTGAACCAAAAATGGCAGACAAGGAAGGCGGTCCAAAAATACTCGTTAAAGGCTAGCATAGATCAAATAGAAAAAATATACGAAAACTTAGACGGTAAAAAACAATGACAGACAACTTGGATATCTTCAAAAAAGTAATATTCAAAATACCGAGCGTAAGGAAGCTATCAGCTGCTATAATAATTCTCTCGACAGTTTACTCATCTTTAATCTTTGTAAGCCTCAACTTATTCACGCCATTTGGTCTGCCATTATATACAATACCGTTGATCGCATTATCTGCGTTCATACTGCCAGGTGTTCTCTCAGGAGAGCTTCTCTACCGGTTTATACCAAACTATCCGAGAAACTGGGGATACTTCCTGATGCTGTCAAATATATCTCTGCTTGCGATTTATGGATTGATTTTGGCGGGAGCAGACACATTCACAAACGCTTGGCACATCTTCTGGCTGAGCTTGACAACAGTATACCTTTCAAACCTCTTAGTACTTCTGCTTACGCTCGGACAAAAATACATCCTAAGAATAACAGTCTTAGCACTCATACAGCCTTTAACTATTCTAACAGCATTTCACCACTTTATTGGAGCTAGGACAACTTTAACTGCCTTAAACTATATTTCGGGTCTCTATATAATGGCTATCGGAGGATTCTTGTTTCTATTGTCTATAGCAGTAGCTGAATACTTGATGAGATCCAACTTGAAAGATGCTTCTGTTCTCCAACTAACAGCAGGACTCCTACAAAAGAGGCAGGAGGCACTAGACTTAGGATACAGCACAAAACCTGATGTTCAGACTTTGAAACTTTCAAATCAAGCTTCTGAAGCTAGCATCGCCGTCCCATGGATACATCCAGGACCGCTGGAAGGATTTGGCGGAGGAAGGATAACATCAGACATAATAAAACAGTTGAATCAGGATGAGGAGGGTTTCTTCTTCCATGTGCCGTCTACCCATAAGTCAGATCCGTCAGATCCTGAGGACTACCGCAAAATACTGGATGCTATGAATAAGCCGGAAGAATCCAGTAAGGCATCAAAACTTGTTCGGAAGGACTATGAACAGGTAAGTTTTTATGGTAGAAAGGTCGGCGGTAAAAAACTGGTCTTCATGGATGCTGGATGGGATGACTATGAGGTCTCAGTCTTCAGAGAAATAATAGATCCTGAGAAAGTGCTTATTGTAGATCTTCACTGCCAGGATAGAAAGGAAGAGGAAAGAGAAGAAGTGTGGTACAATACTGAAGAATCAGAACACTTGAGAGAATGTTTGAAAGACTTTATTTCAGAGCTAGAGAGCCTGGAAGAATACGACTACTCAAACGGATTCACTGTAGAACTAGAAGGAAAACCTGTGTTCGCCTTAGTAGAACAAGTCAAAGACCAGAAAACAGTTCTCTTCGGCTTAGAAGGAAATGGCAATTCCGAAGAAGTAAGAAACCTGAGAAAAAAACTTGGGGACGACTACGACCATGCCATTGCGTTCTCCACCGATACTCATCAAAGCATTCACCAACTATCCTCCGACAAACAGATAGAAACAAGTAGGATAAACGATGCAGTAAACCAAGCAGAAAACAAACTATCTAAAGCTTCAATAGGTTTCGCTAACCAAAAAGCAGAGGACATGAAGCTACTGCAGGAAGACTACTCTGGTCTGATCTTCAGTATAAACATGTTGATACGGCTAATAGGACTGCTTCTTACACTCATGTACATATGGCTGGTTATATGGGTATTCTTCTAAGAAGGCATAACTTGTTTACTTCAACTTAATACTATACCCGGATTCGACTTCGTTCCTATGCTCCTTAATTCGCGTTTCCAATTTCTCTGAGAAGTCGCTAGCCTTACAGATAGATTGATTTGCAATTACAGGAGGATCAACGAAACGAGGCTTAGGATAAACTGTGAAATCAGGATTATCTGCTCCGACAACAATTTCGAATCCGCCCTCCAAGGCATCCAGTTTTTCTTGGATCAAATCGTTTTCACTATTTTTTAGAACTTCAAGCAGTTCTTCATCGGTTCCAAACAGGTCCTCTTCCTCAATTATCTCTTTTTCAAGAGCTTCATTTATCACCTGACCGAAGACCTTGTTCAATGCCGATTCGCGTGGATTCGCCCACCAGTTCTCATCAGCCTCAATAAACTTCAAACCATACTCAACAGCAACATCCTTGTCAGTCAAGACAAACATGCCTTCTTCGGTATCAAGAGCATCAACAAATTCTCCGACATCCCAGCCTCCATAAGCTTTAGAATCACGCAAGAAATAGTCGATCCTGTCGGCACACAGGTCAGGAGAGTCTCTCTCCAACAGACCAAAGCTATCTTCATCCAAAATATAATCAACATCCAAACCATGCTTTCTCAATATTTCAGGGATCTCAGAACCCATTACCACTTCCTCTAGAAAATTGTCGTGATAATCGTGGTCTTCATTATCGAAAGCAAAATCAACTAGGTGCGAAAACGCAGTATGCGGCACATCATGAAGCAGACCAGCAATCTGCTCCTCCAAACTAGCACCGTGCTCCCTAAGCAGAATCATAACGCCAAGAGAATGCTCAAACCGAGTCATCAACCTCTTATCAATAAAAAACGGCTGCGGACCAGACTGGCTGATACTCTTCAAACGCTGAACAGGATTAGATTCAATCAATTCGATTAAAACATCTTCCTCAATTGTTTTCTCCCCATAGACTCGGTCATCAATTTTCATACAAAGAAGATTGTCTGGTCAAAAATTAAATCACATATGAAATATGCGGCGACCGGGATTTGAACCCGGGTCACCGGCTAACTTCTTCGAAAACCCTCTCAGATTTTCTCGTGCCCCGTTCCTCACGGAACTAAGGGTTTGGAAGGCCGGGGTCTTAGCCACTGGACCATCGCCGCGCAACAAAGATTTGTTGCAGCAATCAAGCCGCATTCAACCTGGTGCTTCAGCGACTTTCTGTAAAACTGTTTTTTGTAGGTTAGTTTCTTAAAATGGTTTTCTTGTTCTTGGCTGGTTTTTTGAATCTTGCATTGCAGTTGTTGTTTATGAGTTCTGAAGATTTGAGTATTGAGGAAAGTGCCGAGGTTGCTGCTGAGAAACTGATAGACGGTGAAATGAGCGGTGACAGGGTTGAAGTCGACAAACAGAATGAGTTTGACGAGAAACTGGAGACAGACCTCAACACCGATGGTGTCTGGAGCGAACAGGAAATAGAATACCTGAAGAACAACAGCCAGAACATGAGTAACGACGAATTAAAGGAGTTTTTCATGAAGAACTCAGATTTCCAAGAAACCAAATTCGAAAGATTCTCCCGGTCCGAGAAAAAATACGTGATGAAAAACTTCCCGGCCCAAAACCTTGATACAATCGCAGACCAGCTAAACCGACCTGTAGAAGAAGTAGAGAAAAAGATTGAGATGCTAGGACTAGGACATGAACTGAAATAAGAGAGAAGTGAACAAAAAACATGGATAAAGAAGAGATAAGGAAAAAAGCTCTCAAAGATACGAGAGAAGAACTTGAAGAAATTGATAAAATCAAACTATTGATGAAGGCAGTTAAAACACTAGACCAGCTGCAGAACAACCAGTACAAGGAAATGGAATCCTTCAGAGACTGGTACAATGTGCATTTCCCGGAGCTGGAGCAAGAAATAGAAGACGACAGCCATTTACTTAAGATACTTTCCGATACCATCGAGAAAGATAATCTAGACGCATTCAGCGAACTAGCTGAATCCTCAACAGGTATGCACCTAGAAAAGGAGGACAAACAGATACTTGAACAGTTTGCTACTTCTCTCAACAGCAAACAAGAATTTATCACGGATTTAGAGGACTATGTTGAGAAGATAGCTAAACAGGAAATGCAGAACCTTTCAATACTGCTTGGACCGGTACTTGCCGCTAGGATAACACATCTGGCAGGGGGGCTGGAAAACCTGGCGAAGAAACCTGCCTCCACAATACAAATGCTTGGCGCAGAAAAAGCATTGTTCAGATTCCTAAGAGAAGGAGGAAACCCTCCAAAACACGGTGTGCTCTTCAAACACGAATACGTAAGCCCACTACACCCAGACAAAAGAGGAAAAATGGCAAGATTCCTTGCAAATAAGGCGGCAATAGCAGCACGACTAGACCAGTACGGAGACAAAAACAAAGGAGAAGACCTGAGAGAAGAATGCAGGGAAAAATACGAGGAAGTAGAACAGGAGTAGTCTCTGTCTAACTCTTAGTATTTTCTACTTCCAGCCATGGTACTTCTATGAGAGGCGGAATATGAGTCTCGATGTGGTGCCCCCACACACCCTGTTCTCCAAATGCTTCCCCATGATCTGAAGTGATGACCACTTTTCCATCTAAATCCGTAGCTAGCTCTTGAACGCATTCCAACGCTTTTCTCATGTTTTCCTCATGGAGAATCTTCATCGTTTCTTCGCTATCCCCCAAAAAAGCCTTAACAAAGTTCATTGGGCTAAGAGACATCATTAAACCGATTTTCATAGCAGTCTCACTTCTCTCCAGTCTCTCAATTAGGCTGCTAAGCCTTTCGCTTACAGAATCAGGGAGTATCTGCCTAGATTCTGACTCAATCTTTCCAATACTTTGTTTCTTCATATTCTCCATACGACTGCTTCCATATCCTATAAAGGGTTTATGTGGCTGCATATAATGTATTACTGTTCTCCGATCAGATATATCCTCTTTTTTATCCTTAAATTCTTTATTTACTGCTTCTGGCGTGACTGTACCCATTTTGCTGTTCCAAGAGGAATCCCAGATGTCTACTACATTTGCAATGTATCTTGAAGGATTAGTCTCGTATTTCTCGGGAATATAATCAAATTCGTTTAACTTAATGTTTCTTCCATTGATAAATGGGTTTGTAGAAAACCAGTTAATGTTTTGCCGCCTGTTCAAGTTCTTTTCAACCCATTCTGGCGTCGCTGAAGCATTACTATTCCTCTTCTCTAGATTACCGCTAAAATAATCTGTGTAGACTTCCTGAAAAACATCATATCTAGCACAGTCCAATATTATTGCATAATCCCAATCTTCTTCCAAGAACTGTTGATTTTTCATAAATTCTATTTAGTGCATATGTTTTAATTCTTCACTTAAGCTCTTTTTACCTATGCAAGAATCTCAAACCAAGATATACAGAAAACAGAACAAAATATACACAAAAAATGCGGACTCAGGCGAAAAAGTATATGGAGAACAACTACTAACTGAAGAAGGAAAACAGTATAGGAACTGGCAGCCAAGCCGTTCAAAAGCAGGAGCAGCAGTAATGAAAGGAGTTAACCTGGGTATAAGTCACGATGATGAAGTACTTTATCTTGGTGCTGCCTCGGGAACGACCGTTTCACACTTCTCAGACATAGTTCAGGAAGGATTTATCTATGCAGTCGAATACAGCGACACAGTAATCAAAAAACTTGTTGAACTAGCGGAAAAAAGAGAAAACATAGCTCCAATACTCGGAGACGCCCGCAAACCAGAAGAATACGAAGAAATGGTTCAAGGAGAAGTAGATGTTGTCTTCCAAGATATCTCCCAAAGCGACCAACCTGAAATCTTTCTAAAAAATGCTGAAAAATTCCTGAAACCGAACGGGATAGGACTGATAGCAATTAAAGCACACTCGATCTCAACAAGCAAGGAAGAAAGCAAAATATTTGAAGAAGTAAAAGAAAAACTAACTCAGAAATTCGAAATCAAGAAGGAAAAAATGCTTGAACCATACGAGAAAAACCACTTATTCCTGAAAATGCGTTACAAACAGTGATGCAAACTTGAAAACAGTAATGGCGCAAGGAACCTTCGATATAATACATCCTGGTCACCTACACTACCTAAAGAAATCTGCAGAACTCGGTGAAAAACTAACTGTAGTTATAGCTCGAGACTCACGGGTGAAAGAGAGAAAAGACCTGGTATTCACTGAGGAAGAGCGTAGAGAATTAGTTGATTCGCTGGAAATGGTTGACAAAGCCGTACTAGGAAATAAAGGCGACATCTACTCAACTGTGGAAAAGATCAATCCAGACACAATAACACTTGGCTACGACCAGAAACACGACGAAGAAGAAGTCAAAAAAATGGCAGAAAACGCAACAAACCACGAAGTCGAAGTAAAAAGGATTTCAGGGTTTCAAAACTACTCCTCATCAAACATCAAAAAATAAATACTGTAGCATGTTTCCCTCCACCTCTTCTCTCTGCCCCGTGGTTTTTATTCAACTGTCTTCAGAAATAGTACCTGTGTTCAACTCCCGTATAGGACAGACCAGCGTAGAATACCTAACCACCTACGGATGGATGATCGCAGCCGTCACAATCGTAGGAGGAACAATGTACACACAGGTAGACTACGGAAGCGGCTGCCAACTACAAAGCACAGACTTCAGCCCCCCATTCCCAGTAATAGACAACCTATACCAATATGAAAATAATACAGTGTTCATGACGGTGCAAAACCCTCAAGACAAAGATGTAAGAATACAAGATGTAAGCATTCTATCCGAAGGAGAAAGAAAAGCATCATTCGAAGTCAACAAAGAACTCAACGGACAATCCACCACCTCAGTAACAACAAACCAGTTCAACAACACGGAAGAATGCCAAACACTCCAGACAGAAATCACATACACCACAAACTCATTACAGAACCTGACAACCAAAGGAAAGATAACCGGAAAACTCGACCTAGTACCTTTAGCAGCAGTAATGCAAATACAACCAGCCTTCGCAGACCCAAAAGAACAAATAACATTTAACGCATCAGAATCAGAAGGCACAAACACCATCAGCAACTATAAATGGGATTTCGGAGACGGAAACACTTCAGAAAAACCAGTAGCACAACACAACTACAGCAAAGCCGGTGTTTACACAGTAGAACTAACTGTAGAAGACTCAGAAGGACTAAAAACAACAAAAACAACCCAGGTCTACATCGGAGGAGTAATCAGAAAAGGAGGGGGCAGCCTAACAAAACTAGGAACATCAAACACAATAGCATCAACATGCATAGGAGACAAATGCAGCAATACGACCCAGCCAGAAGATGAAGTCGTCACAACAAACGGAGACCATATGACAGGACCATTAGTTACACAAAAAATAATTCTGCTTGACTCAAAAACATGCATAACCTCACAGAGGTCGTTAGACGCAGATCAAGGCTGCAAAACAGTTAGTAAAGGAGAATCACAGCCTTTATCCGAATCCAGCTACAAACTGGATGGAAGCCTAAAAGTACCTCAAATAATCTCTAACAACACTCTATGCATAGGACCCGAAACCAACTGCTGACCAAAAAACTCTGCCTTAACTCAAATATCAACAGATTATTAATCCATGAAAACAACCAAAGTTAATGTGAATCGCAAAATACTTTACATACTCATATCATTAGTACTTCTGACAACACTCTCACAGGCACAATTAGAGTTCAGAACAGAATCACCAATCGATTCATACTCAAACTTTGACATGAACAACAACGCAATAACCAACCTCTCCAACCCACAGAACCCTCAAGACGCAGTAAACCAAAGATTTGCCTACAGAAACTTCATAGATCAAGACGGAGACACACTTCTAGGAGACCTCTACTTGAACGGAAACGACATATACGGCGTTGGAAGGATGGAACTAGAAAACGGAACCAACATAACAGGCAACCTAGAAATAAACGGAACAACAACACTAGAAGACGACATCAACCTCCAAGGAAACAATATTAACCTCCAAAACGGCTACCTATCAAACGACGGCGACAACGAAGGAATAAAAATAGATGATAGCGGTAATATTAATGTTCCTAGTGGAAATATAGTACTTAACAAGACAACAAGCCAGTATATCAGTCTTAGGAATGGTAAGCCTGAAATAAGGTTCACAGATACAAATTCTTTCACAGATTCTAATGATTATGGGATCCTTCGAGGGCAGAATAATGACTTAAGGTTGAAGTGGTACGACTCAAACTCGGGAATATCCAATATACTTGTTGCTCACTCAAGCGGGGATGTCGAAATACCTAGTGGCGACCTCGATATGAACAACAACAATATTCACAACTTAAACTCACTGGATGGTGGCGGAGACACGATCAAAACAGATGATGGGATAGATCTTAACGGGAATAAGGTTACTTCATCGAATGGAGAAGTATGCATGGGGCAGTACTGCTAAGGAGGATTGAAAAATTAATGGATCAAAAAGAACAGATGATTGACGAATTGAAACATAAACAAAGAGAAAAAAAGTTTCTGAAGATAGCTGCAACTGCATTAGTATTTGCAGTGATAGGTTTCGTAGCATTTCAAAACCTTCCTCTGGGGAACATAGGAAACACTCAAACCAATGAAGAGATACAAGCAGACAAGACAATACAGATAGCAAACGGCGTACGACCATACAGAACAACTATAACCTCATCGGGCACAGTCGAGATGAAAAATGCTAGAAGCCAAGAAGTCAAGGTAACATTTGAAACCAACGACATCAATCAAGAGCTAACAATACCATCAAACCAGTCAAAAGTATTCAATGCGTCCAAATACAACAACTTACCTAAAACAAACTACTTCAACGTGGACAACGGCGACACAGGAGAAATAGTAATCCAAAAATAAAGCTTTAGAAAGCAGACCGACCAGGAATGTTTCCAAACTCTCTCCGTGCTTCGTCACTCATCATCTCCGGATCCCAGTGCGGATCGAATGTTAGTTCAATATCTATCTCTTCCACTCCATCCAACTTGTTCAACTCCTCATTTATGATATCACGGAATATGCCATGGAACGGACATCCCCTCGTAGTCAAAGTCATCAGAATATCAACCTTGTTCCCTTCAACAGTTACTTCGTATATCAGCCCAAGATCCACTATATTTATATCAAACTCGGGATCCACAACTTCCTCCAACTGCTCCATTATCTGATCCTCAGAAATATCTCCCATATAACTACAGTAGTATGGAAAGCTTAAATCCTCACCTCATACCAAGAAAGCCGGAATCTGCATAACCTGACAACCGGTTTAAAGATCACCTATCGTTACCACATATATGACAGAAGAAAAAGTTGAGAAAAACCAGGAAAAGTTCAACCACATAACAGAAGCAGAAATCAGCTACGACTCCGGCAAAGGACTGACAGAAGAAACAGTCAGAAATATTTCAGAAGAGAAGGATGAGCCAGACTGGATGCTTAAGAAACGACTTAAGGCATTTCACCACTTCAAGAAAAGACCGATGCCAGACTGGGGTCCAGACCTATCCGACCTAGACTTCTCAGATATCACACATTACAAGACAGCTGAAGGAGAACAAGCGGACGAATGGGACGAAGTACCAGAAGAAATTGAAGAAACATTCGACAAACTAGGAATCCCAGACGCTGAAAGAGAAGCACTCTCCGGTGTAGGCGCCCAGTACGAATCAGAAGTCGTATACCAGAACATGAAAGAGGAATGGGAAGAAAAAGGAGTAATATTCTGCGACATGGACGAAGCAGTCCAAGAACACGAAGAACTTGTCAAAGAATACTTCATGAAGAAATGCGTACCCCCACAAGACAACAAGTTCGCCGCATTACACGGTGCAGTATGGAGCGGAGGGTCTTTCGTCTATGTACCGGAAGGCGTAGAGGTTGAGATACCGGTTCAAGCCTATTTCAGAATGAACTCGAAGGGAATGGGCCAGTTCGAACACACACTAATAATAGCGGAAGAAAACAGTACTATTCACTACATAGAGGGATGCTCAGCTCCACAATACACTAGAAACAACCTACACGCTGGTTGCGTAGAAGTATTCGTCAAGGAAAATGCACATGTCCAGTACTCTACGGTACAGAACTGGAGCAAGAATACATACAACTTGAACACGAAGAGAGCTAAGGTAGAGTCTGAAGGCGTCATGGAGTGGGTCTCAGGGTCAATGGGAAGTAAAGTGACGATGCTGTATCCATCAAGTCACTTAAACGGCGAAGGAGCCAGAGCCAACCACATAACAATCGGATACGCAGGAGATGGACAAAACATTGATACAGGAGCAAAAGTCGTCCACAACGCACCTAACACCAAATCCACGATAGAATCCAAGTCCATTACACAGGGCGACGGTCGAACAAATTACAGAGGCTTAGTCAGGGTTCCAGAAGGCTCGCACGGCAGTAAAGTATCGATCGAATGCGATGCTCTCATGTTCTCAGATGAAGCGACCAGCGACACAGAGCCATACATCGAAGTTAAGGAAGATGATGTTGAGATGGCTCACGAAGCTACTGTCGGCAGGATTGGCGATGAGGAAATTCATTACATGCAGAGCCGTGGAATCGACGAAGAAGAAGCTAAAGAGATGATTGTAAGAGGTTTTATCGAACCTATCGCAAAAGAACTTCCTCTTGAGTACGCTGTGGAGTTAAACAGGCTGATACAGCTTGAGATGGAGGGAAGTCTCGGATGAGGTGGTCTAAGTGAAGCTAGAAAAGATAAAGAAGGATTCAGCCAAAAAAATTGACTCTCTCGAAATGCCAGAATCAATCAGAACTCCTGGACGAACATGGACACGGTATCCGGAAGAAGTAATTGATATAGAAGATATTGAACAAGTTGAGCCAGATGTAGAGGCTGAAGGAGATGTAGAATTCTTTACTGGCGAGGAAGCTTTTGAGAAAGCAGGTAAGAAGTTCTTTGACCTTATCAAGTCCGATGAAAACAAGTTAAACGCGGTCCACGCTGCCAATATCAACGCACTGATCTATGCAGAAGTTTCTGGAGAAGCAGAACTACATATTCAATACGAAAATGATGGTCCTGTGCTCAGCCATCTAATCGTAGATGCAAAGGATAACGCAGATTTAACTGTAACAGAAGAAACAGAGAGCGAAGAATTCAACTCATCTTTCACTGAGATCTACGTTGGGGAAAACGCATCAGTAGAGTATGGAGTAGTTGAAAAGCCTGGAAACTTCTCCTACAGCAGAAGAAAAGCCATAACACAGAAATACGGGAAAATCAACTGGTTGAACGGAATGTTTACAGGGGATTTGAACAGAACTAAGATTGAAACTGTCTTGAAAGGAGATAACTCGGAGACTGAGCAGACTGGTGTATGGTATCCGACAAGAGAACAGCACCACGATATTTCTCTCCATGTAAGACATATCGGCGATAACACGAAGTGTGATATGGATTCGAGAAGTGTAGTAGACCACAAAGCTAGAAGCTTGTATGAAGGTCTTCAGAAAGTTGAGGAGAAGGCTGTTGATACTTCCAGCTTCCAGGATCAGGAGACGCTGATGCTCTCCGACAAAGCAGAATCTGATGCCTCGCCGAAGCTGATGATTGAGGATCCTAATGTTGAGGCATCTCATGCAGCGGCGGCAGGAACAATTGAGAAAGCAAAGCAGCACTACCTAGAGTCTAGAGGCTTGAACAATGAGCAGGCAGAAAGACTTGTGGTCAAAGGCTTCTTTGAGCCCGTGATGCGCGAGATAGAAGTACCTAGAGTTAAGAACTCTATCAGGGAAGAAGTTGAGCGGAAGCTGGATGAGAAAAGGTCTGAATAACCGATTTTTACTTTTTTCACTGGTTTAAACCTGGTTTTCAGTGAAGTTACCTGTTTTTAATTTTTTTCTAAAAAACTTTCTTCTTATGTCTCTAGATAAAATCGAAGGAAGATTTTCCGCATCGCTTAACTGGTTCAAGAGCCAGTTCAAATCTAAGGAAGAGTTAAACTTGTTGGACGGCCCTGTGGGTAAGAACCTTTTCTATCTCTCGCTGCCGGTCATAGTAATCAATTTGCTGCAGACGATGTACAATCTGGCTGATACCTTCTGGCTTGGTCAGTACAGTAACGGAGCACTTGAAGCAATCACCTATGCTTTTCCTCTCGTCTTCTTCCTGATCTCACTTGGAATGGGATTAGCTGTGGCTGGCAGCGTGCTAGTAGCGCAAAACGAAGGCTCAGGTAACAGGAAGAAGAGAAACTATGCAGCATCCCAGACAATAATGTTCAGCGCATTAGCCTCAGTTATTATAGGTGCTGTAGGATTCCTCTTTATCGGAGACTTTGTACCGCTACTTGGAGCATCCGGACAGGTTGCAGCTGCAGCAACAAGCTATCTACAGGTAATATCACTTGGACTGTTTTCAATGTTCGGATTCCTGGTATTTCAGTCGCTTATGCGAGGTTACGGCGATACTGTTACACCCATGCTGCTGATGCTTGGAACAGTCATACTCAACATCATAATCGATCCATTGTTCATCTTCGGAGCAGGACCAATCCCAGAACTAGGGGTTACAGGCGCTGCCATCGCAACAGTATTTGCAAGATCCCTATCCCTGATTATAGGAGTGTACATACTGTTCACAGGTAGTAAAGGAATCCAGATATCTCTAAGTCAGATGAAGCCGGATCTCTCCTTCTTCAAGAAGATGATTGGAATCGGCATACCTGCCTCAGCGGAACAGACAGGAAGATCAATATCTGTCAACGCACTGGTTGCGGTTGTAGGAGTTATATTTGCGGGAACAGTTGTCGCAGGCTACGGTATTGCTGTAAGAATATTTTCCATGGTTTTCCTTCCTGCAGCAGCAGTTGGTAGAGGAGTAGAGTCCATGACAGGTCAGAACCTGGGAGCAGGAAACTATGATAGAGCTGCGGAGACAGCAAGGTTCGGAGCAAAATGGACATTCATAATACTGACAGCTCTCGGCGCAGTCACCTTCCTGTTCGCCCAACCAATATCCTCTGTCTTCACCAAAAGTACAGAAATCGCCTCTGTATCAGCAGAATTCTTAAGATATGTCTCATTCAGCTTCGGATTCATAGGAGTATTAAGAGCGTACAATGGAAGTTTCCGAGGCGCAGGTAAGACTTTGACTGCAGCAGCCATCTCTATAACGACTTTGGCAGTTATCCGTCTTCCTATCGCTTACTTCGGTGCATTAGAGATAGGGACAGAAGGTGTCTGGATTGCATTCTTCATTTCGAATGTTGGAGGCGCCTTGATAGCTTATCTCTGGTATCAGAGAGGTACATGGCGTCAGAAGCTGACAGAGAAACAAGAAGCGCAAGGTGAGACAGCGGAAGAGGCAGAAGGTTTCGGTGAAACTATTACAGAAACAGCGGTCGCAAAAATCAACAACCTTATCTCCGGATCGGCTGCTAGAGAATAACCTGGTGGTATCTGGTTTTCAACTGTGAAAAAGCTCTATGCCCGACCTAGTTATATGAACTTCTTAATTGTCGTAGGTACAGCCCGTGAAGGCAGAGCCAGTATCGGACCTGCCAAAGCAGTTATGAACGAGTTTCAAAACCAGGAACACTCAGTAGAACTCTTCGATCTAAAGAAGAGAAAAGTACCGCCTCTCGGTAACAGAACCTATGTAGAGGGCGAAGAACCTGTAGCTGAAGACATCCAAGAGTTCAGCAGACTGGTCGAAAAATCCGACGGAGTAGTACTGGCGGTCCCAGAGTACAACCATTCAATCCCGGGCATCTTGAAAACACTTTTAGACCACTTACACCCTGAATACGAAAACAAACCTTTCATGTATGTAACAGTCTCCGGAGGAAGCTTCGGAGGTGTCAGAGCCCTCAGCCACCTGCATGACATCACACTGGAACTAGGCGCATACCCTGGACCTGATATACCGATCTCCAACGCAGGAGAAGCATTCAACAGTGACGGCGAAATACTTGACGAAAACTACAAACACAGACTCAACAACTTCGTCAAAAAAACAGCACAGTTCACTGAAAACAGGTAAAAGAATCAAACACAACCTTCCATTTATGAACCCGGAAAAAATCAGAAAAGACTTTCCAATCTTCCAGCAAAGAAAAAACCTGGTCTACCTAGACAACGCCGCAACAAGCCAGAAACCCGAAAAAGTAACCCAAGCAATAACCAACTTTTACCAAGAAAACAACTCCAATGTAGGCAGAGGCCTATACGATCTAGCGAACGACGCCACAAAAGAGTACAGAGATGCCAGGAAAATTGTTTCAGACTTCATCGGAGCCTCAAGATCTGAAATAGTCTACGTCAGAAATACTACAGAGGCAGAAAACCTCCTCGCACACTCACTTGAATTTGAAGGAGATATAGTTCTCAGCGAGATGGCACACCACAGTGAACAATTACCGTGGAGAAGAAAAGCTGAGAAAGAAGGAAAGAGTGTAGAGTATCTTGAAACGGAGGAAGGAAAGATCTCTACCAGATCAATTGAAGAAAAGATTGATCAAGATACAGGCTTAGTCGCTGTATCACACATATCAAACGTCTTCGGAGCAGAAAATCATGTAGATGAAATAGTAGATGTAGCACATGAAAACGATGCGTTAGTTGTCTTGGATGCAGCTCAGAGCGCTCCGCATATGCCTCTAGATGTTGAGGAACTCGGGGTTGATTTCTTGTGTTTTTCAGGGCATAAGATGCTTGGTCCATCCAGTATAGGAGTTCTATATGGTAGGAGAGAGCTTCTTCAGGATATGGAACCTTATCAGGTCGGTGGAGGAATGATCAAATCAGTTCAGAAAAATAATGTGGCGTATGAGGATGCTCCGGAGAAGTTTGAGGCCGGTACTGAAAACGTTGCCGGTGCAGTCGTCTTAGCGGCAGCAATAGAATACTTGGAGGAAGTTGGAATGGAGGAAATCTATAGCCATGACAAAGAACTGGCCGGAATTATGATTGAAGAACTGAAACAGATCGAAGGAGTAAATGTTTTATCTCCGGACGATGCCAGCCTGGTTTCATTCACGGCTGACTGGGCGCATCCGCATGACATCGCAGAGGTTTTGAACCAGCACGGAGTTGCTGTCAGAGCAGGCAACCACTGTGCTCAACCCCAGATGGAGGAACTCGGCATAACTGGTACCACTCGGGCAAGTCCTTACCTCTACAACACAGAAGAAGATGTGGAAAAATTCCTAGAAGCGGTCAAGGATGCGAAGGAAGCATTTGAGGTGTGAATCATGTATCGTGAAGAAATCATGGATCACTACAAGAGACCAAGGAATACAGGGAAACTGGATACAGAGTACGAGGCAGAAGGAGAGAACGCTAGCTGTGGTGATAAAGTCCATGTATACGCAGAGATAGAAGGTGGTGAGGTAACTGATTTCAAGCATGAGACTGAAGGCTGTGCGATCTGTACAGCTGCAACATCAATACTGTCAGAAAAAGCTGTAGGCATGGATCTGGACGAAATTTCTGAACTGGATCGAGACTGGATAATCGACGAACTTGGTATCGATGTCTCTCCAATGCGTGTGAAGTGTGCTGTACTTGGTTTGAAGACTTTGCAGGATGCAGTCAGTCAGGATTAAGAAGATTATTCATTGTTTTCTGTATATGACATTGCAAGTAAAAGACTTGGAAGTTTCTGTACCTGAGGAAGATATTGTTCGAGGAGTTTCTCTGGAGGTTAAGCCTGGTGAAATTCATGCTATCATGGGTCCGAATGGTTCAGGAAAATCTACTTTGTGTAAATCATTGATGGGCAACCCGGAATACAATATTGACGGTGGACAGATCCTGGTTGATGGTGAAGACGTGACTGATGAGGAGACGCATGAGAGGGCTCAGGAGGGACTTTTCCTAGGTTTCCAGTACCCGGCAGAAGTTTCAGGTATCAGGGTTTCAGAGTTCTTGAAGGAAGCTGTAGATGCACAAAGAGAGGAAAGAGGAGAGGACCCAATGCCTCAGAGTGAGTTCAATGAGCTTCTCAGAGAGAAACTTGATCTACTGGATATGGAGGAAGACTATGCCCGCAGATACCTGAATGAAGGCTTTTCAGGTGGAGAAAAGAAGAGGAATGAAATCCTTCAGATGGCAGTGCTAGATCCAAAGTACGCAATTCTGGATGAGATCGACTCAGGTCTCGATATTGATGCACTACAGGTTGTAGCCAAAGGAATCAATGCTTTAGCCGACAATGACCGTGGTATCCTCATGATAACTCACTACCAGAGAATCTTGGATCATGTAGAGCCCGATCATGTCCATGTAATGGTTGATGGCAAGATAGTAGAGAGTGGTGGTCCTGAGCTGGCTCATAAGTTGGAAGATGAAGGGTATGAGTGGGCTAAGGAACTGGCTTAGTTTTACTCGGTATCTTCTATTTTGCTGTTTATTTCCTGTATTAGTGGTTTTACTCTTTCTTCTATGAATTCTTCGGCTTCTGTTTCGTCTTCTTTGAGCTGTGTTTCATAATTTATGTCTTTTCTTTTCTGGTAGGCTCTATCAAGTTGTGTGGCTAATTCCGGGCTTTCTAGTACTCTGGACAGTCCTTTGATGGTGCAGAGATGTGTGTTGACCTCGTAGTTCTTGTGGGCTAGTGCTTCCTCTACCTTGTTCTCTGCTGCAAAGTAACCCAATACTATTGCTGCTTGAGGTGTATCGGAGTCCAGAAGGTTTTCTGCTGCTTTCAGCCAGTAGCTTGAGTTCTGGCTTTTTCTTTGAATTATCCTTTCTTTTTCTCTTCTTTTCTTTAGTTTTTCTGCTCCTACTCTCCCTTCTGTACCTTCTTCCATGCATTCTTCTTTCCACTCATCTTCCTTTCTCATTTCTGTTCTCCTCCGTCTTCTATATACTGGTTTATTTCCTCTACTTCTCCGTAGAGTGTCGTAAATCCATCCTTGATTATGGAGTCTGCCAGTTTTGACACTGGTTTTGTGAAGTCTTCCTGGTACTGTTTCTCCGACTTTATCGCCAGCGAGAACTCATGATCGTAGCTTTCTGCTATCTCATGTATCTGGTCTTCCGCTTCTACCCCTGCTTCTTTACATACTATGTAGAGATCTAGGTCGCTGTCAAGTGTGTACTCGCCGTTTGCCGCTGAACCAAAGAGTATTATCTTCTCTAGGTCATCATCTATCTTTCCGATCAACTTCTTCCTGAAGTCAAATACTATGTTCAGTGGATACTTTGGAAGATTATTTAGGCCGTATTGCTTCATTTCATCGTAGAGGAGTTTATTGATGCTTGCTGAAAAGTCAACAGGAACACTCATTCCTATGACGCTGGACTCTCTCGTATCAAGTTTGTAGTACTTGGTCTTACCTTCTGTCTGTATTGTTTTCAGTATTTTTTCATCTCTGAGGTCTTCCAATGCCTTGTAGATAGATGTTATATCTTTTGTGGTTTCTCTTTCCAAATCTTCCGCTGCGTAGCTCTTATCATTGACTGCTAACGTTCTCAGTATCTGTACTTTTGTGTCGGAGTTAAGTACTGTTTCTAGTGTTGCCATGGTATCAGACCTCGTTAACTGAATTAAATTATAATTGCTCGTTGGTCTTTATAAACTATAGCTCTAATTAGAAAAATATTCTATTAAGTGGTTCGCTTTATATAAGATAAAGCCGCAATTAGAATAATGTTATAATTGGTGCTTCAATCTTGCTACGCAAGAAATCCAATTGGTACTGAAGTCAAGTGGGTTTGAAGAACTCTCCGATTTCCTGCCATGGCGCTCTAGTTTCTTCTAGTTGTGTGTCTGGAGGCATGACTTTTCTGTAGTTGCTCCAGGAGTATCTTTTGTCCATGTAGACTATTACTCCTTTATCTTCTTTTGATCTTATGCAGCGTCCGGCTGCTTGTATGGCTCGATTCATGGCGGGGTAAGAGTATCCATAATCCCAGCCCTTTCCGAATCTGTCGTCTAGGAAGTCTATGAGTGCTTTGGTTTCTAGATCTGGTGTTTGAAGTGGTAGTCCAATTACGAATGCTGCTTTTAGCATGTCTCCGGGATAGTCTATTCCTTCTCCGAAGCTGCCAGCTGCTACACCCATCAGTAATCCGTTTCCGTTGTCTGCTTCTTTCTCGAAGTCGTCAAGCAGCTCCTGTTTGCCGTTTTTGTCCATTCTCTGCTCTTCGGCAAATATTCTTCTGTCTGTCTTGTCTCTGAGTTTGTCTCTGACCTGTTTTAATAGGCTGTAGCTTGGGAAGAATGCTGCTGCGTTTCCAGGCACTTCTTCAAGTGATTTGGCGAGGTACCAGGCATATTTCTGCATCATGGAATCATCCCTCTCCTCATATTTCGTCGTTAAAGTAGGGATTACTAGTTCTCTCTTGTTTTCGGCAGGGAATGGAGATCCGAACTCTTTCGTCCTCGTCAGGTTTTCCTCCAGTCCGAGAAGATCTACATACATAGTGGGAGGGGTCAGAGTCCCTGACATCAGCAAGCTGGAGTGAGAAGCGTTTAGCGGAGTCTTGGTCGATACCTGTGGGTCAAGACAGCTGTACTGGATTTTGATATCTCCTCTGTCTCTTTTTATACACCTCACAAATCCCTGGTCTTTTCCTTTCCAGCGATCCAGTGCTTCCTCCAGTCTACGGCAGTGACTTTGCTCCTGCTCTTCCTCAGCCTCATCAGCTATCGCGTCCATGTCGATAATCATTTCCTCGAAGCTATGGAAAGAATCAACCATTCCGATCAGGTCGTCCTTGCTGATTTCTGCCTCGTAGTCCTCTTGGCTAAGTTCTTTCCTGCTCATCCGCTCGATCTCCTTCCTGAACTGCTCCAGGTTCTCCTGCTCAGGATAGAAGCCAAATCTCTCTGCCTCGGTAATACATCTATTCAGTAGAGGTGTCGATATAGTAGCCGAGAATAGGCTACGCGTCCTGGACGGCAGGTTATGTGCCTCATCTACGATTATGATTGAGTCTTCAAGCTGGGTTTCCGCCTTTTCCAATACGATATCTCTGACTCCTGGGTGGAATACGTGGAAGTAGTCTCCAATTATCAGATCTGCCTCTTTCGTCATATGGAGCAGTATCTGGTATGGACAGACTTCTCGGCATTTTCTCTTAACTTCTTCAGCCGTCAGGTTCTGATGCTTCAGTGAATTCAATTTTTGCCGTGCTTTCTGAGTCAATTGGTGGTTCTGTAGAGTCTCTGAATGTCTTGGGCAGTCAGGTCCTTGTCCAGCCCGTGTTGAAGCATCTGCTTCGCAGATATGGTCTTTTCCGATGAGATCTACTGTTATCAGGTTTTCATCGTGTCTATCATTTATTTTCTTGACTGTTTCCAGTGCAATCTGGTGTTGGCTGTTTCTTGGAGTCAGGAAGAATACTTTCTGGTCGTTGCGCAGTCTTTCCTCGAGTGCTGGTGTTATACTGCCTGCTGTCTTTCCTAGACCGGTAGGGGCGTGTGTTACGAGGTTTTCCCCATTCTCCATTACTTCTTCAGCTATTTCAACCATTTCTTCCTGTTTATCTCTTTTCTCTGGGAATGGGAACAGATCCATGGAAAACTGGTGTGCGGGAATTAATAAAAAACGGTTTAAGGCTGGGGTCTTGGATGTGTTTCATGGGTTTCCACAGTGTTGAGGCAATCGAGGATGCGGTTGAACGCACAAAGGATATAGTACTGCCTTTTGACCTTCTGACATGGACAAAGCTAGCAGTAATAATACTTTTCCTAGGAGGTGCAGGTTTCTCAACCTTCTTCTTCAACTTCCCGTTCACGACTTTTACCGGTTTTGAGGAATCAAGCACCAGCATCCAAAGTCCTACTGGTTTTGAATCAGCCTTCCAGGCGCAGACAGGTAGTCCTGAACTTGTAATGCCGGCACTGGGTATAGGAATGTTTGTGATCAGTGTCGCAGCTATAGGCTTGATAATAGCGATGTACCCCAATTCTCTGGCAGAATTCGTCATGTTTGGGAGTGTTGAATCGAGAGATGTCCAGTTAAGAGATAATATTTCGAGTTATTTCGTTGATGCTGTGAAGTATTCTCTCTTCAAGGCAGTCTACGGGTTATTGGTTGTAGGATTACTTATTGCTTGGCTTGGAAGCTTTGCAGTGCAGCCAATAATTGGTTTGCTTTTGACAGCAGTTTTCATACCTTTAATGATTCTGGTAATGGTATTTGGCGTTTTGGTCCATGATTTTGTCCTTCTTAAAATTATAAGAGGTCAGAAAGGATTTATTGAGGCTGTTCAGAGTGTTTTCAGAACTGTAAGAGTTGAATGGCGTGAGGTTGGAGTTTATATCGTCGTTAGAGTAGTTATTTCCTGGGCAGTAGGTTTGATGTCTTTAACTGTAATTGGCTCAGTTTCTCTACTCTTTATCCTGGTTTTTGGAGTGTTAATGCTTGTTTTAGGATTGTTTAGCCCTATTTTGGCGGCTGTACCGGCGTTGTTAGGTTTAATTCTGTGGGTTATAACATTGCTGTACTTGGTGGTTCCGTTCAGAACCTATATGTTTAGTTTCTTTGTAGAAGTCTATATGAGGATTTTTGAGTAGTTTTTAGAAGCTTTGGAGGCTGGTCTGCCTTCCTTCTAATATCTTTGACTTGTTCTTTATCCTGTTGTAGAGGAACTTGAACTGGTTTCCGATTCTGAACTTCACATTTTCAAAATTTTCAACTATTTCTCCATCGTTGAAGCTGTTTCTGACGGTTTCCCTTATCACCCAGACTCCGAGAGGCGCCCAGTACTCTGGTTTAACCTCTCTGATTACAAGGGCTTTTGCCTGTCTCTTTCTACTTCTTAGGTGTTCCATTATACCGAGTCTTGTTGCGTAAAAGGCGCCTGCAGTCTCTTCGGCATAATCAGTCCTTCCAGAATAGGATTCATAGTTCTGGGCTATGTATGTGTTTGCTGCGGCATTCCAGACAGAGCCTGGACGCTTCAACTCCATCAATTCGTACTCCCATCGACCGGGGATTAGGAAAATATGGAATTCGTTGCCCATGTACTCGTTGTTGTAGTATTCGATTTGTCCGAGCTCCTGGTAGTCCTTTATCGTCTTATCCCGAATATTTTTTGAAATAATGTCGTCTGTAGCAGTTATACTCCATCTAGTTGGCACTAGCTCTCTACTGCTTTCCTCTCCGAGCATTCCGGCTGTGAAGCTCTGCTGGATCTTGTAATTATCAATTCCTTTGCCGTGTAACTCTTTGACAGCGGTCTCGGCTTTTGCATCGGTGTCGTAGAACATTTTTTCAACTTTTCTCTCCACAGAAGGATTCTCACCGAGGATAAATTCTTCTACATTTCCTGATGCGGAGACAGGTTTTACTCTCCCTCCTGATATATTTGCTCCAGGCTTCTTCTCTAACTCGACTTCTACATCAACAGGTTTCCGAGCCATTGCTACTTCTTGAGTATGAGACAGGAAATTATCTTTCTCATCTACTTTAAACTTTTTCTTAGAATTTACCAGTGATGTCCTTAGAGAAGCAACTTTTTCAATACTGAAGCCTTCACTGTACCAGTTCTTAGGAGAGTCCATCATTTCTGGGTTGGCGAGATGTTGTGGGGATAGTATTCCGGTGTTGACTTTGGGGTAGTTGTGGCTTCCGACGAATATACTGGGTGTTTTGCCCTGAAAATGTTTTTTCCGGTTGCTGGACGGCATCACTCGCTCCAACTTCCTTTTTGCCTCTTTCTCGGAGACACCTTTTGCGAGTTTGCCGTATCCCATAGTCGGATAATGTTGCTCAAATCATAAGAACACAATGAAGTAAGGAGGAATCAAATTTCCCTCTAAGTCTGTTATCCTATCTTCCAGTGAGGGTTTTTCTCATCTTTAATCCCTACTATTTCTTCGAGAACTGATTTCTCTCCTTCTGATAAGAGGTCTTCTAGTTCCTGTAGTCGTTCGTAGTCTTTTTGGGTTACATCTGTGAGCATGACTTGGCTTTTTTCTAGGTCTCTGCCGATTGTTGGTCCTTGAATTGAAGCTGCGACCTGGCTTCCGCGTTCTGCTTCTTCTATCTTCTCGTTTTCTTCCTGTATGGATTTCAGGGTGCCGATTCTCTCTCCGTTTTCGTCCATAAGTGTGCAGCCTGGTGTTAGGACGCCTTCGAGTACTTTGACTCCTATTACTGCTGGATCGTTTTTTCTGAATACGTGGTCGGGCATTGCCTGGATTTTGGCTGGTCTTGTGACTGCTTTCAAAGCTTTCTGTCTTTGATCTTTTTTCAAGGCGTTTTTCCAGGTGTTGTAGTTGTCGATTATTTCGTATATTACATCGCTTTGGAATACTTCGATTCCTTTTTCTCGAGCCAATTTTTTGGCTTGTTCTGTTATGTCTGTGTTGAATCCGAATACGGCTCTGAGTTCTGGTTCTTCGTTTTCTAGTTTGACTATGTCGCTTTTGGTTATTTTTCCGACCTCTGCTTTTTGTACTAGTATTTCTGCTTCTTCTACTTCTCTCATTATTGCTTCTAGGCTTCCAAGGCTGTCTGCTTTTACTACTACTCCTTCTTTGTGTGTCTGGAAGCTGGTTGTTTCTAGTTCTTCTTCTACTTCTTTCTTGGCGTCTTCTAGTTCTTCTTCACTGGCTATTCTGATTGGTGATCCTGAGATTACGCCTTCTAGGTCCTGTCCTGATATTTTTACTCCTGCTGCAGGCGTTACTTCATCTACTTCCTCGTACTGTTTGTCGAGGCGGATCTCTTTGAGTGGGCGTGGTTCGAGAAGTGCTTTGATGTCTGTTGTTTTGACTCCTTCGCTTGTGCCGTATACAAGCTTGTTTTCTTTTCGCGCGATCCCGTCGTAGATTATTACATCGATTGTGGTGCCGAGTCCTTTCTGTTCTGTTACTTCTAGGACTGTGCCTTTACCCATTCCTTCTTTGATTTCGAGTTGGTCGGCTAGGTAGTTCTGGCTTAGTCCTGAGAGAACCATTAGGAGTTCGGGTATTCCTTCACCTGTCTCTGCGCTGGTTGGTACCATCGCTACTTTTTCCTGGAAGTTGTCCACTCTGTCGAACCGATCTGCTACTATGTCGTATTCGTTGAGTTCGCCCATCATCTCGTATATTTTTTCGTCTAGTTTTTGCTGTAGCTTGTCGCTTTGGTTGTTGATGTTTCGTGTGAAGTATTCGTCTTCGCTTTGCCAGCCATGCAGCTTGTCGACCTTGTTCAGTGCAACTACAAATGGTGTATGGCTTTCCTGAAGTATCTTAATAGCCTCTTCTGTCTGTGGCTGCACTCCGTTTTCGATATCAATTACCAGTACTGCGATGTCAGATATACTGCCTCCACGCTTCCTCAAGCTTGAGAATGCTGCGTGACCTGGAGTATCAATGAACAGTAGGCCAGGTATCGTGAGGTCGGTGTCTAAGCTGTTTAGTAGTTCTCCACAGACTTCTTCAACTGTTTGGAGTGGTACCTCGGTTGCTCCGATCATCTGTGTGATGCCGCCAGCCTCACCTTCTACAATCCGTGATTCTCTGATCTGGTCCAGAAGTGTAGTCTTTCCTGAGTCGACATGTCCGAGGACTGATAGAATTGGTTGACGCGGCATACTGGATTCACCTAAACAAGAAAAATTGTTTGAAAAGTTAAATACTTCGTTAAATTAGAAAGTGGAAAGAAGAAGAGTTAGTTACTCTTCTTTCTGGTATTCGTGGCTTCTGTCTTTTTCGTGGTTCTTTTCGCACTTTGAAGAGCAGAAGTAGAGTTTTTCTCCGGAATTTAAGACCAGCATTTTTCCGTCGGTCTTGCTTAGTTGGTCTCCGCAGTAGTCACATTCTACCATTTAGAGATCACCCTTCCATCTCCGTTTCTTTGATGTGGACTATGTCGTCTTCACGGATTGGTCCTCGAGAGTTTCTGACTAGAATCTTTCCTTCTTCGTTGCCTTCTATTACTCGGCATCGGACCTTACGGACTGTTCGGTGTCCTGTGTCGTCCATGACTTCTATTACTTTTGCTGCTACCATTACTGGAACTCACCTTTGAGTTCCTGGTGATCCAGAAAATCTTTGATTTTTGTCATTTTTTAGCACCTAGAGTTTTTTACTCCTCTTCTTCTTCGTCTTCTTCTGAGTCGAGGAGTTCTCTTGCTTTGCTTGCTACATCTTCGACTTCGTCTTCTGCGTTTCCTGTCTGTGTAATTGCGATTGCCGCGCTTTGGACGTTGATTCCTGCTGCAAGCCCTAGTTCTTCTTTGTCGGGTACGAATGTGTAGTCTGCGTCTCTCTCACTGGCTAGTGCAGGGATGTGCATTACAATTTCCTGTGGGGATACATTTCCTGCGATGACAACCAGTTCGGCGTTGTTTCTTTCGATTGCCTTGGTTACTTCGTTTGTTCCGACTACAACTTTGCCTGTGTCGGCGGCTGTTTCAACTGTATTATAGGTTTTTTCTGCTAGTGACTCGTTTGGTTCGAATTCTTGAAAGCTCATTGTTAATTTAACACCTTTCACAAAAACCTTGGATCATCAAGGGATATAATCAACTAAATGGAAAGAACTTTTTTATACCACATTAAGGAAATGTGTTATTCTATTGTTGTTCGGGGTCGTATTCTGCTAGTTTTTCGTTTTCGATCCAGTCGAGTTCTTCTTCTATTTCTCGGATGATTAGGTTGAGTTCGTGTCTTTGGCTGTCGGTGTCTGCGTTTTTGGTTTCTAGATGTGTTATTAGTTCGTCTTTGAGTAGTTGGAGTAGTTTTTGCTCTGAGTTTGCGTCGGCGTATTCTTCTAGAACTTCTTTTACTTCAGCCTGTTTCATATGGAAGAATTGGGGTTGACAGTTTTTTAGTTGTTTCTAAGTGTCTGTTGTATTCTGTCTCTGCGTGCTTGGAACTCGTCTACGATTTGCTCTGCTTCTGTCATGGTTTCTTGGTCGTCTTTTATCCCTGATTCGAGGTGTTGCATTACGTCGTCCATTTCGGTGGTTAGGTAGTGCATTTCTTCGATCATTTTCTTGATGTCTTCAAATTTTTCTACTTCGAGGAATAATGGTTCTTCTCCTGATTTTTCAGGGTTGTCGTTTGTTTGTTTGTCCTGAGTCATGTCTAGTTCGGTTATATTGTTTTCTGTGGCTGTTTCATCTGTTTCAGGTTCTTCTCCTGTGTTGTCTGTTGTTGTTTTTGAGGAGGGCTGTGTCTGTGTGTTTTGTGTCTGGTCGTGTTTTCTCTGTGAGTCGTGCTGTGTCTGGGATTTCTCTAGGGAGTTTATCTCTTGTTCGATTTCGCTCTGCATTTCCTCAAACTTTCTGTCTAGATTGTTTCGTTCCTGCTGTTGCGGCGGGTTTGTTTCCGAGTTATCTGAGTTTTCCTGCATTTCCTGCAGCTCGTTTTGCGGGTTCATCTGCAGTCCTTCTTCTACCTGTGAAATATCTTCGGACTCATTTTGTTCTGTTAAACTGTCTTGTCCTGTATCTAGTTCTTCGGATTCTCTGTTCTGATCTGGTTCTTTTCCGCCTGTGACTTGCTGGCTTATCTCTTCAAGCTCGTTTTCCTGGCTTTCTTCCTGGTTTTGACCTTCGTTCACCAGTTGCTTGATCTCTTCCATATTCTCCTCAAGTTTCTCTTTATCGCCGTTACCCAAGTCAAACATGTATACCAAATATGAATCGACCGTGTATAAAGCTAACCGGTTGACAGTTCTCAGAAATCAGATAGAAATCAAAAGTAGAAAAATTAAATGCTGGAAGAAATTATTCTTCCTCGTCTTCTTCCCGCTCAATCTCTGGAGTGAACAAGTCTTTGTCCTTCTTCAGCTCCATGCCTTTTGCCTCAAGCATTTCACGAGCCAGCAAGTAGTAAACCATTCCGATAGATTTCTCAGACTTGTTGTTAGCTGGGATAGCAAGATCAATATCGTCCAACTTGTTCTCTGAGTCTGCGATTGAGATAACTTCTTTGTTAGTCTGAGCAGCTTCTCTGATAGCCTGAGCATCAGTCTCAGGATCAGTTACGACAATTATTTCTGGTTCTGTAAAGTTTTCGGACTCTGGGTTGGTGAAACTACCAGGCATAAATCTTCCAATAACAGTTTTAACGCCTGTAGCCTTTGAGAACTCGTCAATAGCATTCTTTGCTTCATCCTTTCTTCCGATTACAAGGATGTCTTCTGGTTCGTATTCTGCCAGTTTTTCAGCAGCTTTTCTAATCTGTACATCTGTGTCTTCTAGGTTAATTACTGCTAACTGGTTCTTTTTCACGTGGAAAATATAGTCTTCCATGTCGTTGTGCTGGGCTTTTGTCCCTATGTGAACACCGTGTGCTAAGTAATCATCACGGTCGATCAGGAGTTCTTCATCTTCGCTCATACACAACTCATTCCAAGACAAAAGTTAAATACCGCCCGCCGCTTTCCGTTCTTAGCTACTGGGTACGCCAGAATAAGTTTCTGATTCCAAGTAATTGCCAACTATCTCGGCAACCTCTTCTCTATATTCGCGACTGACTCTTGAATCAAAATATAATTCAACCGTAAGCTCTCCATTGTCATCTTCGAATTTAACGGATGCTTCAGGGTCTCTGTTCAGAAAATCAAATATTGTGTCAAAACCGGAGGGTCTCTCAGAAAATACAGCCTCTTTCGGCATCATCCCATCATATTCTGCACTGCTTTCCGAAAACCAAGGATTTCTAAGCTCTCTTATATCTGAGTGAATCTTTCTAGCTGTCTCCGCTACCGCTTCACTGTCTCCGTACTCGCCTATAAATCTGCCGTCAGGAATAGCTTCTGAGCTCGTATCGCGGGAACCTCTAATACTTCCTCCCATAAAAACCCGATTATCATTGAAACTTATAATGTAGCTGTATGCCTCTATTCTAGCTTTTCTTCCAATTTATTCAATTCTCTGAAATAAATCCTGCCTCCAAGAACAACTCCAACAACTAACGGCACAGAAAAACGGATAATCCTGCCTGTTTGTGTGTCAGAAGTCAGATAAAACACTGTTACTGCTGAAGCCATCACTGCTAAAATGCTTAAGACTGCTTCCTTCAGTATTTTACGGTGCTCCTCATTTAACTCCACTTTACTTCACCTCTGATTTATCTCAGGTTTCTCAGCTTTATCCCACAACCGGACCAGCTTGTTTAACTTGGCTATTCTTATGTCGGCGATTCCTGCCTTGATGACAGGACATTCCCACTCTAGAGCCAGGTCTGAAATCGTTGAGTCGCATGTCTCGCCAGAACGATGGGAAATCACAGGTGTGTAGTCTTCTTCATGGGCTAGTTCTACTGTGTCTTTGGCATCGGTTACTGTTCCGATCTGGTTAGGCTTTACAATTAATGAGTTGCATGCGCCGTTCGTGATGCCTTCTTCAAGCCGGTCTTTGTTGGTTGTGAAGAGGTCGTCGCCGCAGATCATTACATCGGGGTTTTTAGCGGTTAAGAGGGCGTGGTGTCGGAAGTCTTCCTCATCGAACGGGTCTTCTACATATACGAGATCAAACTCGTCTATTAATTCTTGTACAAAGTCTAGGTGTTGTTCTGGGCTGTTGACTCTGTTCATTGAGTCGATTCTGTATTTGCCGTTCTTATAGAATTCTGAGGCGGCGATGTCTAGACCTATCCTTGCGTCGTGTTTGTCGGCTACTTTTTTCAGCTTTCTCAGTGTTTCTTTGTCGTCCATTGAGGTTATTAGGGCGCCTTCATCGTTTATTCCTTTTATTTTCTGACTGTATTTTTCTTTGAGTTCTTGGTAGATCTCTGTATTTGTTTTGAGTGCTTCCGGGAATGTTTTGGCGTTGACTGGCAGTACGAGGAATTCTTGGATGCTTGTGTTGCCACCGTGTTCTCCTCCGCCTATTACATTGCTGAGTGGTAGTGGGAAGTTTTCTGTGTGTTGGAATCCGGCTGCGTTTTTGAATGCGAAGCTGGCTGCGATACTTACTGCGCCGAGCCTGGAGAAATCATCTGTGCCGTCTATTTCCTTTAGTTCCTGGTCGAATTCTTTCTGTGTGAGGTCTCTTCCTTCCAGTTTCTTTTTCATGAGTTTTTCTAGGTCGTCTAGGTGTTCTGGTACATGGCACTTGGCTTCGTGTTTGCCGGTTGAGGCTCCGGAAGGTGCTTTTCCGTATGAGTTGTTTATTTCGGCTTCTACTGTGGGTTGGGTTCGTGAGTCGATTATTTCCCTGAGCTGGATTGAATCAATTCTCATGTAGAAGAACTATCGGTACTGGGTTAAAGAACTTAGTGGAAACAGAAAGGTAGAAAGTAAAAGTTGGATATGTAAGATCTATTTTTTGACTGTGAGCGGGAGTTTTCCAGCTTCCATTTCTCTTTCTGCGATTTTCTTGGGTTCTTCGTTGCTTTCTGCGTCTACGAATGCTGGTGCACCCATTGATAGTTGTAGGCTTCTTGCTCCTAGGATTCGTGCCCTTTCGTATCTTGTGTATTCTGTCATATTTTTTGTCACCTCGCTGAAGTTTTTTATCCGATGTAGCCAAGGTCTCCTCCCTGGCTTTGGTCTTCTTCCGGATTCTGTTTCTTCTTCAGGTTTTGAAGTTTTTTAAGCACTTCCTGGCTTTCCTCAACCTTATCATCTAAATCGCTGTAATCTAGGTCAAGTTCCAAGATCTCTTCCATGGTTTCAAGTACTTTCTCAGTGCTTTTAGGGTCGCTTAGCAGGAATCCTGGCGTTTCTCCGAGTAGACAGATTCCGTTGATCCCTCTCTCCTGTGCGTTCCCAATCAGGAGTCCTGAGATGCCGACGATCTGTCCTACATCGTGCTCGAACTCTATTCCGTGGTCTGAGTATTTTTCTTTGACTTCTTCAGTAGTGACGGCGCCGAATACTTCCGGTTTTTCAACTACTTCGCCTGTTCCGTAGCCTCCAATAGTAAGAATTTCATTTGAACCTACATCCTCAGCTAGCTCAGTAACTTTCCCTGCGACCTCGTGATGACCTTCAGGTGTTGATGCCTGTGCATTTCCTTCTAAAAGGATTAGATCTCGTGCGTCGTCTCTCTGAAGCTGGTAGAGTTTGTTCTTGATTACCTCGACTGTTGCGTCGTCGTTTATTACTGTGTGCGGCGGGAAGTGATGGCTTTTGATCTCTCCGATCTGTTCTGCTTCTGTCTGGTCGGCGATATATGATACGGTGTTTCTTCCTATGTGGCCTATTCCTGCCAGTCCTTCTACGAATACCGGGTTTTCTACTTCTGGTTCTTTCTCTAGGTTGATTGTTGTCTTATCCATAAAATCACCTTTTAATTTTCTCCTTTTTTGGCTTTTCGCCGATACTCTCCGTACTTGTCAGGGAAAGAAAACTTCGGGGGTCTCGCCTTCTCAGTTTTACTGCTGCAGTGTTCTTCTTTCAAGGTATAACTGCTGCAGCTACCACATTTTCTGATCATAAATTTTAAGCCCGTGAGAACTCGAATCTGCCGTCTAATTCATCGGCTTTACTTCGGATCTTTTCTACGGCTTCATCCATACGCTTTTTCGCTAGTTCCTGAGTTCTGCCCCAGGAAGTAATCGAGTAATCTGGTGCGGAAACATACTTTACCTCGACACCTTCGCCGAGGTCTTCCAGAGAGTCTTTAATCTTCTGGATGCCGTTCTCAGAGGTAAACTCAAGTTCGATCTCGCCTTCAAACTTCTCCTGCTTCAAATCAATGTTTTTCTTCGCGACTTCCTGGACAGCCTCAACTACATCCTCGTCGAGGAACTCTTTCAGCCTATCTTCCTCAGCTGTGGAAATCTCGAATCCGTGGAATGCAGAACCGACTTCTCTCTGCATAGGGAAGACAACTTCCTCAAAGATCTCATCCTTGTCCATGTCTAATTCTTCATGCAGGTCTTCGACAAATTTCTCCGCCTTCTGCTCCTTGTTCCAGCGGCTCATCGCCTCTCTCTTATTATTATCATTTACACGCTTCAAGGAAAGTGTGATAGTATCGTCATCAACATCAATTACCTGGGCAACAGTCTTCTCGCCCTCATCAATCTCTCTTGTTAAGTCTTCGACCCAGCTACGAGAAGCCTCACTGATGTGAATTAATCCTGAAACATCTTCGTATTCATCTAAGTCAGCGTAAGCTGAGTTCTTATCAACATCCGAAATTGTGACAACAATCAAGTCGCCCTCATCCGGCCTATCCTTATACCAACGCATAGAAACTAAAAGAGAAGTGATTCTTAAAAAGTCGGTTTATTAGTTAGATAGAGTTAAATCTCTAATCAGTAACTAATCGAATATGAGTCATGGAAGGTTTCGTGTGGTTGTCAAAGCTCTGATAACTCGGAGTGGTGAAGTTCTAATAGGCAGGAAAGAAGAGGAGGAAGGACATCCAATCAGCGGTCAGTGGCACCTGCTTGGTGGCCACTTAGAACATGGTGAATCTCTTCATGAATCTGTTAAAAGGGAGGTAAAGGAGGAGACAGCTTTGGATGTAGATGTATCTTCTTTAGTTGAGTCTACTACTTTCGCATGGGGAGAAGACCAGGAAACAAATAGTATCCAGTATCTTTTCCATTGTGAGGTCTCACAAGGCGAGGCACAACCCAAAGATGATTTAGCTGATGTCAAATGGGTTAAACCATCAAATCTTGTTGAAGAACTTGGCGAAGAGGAAGCTGAAAGAGTAAAGGAAAGCGAGAAACAGAAAAATTTGTCAGAAAATTAGAGTAGAAGATAGAAAATTTATTCTACTTCTAGTGTCTCGATGATGTCTGCGTTGAGTTCTGCTTTGCCGCCTGTTGGCTTTGCGATTGCTGTGCTGCAGATCATGCAGTCGACTTCTGTTGCGGTTCTTGAGAATACTGTCTGCTCGTTGCCGCATTCGCCGCATGAGACTCTGTAAAAATTTCGTGCCATAATAATTTTTCACCTCTATCTTTCTATTTCGAATTTTGCTGCTCTTGGCTGGTTTCTAGGCTTCCAACTCTTTCCACACTCCTTACAGCTGAATTGTAGGTCGTGCTTGCTGGATGTTGGATTACTTTTTCCTCTGGCGAGGTGTGATGGGTCTTCGAACGGGAAGCTTCCGTATCCGTTGTCAATTTTTCTCTGACGCTTCCTGTGCTTCTTACTCCAAGGTGAAGCACTTTGATTCGTCGCCTCTTTTACAGTTTGGTCCGTGTGCTCATCGCAGGTCGGGCAATACCTTCGCTGCTCTTTCGGAATCTTTACCATATCAAACAACTCCTCGGTTAAACTTTAAAAGCCCTCTCAACTTGGAGTCTGGTTGTGTTGTTTTATTGCTTCAAGCGCGGCTTTTCTCAGGTTTTCGGGTATATTATCTAACTGCTTTAATTCTTCCTTAGAGAACCACTTTTGTCCGTCGTGTTCGTGGCTGTGGGTTGCTTCCTTCTTCTCTTTGGGCTTCGTGAGGTAGAGGAATGAGCAGTGCATATGATCTTCTGAGATATTATGTAAGTTCACATTGAATGGTTTAGGCAGGTTTTCTGAGTCAGGAGCTTCAAAATCAGGTTTTTCTAGGAATTCTACCTTTACTCCTGTCTCTTCCAGTGTTTCTCTCCTAGCGGTTTCATCTGGAGTCTCATCTTCTTCCACATGACCTCCCGGCTGAAGCCATTTACCTAGTTTCGAATGATTCATCAGGAGTATCTCTCCATCTTCCACTACGAGACAACCAGCTGTAAAATCCATGTCAGCGTCGTCGGGGACTCTCATGGTTAACTTTCTCCATGTAGTTCTATTATTTCTTCCGTGTTTTTGACTTCCACTTTTTCTTGTTGCTGCAGATCTTTGTCATCACTCCAGATCTTGCATTCTTTGTGGAGGGCTACTGCTAGGAAAGGCACATCCTTGATATCTTCCTCACCAATCAAATTTTCGGCTTTCTCTAGTTTATGTTCATAGCTTTCTATTGGTAGAACTTCTACTTCACCGAGAACTAGGTTTAGCAAAGTTTCAACTTCGCTTTCCTTCAAACCGGATTTCTCTGTTATTAGTTCTTCGTATTTTTCTACTTCTGTTCTCAGAAACTCTGGTGCGTAGAATCTGTGATTAGAGTCGAGAATTATTTTCCTTGTTAAACTGTCTCTGATCAGGGCAGAGATGACTATGTTACTGTCAATTACAAGCTCCATTAGTTCAAACCGTGTTTTTCAGCGATTCCCTGCTTAACCTTTTCTCCAATCTCCTGAACATCGTCTTCCGTCAATTCACTTCCCGAGGCTATAGAATCAGCTAGCTCAAGCTTCTTAATTTCCTCTCTGAAAGCCTCTCTAGCTATCTCACTCCAGTTAATCTGTCTATGCTCTTCCATCGACTTCTTCAAATCGTCCGGCACTCTGACTGAAACCTTCGACATAGTATATACATGTATGGACAGAAATTTAAATCTTGGCAAAATACGCTTAGCAAGTAATTGCCGTACCTTCAGCGTCTTCAGGGTTTTCCAGGTTGTCAATCGTCCCTTCTATTACTTTTGTTGAGATACCAGATCTCTCTATAATGTTCAGAGCAGTCTTGTCAATTAGTTCGTAGCTGCCGGCGTCGCTGCTGTTTCCGCTGACAATTTCTCTCAGCTCTGAAATCGAAACTTCATCTAGCTTTTCCGCATCTTCCTTTTTCGGATCTTCTGTGTAGACTCCATCGATGTCTGTTACAATATACAGTTCTGCACTCAGAAGTTCTGCTGTAATCGCTGCTACCGCATCTGTAGAGAAACCAGGATTCAGACCGCCCATAACTAGGTCCTCGCCTGTTTTAGCTACTTCCTTGACTTCTTCTGCTGTTTCTGGGATTTTTGGGTGTGCTTGCATCTGTGTTCCAAGAGTCTTTGCGTTTAATCTAGTGGCCTGTATTCCTATCAGGTCTTTGTCGCCTTCTGATGCCTCGACGGCGTTAATATTTTCTTTGAGTTTGCCCGCACCGACTACCACTGATACAGGAGAGTGTTTTTGTAGTGCTTCGGCTATTTCAGGTGTTTTTTCCAGTTTGGAGGTGTAGATTGATCCTCCTACTGCGAAAACTTTATCGTAGTTGTTCATGTGTTTTCAGCTTAGTTGTTCTGCGTTTCCTCGGTTTACGAGGATTTCTGCGTTGTCTTCAGGTATCTCTGCCTGTTCTCCTTCCTCGAAAGGTCCGTATGCCTCTAGGTCTGTACCCATGAATTCTGGTACTTCGGAGGTGATCTCTACTATTTCGTAGCCTTCCTCCGGGTCTAAACCGTCTTCTTTCTGTTCTTCTGTTTTCTCTGTTTCAGTTACTTCTTCCATCTGGCTAGGTTCTTCGGTTGTTTCCTCTATCTCTGGTTCTTCTATTTCTTCTGTAGTATTGCTTCCTCTGTGTTCGTCTGTTACTTCTTGGACTTCGTCTCTGTGCTTGTTGAATTCTTGTTTCATTCTTCTGAAGAGTTCCTGTTCTCTTGGAAGCATGTTTAATTCAGAGGCTTGTATGTTGGATTTCAGTGATAGGCGTGCGTTTTTGACTATTTTGTCTTCTCTGAGGCTTAGTATTTTGCGGAATACTCTTTTTGCGTTTTTGTATTCTCTGTTGTCTTCTGAGGCGTCTTTTTTTCGGTCTAGGTAGTCTCCGACTTTGATGAAGAAGTTGTCGTCGAGTTCTTTGAGTTCTTCGGATCTGCGTTCTTCTTTCTGTATTTTTCTTAGTTCGCTGAAGGTTATCGCGTTTTCACTCATCTCTATTTAGACCTGTCTATCAAATTCTTTTAATCGGTTTTATGAGATCTTTTTGACATCTCCTTCGCTGTCACATTTCTGCACATGTTTCTTATAGTAGCTTTCCATCTCGTACTCCTTGCCACAGTAAGGACACTCCAAATCTTTCTCTTCATCCTCCGTGTCGCCGCTGCCACTGAATTCTTCATTATCGCTCTTCCGTGCTTCTTTGAATGCGTAGCTGACAGGGTTTGGGACATCTTCTTCTTTTCGTGTTCCTTCGTATACCTGCATGTCTTTGTAGTATCCGTTTGAGTCGTAGTTCGGTGGAGGTACATCTTCCTCTCTGTTCCTATGCCAGTTCAACTGAGACTTGACATAAGCCTCTCTGAGTGCTTCCTTATTTCGATCATTCCACTCCCAGATCTTCTGCTCGATCTCACTCCATCCGTAACCTACACAGCGCAGGAAGTTGATGAGGATGAACAAACCTCTCTTCCTGCCATCATCTAGGCCTTCCAGAATATTGTTGATTGTTGGCGGGAAGTATTTCTCCGGTACTGCACTATCAGGTCTCTCAAACTCTTTGTCGTCGTCAAAACGCTTTTCCTTTTTCTCCTCTCTTCTCTCTTCGATGAAGTCCATGGCTTGAATTGCTAGGTTGGCGGCCTCGTTTTCTTCATACTCTTTGAGGAAGCTGTGCTCGAATTCGATGTTCTCCATTTTTGCCTCTTCCTTCTCGAATCCTTCAATGTTTTCTGGCTCGATTGGTTTGGATACAAGCCAGGATCCGTCGTGAAGGCTGTAGGGCATTCTGAAGAGGTGGCGTTGACCCCAGTCATTCTCTAAATCCGCTACTTGGTATGGATCAAGTCCGTTGTCGGTCTGCATATCTTCTTTAAATCCGTATTCTTCTACTTTTTGAGTCAGTTCTTCTTTCAGGTTTTTTCGGATGTAGTCCACTATCCCACGACCAAGGTTAGGATATAGATCTGTGAAGCTTTCGCCGCCGACTTCCTCTGGAAAGGCTTCACCTCTAACTCCGATGTGAAAACCTCTATTACCGGAAAACTTCACGCTAATATTATTTATTCCATGCTGTCTTAGTTCTTCTACTACTAGAAGGGCTGCCTCTTTGGAAAGTTCAAAGCTTTCATCACAGTCGATATCTATAACCATATCCCAGTTTTCTCGGAGGTCGTCTAGGTTTGAGACATTGTCGATGAGAAGCGGGTTTCTCCATCTCTCTACAGAACTGTGGAATGCTACTGCACCGTTGTTTACAAAATCTAGGAAGTCGCCGGGAAAGTTTATTGCGTCCGGCCTTTTGCCGTATCCGTTTGGGTATGTTGGGGCTACTTCACGGTACTGAGCAGTCTCAACAAATATTTCGACGAGTTCGTCCTGCTCGTAGTACTGTCTGATCTTCCAGTCCTGTGGTTTTTCCCCGATTTCCCCCATAGTTGAATTTGGCTTGGTAACTCCTAAATTGTTAGTCCTTCTCCAAGTAATTTCTGATGAAATCTGCTGTGCTATTATTGAGATTAATGCTGTTTAGAGCTTCTCTAGGATCAATCCACTTATACTCTACTGCCTCCCTCTGATCCAGTTCGACATCTTCACTCTCAGCCCTACAGACAAAGTTCAAGAAGATGAAATGGGTATCTCTTTCAAAATCGTCGGGATTGCCGCCATCTTTTACCTCAAGAAACTCTATATCAGTTACCTCTAGATTAGTTTCTTCCCTAATCTCTTTTCTGATAGTCTCTTTCATTGAGTCGCCTTTCTCTACTTTTCCGCCGGGAACAAGCCACTGGTTCTCCCACTTTGGAGACTTCATCAAGAAAATCTCATTTCTATCGTTTAGAATAAGTGCTCCTGTTGCCGGAACTGCGTATTCTTCCGTCATGGAATATGCTTAGGAGATAAATCTCAAATTACTTCTGGCTTAGAAATAGGAAAAAGCAATAAAAGAAAAATTTAGTCCTCTTCAATTCTTGGAGCGAGCACAAAGTTCAGGTCTACCTGATCAGGCTGTGTGAACTCCATCCTCATTGGGAAGTCCTGTCCAAGTTTGACTGTTACTGTGTCTGCTAGTTTTTTGGCTCCGATCATTTTCGAGAGATAGTCCAGGCTGAACATTGATTTGGCGTCGCTGCCGCTCATTTCGTGGACTCCTTCTGCTCCGGATTCTACTGTGAAGTCTACTCCGGATTGGTCTCCTTCTGCTGAGATATTTAGTGAATCTCCATCTGCTGTGATGGTTACTGCATCGCTTACTACCATTGCGTCTTTGATTGCTCCTTCCAGCACTGATGTGTCTAGATCTGTGTTGAATGTGAACTGGTCTAGGTCTCCGACTGAAGGAATATCGTCTTCTGATAGGTTTAGTATTGGTAGTGAGAAGTCTCTTGTGGAGTTGTTAACCATTTCTATTTTGAATTTACTGGTGTCTTCGTCGACTGATAGTGTGATTGTGTCTCCGCTGTTGGCTCTGCGTAGGATGCTGTATAGGTTTTCGATGTTGAGTCCTACTTTGGTTTCTTCGTTGATTTCGTATGTTTCGAATACTTCTTCTTTGAGTGTGAAGTCGACTAATCCGACCATCGCAGGGTCAGCTGCTACTAGCTGGATTCCGTCCTCTGTCAGCTGGAATAGTCCCTCGCTGATGAGGTCGCTGATGGTTTTCATTGAGTCTTTGAGAAGTCCGACTTCTTCTATTTCTGCTTTGAACATTTTGACCACTTATGTTACTCGGTAGTGTTAACTACTTTTTTAACTCTGTCGTGGAGTTCTTGATCGATGTCTGAGAAGTCCTGTACGATCTCTCCCTGAATCTCAAAGCTGTCAGGTGTCGGCAGAACTCGTCCTAGGACTCGGATTCTCTGGCTTTCTTCCAGGTCTTCCATATCTTCTTCCTCTAGGAATACTTCAACTGTCCCTGAGCCGTCGTCCAGGCTGACTGAGTCGTCTTCTTTCGAAAGAACTGTCCCGGTTATCCTTACTCTGATATCGCTTTGTGGGTCGATCTCATCTATTTTTTTCGGCCTTGCCGGCGCTCTTCTTTGGTCTTCTGGCATGTAAGAATTATCTGTCTAAAATGTTTTAACTTCCAGTGCACAATCCTTCAGATCGAGCTTAGGAGGATTGCATAGACTAGTCCTAGAAACAGTGCTAGGGCAGAATCGGTTTTCGCAAGCCATATTCAGTAGTGTTTTTCGAATGTTTTGAATATGGTTCTCGAAGGTTTGAAATACAGGTTTTACCAAATAACTTCTATGGATTTTTTGGGTAAGGAAGGTGAGAAGGCGGCAGAAGCTGTGGAGAACTTGTCGGAGAGAATTGAGGATTTGGAGTCTCACCTGAATGCTCTTGATAATGCGGTTCAGGATACTAAGGAGGAATCTCGTGAAACTGATTTGAAAGTGTCTAGAGAAAATAGAGAGCGGCTTATACAGCTGGAAGAAATGGTTAAGAAATTGACGGATATCCAGAAGAAAAACTTGGATGATGTTAACTCTGAGAGAAGTAGACAGTCTCGTATAGAGGCGAAGATTGATAGAGTTAAGGAACAGATGAATGATGTTGAGGAAGGTCAGGCAGAGCTTAGATCGCGTGTAGAGAAAGTTGAGGATAAGCTTTTCAGTATGGAAAGAGAGTTAGGTTCGGAGATAGAGCTTAACCAAAGTAGGATAGACTCTAAGATATCTGAATCTCAATTTGAGAGTGAGAAAAAGGATTTAAAGACTCAGATTAGCCGTTTAAAGACTTCTCTGAATGCTATCGCTGATGAGCTTGATGATGGAAAGATAAGAGTAGAATAAATTTTTAGTCGTATTCTTTGTGCACATTTCCACAGTCTGTACATCTGTAGAACCTTGTTGGCGGTTCGTCCGATGCTCGTGTCTGTTCCATCCAGAATTCGTGTTCCATGTTTCCACATGCAGGACATTCCTTCTCGGTTGTGGGATGTGTGCTTTCTTCTGCATCGCCTTCGTTGACATTCAGGCGGTCCATTGGGTCTTCTTCTTTTTCTTCTGTTACTTTCATGTCGTCAGCGTCTACATCTTGGTATTCGCCGCAGCTCCGACACTGCATAACTGATTCGCCATTTTTCTTTTCGGAGACAAGCATGCCTCCACATTCATCGCAGAACTCCATGTTTGCACTAATCTATTAATGAAACTTTAAATAGTAGAAGCCTTTCCGCTAAGGTGAACAAGTCCTCATATTGTCGAGAACCAGAGGTTTATCTCCTTGATATCCAACAAGGTCCATGACGATAAGCTTGACAGCGCCTATACGCGGAATCTTAAACATGGCAGTACCGTGGATCTGGAATGGTCGGACATCTGACTCAAAATCCAGTTGTCTGGAGTTCGCATCACCCTTCGTCTCCAAACTGTCCTCACTCTTACTGATAACTCTATGTACAATAGGTACTGGCTGTCCGGAAATCCGGTCGATATCCATTCCTCTTACTTCACTGCTTTTCTCCGAAACCTTTACATCCCTACTATCTATCCTCAGTAATGCTTGGTCATTACCGTTATTCAGGTCTGGCTTAACCTCCAAAAGACTAACCTCTCCTATAGATGTATTAACCGAGGTATTATGGTCTGGAGAGTTTTCTTCCAGAGTGTAGCCCTGACCATTCACAGTAAAATCAATCCTGTCCGGCACCTGATAGATCGCTATGTCACCAGTTTCAATATTCTCGTAATCCCTGCCTTCTACCACTAGTATATCTCCGACATTGTAAACAGGATACATAGAACACGAAATCACCGAAACAACAGGTCTATCAGTATCAAGAGCAGTACCAGTGGTTTGAATGGTGCCGAACGCTAAAATCAGTGCCAGAGCAAGGAAATAAAACCATTCAAAGGCTTCATTCTCTCCATCAAAAAGATCACTGAAAATTTCTGTAGCCATAAAATTCTGTTGAACACTGATTGTTTAAAGCGATGTTGACTTGGTGAAAAGTGATTTAACTTTTGCTTCGCCTAGTATGTTTATGTCTGAAGTTGAGTTTGGTGATGATTATGTCCGTATTCCCAAGAAGGAATATGAGGCTATGAAAGCCACTATAGAGACATTGGAGGATGAAGAAGTTATGGAACAACTTAAAGCTAGTCAGGAAGAGTCTTCCAAGAATCTTGATGATTTAAAGGAAGAAGTCAATCAGTAATGCTCTTTAGCATCTTCCTTGTGTTTGACAGCTCTTACTTCAACGGTTTCATCTTCTATAGTGTACCAAATCCTATATTTTCCGGATCTCAATTGCCACAGACCGTTTAACTGTCCGCGCAAGGGTTTGCCATACTTCTTAGGGAAGTCTTCTAGTTTCTCCAGTTGAGCGAAAATCTCTGTTTGCTTGTCGCCATCAAGGTTCTTAATCTCCTCCTCAGCAGACTCCTTAACCCCTACACTAAATCCCATGTATAGAAATATCTATTCTAGTTTAAAAGAAAAGTTCCGGTCGAACACAAGATAGATTTAAAAAGAGGTCCGAGGCGTTGAAATAAGAAATATTAGGTCTAGACTTGGTCTTCTAGGTCGTCCATCCATTCTCGGACGGTTTCGATTGCGTCTTCAAGGACTTGTTCTGGGTTGTCGTCTTTGATGATTAGGTTGGATTCGTCTCCTAGTGGGTGTCCTTTGTCGTATCCTGCTTCTCCTTCGTTTTCCCAAACTGCCTTCCTGATTAGGTTGGCTAGTGTGTGGTTTTGCTGCATGTCGACGATCAAGCGTCCTTCCTTTTCAACAGTTTCAAGCTCCATAAATTATCAAGTACTCCTTTTGGTGATTATCAGGTCCACAGGTGTTTCACGGCTTTCCTCAGTGTGAAAGCCGTAACTTGGCGGCAAACCGATTTCGTATTCCTGTACACCTTCTAGTTTATGGTTTGAACTTCGGACCAAACTTTTTATACTGTCACGGGCGCCCCGCGGAGAAATCCCATAAACAGCATCACCAACCTCCAAAGCCTTCTCCCAGAAATCCAACCCAGTATCACTGTGAACAGAAAACGGAGGATTCATCACAACAGTATCAACAGACTTCCCAAATTCCTCAACATCAGACTGTAGAAAATCAATATTGGCTCCTAAATCCTCTGCGTTTTCTTTAGCCAGTTCCAGCGCAGAATCGTCTTTTTCAACAGCAACTACTTCTCCATCAATCAATTCAGCACCGATGCCAAGAATACCTGTACCTGTTCCGAGATCTGCGACTTTTTTACTTTCGATGTCTCCCTGCATATAAGCTGTGAAGACTAGGTCGGCAGCTAAAGCGGGTGGGGTAATGTACTGTTCCAAACTGATCTTGGGGTCTTCAAAGTCTCTTACCTTTGAAAGAGCCTGTTTGAGGTCGTTTTTCATTCTATTAGTTCTCCTGGGGTTACTCTTTCTAAATCCGTATTGTCGAAGTCGGTATCATAACTGATTATGTTCTCTATATTTTCCCTCTTTGCTACTGAATACTGAAGTGCATCGTCGAAGCAGAGGGAAGAGTCTTTCGAGTATTGTGATATCATCACTTCTTCCTTCATCTTGGTCTCGAGGATTTGGATGTTTATAGTCGAGTTTACGCTTTCAAGAAATCTTTTGATAGTATCTGGATTGTCTGCCAGAGTTCCCTGAACTGCATGTATAGTAAACTCTGTCGCTGCTACGCTGATTCTTCCCTCAAAAATTTTTCCTAGTAACTTTTCACATTCATCTGCATTTTTCTGGTCTAAAAGAAGCTCCAGAAAAATGTTCGTATCAATAAGATACATCTAATCAACCTTTTTCCATGCTTCATCCTCGAGCTCAGTCGAGGTTTTATCGCTGTCTATAGCGCCTCGAAGTGCGCCCCAATCAACTTTCTCATCCTGCTCAACCCACTTCTCAATAAGGTCCATCGTCGCCTTCTTGATGCTACCTCGTTTCTGACCATATTCCTCTCTGGCTTTCTGCTTGAACTTTCGAATGAGTTCATCGTCGCCCTCAACCTTCAAAGTACCCATAACAAAGTAAGGTACTTTTGTTCTTAAAAATCTTTTGGGTTACTTTCTGCCAGTAAGATTTCCTCTGTTGAAGGATTTAAGAGTTACTGTCTAACGGTAGAGGCATGCCAGAAGATGAAAACTTGGAGGATCTTCCGAGAGACGAACTTGTTGATAAAATCAAGAATCAGGTAGTGTTTTTCGAGGCACAGCGTGAAATCATTCTTTCACATCCTGACAGCGAAACCTTGAACGAGATATCTTCTCTCTCCCACATGGAGACTTCTTCAGGTGAGCATTACAAGTTTGAGGTCCGGGAAATGGATGTCTGGAACTCAGACAGAAGCCTAGAGGAGATGAAAGAAATCTATACTAGAGTAGTTGGAAGCTATCCGCGTTTCGTCGAATGGTTGGAGAGAACTTACAAGAAACAGGAAATGTTCAGCATCGAGCACAGAGGAAGATATCACTCGCTCGTCGCCGAGGAGCCTGAGAGGATGGAATGGGCTCGCAGCCTAGACAAGGTAAGAAGCAATCTCTCAGTTGATCTATCCGATACAGAGTCTCGGATCGCGATGGGGAGCAAAGCAAGAGCGGAGATCAAACAGGTACTGCTGAAGAAAGGCTATCCTGTTGAAGACAACTCCAAGTTCCGAGAAACAGATGAGAAGATCGGAGCGGATATGGCAGACGAAATAGAACTTCGTGACTACCAGAAAGAGTATGTAGAAAAGGCACACGACAAAAAGGCGGCAGTACTTGCTAACCCGGCAGGTTCAGGTAAGACTGTTACAGCTATCGGGTTGATGGCGAAAGTTGATTCTCCAACGCTTATCCTGGTTCCTCAGAGGAATCTAGTAGGTCAGTGGAAGCGTGAAATCCTAGACAAGACAACTTTGACCGAGGATCAGATCGGTGAGTATCACGGCGATACTAAGGAGATGAACGATGTAACGATCGCTACTTACCATATGGCGGGTGAGAAGACTAACTTATTCAGAGATGAGTGGGGATTGATTATCTTCGACGAGGTCCACCACATCCCATCCAAACTGTTCAGAAAGACTGCTTCACTACAGTCGACAAGAAGAATTGGTCTTTCTGCCTCGCCTGTCAGAGAGGACACTAAAGAAAGAGATATATTTGCGTTAATCGGTCAGGAAATTGGTTCTGATTGGGCACGATTCTTTGCTGAGGGCCATGTTGTCAAGCCGGATGTAGAGATTCAGCTGGTCGAATGGGCTTCCGATCACTACAGACACAAGTATGAGGAGGCGTCTGGTATTAAGAAGGCGATTATTGCTTCGAAGAATCCTGCTAAGAAGCAGAACTTTGAACAGATTATTGACAAGCATGAGGATGAGAAGACGATTATCTTCTGTGACTGGCTGGACCAAGGTGAGGATCTAAGCCAGGAGTATGATCTCCCATTCATCTCTGGGGAGACCGACTTTGAGGAAAGAGAAGAATACTTCGAGAAGTTCAGGAATGATGAACTCAAGACAATCATAGTGTCCAGAATTGGAGATGAAGGATTAGATCTTCCGGATGCAGAGATCGGAATAGTAATGAGTGGACAAGGAGGCAGCCGTAGACAGGCTACTCAGAGAGCTGGAAGAGTTATGCGTCCTTTCGGCGATGCACAGGTCTACATGGTTGCAACCAAGGGGAGTAATGAGGAAGACTTCGTCAAGCAGCAGGTTGAGCTTTTGAAGGAGAAAGGTGTGCCTGTAACGGTCAGTGAGTAGGGGGTTTTTCCCTTCCTTTTCTTGTTTTTATTCTTTTATTTCTTGTATGAGTTCTTTGAGTTCTATTCCTGCGAGTAAGGTGGCTGGTACTACTATCAGTGCTATTTTGGCGAATTTTGTTCCTGTCAGGGTTATTATGTAGCCTAGGTAGGGTATTGAGAATATTTTTTTGCCTACTACTTGTTCTGCGTTGATTCTTCCGGGGTCTGCTGCTTTGTTTGCTATTCCTTTTGTTTTGAAGGTTGTCTGGTTTTCTGAGGTTTCTTTGTTGATTACTTTGTGTGTGGTGTGGATGTCTCCGTCTTTGTATGTTATTGTGTCTCCTTCTTGGATTTTATCTGGGTTTGTGGCTTTGGTGAATAGGACTGAGCCTGTCATTATTTCTGGCTCCATTGATCCTGACTGAACTATAAATCCGTTGATTCCCGGGGTTAACTGGCTTATTCCGTAGAGCATGAAGGGTGTTATAAGTATTAATAGCCCTAATTTAAGGATTATTGAGTCTGGCATTATTTTTCCACCCTTAATTGCTGATGGTACTTGTCTGTTGCGCCGTTAGATTTTTCGACGATAACAGTGATGTTGTGTTTTCCAGGGCTGAGGTTCTGCCGAGTTAATCTGCCTGTTGCGTTTCGTCCATCGTCGAACTTCCAGTGAACTTCTTCTATATATGGTTCTTGTTTCCTGGGAGTGTCTTTGGATGCTTCGGTAAAGCTTCCGGTCACTATTTCTTCATAGCCAGGTTTTATATCCGGACCTATAATTGAAAAGCTGGCTAAAGCTGCTAAAACCAGGGTGCTGGCTACTGCTATTTTCATATATAACAAGTTCTTGCCTAGTTAAACCATAGGATTTGTTATACTTCGAAATATGTGAATAATTGACGTGTTTACAAAAAAAGAAGAAAAAAAAGGGGGAATAGTTTTTTGATGTGTGACAGAGTTCTCTCCGTGTTTACTGTGCTTGGAGTGTTACTTCTTCTGTGAGGTCAAGGTTTGTTCGATCAGGGTTGTTCATGTCTCCTGATAGGACCTGCCAGTTGTCAATTTCTCCGTCGTAGAACTCTTCGTAAAGTTCTGAGTCTTCGTTGAATGCTGGATCGATTGTGAAGCTGAAGTTCTCATCTAGAGGCTTGAATGCGCCTCCGTCTGTTCCTCCTGAGCCCCATGTCCAATCGATTGTCTGAGTGCTGGAGTTAACATCCCAGTTATCGTAGTTGGTGGATGCTTTCTCCCCGTTACTGCTCAGGTAAAGGTCGTCTTTCACAACCCAGTTTCCAGATTCGTTGAGACCTGTGATTTCCCAAGTTGCGGATCCACCATCTCCTCCTGCCTTGTCATGTACTACGACAAAGCTTAGACCGTCAGGTCCGTCGTAGAGGAACATGATAGATGTCTCCTGCTGTTGAAGGTTCTCTGTTCCAGCTGACTGGTAATAAGGCCCGTCTTCTGGATAAGTTGCTCCGTTCTGTGCCTGGTTGTCGTGGTCAAACCTGTCAGGCAGTCTGAAGTCGTAAAGCTCTTCAACTGTCTTGTTGCCGCTTATAGGACTGATTTCTACTTCTTTATCTCCTTGGTTTGCTGTGTAATCTGTTTCATTGTCCTTAGGGTCTTCTGGGTCTTCCGGGTTCTGAGGGTCTTCTGGGTTCTCTGGTTCCTCAGGTTCCTCAGGTTCTTCCGGGTTTTCTGGTTCGTCCGGTTTTTCTGAGTCATCTCCGTTGTCTCCGTCAGATTCGTTTCCTTCTTCTTTATCGTCTGTCCAAGGGTTGCTTGGATTGTCGTTGTGTCTTCTCTGCTCTGTGTAGAACTTGATGTCGTAGTTTACTGAGTCTCCTTGGATGATGTTTCCTGTCTCTAATGGTACTTTCCATTTGACTCCGATATAACCTGTCTCAGAGCCTGGGAAAGCTTCCTTGTCGTCTGTTGAAGGATTGCCGTCTAGAAGCACTCCTTTCTCCTCTCTTAGTTCATCTGCCGTTCCTTCGAAGATAATGTTCTCGTCGTCCTGTCTTACATTGTCTCCGTCGTCACTCCAGATAACGAACTCAAGCTTATCCTGGAGTTCTCCTTTACTGCCACAACTGCCTTCAGCCTCGTGTTCAGGCTCTGTACAGCTGTTATCCCAGTTGGATGTCTCGTTGATGTTCATCCAGATCCATCCAGGGTTATCCTTCAGGTGAAGGCTTACTGTCGCTTCACCGTGGTCTCCTGGCTTGATGTCTTTGAAATCGAAAATTGCTCCTGGGTCATTTGTCAGTTCCTGTGTCTCGACATGTTCTCCGTTGTAACTTTCTTCCCAATCGACCTTGAGATCCAGTTCGCCAGCCTGGAAGCTGTTGTCTGCACTGGTCTCACTGTCGTTAAATAAGGCCATGGTGCTGCTGCCGGCTAAAGCTCCGACTACACCGATCACCATGATAGAAACTAAAATGCGTTTTTTCATTAATTGATACACCTCATGTGTGTTTGTTTCAGGTTTTGAATTAGTGGAAAAGACTGTCAACGTCCCCTCCGTAGAAACCGTTACCTAAACTACTTATAAACAATAATTACAGAGTTAAAGAAGTGAAAAAGGCTAGAAATCAGTGTAAAATATCTGAAAGAGTATATAAGTTGGTTGATTCATGTTTTGTTTTGAAATAAAAATAGAGGATGTGATGTTGTGCAGTATTGTGCTAACTTTTTGTGGCTAAAACTTTTTTAGCATCGTCCTTAATCTTTACTTCTTCTAGTGATTCTCTATATCGTTCGTTAACAGCTGCTAATTCGGTTTCAAATACTGAGCTCTGGTTCATTGGTGTTGGCACCTTGGAATAACTTTGTAGTGATTTTGCTAGTTTCGCTAGAGTCTTCATAGCTCCATTTCTTATTCATGGTATCCTATCTAATCACCTTCATGGCTTAGAACTACTTAACAAGTATTAATCCTGTTGTTACAGAATAAAGTATGGTAAGAACTACAATGGTGCTCTTTTCAATTGTCTTTTAAGCTGTATTCTACCTTTTGGCTGTTGTTCCCATTGAGTTCTTCCAGTAGGTCGATAAACTTGTCGGCAAATTTCTCGCCTTCGGGCGTAAGTTCCAGGATTTTCTTCCTGCCTTCCTTCTTGCTTTCGACGAGATCTTCTTCCTCAAGTCTTGAAATAGTTTTTACTGTGTGTGCATACGTTGTGTCGATCTTTTTAGATATCATGCTGCAGTAAATATCTTCTCTATTCCTTCTGATTGTTACAAGTGCCATAACTGGTTTCTCCTTAAGGAAAAAGTCCTGCATTTTTTCGTCTCCCATTTTTAATCCTCCATTAGCCTGCTAGCTGTTTTACCTTGTTTTTCTACTTGTTTGTTAGGAAATTCAGATGATAGACCTAGAACTATACCGAATACATTCTCTGCTCCTGCGTCTAGTAGTCTACTGGCTCCGTGAGCTAATGAAGTTCCGCTGAGAGAAAGGTTATCGACTAAGATCACGTTCTTGCCTTTGAAATCTTTGACATCGATTGAGCCTTCTAGATTCACTATCTTAGCCTTCTCTGATTCTAGTTCGTGGCTTTCACGGACCTTATGTGTTCTTTCCAGGACCTGTTGATACTGTATTCCGGTTTCTTCCGATAGAGATTTGAGCAGACTCTGCATGTTGGAGTTTACATCGTCTTCAGCATGAGTTGGATAGAGCGTCATCAAATCCCATGACATCTCATCTTCCAGGAAACGAGACTCAATCGTGTTTTTCAACTTCTCTCTAAACTCTTCTTCGATATCCTCGTCTCCGTACACATAGAACCAGACCTGCCTACGAGAAAACTCATCCTCGCCCTGATCCTTCTTGTACTCGCCTATGCCTAGAACCGGAACTTCAGTTCCAAACTCCGAAACCTCGACTTTTCCAAAATGATTTTCTTCCATATACCCATACAAAACCCGCAGATCATTTTAACTATATATGTACAATACTGCATCCTTACGAATAAACATATTTAAGACAGTAAATCAACTTCCACGCACTAAAAACAATTACCCACACATTTCTCACAGAAAAATCTCAGAAAAAATAACTTACAGCTAAAAAACCCTTATTTTTCGCTGCAAAACCAAAACTCCGTCCTGTTACTTAAACATGGCCTCAAACACAAAAACCATGACACTCATCAAAGCAGAAGACCTGTCCAAAAACTTCCGAATCTACCAAAGGGGCGACGGAATCAAAGGATACCTTAAATCCTTCGTCAAAAGAGAGTACGAAGAAGTAGAAGCAGTCAAAGATCTTAATCTGGAGATAGATGAAGGAGAAATGATCGGCTACATTGGATCAAACGGAGCCGGAAAAAGCACAACAGTCAAAATGCTGACGGGAATACTCGAACCTTCTTCAGGAACGATAGAAGTCGACGGCAGAAACCCACATAAGGAGAGGAAGAAAAATGCGATGAACATCGGTGTAGTCTTCGGTCAGAAAACACAGCTCTGGTGGGACCTACCCGTAAAAGAAAGCTTCAAACTCTTGAAAGAAATCTACGAAGTCTCTGACGAAGATTATGATAATAGGATTGATGAGTTTGATGAGGTTCTCCAGCTTTCGGATTTCTGGGATCAACCCGTCCGGAAACTTTCTCTGGGTCAGAAGATGAGATGTGAATTAGCAGCTGCCTTTCTCCACCATCCGAAGATTGTCTACCTAGATGAGCCTACGATAGGACTGGATGTGGCGGTGAAGGAGCGTATCAGAGACTTCATCAAGAAGATGAACCGACAGGAAAACATCACAGTCATGCTTACAACGCACGACATCGGGGATATCGAAGACTTATGCGAACGAGTGGTAGTTCTCGACACAGGAGAGAAAATATATGACGGACAACTAAACTCACTAGTCAACAGATTCACTTCAAGAAGACTAGAAATGGATATCAGAAATGGAGAAAAATTCTCAATAGAACTAGAAGGCATCAAAGAAGTGAACAAAGAAGACGGCCATGTAGAAATAGTATTCGACAGAGAAGAAATCTCAGCCTCAGACCTCATGAGAGAAGTACTAGACAACTACGAAGTCCTAGACTTCCAGATAAAAGAACCAGATATCGAATCAGTCGTGAAAAAAGTCTATAACGAAGGATTGGAGGATTAGATATCTTTGAATATCAAAAAGTATATTGAACTTACTGCTACAGGTTTTAGGACCTCTCTCGCTTACAGGCTTAATTCTGTAGCATCTCTTGCTAATTCTATTATTTTTCTGGCTTTGATGTATGCTTTGTGGAGTGCTATCGCTGCTTCTGGTTCTCTTGAAGGTGGTTTGTCAAGGGTTCTGGCTTATATTGTTCTCGGGCAGGTTATTTCCAGCTCTATTTTCATGAATGTGGAGAAGATGTTAAGTGGGAAGATAAGAGAGGGAACGATAGTTAATGAGTTGAAGAGACCTATATCGCTTCGTTCTCAGATCTATTTTCAGATGCTGGGCATAATGCTGTTTAACCTGGTGTTTGTAGGTTTGCCTATGATGCTAGTTGGTTTTTTATTCCTTGATCTGAGTTTTCCAGGGGTTTTCCGGTTTTCTGCTTTTGTATTGAGCATGTTCCTTGGTTATAACCTGGTTTACTGCCTTTCTTACATTACATCAATGGCTATTTTCTGGACAAAGGTTGGCTGGAGCATCAGAATGATGAGAACCACAGTTCAAAGACTTTTCTCAGGGGTTTACTTCCCTCTTTACCTTTTACCCGCTGGACTTGAATCCTTTTTCAGTTTCCTGCCTTTTCAGTCAATGGTTGATGCCCCTATCACAATATTCATGGACTCAGGGGCTGCATTGGCGCCGATAATAGGAAAGCAGGTTATATGGATAATACTGCTGTTATTGATTGGGGAATTTGCGTGGCTAAAAGCTAAGAAAAAGATTACAGTACAAGGAGGTTGATTGAAATATGAAGTCAAAGTTATTGGTTTTCAAGAAGTATTTGACGGTTTACTGGGTTTATTTCAGGCAGTACTGGAAGACTAGATTAGTTTACAAGACGGACTTCCTTCTTGGATTTACTGCCCAGGCAGTAAGCCTTGCAATGTCGCTGGCTTTCCTTACTCTTGTTTTCACGAGGGTAGAGAGCATTAATGGCTGGACATTCAATGAAATGCTGTTGCTGACAGGTGTAGGAGGATTTATACTGAATCTGCATCACATTTTTCTTTTCAATATTTACAGGCTGGGCGAGAAATTTATCGTCAGAGGAAAATTGGACAGGCTGCTTGTCAGACCTTTAAACCCTCTTTTCCAGATTTACTCAGACGATGTGTCGGACAACAACTTGTCAAAACTCCTGGCTAACGCCGCACTAGTGATATACGCATCGTCACAGCTCTCCCTAAGCTTAACTTTATTAGAACTGCTCTACGCTGTTGGAGTGTTAATTAGCGGGGTCTTGGTTTTTGCAGGAATCTATCTCTTGTTCGCTACTACAGCTTTCTGGACGGGAAAGAGCAAATCTGCTATGTGGCTGGTATTCCAACTCAGTGACTTCAGAAAGTATCCTTACAGCATCTACCAGGTTCCGATACAGGCAATTCTCGTCACTCTCGTACCTCTCGCATTCGCATCCTTCTTCCCGGTAACACTCTTCCTAGACAAACCAGGGTGGGACACATGGCAATCAGCATCTATTATAGCTGGACCTCTATTCTACCTCTTGGCATACAGTTTCTGGAGATACGGTCTTTCAAAGTACTCAAGTACCGGAAGCTGAATTCTCCAAGTAGTTGTCAGCAAATTCCTTTAACTTTCTTTTAGACCGTTCTAGTCTTTTGCCAGTTACTTCTTCAGGGTTGACAACAGCACTCAATTCTTCAGCAATATCTTCATCCAAATTGTTGATTAAAATTGAAGGGTCTCGATAATCACTGGCATTGCCGGTTTTAGGATCAGTATAGCTCTTCGATAGCATATTATATGCTTTAGAGTATTTCTCAACTTCATCTTCTGCTATTAACTCGACTGCCCTGTCGACTTTGCCATCAGAAATTCCTTCCGAATTATTGTTGGAATCTTGAGTGGTTGCCACAACATATTTACTTGAGAAAATTTTAAGTTATCTTTCCAAAAATTCGATAAAATAAGAAAGAGAAAAACCCAGTTTTAATGTTTTATTCAAACTCTTCTTGGTAGAGGTTCTGGCTCTTCTCGATTGCTTCGTGTGCCTCTGCTTTGCTGCCCCAGCCTTCGATTTCTACTTCTTTCTTTGGTTCTAGGTTCTTGTAGGTCTTGAAGAATTCTGCGATTTCCTTCTTCTTGTGTTCGTTGACATCGTCTAGGTCTTCAACATCTTTCCAGCGTGGGTCTTCTTCAGGCACTGCGATGATGTTGTCGTCTTGTTCTCCGTCGTCGTCCATGTAGAGGATTCCGACTGGTCTGCATTCGATGACGCATCCCGGAAAGGTGCTGTGTGTTGTCAGGACGAGGATGTCCATTGGGTCGCCGTCTTCGTAGTAGGCCTTCGGAATGAATCCGTAGTCGCCTGGATAGTTGATTGAAGAGTACAGTACTCTGTCTAGGACGACGCTTTCTTTTTCCTTGTCGTATTCGTATTTGTTTTCTGTTCCGTCTGGGTTTTCGATTACAGCATTGATAACTTCCGGTGCGTCCGGACCTGTTTCGTAGTCCTGCCACTTGTTAACCATTGTTACTCACGAAGAAATATCAGTTGAATATGCTTTTATGGGCTTTCACTCCTTCTGTTTAACAGTAGCAGAAAGCCTGATCATCGACACATCAGTCACTGTCCCACACTCCGAACAGACTACTCTCACCCAGTCAACATTAGGTCTATCAACAGGATTAACAAATAAATCCTCACCGCAGTTCTCGCATTCTGGAGCCATCTAACCTCTACTTACTGTGAGGCTCCGAGTTATTTAAGCCTAACCAAAGAATCCTCAAACACAGGTAAATCACGGTACGAGGGTTCGTGGTCTAGTTGGTTATGACACCGCCTTGACATGGCGGAGATCCCCGGTTCGAATCCGGGCGAACCCATCTCGCAATTAGGCGAGGACTAATAAGCCATGACGAGCATGGCTTTCGGAAGTCTTCATTACAAAGGTGCATTCAGCTTTTGCCTGAATGCTCTATTGCGTTTGCTTAGCGTAACAAGAATGGGAAAGTAGCTCAGGGGCTAGAGCGCTGCGCTCATAACATTAAGTTGTGAGCAATGAGGGATGCAGCCTTTTTCTGGAAAGGTTGCTTGAGAAGATCTTTTGATCTTCGTGCCCGATGATTAAACCAAGAATTCCAGAAATTGTGAGATACGCAGAGGTCCCGGGTTCAATTCCCGGCTTTCCCAAAAACCCCTCTTTTCTTTTAGTCAATTCTTTTCTCAAGTTCTTCCTGCAGAATCTGTGAGATAGTTGCTCCGTCGGCATCGACTTTCTGCTGTAGGATTCCCATCAAAGGTCCTTGTGCATGCATACCCTGTTCTTCTACCATGTCGGCTTTCTCTTCTAGGACTTCTTGGATGGTTTCCCGAATTTCGCTTTCATCTGTCTTGCTGCTGACAACTTCTTCAATTGCTTCTTCAGGGTTGCGTTCTTCCATCTCACTGATTACATCTGCTAGGTCGCCTTTCTGGATTTCTTCGCTTTCCAGTGCTGAGAAAATAGCTTCAAGTTCTTCATCTTCCAAGCTTTCTATCTCTACGCCTTGGTCTTCTAGATTGGCTTTCAGATTGGTGAAGAAGTTTGCAACCAGTCGAGAATCATATTCTCCCTTGAACTCCTCAAACTGTGGAAGTTCTGGTGATGAAACAATCTGTGTTGCCAGTTCCTCACCTATTTCCTCTGAGTAGTCTTCCTGCTTTTCGTCTAGTGTCTTCGGCAGATTCTCATCAATTTCCTCTATATCGTCTTCTGTAACTCGAATCGCAGGTATATCGGTTTCAGGATACATTCGAGCTGATCCTGGCAGAGGTCTTGCATAAGAGGTTGTGAAGTCCTGTTCTGCTGTCCTTGTCTCTTCTGGTATTTCTCCGGTATAGATTTGCTTGGCTCTTTCTCTTACTGCCTGTGCTGCAGCTTTTGCCTGAGACTCTTCTGCAGCTATAACAGCTATAACATCTTCATCGTTTTTCTTGAAGTCCTCAGCTACTTTTCCAAACTCTTCTACCAGCCCATAGTTTTCTAGGTCTTCATCTGTGTGTAGGATTCCCTGTACTCCTCTTGTTTTGGCGTAGTCAACTAATTCCTTGGCTACATATCTTTCTCCAGATATTTTCTGTTTCATCTTTCCTGTCATCTGTGGAAGTTTCAATGCGTAGACTGCGCCGTTGTTTTCCAGTACGGTCGATACAATATGGTTTTCAGTGTCTTCGAAGTGGTGTGTTACATTGTCTCCGACAATTTCATCGACCAGGTTGTCGTCAAACTCGTTTCCGAGTTCTACAAGGTTTTTCTGGCGTTCGACTTCTAATTCGATTAAATGGTCGATGTTTTTGACATCCTGGAAGCCCTTGATCTCGACTCTTGATCCTTCTTCGATTGAGACATTGACGTCCTGACGGATGGTTCCGATTCCTCTTCGGGCTTTACCGGTGGATCTGAGCAGCATTCCGATCTCCATTGCAACCTGTTTAGCATGTTCAGGTCCTTTGATTGATGCGTCTGTTCCTACCTCGATTAGGGGAACTCCTAGCCGATTTAAATCATAGATTGCTTCGTCATCTTTCCTCTTATGAATCCCGGCAGATTCTTCCTCCAGTTCAACATCTTCTACAGCGACCGAGCCTTTTTCAACATCTATTTCTCCATCAAGACCAACCATTGCAGTCCTCTGGAATCCTGAAGTGTTGGATCCGTCGACAACCATCTTACGCATAACTTGAATTTCCTCAGGAACCTCTCCATCTATCATTCGGACAAAAGTTAGCGCTGTATCCAGTGCTTCCTCATCTATTTCATGAGGCGGCTCCTCATCCAATTCAACTAAACAATTATTTCTCCTGTAGTAGTTGTATACGAACTTCTTGGATTTTGCGGCTTCAACCTCTGCAGCCTCATCTTTCTCACCTGTCTCGCCGGCAACAGCACTGAGAAATCTTTCAACATGTGCATCGGCAGCCTCATCTTCTAGCTCGACTGGGCACTCACAGAAAAGCTTTGTCTCTGTGTTTAACTGCTGGTGAATCTCAACACCGCATTTAAATCCAAGTTCTTCGTAATTCATTAATATTTCACCTTAGTTGCTCTATGTATTCTTCAGCGATTTCCTCAGCCTCTTCTTCTGACTTGTGAGGGATGTAAACCGCATTTCCTTCCTGTTTTATTCCTGGTTTGAAGCTTAGTACCGAAATTTTATGCCCCAGAATCTCAGTTGCTGTTGTGAAGTCTTGCATGAATTCATAGGCGAGATCTTCGGAAAAGCCGTTTTCTTTCCCATCGTAATTGAATTCTACTTTTACAGTATTTGATTTAAACCCTACATCTTCTACTTCATATTCTATTAGCTCTGGTTTATACTCTCTAGTCGACAATGTCGTTCACCTTTTCTTCAAGTTTGCTCATGTTGATGTTTTCATTTTTAATCATTTTATCACTCAGTGCCATCAGTTTTCCAACTCCGTTTTCGATTTCTCGGAGGTCTCTTTCGTGGAATTCGTCTCCGACCTGGTCTTCTTCTCTCTGTCTTTCTTTTCTTCTTTCTTTGCGTGTTTCTCTTGAGGTCCAGACTGCGATGATATCTATTTCTTCTCCTGTTTCTTCTTCGAATCTTTGTTTTTCGTTCCAGCTTCTCATTCCTGTTATGACGACTTTGTCTTTTTCTTCCAGTATTTCTTCTAGGTATGGAACGCTTAACTGGGCTATTGCGTCCATTCCGTGGAGTTCTCGCATCTTGTTGACGAATTCTCCTGTTTGCTCGGTTGGTATCTCTCTTTCCTTCATTTCGATTCTTACTACTTCTCCCATGTCCAGTACGGCAAATCCTTCGTCTTCAAGCATCTCTGCGACAGTTGTCTTTCCTGAGAGAGGCATCCCGGTCACGCCATATATTTCTGTCACTTTCCGTTCACCTTTTTCCTCAGTTTGTCGAAGTATTTTCCACCGAACTGGCGCTTAACCTCAGTCTGAATCACTGACTTAGCTACACGATATTCAGTAAAGTCCTGAATGTTATCTACATCTATGCCGGAGGTTTTCAGGAACCGGAGAGGATCTCTTAACTCCTCATCGTATTTATAGGCCTGATCCAGGGCATACTCCCGCAGTACATCTTTTAGCTTGTCGAAACGGCCGTCATCAATAAACTTCTTAGCCTTCTCATCGAACTCGTCTAACAGTTTTCTTGTCACTTTCTATTCATCCCTCGTACATACTTCTATCACTAATCTCTCCATTAACATTCTCTTGGAAAACTTCTTTAGCGTCTTCCATGCTATCTGTCTGGCCTAAAGACCACATCAGTTTGACATAGGCCAGTTCAGGATGCATATCCTGTGATTCAATTACTCCTGCGTCCTGGATTTTTATTCCTGCATCGTATACATTCATGTCTGTCCTACCGTCTAGGCATTGTGATGCTAGAACCACTACTGTATCTTCTGATAATTTTTCTAGTTTTTCTAGTATGTCTTCGTGGTGCTGAGTCTTTTCGTCGAAAGCATTGACTGGCATATGCCCCAGCCCGGTTCCTTCGATGACAACTCCGCTGTAATCTTGTTCAATCAGGAACTCTATCTCTTTGGGCTTCATGCCTGGTCTTACTTTCAGTACTCCGACTTCCTCATCTAATTCTGTATTTTTCTCGTATTCTTCATCGTCTTGATCGAAATTAGTCTCTATTCTTCCGGTCTGGTAGTTTACTGAGCCTAATTTCTCCGCATTTATCGGCTTAAAAGCGTCTCTCTTTGAAGTATGCATTTTTCGGACTTTCTGCGGTGGTAGGATGTTGCATGTGTCGTCGCTACTGGTTTCATGCATGCAGACTCCGAATCCTGTGAAATCTGTTTCTGTCAGGAATCTGGATGCACAGTACATGTTCATTTTGGCGTCTGTGCTTGGCCGGTCGGATGATCTCTGTGAACCTACTATCATTACTCCTGTATCCAGATTCTGAAGCATCAGGCTGAGTCCTGCTCCTGTCCAGCTCATAGTGTCGGTTCCGTGACCTAGGATAATTCCGTCATAATCGTCTTTGACTTCGTCAATTGTTTCTGCGATATCTTGCCAGTGACCTGGCTCCATATCTTCTGAAAGCATCTGTGCGACGACTTCAGAATGAAGATTTACTTCCTCTGCCAGTTCCGGATACATCTGAACAAGGTCTTCTGGGTCGAAAGCCGGCTTGACTCCTCCTTCCTCATAAGAAACTCTTGAGGCGATTGTACCTCCTGTGTGTAGTACTAGTATATTTGGTTTGTTCTCTGAGTGTTTTAGGTCGATATCTAATTCTCCAGAATCTTCGTTTTTTTCTATCAGTTCTATTTCTTCTGGTTCTAGACCTATGTTGTATCCTGAGTCCAGTTTTAGATTCAGGATTTCTGGGTCGCCTGTTCCGGGTTTGGGCATCAGTCTGCCTTTTCTGCCGTTTACCTGGATGCGGTCTCCTGTTTCTATGTTTTTGTTTTCGAGGAGTTGCTGGATGTTTTCAGAATACATACGGTGAAAGTGTTTACCAAAACTTAAGAAGTAGTCGTTGACTGGTTCTCTTTTAAAAAGATGTGCGCCGAATCTGTTATTATACACTTGCTAAAATACGCGAGAATTTACTAATCAGAGGTTTTTCTAATTATGAAAGTACACACAATTGGAGGCTACGAAGAGATCGGCAAGAACATGACCGCCGTCGAAGTTGACGGAGAGGTCGTCGTATTCGATATGGGATACGACATGGAAAATGTTGTCGGCTCTGACGAGCAAATCGACGAACTTACAACAAATCAAACCCTAGAAACAGGAGCAATCCCTAAAGACGAACAAATCTACGAGAAGAATGTCGTGGCAATCGTTATCGGCCACGGACACCTTGACCATGTAGGAGCAATTCCAAAATTGGCAGGAGCATACGACGCACCGATTATATGCACACCGTTCACGGAGAAGATTATCGAGAACGGCTTAGAGAGCGACAGGAAGAACATCAACAATCAGATCATCTCCATGGAGCCAGGAGAAGAGTTTGACATCTCAGGCAAGATGGAGCTAGAGTTCCTGCATGTCAACCACAGCATCCCAGACGCAACACTCTCACTTCTCAAGACTCCGGACGGAAATGTCATCTACGGAAACGACATGAAGTTCGACAGAAGACCGGTAATCGGAGAGAACACTGATATCGACCGACTGAAAGAAGTTGGCGAAGAAGGAATAGAACTGATGATCCCAGGAACAACTTCCGTCGACGAAGACGGAAGAGTACCGCCTGAAGAATCAGTCAAGGTTGAACTGGAAAATGTTCTGAACGCTTCATACGAAGCAGGAGGAGCAGTAGTCATCACAACATTCTCCAGCCAGATCGCACGACTCAACTCCATCCTTGAAGCAAACGATGGAAGAAGAAAAGTCGCATTCGTAGGAAGAAGCCTGAAAGAGTACACCAAAGGCGCAGAAGAATGCGGACTGATCGATCTTTCACAGGTTGAAGTAGTTTCATACTTCGATGAATGTGAAGACTTGATGAGAAAAGTTGATGGTGAAAGAGAGGAATGGCTTGTAGTTGCTACAGGTAACCAGGGAGAGCCTGGAGCACAGATGGACAAGATTGCATCCGGAACATACCCATTCGACTTCGAGAAAGGAGATCACGTAATCTTCTCCTCCAGAACAATCCCAACGCCGCCAAACAAGGCAAACAGGTACAAACTGGAGAAGAAACTCTCCGAACAAGGCGTAAGACTTTACAAGAACATCCACACATCTGGACACGCCAAGAAAGAAGATCACAGAGACTTCATTACCTTCCTAGATCCAGATCACATTATTCCAAGCCACGGTCATCTTGGCAAACTTGGAAGCTATGTAGAACTGGCTCGTGAGGAAGGATACAGCCTAGGAGAAGATGTACACTTGTCAGAGAACGGCAAGGTCATCGAACTCAATTAAAACGGTCAGGGATTACAACCCTGTCACCTTCTTCTACATTTTCTCTTTCTACAAAACTTGAATTCGTTTCTATCACATATTTTGCTGGAGCGTCGCTTCTGTAAGTCTTCAGGTTCTCATCAGAGGTATTTGGCTCTGGAACTGCTTCCTCTATGTTGATTATCTTGCCTTCAGAGTCTACAAAGATTATGTCGAGAGGTATCAATGTGTTTTTCATCCAGAATCCTCTGTCATCTTCTTCTGGGAATACGAATAGCATTCCTTGTTCTATCGGAAGTTTTTCTCTGTACATCAATCCTTTTTCTCTTTCCTGTGGTGTATCAGCTATTTCCACATCTAGAGAGGTTGATGAGTCTGGAAAGTGTACCTGTGTTCCTCCTCCCAGTACAAATGCAACTGCTATCTGTGCCGTCAGGATTAGTGGGAGGATCTTGAAGGGGTTGAAGTCTTTCATAGTTGATAAAAAAGACTGCTGGAATATTAACTGTTATGGAACTTGAATTGGACTTGGAACTTGACAAGGCTAAAGCCGGTTTCCTGACGGCAGGAATCTTAATCGGAATAATTGCTTCTTTCGGATTCGCAAACTCTCCAATAGCAAGTCCAGACAACTCTCAGAGGCTTGTCTCATTCCTAGAGAACCAGTCAGGACAAGATCTCGAAGCATTAAGTACTGAGAACGCCGGTCAGTTCCAGAAAATCGATGTAAGAACAGAAGACGACCAGTTAACAACATACTACACAGATGGGGAAAAATTCACCTCACAAATGCAAGACATCGAACAACTAAGACAACAGACCCAGAGGCTTGCCGACTTCAGCCAATGTCTACAAGATTCAGGGACAGTAATGTTCGGAAACACTTCTCAGAGATCAACACAAGCCCAGATCCAAGCACTAGGAGGAACACAAGTAGTAGCACCGATATACCAAGATGTATCAAACAACCAAACGATAGAAGCAGTCAGACAGATCGGACTCCAACAAGTACCAGCATTCTACAGAAACCAATCAGCAATCCAAGGAACACAGCAACTCGACCAAGTAGAACAGTTCACAGGCTGTAGCCTAGAAAACTAGAGAATCAATGGTAGAAACAGCATTAGAAATAACCTGTGACTCCTGCAGCAACCGCTTCTGGTACTCAGGAGAGAAAAAGTACCCTGAGACAGTTGAATGCTCTAAATGCAGTAAGGAGAATAAGATACCAGAGGAAGGCTGAAAAAGCTAAAAAATTCTCGATAACTAATTGTATAATATGCCTTCCATGGACCCTCATCCGGAAGAAACAATAGAAAATTTTGGATTAGGTGATGTTGTAGATTTTGACTGGATAGAGGAGGATTATCTTGAAGGCGGTGCGGTAGCTGCGACCGCCAGGAAACCTAAACTGGAGCCTGTAGATAATCTTGGAGATGCTAAAAATTATGAAGGGCTTTTTGCAGGTCCTGACGGTCAGTTATATGGTGTAAGCGAGGATAAGAGTATAGGTTTTATTGGAGATATTGAATCTTACTCTAATTTTGATTATCCAACTATAGAGCATTCTAATCTACATGAATCACAGCATTACATCCAGTTCGACGAAGACCAGCTCTGGGGAGATACGATGGACGAGGTATATGGCGTTTCAGATGATTTAAGAAAACAACTTAACAAGGTTGATAGACTGAGGGACTTGAACGATCATCCTCTCTACGGCAGATTTATCGACGATGCAAGGGTTACAGGTGTGGTAGAAGGATACACGGAAAGAGTTACTCAGTCGTTACAGGAAAACGGAGAAGAAATTGGAGAAGGCTTCTACCCTGGATACACACAACTTGCGGAGAATACGATGAAAGCAGATGGAATCGACATAGACGAAGAACTGGAGCCATAAATCCATCAAGAGTAAAAATTTTCCTGACAAACCCGTAACATGGCTTCTATCATTCTCCCAAACCAGCTCTTCCCCGAACCAGTGGAAGAAGACAAAAAGTACTTGGTGGAACACTCACGCTACTTCACAGACTTCAAGTTCCACAGGAAGAAACTAGTACTACATAGAGCCTCTATGAAGGTCTATAATGAAGAATTAGATGGAGAGTATATAGGATACGATCAGGACTTAGCTAAGATATTCAAAAAAGAAGACCGGATCCGGATGTACGACCCGGTAGACCACAAAGTCCGGAACCAGATTGAGGCACTGGCAGAAAAACATGATGCAGAACTAATTTTTGAGGAAACTCCGGGTTTCATGGCTTCGATGGAGTTCAACGGAGAATACTTTGAGAGCCACGAATACTTCCAGCTAAACTACTACAAACAGATGCGGAAGAAACATAATGTACTCGTCGACGAAGACGGCAAACCTGAAGGCGGAAAATGGAGCTTCGATCCGGAAAACAGGGAGAAAATGCCAGAAGACATCGACAAACCAGAGATACCACAGTTTTCATCCCAGCATGTAGAAGAGGCCAAAGAGTACATTCAAGATAACTTCCCGGACAATCCCGGGAAAATTGAGGACTTCTTCTGGCCAGTAACACGTGAACAGGCGCTGGAGAACCTGGAAGACTTTCTTGAAAATAGACTGGAGAATTTCGGTGATTATCAGGACGCAATCGACTCCGACCTCAAGTTCGGCTTCCACTCACTGCTTTCATCCTCAATAAACATCGGTTTAATCACTTCAGAAGAGGTCGTGGAGAAGACTCTTGAGTCGCATGAGAAACATGATTATCCGATGAATTCTCTGGAAGGATTCTTGCGGCAGATCATCGGTTGGCGGGAGTTCATCCGGGCAATGTACGAACTGGAACCTGAGATGAGTGAAGTGAACTTCTGGGATGCAGACAACGAACTGCCTGAAGAGTTTTACACCGGCGAGACGGGCCTTCCACCTGTAGATGATTCGATTCAGCACGCTTTGGATGATGCTTACTGTCATCACATCGAGCGGTTGATGGTGCTGGGTAATGTGATGCTGTTGCTGGAGGTAGATCCTGACGAGGTCTACGACTGGTTCATGGAGATGTTTATCGACTCGTATGACTGGGTGATGGTGCCGAACATCTACGGCATGAGCCAGTACGCCTACGAAAACATGATGACCAAACCCTACATCTCATCCTCAAACTACATCAACAAAATGAGCCACTACACCGGCGGAAAATGGGAAAACCACTGGGACGGCCTCTACTGGAACTTCATATCCAAGCATGAAGAGAAGATTTCGGATATCCACAGAATGAGCTTCATGACCTCAACACTCAACAGGATGAACGAAGAAACAGTAGAAGAGCATCTGGAAAATGCTGAGAATTTCAGGAGTAACCTGTCATCTTAGTCATTTTATGAAGAAAGATACAAAATCTTGTAGAATCTCGGTGTTGAATTCTAAATCCCATCCTAGACTTCTCCGCTCAATCTTTCCATAGAAACCCTTATTCTGATCATGGTGTACTGTAATCCTCACATCTCTGGCCCAATAATCTCCTTCCTCGGACGGATCAATTGTACTCCATTCCTGAACCTGTGATCCAAACTCGGGATCGCCTTCAGTACAGCCATATTTCACGATATTTTCTTGGACGATAATTTTGCATTCTACTTTCCCATATTCATTAGGATCGTCCTTCTGCCAAGTAAACTCACTTCCTGGAGATATATAGCCTTCAGCGTATGTATTGAAGAACTGCGCGCCGCCCACTCCAAAGACTAGAAATAAGACAATGGCTATTTTCAAATAACTCCATTCCGAAAGCGGCATATTCTTACAGTACATGCAAACTGTTTTTTATTTAAGCTAGAGACGAGAATACAGAAGATTATCGTATTTCAAATATTTCTCCACCAGGCCTCCTCCAGTTTCTGTCTTCTTCTTTCGGGTATCCGATCGGGAAGATAAGGATAGGCCTTTCAGTTTCCTTCAGATCTAGTTTCTCGGATAGTTTGTCTTGGTCGAAGCCTCTTACTGGGCAGCTGCCGATTCCGTGTGTTTTGCATGCGAGCATGAAGAATGTGGCAGGTATGACGGTGTTTCTGGTGAGCCAGCCTGTCATGAACTCGCTGTCCCTGTTCTTGTAGTCGAAGTACATTTTACGCAGATTCTCTGCTTTCTCCTCGTCGATCCTGCCTTCCTCCAGTTTGTGCTCCAGGACCTGGTCGGCGTTCACATCTATCTCTTCGTCTCCGACCAGGACTACTATCTTGTCGGCGTACCTGATCCAGCCGTTCACCGGTATCACGGAGCTTGTGGCTTTCTCCATTGCTTCCTCGGAGTCCAGGACGATGAACCTGTAGGGTTGGAGGTTGAACGCGGTCGGTGCCTTCGTAGTCAGTTCGAAGATCTTCTCCAGTTTCTCCCTCTCTACTTCTTCATCTGTGAACTTCTTGACTGATGACCAGTTCTCCATCGCGTCTTCCAGATCCATTATTCCATCTCCTCCGGAGGATATTCTTCAGGTGTTAAGTCGCCGTTTTCCACCAGTTCGTATCTCGAACAGTACCTCTTCAGCTTTGTTTCTTCGCATGTCGGGTTTCTGGCGGAGCAGTTGTTTTTCCCATGTTCGATTATCAGCATGTGGAAGCTGTTCTTGATATCATGTGGCACTGCCTCGTTCAGTAGTTCATGGGCTTTTCCGTTTGATGCTGAGAAAGGAATCAAACGGAATCTTTTGGCGATTCTTTCTACATGTGTATCGACCGGCATTACATCTGCGTCGAAGTGGAAGTTGAGTAGTACTGATGCTGTTTTCGGCCCGATGCCTTTAATCTCTTCAAGCCAGTCCTGAGCATCTGAATCTTCCATATCGCCGAGGAACTCCACTGAGTAATCCTCTTTGTCTCCATGTTCTCTTAGCGCTTTCAGGGTTCTCTGGATTCTCTGTGCTTTGGTTTGTGGTAGTCCTGCGGGATTGATTGAATCGGCTAGTTCGTCTACTGATGCGTTTTCTATTTCCTCATAGTTTTTGAAGTCCTTGAACAGGTTTTCTGCTGCTCGTGCCGTGTTTTCGTCCGCTACATTCTGTGATAGTATTGTAACGAGTAGCTGTCTGACTCCGTCTTTGTCGTCGTGCCAGTCTTGTTCTCCGTATACTTCGAGTAGATCCTGATGTATGTTTCTGATGCGTTCCTCTGAGTTGTCGATTTGCATGTATGTTATTGTTGCCGTTAACCTCTAGTTTCTGACTGTGTTGCCTCAAGGGGTTTTTGGTGAGGAAGGTAAAGGAACGGTTTTTTCTCTTTAGTCGCTATTTTGATCGGAGCTGGATTACTTTTTCTACGATATTAGATCATGGAGTTCAGTTTCAGGTAGAGCTTTGAGGCTTTCTCTGTAATGTTGACTCCTACTATGTAGATTGTCAGTCCTGCGATAACTGCTGCTGTAAGTTCTGGTGGTGTTGTCAATGTGGTTCCGTAGACTTGGAAGTCGATGGTCCTGTACAGCAGTGGTGAGAGTACGAGTGCTGTGCTGAGTGAGATATAGGTCGTGATTAGAATTAGGGACGCCATTCCTACAGGGAATTTTGCCAGTGAGATCAAGAGTGCTTTCCAGGACTTAGTATCTAGGTACAGTTCCTTGCTTGTCTCCAGCAAATCGCCACCCTCAATCGATGGAATCATATTTAGTTCAATGTCGTGGCGTTTTGCCTCCTTTTCCAGGATACTGAGCTCCATGTTTGAAGCTTTTCTGATCACATACAATGTGGCAGCGCCTGCTAAAACTCCTATCGGGGCTGTAATTATTCCAGCTACGAGACCTAGAGCTGCGGAGAAACCTGAGACAGCGATCAAAAAGTAGATGTTGCCAGTGATAAAAGATGAAAGAAGAACTGCGTGACCACGCAGCATATTGGGAACAAATACGTTCTTTAATTTATTTTTCATAGTCGGTCACTCCTTCATGTTCTTTACTGCAAACAGCATCGTCAAGCCTCCTGCAATAAGCAGCAGCATTCCCTGGACATCTGCAGGAACCAGAGCTGGGACACTGAAACCAAGGTCTACCTTGGGAATCAACATTCCTTCGTTCGTAATCAAGGTAAGTATCCCTGCGATTTCAAGTAGAGACGCGACCGGCAACAAATATTTACCATCTATGTGGCTCATGATTTAGGCTTTGTATATTTAATATAAAAAATCAGTCAACTGCTCCAATCTAGAATTATTCCTGTTATTTATTTTATAAAACAAGGAACATCAACCAGGTAATGTTAGCCATGAAATACGACAAACAAAACTTAAGCCTTTTAACCCTGATAGCATTAACAATCGTTGCTTCAGGATGTATTTCAAACAGTTCAGCAAATCTAGACCAGGATTTTAACGGCGAATATACATCTATTGACACAAATATTTCGGGAGAGTCATTACTTAACGAGACATTCTCCAGCACGTCGGAAGATTACGATATGAGTTCAAAGACGCAGTTACTTTTCAACACGCCAGTGACTTCATTCAGATTAAACCTGACTTCTGAAGGAGTTTTCCAGCAAAACATGTCTGAAACCACTTCAGTTACCAGGATTGGTTTAGGAGCAATTGATGGAGAGAATAAGTCTGATTGGGCTCAAAAAACAATTAAGACCAGTGGAAACAGCTCTACAATCACTGTAAATTCTGAGGGAAACCAGAGTTCAGAGACAGTTGATGCAATCAGTGATGAAGAACTTGGTGTTTCAATCGAAGCTTTCAAACAGATCGGATACAGCGATGTAGAAGTACTGGGAGCTACGGGAGAAAATCAGTCCGGAATCGCCTTAGAGATCGAAGCAGACAACGCTGATCTAGCACAGAACTATGAGAACATCTTCAAGAATCATGCAGTGAACGAGGATGAGGGGTCATCGATGGAGGATGGAGAAGAGGTCTCTCAATTCAATCAGTCAAAGACCTACGCAGTCATCGACAGGGACGCGAAAAGATTAGAGAGCTATTCTTACTTCGGCTCAGCAGCTAACGGAAGCATGCAGGTAAGAGTAGACGCAGACTTCAATCACAAAGAGTGAAACAATCTCTTCCTTTTTTCTTATTTATTCTGAAATTATTCAGTTTCTACCTCAATTTCTCCGTTCTGGATATCCTGAAGTATCGAGCCGTAGAAAAGCGTGCTCATCAATGTTACGAATACCGTTATTGCTACTATCTCTGCCAAGGCTTTTGGAAACCCTTTTTCGACCGTCTGTATGTACAGGCTCATCACGAAAGCGAGGATTCCTGCGAAAGCTCCGGACCACAAGTTCCAGCCCTCACTTCTCTTGAACGCTAGCCTGACTCCAAACTGGCTCTTGAACTTCTTTGAAGCGACAACTGTGGCTAGTAGAGTAATAGTTGTGAAGAGGTATATGATAGGTGTCTGAGCCGCCTGATTTATGACTGTGACCAGTACAAGACCAAAGATACCCCACAATTCAATGTTTCTTTCCTTCAAAATATTTCTCAATTCCATATCACTCACCTTTCTGTGCATCATTTTCACTTTGTTGCTCTAGAGATGGTGCTCTGGCTTCTACCCAGAAAGTATTGCCTCTGTAATCAACAATCCATGTCCTGCTGTAGCCATCTTCTTCAACCGGCTGGCCTTCTTTCAAGGCCTCTAACACCCTGTTTAACTCCTCAGTCTCATCACCGTAGTAAGTCTCTTCTATAGCCTTCTGTATAAATTCTTCAGACAGGTTTGAGGCATCTAATTCAAACAGGTATTTTTCTCTTAACTGAGAGGAGTATTCCGAAAGATTTGAAGCCACTTTCTTACTTGTATAATTGTAGAGCTTTTCAGAAGAGTTTTCCTCCAACTCCTTGGTTACTCTAACTGTTGTATTTTCTCGTGAAAAAGTAGTATCGTTCCTATCTATGAGAACTGATTCATTTTTATCTTCAGGGCTGTAGAACTGATTGTAGGTCATTATGCTTATGTTGCTTCCAGTGCCAGCCTGATCAAGTATCATATCGACCATATCTGCCTCGTCTGTAATAAGATTAACTTCATCGCCCTGAGATTTTCCGACCTTTTCTGCCTTATACTTCACCAGTATTCCTTCCTTCTTTCCTGCTTCGGTTCTGTTCAAAGAGTAAAGGCTTCCGTTGTAGAGTACAGGAATACCGTTTTCCAGTACGTCTCTTGGAGGGTTCTCAGTTGTCAGAGAAGTACCCTCCTGGATAACTCTCTCAAAATCAATGTGCATATTGACAATATCCACGGAGGCCTTCTCTCCCAAATCAGTTCCGCCAACTTCCTCCATACTCAAAGAAGCCTCTGCATCGATACAACCGCTGGAAACAACTACAAGCGTTAAAAGACCTAAAACCAAGATAAAACTATTATTTCTCATAAGTTTCCATTCGGTAACCGCGTTTAAATTTCTGATCCCCGATATCTCAATATGGGTAAGGTATAATGGAAATCTTGGGAAGAGAAATATCGTTTACTCCGTTCAACGTGGGCTTTGTGATCGGTACTTTGTCGGTAGTCGCTATCTTCTATGTTGAGTCTTCTCTGGCAAGAAACTTCCTCGGCTTCTTGATCGGCTTAGGTTTTTCACCGGCATTCACTTCCGAAAGCTCTCATTCAAACAGATATTTTGCCCTCGCATTCGTATTTATAGCTTTTACACTCATGATTCTCGCAGGATTCCGCTGGCCACTCATCATATCATTCTTCATACTCGCAATTTCAGCTACCGTAGAGGCGGATAGCAGAGCAACCATGGAAGCAGTTAGGAAGTGCAGAGAAGAAAATCCAGGTTACTGAGGTGTTTTAGCGGTGACAGAAACTTAGATCTGGTAAACCTAGAACTGTGAACAAATACTTTATCCATATTGAATTATTTCTGGTTCTTGCACTCCGACAGAAATTTAGAATAGGCAGAAGAAAGGGTTTTAGCACAGGATAACCAAACTCATAAAACGCTTCGAGAAAAGGAAATAAATCATGGTCCTAGATCAAGCAATAAGGTTTCTAGTATTTGATTTAGGAATCAAACTAACCAAAACGGCTTTATTCTTGGGTTTCGCAGCTTTAGGCATCAGATTTGCCTCAGACATCCTCAGAAGTATTGCCAGCCGCAAGTACTCCGAGCCTGTAGTAGTTGAACTAATAGCTGATGCCTGCAAGTTTTTCATGTGGTTCTGGGCGATTCTAATCTCGCTTAGCATCTTAGGTTTCTCAGGTATCGCGACCTCCATGGGAACAGCCTCAGGTTTTGTAGCACTAGGAGTAGCTTTCGCCCTGAAAAATGTGATATCTGACACAGTAGCAGGAGCATACCTTGCTCAAGACCCGGACTTTAACTCAGGAGACAGAGTAGAAGTCGATGGAAATGAAGGAGTTATCGAAGATGTCGGTCTGAGAAAAACTCGCTTAAGACTGGAAAACGGCGATTTAAGGGTCATCAACAACTCTGATGCCGAGAAGAAGTGGACTTTGAAGTCGAATTAGACTTTTCTTCTCTTTATGAAATAGATCGTGTAGAATGCTAGAGACAGTAAAACTGCTTCCTTGAAACCTATCGGCAGAGGGATTGGCAGAATCATATTCTAAGGTTAGTCTCTGTTCCATTTAATTTAAACAGTTTTTCTCCGCAGTTCAGAGTATGGAAATCGAAGAGGTAGCTCGAAAATACGCACTTAGAAATGCTGTAGAACACGGCGGAGAATGCAACCCTGGCGCAGTAATCGGAAAAATATTCGCAGAAGAAGAATTCGAAAACAAAGGCGAAGTACAGCAAAAAGCACAGCAGGTCTGCCAAGAAGTCAACGAGCTATCACTAGAAGAACAGGAAGACGAACTGGAAAGCTACGAATTCAAGGAACAGGAAGAAGAGGAACACGACCCAGTACCAGATCTAGAAGGCGCAGAAGACGGAGAGGTAGTTCTCAGGTTCGCACCGAACCCTAATGCACCACCCCATATCGGTCACGCCCGTGGAATGGTTATCAATGGCGAACTAAAGGAGAAATACGATGGAAAACTGATCCTCAGGTTCGACGATACAGATCCACAGACCAAGAGACCGCTAAAAACAGAAGAATACGACGCGTACCAGATGCAGCAAGAAGACTTTGAATGGCTCGGCTATGAGATTGACGAGGTCAGGAAATGCTCGGAAAACTTCGACACATACATCGAATACGCTGAAGAATTAATCGAAATGGGGAAGGCCTATGTTTGTCAGTGCAGCCAGGAAGAAGGCCAGAAATACAGGAAAGAAGGAGAATCATGTCCTCACAGAGATCAGAGCGCTGAGGAAAACATGGATCTCTGGGAAGAAATGCGTAATGGCGGTCTAGGTGAAGGTGATGCTGTTCTCAAGATTAAAACTGATATGCAGCATAAAAATCCTGCTATCAGAGATTTTGTGGCATTTAGGATAATTGAAGACGCAGATCACCCGGTTACAGGCGATGAGTATCGTGTCTGGCCGATGCTTGACTTCCAGGGTGCGATTGAAGATCATGAGATGGGAACAACCCATATTTTTCGGGGTAAGGAGCTTCGAGCCTCTGCAGAAAGACAGAAGTTCATCTATGAATACTTTGGTTGGGAGTATCCTAGAGTCAATCACTGGGGTCAGGTTCAGATCTCCGGCTTTGATGCACCTGTCAGCGGATCCAAGCTAGGAGAGATGGTAGAGAATGGAGGGCTTGATGGCTGGGATGATCCAAGAGCACCAACCCTTCGAGCTCTCAGACGGAGAGGTTTCCAGCCTGAAGCGATTAGGAACTTCTTTGTGGATATGGGAGTAACTGAGAACGATGTTGAGGCCTCAGTAGAGAGCTTGGAGAAGGAAAATACGCGAGTAATTGATGCCAGTACTGAGAGAAGGTTCCTGGTTCGAGATCCTGTCGAATTAGAAGTTGAAGGAATTCCGGAAGATGTTGAAGTGGGTATTCCAAGGCATCCGGAAGAGGAGATGGGAGAGAGAACCTTCGAGCTCGAAAGAGAGAACGGAAAGATCACTGTTTTAGTTGAAGAAGATGACCTAGAAGACGGGTTTATCCGTTTGAAAGGACTGTGCAATATCCGAGTAGAAGATGGTAAAGGAGAGTTTGTTGAAGGAGACCATAAAGTCGCTCTAGAAAAGGATGGCGATATCATTCACTGGGCTCCAGAAAACGCTGATACATCGGAGGTCTACATGCCTGATGGAAGTGTTATTGAAGGTAGAATTGAGCCATCTAACTATAAAGTGGATGAGCTGTACCAGTTTGAGCGTTTTGGATTTGTCAGGTGTGATGAGGAGAATGTTTTCTATTACGGACATCAGTGACTCAAAGGTAGTACCGATGTTATGAACATGCTTTCCTCCACACATTTCTTTATACCGTGGACCTCAGCAATACTGAAGTAGGAGGGGAGTATATCTTTGAACGATGCTCGGCTAGGGCTTTGCGTAATCTGCGGAAGTCGTGTTCATTCTGGCGAAAGTCATGTTGAAGCCATAGAAGGCTACTGCCACAGAACCTGTTTGGCAACCACAGACATAATCAAAGCCTGAACAAAAAAACACACTTCCTCTTTTTCCCTTTTTCTTAACACAGAAACTCAGGTAACTATCTCAAAAAACCACAAAGCTCCAAATGGTTTTTAATATTTTTACATACATCAACAAAAACAGGTGAAAAATAATTCTATGGCAGGACTAGGTGGACAACCGGTCTTCATAATGTCTGAAGACGCGGAACGGCAAACTGGCGAAGACGCACAAGAAAACAATATCAACGCATGCAAAAGCGTGGCAAAAGCAGTAAGAACCACTCTTGGACCGAAAGGAATGGACAAGATGATGGTAAACAGCGTAGGAGACCTCGTAGTCACAAATGACGGTGTAACAATACTAGATGAAATGGATCTCGATCATCCAGCAGCTAAAATGATGGTTGAGGTCGCAGAAACACAGGAAGAAGAAGTAGGCGACGGAACCACAACAGCAGTAGTTCTAGCAGGAGAACTTTTGAAACAATCCGAAGATCTTCTCGATCAGGAGATCCACCCAACTGTCATCACCAAAGGATACAGACTAGCACGAGAAAAAAGCAACGAAGTACTAGACGACATCGCAGAAGAAGTAGACCTCTCAGACGACGAAGTACTACAGAGAGTAGCAATGACAGCAATGACAGGAAAAAGTGCAGAAACAGCAAGAGACTACCTGGCCGACATCGCAGTTCAAGCAGTCAAAGGCGTAGCAGAAGAAAGAGAAAACAAGTTCGTCGTCGACAGAGACATGATCAAACTAGAGAAAAACGAAGGAGCATCCGTAGAAGACACAGAACTAGTAAACGGCGTAATCCTGAACAAAGAGAAAGTTCACGGCGGAATGCCGGAAAAAGTAGACGAAGCAAAAATTGCACTACTCGACTCACCGATCGAAGTAAGAGAAACAGAGACAGATGCAGAAATCAACATCTCCGACCCAGGACAGATGAAGAACTTCGTCGAACAGGAAGAAGAACAACTCAAGGAAATGGTAGAATCCATTGACCAAGCAGGAGCAAATGTAGTCCTCTGCCAGAAAGGCATCGACGACATGGCACAACACTTCCTTGCTAAGAAAGGAATCTACGCAGTAAGAAGAGTAAGCAGCGGCGATATGGACAAACTAGCCAAAGCCACTGATGCAAACATCGTAACAAGCATCAACGAAATAGAAAGCAGCGACCTAGGAAACGCAGGAACAGTCGAACAGAGAAAAGTAGGCGGCGACTCCATGACCTTCGTACAAGACTGCCCAGAAGCCAAATCAGTCTCCATCCTCATCAGAGGAGGAACAGAACACGTAGTAGACGAAATAGAAAGAGCAATGGAGGACGCAATCGGCGGAGTCTCCTCAGCACTGAGAAACGGCAGAGTAGTCGGAGGTGGAGGAGCCACAGAAGTAGAACTAGCACAAGAACTCCGTGACTACGCAGACAGCGTAGGAGGACGAGAACAGCTGGCGATCAACGCCTTTGCAGATGCACTGGAAATCATCCCAAGAACTCTGGCAGAAAATGCAGGATTTGACCCAATCGACACACTAGTCGACCTCAGAAATAAGCACGACGACGGAGAAACCTGGAGTGGTATCAATGTCACCTCAGGCAAATCCGAGAAACTATTCGATGAAGGGGTTGTCGAGCCACAGCAGACAAAGACACAGGCAGTCTCATCAGCTAGTGAAGCCGCAGAGATGATCCTCAGAATCGACGATGTCATCAGCGCCTCTGGAATGGGCGACGATGACGGAGCCGGCGGCCCGCCTGCAGGAGGCCCTCCAGGTGGACCAGGTGGTGGAATGCCAGGTGGCATGGGAGGAATGATGTAATTCCTTCTTTCTTTCCTGCTATTTTTCTAAAGTTACATATTGGAAGTCTTCTTTTCTGGGTATTCCCATAGGTAATTCATCTATCTTCCAGTATCCTTCCACCCAACTGGCGGAATAAGAATCGGCTCTGAAATATTCAGGGTGTTGAAAGTCTCTGGTGAGGGTTGTATCACTATATCCTGTCTTTTCTGCCCATGTGTCTTCTATTTCGTCTTCTGGGACTGAGATGTCTAGTACGATTTTAGTTTCGCCAGTTACTCCTCTTGGATTTGTTCCTGCATATTCTGCTGCATCTGAAAAATCTCCGCTGAACCATAAGTAGCGTGTTTGTGCTTCTGCATCTTTGGTTCTGGCTTTTATTGTTCCATCGGCTTCCAGAGCTCTAAATGCTTCATGGCTGGTGCCAGAAAAGAGTTGTTTCCAAGACATAGTAACTGATTTTAGGGCTGCTCTTTAAGTTCTTAAGTTATAATAATCTGGTTGGATTGACCATGCCTTATTTATACCGGGAGCGGGAATTTTTGGGTATAACGAGGTTTTGAGAAAATTATGTCTGATGATGAGGTTGAGCTTGGTGGTAAGCAGGGTGCCGGTGATGATTATGAGGTTGTTCCGGTTGGCCCTTTGAGGAAACTTGAGAGAAGAGTTGATGAGCTGCAGGAGCAGAATCAGCAAGGCGGTGGTTCCGGTGGTGCTGATGATGAACTGGTTCGTGATGTTTTGGATATCATGAAGTCGAATCAGAAAATCGTCAATGACATGACTGAGTCAACTCACGAGCTCAAAAACTCGGTTGAAGACCTGACTCATAAGATGGATGAGGTCGTTGATAATATGAATAATTTCATGGATCTCTTGACCGAGGCTTCTGAGATGGATATGGAAGGTGAGATGGTTGGTGATATGGAAGGTCGTATCGCTGAGGCTATTGGATCTAAGATGGATGATGTTGCTCAGGATATGAAGCAATCGAATCAGGAAGTAGTCGAGCATTTAAACGATATTAATGATAGTTTGAGGAAGAGTTATGCTTCTCAGAACAAGGATGGCTTGGTTTCCCGGTCTCGTGATCAGAATGTTGGAGGTCAACAGGTTCAGTCTAGTTCGCAGCCTCAGCCGCAATCTCAGTCTCAGAGACAATCTCGGTCACAGTCTCAGGGCATGGATGGCGGTCAGTCAAGTCCTCAGCAGTCAATGGGCGATCAGGGTCGTGATTCTATAGGTAAAAACCGTTCACGTCAGCAAGGCAATGATTTAGATCTTGGTTCCGATAATTCAGATCGAATGGATAGGCTGAGAGAAAGATTTAACAAGACAGGAAAAAATGAAGAGTAAAGGCGTTTCACCTGTTGTGGCTACTGTATTACTTGTTGGTATAGCTATTGCTTCTGTTTCCTCTGCTGCCATAGTTCTTCAAGGAACTTTAACTGATATCCAGGGTAATGTTGAGGACTGGATTGGGCAGGAGGATAGGGAAGAGTCTACGAAGATCAGTGTAGATTACGGCTATAATCAAAGTGATTATCTGCTTGTTGACCTGAGGAATACAGGCTCTTCATCCATAGAAATCGTAGAGGATGGCGGTACTTCGCTAAACATGTATCTTGAGGGGGTGCCGGAAGACTGGAGCTTTGTATCAGGAAGCCCATACGAGTCTCAGAGCACGGTGATACTCGATCCGTCCGCTACATTGACGCTTAACACTACTGAAAAATTCCCGGTTGAAGGAGAGAGTGTTGAAGTCGAGTTTGCAGGTCCTTATGAAACATCAACAACCTATATCTGCTTCAACGAAAACGGTGCCTGTGAGAGCTGAAGCACTTAGCTAGAACCTATTTAAATCAGGTTTATACAAATAATACGTAAGAGGTATATTATGTTTAAACAGAGCAAGGGTATAACGCCCGTAATCGCGATCGTGCTACTACTACTCGTCACCGTAGGCGCAGTAGGAGTAGTATACACACAGTTCCAAAACATAGCAGACCAGGGAGACACGCAGTTCAGCACAGACGCTAAAAACACCGAAGTCTCTCTAGTCTCAATCAGTGAGAACTCAGACAACAATGACTCCATGCAGTTGACATGGACAAACAAGCAGGACTCAGTAGAGATCAACCAGACAGAGATGCTTGAAATGACTTTCATCCCAGAAGATGGAGAGTCAGGTGTGCTTTTCCAGCAGGTAGAAACAGGAAGCTTCAACTCGCTTGATGTAGCAAGCAGTGATTTCCCATCTGGAGCATCCTCAACGCCTCAGATAGAATGTTTCAATGAAGAGGCTATTGCTGAAGAAGATCATCTGGTGACGACAGGAGAGACAGTTACCTGTGACACCAATGTCAAGTTCCCTGGTGCAACTGAGAGTATTTCAGTTGTTGTCAATGTCAAAGGTGGAGACAAGTCTTGGACTTACGAGTGTTCGCCTTCCACATCTAGCAGTCAGACCTGTTAGATAGGTAGGTTGCTCGAGCCCCCATCTTTTCTCTTCTTTCTTTTTTCCCTCTTGTTTTATATTCTCAGATATTTGAATTGGTTTTACATGAAGGGTCAAACACAGGCTGTAACTGCTGTTCTAATCACTGGCGTCATTGTAGGAGGAATTGCTTCGGCTTATGTATGGGGTGTTCCCCTGATTGAGAAGAGGCAAAGTCAGTCCGAGCTTCAATCAGTGGAGTCAAGCTCCGAGCAGCTCTTGGAAACGATTAGATCTGTCTCTAATGAAGGAAGTCAGAGCAGCAGTGAAGTTGATTTCTCTTTAAATAATGGACGGGTTGAGGTGAACTCGGAAGAAAACTATATTGATATCATAACTTTCTCAGACTCCTCAAATTATCCTAAAGGGTCTTGGAGTCTTCTTGAAGGTAGCAGCCGACAGGGTCTTTCCTTCGGCGCAGGTAAATACGCGTTAAGAGGTGAGGATTCCTCAGGTGTTCTCGCAGTGAAGGCACGGAAAGGAGGTAACTCTCTTATCAGGTACAGGGTTGAGTTCAGAAACCTCAGGACTGATACTGTTTCTGGCTCCGAGTTAAGACTGGTGGATTTACAGGTTTCGGGAGCTGATGAGGCATCTGGCGATGTAACGGTTGAATTAACGAATAAAGGCGAAGAAGTGGACTCAGGTGACGACAGCTTCACCTTGTCAAGCGGCGATGAACTGGTAAGGAGAAGAACTGTAGTGGAGGTCGATCTGAGGTGATTCACAATTAAAGGACAGAACCTTGCTGTTGAAACCGTCTTTACATTTGGCCTTGGGCTTGTAGCAGCCATAGGAATAATAGCTCTGTTCAATAACTACAGGGCGGGCGCCCTAGACTCAGTTGAGCCTGATCAAGCAGAAATAATTTCATCAGATCTAAAAACGGGTTTAAACACGGTTTCCCAGACAGGAACCTCGCCTAACAGCAGTTTTTACTATGATGAAAAGTTTCCTGAAAGATTGGCAGGAAATCAGTATGTTTTAAGACTGGAAGGCGATAGAATACTGGTTGAGTCGGGAGGAGAAACTTACTCTACGCCGCTGACAGGGTTTAAGGATTATGATTTGTCGGGAAGTATTCGAGGTGGAGAGGCAACTATTTTCAAGAGAGGAAACAATATTAAACTGAGGTCGTCCTGAAAATGCCTAATGCTAACTTGTTAAATATAATTGGAAATCTCAGGAAGGTTAAGCATCCTGAGGCATTTGAGAAGAAGGAAGAGGAGAGCGATGTTGATGAGGGTGAAGGAATCGAACTCCCATCGCCTGGAGAGTTCAAGGAGGAGTATGTTGAAGAGACAACGGACGATGAAGATTTAACCGATGTCGATATCACTTATCCATTGGTGCCTGCTGACCCTGATGAAGGTGAGATGGTGTATGCCTGGGCACATATCCACTGGAATGAAAGAGAAGGAGAGCTCGTCTACGAAGTCGTCGAACCTGAAAGAACACCGGAACTGGATCAAAAGATTGAACACATAACCGACATAATGGAGAGATCATTTGACATCGACTTCAACCAGTTAGAGGGCGGTGAAGCCGACGAATACCTGACAGAGAAAATAGACATGATAGTAGACAAATACGATATATCACTTACAGATGAGCAGAGAGAAGTTGTCAGGTACTACACTAAAAGAGACTTTGCTGGACTAGGAAAACTTCAACCATTGATGAACGATACAGAGGTTGAAGATATCTCCTGCGACGGAGTAGACATTCCTGTATACGCATACCACAGAAACCCGCAGTACGGATCAGTTAAAACAAATATCGAATGGCACAGCCAAGACGAACTGGACAGCTTCGTTATGAAACTGGCACAGAGGTGTGGTAGAAGCATATCCGTCTCAAGCCCGCTTCTCGACGGTTCGTTACCCGACGGTTCTCGTGTACAGGCAACGCTCGCAACAGATATTGCTAGAAAAGGTTCAAACTTTACTATAAGACGTTTCACAGAAGATCCATTGACTCCGATCCACATGATGGACTATGAGACGGAGAACGCTCAGATGCTGTCTTATCTTTGGACTTTGGTAGAACATGGAAAATCTACGCTTGTATGTGGAACAACAGGAGCAGGAAAGACCTCTCAGTTGAATGCTCTTTCGCTTTTTATCCGTCCTGAGAAGAAGATTGTCTCGATTGAGGATACACCGGAGCTGCGTCTTCCTCATGATCACTGGGTGCCGGAGGTTGCCCGTTCAGGTTTCGGAAGCAGTGCTGAGTCTGGTGGGGAAGTATCTATGGACAATCTATTGAAGGAGTCTCTGCGTCAGCGTCCAGAATACATTATTGTTGGTGAGGTTCGTGGTGAGGAAGCCTATATCCTGTTCCAGCAGATGGCTACAGGTCACACAGGGCTCTCAACTATCCACGCTGACAGCCTTGAGATGCTTATGGATCGCCTCACAACAGATCCTATTAATCTTTCCGGAAGCCTTATTGAGACTCTGGACTGTATAATGCTTATTAAGAGGATTAGAAGGGATGGAAGTTATATCCGTCGTATCACCGGGCTTTATGAGGTTCTTGGTTACGATAAGAGGAGAGGTATTGATTCTAACAAGGTGTTTGGCTGGGATCCGCAGAATGATCAGTACAGGACTGAGAACAAGTCTGTCCTGCTTAAGGATATTGCTGATCAGTCTGGTATCGATTATTCGAAGATTAAAAGAGATCTTAGGAACAAGCAGCATGTTTTGAACTACATGCAGGAGGAGCAGATCAAGCATTACCGTGAGGTTGGAGATATCATCTCGAGATATTACAGTGATCCTAAATCAGTGATGGAGGATGTTGGGCAAACATTTAATTCTCAAGATGACGAATTAGAAGTCAAGGATGCTTGAAGATTACTCTGATTTCTGCTACGAAGCAGTAGGTAGCATAGCCTTAAAGTATATAGACAACTTTGAAGGCTTAAGAAGACAGTTATCCAAGGCTAACATAGAGATAACCTTGCCAGAGTATGTAAGCATGATGTTTTTCACATCAGCCGCGGTTGCGGTAGGCTCCCTCCTGTTCTTTGGATTAATTTTTACCTTGTCCATGGGACTACCCGGACTGGTGTTTGCGTTTGTTTTAACAATGATACTGGGCTCTTTTTCTGCTGCAGCGTTTTATCTCTATCCGGGTATAATGATGAAGAGCAGAGCATCTAAAATCAGGGATACCTTACCTTTCGCCACAATGTATCTTTCAACCTTGGCAGGTACAGGAACTTCACTTCCTGAGATCTTCAAGAACCTGGCAGAAGTAGATGAATACGGTGAAGTATCCAAAGAGGCGGAGAAAATTTCAAGAGACATAGAAACATTTGGAATGGATGCAGGTGAAGCAATGGAGAGAGCAGCAAACAGAACACCGAGCGAGGATTTCAAAGAGCTTGTATGGGGAATAAACCATGTTATAACTACTGGAGGATCTTTGAAGCAGTTTTTACAACAGAGATCTGAGCGCTTGATGGAAGACTACCGTAGAAGAGTTGAGGAATTCTCGGAGCAGCTTTCATTGCTTGTTGAAATGTATATAACTGTTATAATCGTAGGTTCGATTATTTTCACTTCCATGACGGCTGTAATAAGCTCTTTCTCCTCCAGTATATCGCCCAGTCTCTTGGTTAATATACAGGTTGTAGCAGTATTCTTTGGAATCCCTATGATTTCGGCAATGTTCATAATACTGGTTGATGGCATGTCACCAGGAGGTATAAGATAATGGACTTCTTCACAGACGACGAGTACGAACCAGGCTACTCGATAGAGCAGAAGGTAATCTACGGATCCCTAGGCATAGGCGGAGGAATAACGATCACAGGGATGATGATATACTTCCTAGGCTCTGTAAGGGTTGGAGGAGCCCTACTAATACTTGGAATGATAGCTGGTCTCCTTCCGTACGGCGTCCTAAGCTTCCTGAAAAACCGGGCGGTCAGAGAAATGGAGAACCAGTTCCCATCATTCCTGAACGACCTAGCAGAATCAAAGAGGGGAGGTATGACGATACTGAAAGCCTTCGAATCAGCTAAGGACACCGACTACGGAAGACTGAACTCCGAGGTCGAAAAAGTACATACAGACCTCACATGGGGAATACCTTTCCCAGAAGTAATGGAAAGATTCTCAAAAAGAATGAAAGCAAGCCCTGTAATCCAGGAATCTCTCTCCATCATTATCCAGAGCTTTCAGAGCGGAGGAAACATCACAGACACAATCGAGTCCGTAGCAGAAAATGCTTCCGACCTAAAAGAAGTACTACAGAGCAAGAGATCCCAGCTTAAGCAACAGCTCTTCATAATGTATATTATCTACTTCCTGTTTATAGGGATTACAATAGGAATCTATGTCATGCTTTCACAGCTTCTCGGACTTGGAAGTCAGGAAGCTGGGGCACTTCAGGGAATAGGAGAAGTCTTGGGTGGTGACGGAGGGTCGGCAGGACCGACAAACTTCTGCGGAAAAGATATTCTAGCCGCCAGACCTTTCTGCTCAACAGCCAAGATATTCGGATTCATACCCACTAATATCACAGATCTTGGTAGCAGCTACGCCACCAAGTACGCTTACGGAAAGATGGCATACTACAAATCGCTGCTTTTCACCATGCTCATGGTTCAAGGAATGTGTACCGCAGCAGTATCAGGACAGATAAGCGAGGGAAGCCCTTCAGCAGGAGTAAAACACGCAATCATAATGATGCCAATAGCGTTCATAGTATTCATGCTGGTCCTAAGACCTATGGGGGTGTAGAAAATGCCTTCAACTAAGGGACAGTCCACAATCGAATTCCTCGGAGGAATGTTCATAGTAATACTGGCATTGGTAGCCGCCCTGTCAGCCAACTCCGGTAAAATACCTGAGTTTGAGTCAAGCGTCGAACAATCCGCCAGAAACATGGAGATATACTCGCTTACAGAAAAAATACTGAGCAAACCAGGATACCATACTAATGGAACGGGGGGTACAGAGTGGGAAGACAATATATCCCATACCTCGGAGTTTGGACTGGCTAAAGACTACCTCGTTCTAGAAAAAGAGAAAATCGATGCACTGCAAACCACCGGCGATTCAAGCTTCAACTACAGCCAGTTCAAAAAAGTTACAGGAGCTGACAACCAGTACCACTTCACATTCATCTGGCAGCCAATAGTTGAAACATCAAACTCATTCACCAGAACAGAACCTGAAAACGGTATAGACGAGCCCGGCACCACAGGAAATCCGGACCCACTTTACTCCCAAGCTGAAAACAGGGTGCACTACGGAAACTTCACAATACAAGCACAGACCTACTGGTTCCTGGTAACAGCCCATGACGGAGTTTACAACACTACAAGAATCTCCACAGACAAGGACTTTGACTCTGAGTTGACACTAGGAACAGGAGACACATACAGTTTAGCAGGTACAGAATTTGAACTTCAGCGGTTCCAAAACCGGGAAAGAAAGCCTGGAGCCGCAGTAGTACTCTCAAATGAGCTTAAATCCTTCGGACCATCATCAGAAAACGTAGATCAAAGTGTAACCAAACTCAACCGCTACGCTGTCCTTGAAGAGCCTTTAACAGATTCTGAGCCAATAAGAATTGAGGTATTATCATGGTAAAGAAAAAAGGACTAGGATATTCGATCGAGGCAATTGTAGCGATTGCAACAGTTTTCATATTCATCTTTGGCGCTGTCAACGTACCTCAAGGACAGGACTGGAACAGCTTCAGAAGCCAGGTATCTGCCAACGACTTAACATACACTCTTCAAGAAGCAGGATACATAAACCATGCTTTAAGAAACGGCGAGACAGGATCTATCCAGACAGCTTTCTCAACTATAACAGAGAGAGACGTAGAGGTATCAGGATTGGTCTCCAACCTTCCAATAAACGATAACCGCGTAGCTTTCCACGTAGTTAACTCAGACAGGTACAATCAAAACCTGGATGAAGTTGAATCAAGCGATAAATGTGAAGGGGATTTAGAAGAGATAAAATCCAGGTCAGATCAACCTGTTCTAAGATCTGAAGGAGGATTAGAGAACAACCGTCTCTACATAGGTGATCTAGATCCTCAGATAAGCGGAGGTAACTCTGAACAGGACTACGACTCGGTATGGGTCGACAACGGTACAAAATGCCAGTTCTCTAACAGCGAGGGACCTTTCAACATTGAAGAGATTTTCAAATGGGATAACAACTACTATGATATTAAATCAATTGAATCTGACAAGTTAAGGATCTACAATGCTACACAGCCAGTCAGATTTAGGGACATGTTCGATCGTGATGTTAACAGTGTTAAGACGTTTACTTCTGTTGATACTGTTAACTTTACCCGTCTCGACAGAAGAAGCTATGATACTGCAGTCATAAGAAGAGAGGAAGCAGTTCAAGAGATCGACACTGATACCGATAAGAGGGAAAAGTTTGAAAACTTCCTGAAACAGGGATCAGCTCTAATTTTAGCTAATCTGTCAAGCAGCAGTTTTGAAAACGGTGACTTCCTAGATGATACCGGGTTTGAATACGTTGATGTCTCATATCAGGGTTCCTATGATGGAGACTCGGCAGAATCAGGTTTTGATTCAAGTACGTCCGCTCAAGAAGCACAAACCAGTTTCCTGGGCTTGGAGGGAGAAGAAGACAATCTGGAGATGGCTCCTTCAACCAAGGTCATATCTGACACTGAGAGAACACTGGAATCTGGAAAGGCACTGGTTAAATCCTCTAAGCTCTACGACTTCAGCGAGTGGAACAGGGAAAAACAGAACATGAACTCTGTAACTCCAGAGGAGGTAGAAGGAAAGCCTGACAGCAAATGCCTAGACAATAAACCAGAGGCATTGACAGAGGCAGTCTTCGACTTCCCGGATTTTGATTACAACGTGTTGAACGCGGAACTAGGTACATCCGATAGTTACTGCAACAACAATAACGTCAGAGCGGTAAAGGTTGACCTAGATCGTGATGGAGACTACTTAGATGAGAATGAAGGTCCGTTCCTGAACGGTGATCAAATCACTATAGATAACAGAGTCTACAACCTGAACATTACAGTATACGACCCTGATCCGAATATAGGCTGCGACCAAGAAGGAGGCTGCGTAAGTTTCGAATACCGAGGAGATGAAAAAGTCGAAGTCATTCCTAGGAGAAGATCTCTCAAAAACCTGCCCTCCGGAGGAAAAATAGCCTTAACCTCATACAGACAGAATTATGACGCTGAAAGCTTGAAGGCGATTGTATCTACTATTTACTGGCTTAGAGGCAGCCAAACAAGTTTCACAGGGCAGAAAACTCCGGGCGAAACATCTACGAAAACCTACTCAAGCATCAAAGAGGAAACATATCTTCCATACGAAATAAACTTCAGGTGGGGTCAGTGAATAAAGGACAGTTCATGATCATATCCGTAATAATAGCAAGCCTCATCACCATAAGCCTAGCAGCAACCATATCACAGATCCAGCTACAGAGACACAATGTAGAAGAAACCTCGCTTCATACAAACAAAATAGAGACGGAAATAGAGAAAATAACAGCCGATGGCGTAATAACAACTAAAGAGGAAAGAAACTTCAGAAAACTACTGGGATACATCGACAACTACGAGACAGAACCGGTATTCAACCACTCAGGTCCATGCATCAAAGTAAAAATGCGGTCCACAGACCGCAGAATAGAAACAGAATGCATCAACTAGAAGCCATGGATAAACTCAACTTCCTCATCCTCCAGCTCCAACTGACCCTGAAGACCATCATAATGATCAAGGAAATCACCAAACATAGGAAGAGAAGACTTCACATCCCTCTGCGACATATGCAGCTTCTCACCCATCTTTGAAGAAATACTGTCAAGCTTGTTCCTAGCAGCTCTCGAACTTCCCATCCTCTGAATCTTCGACGGATATTGATACTTCGTCCAACCACTGTACTTCTCATCCTTCGCCAACGCTACACCAACTGTAGAAAACTGGAAAACATACTTCATCAACTTCCAGTTCATCCTCTTCCTAATCCTGCCATTGAACAGATCTGCCTCCGAAATCCAATAATAAGCACGAGCCAAATCCTCACTCCTCTGATACTCTCGAGGAGCATTCTCCCTGATCCACTGCAAAAAAGTATCCGCATCCTCATCCAAATTCTGCGTAGCCTGATTAGCAGTTGACGCAGTAGAAGTCTTAAACACGATTTTCAAAGCATCAAAGATATCCTGCCGATCGTCACGAGAAGCCTGCTGCTTAACATCCTCAACAGTCAACTTCTCCCTTCCAAGCGCCAATGCTTGTAAGTCGTTAATCGCTGACCGCATCTGTCCGCCAGCACTCCTGGCAATCCTCTTCGGAGCACCATCCTCATAATCAATACCTTCGTTGTCTAGTATTTCACGGAGATGAGCAGCAATACTGTTAGTATGTACGGAATCCAGTTTAATTTCCTTTGCTCGGTTCCTCAAAGATCGGATACTTTGATCATACGCATCGTTTGCTGTCATGATTACCGGGAAGCGTGAATTATCTACTATGTTTCCAATTTCCTTGACGCCACCTCTATCCGAGTTGCCAGACATGCCGTCAACTTCGTCGATCAGTATCAGTTTTTTGCCGCCGTAGAAAGATTGCTGAAGAGTAGCCTCTTTCAACTCTTCCTTTAATTTTTTCTTGGTTCTTACATCGGAAGCATTCGTCTCAACGAGTTCATAACCTACATCGTTCGCAAGAGCTTCAACAAGAGAGGTCTTACCGGTTCCTGCCTGTCCATGAAGCAGTACAGGTTTATCTCCCTGTTCCCAGTCTTCTATCCATTCCTGAAGTTCTTTTTTCTCACTGGATGCTCCTCTGTACTCATCCAGCGTTTCCGGCCTATATTTCTGTACCCACATGGTGTTATACTCAACTCGAAAATCTTTGATTTTCTGCGTTCCCAGAAACTCCAGAAGGAGTTTCGTCAATCACGCAATAAGCCACGCTTCGGCGGCTTTCAGGTTTTGAAGTTTCATTTTAATTATGTTCCAGGTCTGCCATTTTGGCGAGGAAAGCTTCTATCTGGATGTCTGCACTTCCGCCTTCGCTGATTCTGAATTCGAACTCGCCCAGGTTTTCGATTATTTCTAGTTTGGCTCTTTCTGAGATGTCGAGGTCGAAAATCTCTCGGTGAACGGAGTCTATCACATCCTGTCCATCCAGTCCTCTGTCAATCATAAGGTCGGCTAGTGTGTCTCTGGCGTCCATGAAGTTGCCGCTGAGAGAGTCGTCCAGGATTTCTCTGATTTCGTCCGGCCTTAGACTGGCTGCGATACCGTAAATATCATCTTCCTCGATCTCATCATTGTTGATCGAAGCAGTCTGCAGAATGTTTGTGACTCTCCTGAGGTCGCCTTCTGCGACCCGCATAACTGCTTCAACGGCTTCTTCGGAGATTTTGAAGTCTTCATCTTCACCAAGCCTTGTAATATAGTTTTTGACATCGCTCTCTTCCAAACGATTGAATCTGAATACTGCGCATCTGGACTGAATAGGATCAATAATCTTTGAAGAATAGTTACAGGATAGAATAAATCTGCAGTTATCCGAAAACTGCTCCATAGTTCTTCTCAAGGCTTGCTGAGCATCTGAAGTAAGAGCATCGGCCTCGTCAAGGAAGATTATCTTGTAATCAGCTCCGATACTTTTGGTCCGAGCGAAGTTCTTGATCTTTTCTCTTACAACATCGATACCTCTCTCATCGGAAGCATTGGTCTCCATAAAGTTCTGCTTCCATTCATCACCATACAAGTCTTTGGCGAGTGCGATTGCTGATGTTGTTTTTCCCGTTCCCGCTGGGCCTGCGAACAGCATGTGTGGTACTTCGTCGTTTTCCACGAATGCTTCAAGTCTGTCTACAATGTTTTCCTGTCCGACAACTTCGCTCAGTGTATCCGGTCTATGTTTTTCCGTCCAGACATCTATCATCTGAGATTCACCTCAGCTGATGGTCTCTGGAACGAGAAAACTCGTTTTAGGTTCCAGACATCTATCATGAAAAATCAGTCTGGTTTCAAGCTTTTATGCCCTCCGACTCCAAAATGTATTTGTGAAGATAACGCTTACGGGGACGCCTGGAACAGGGAAAACAACTGTCTCAGATAAACTTGCTGAACGAGGATATGATGTAGTTCATCTCACCCGGTATTTTGAGGAGAATGATATAGGTGAGGAGAAAGCCGGTGAGCGAGAGGTAAGAATCGGTCAGATGGTTGACTCGCTTGAATCTGAGGAGTTCCCTGAGGATGTTGTGATTGAAGGTCATCTATCACATCACTTCCCGTCAGATGCCTGTGTTGTTCTGAGATGCCGACCCGATATGCTTGAGGAAAGGCTTTCCAGCAGAGATTACTCGGATAGAAAAATTGAGGAAAATGTTGAAGCTGAAAAACTAGATATTGTATTATCTGAAGCAGTTCAGAACCAGGAAACTGTTATTGAAGTAGATACGACAGGGAAGACAGTTGAATCGACTATTAAAGAAATTTTAAACAGTCTTAGTAGGGAAGAAAGTGATTATGGCGGTGTAGACTGGACAGAGTTCATATAGTCTGAAAACTTAAATTCTAAGGCAGTCCACACTGTAACCGTGGGGTCTTCAAAAGGACAGTCAGCAGTAGAGTACTTAACAACCTACGGATGGATGGTTCTAGTCCTAACTGTAGCGGGATCGGCAGTTTTTACTACGGTCTCGCCAGGCTGCCAGGTAAGTGTTCAAGCAGGACCCGCCAGCTCTTTAACTGCCTCAGAATCAGGTCTTGAAGAAGGCAACACTCTTTCAGTTATCTTACGTAATTCTGAGTCATCTCTGATTGAAATCCGCTCGGTAAAACTCGAAGGACGCCAAGAATCAGCAAAAAACACGCAAATACCGGTCGGAGAAGAGAAAAAATACGAAGTAACCTCGGTTAAACCTTCTGGAGAATGCCAAGAATACGACATGACCTTAGCATACAGTACACAGAACTTACCAAACCTTGAGCAAAAATTCACGGTCAGAGGCAAATTCACTCTTCCTCAGATAATAGTAGAAAAGCTGTTTGTTGCTGGAGACACTATAGAAGAGATTGAGACACGCGAAACTGTTCTGCCGACAGGAAACAATACAATGTGCTTCGGAGACGACTGCGGGACCACTGAAGGAGGAGAATTAACAGGCTCAGAACAATACCTGAATATCTCCGGCGACTCAATGCAAGGACCACTCAACACAGACGCATTAAATGCTAACTGCTACGGCGATCTATGCAGCTCAACTCAGACCAGTGACCTAGGATATGTAAGCAGCCAAAACAATACACTAAATGGAACACTTAATGTCACGGAAGTTAAACCAATACAAAATCTTTGTGTAGGAGGAACATGCTAATGAAAAAAGCAATAATGATTTTAGCACTGATAATATGCGTATACACTGCTACTGCAGATATGGAATTCCGATCCAGCACGCCTATAGATGTCTACAGCCAATTCAACATGCATAACAATCAAATAACAAACCTTCAAAACCCTGGGGCAGACTCACACGCGCTAAACCTTGGATACGCTAACGAAAAATACCTTCAAAGAAACGGAGACAGCATAGACGGCAACCTCGACATGCAAAACAACAGAATACTAAACTTGCCAACTCCAGCATCCGGGACAGATCCAGCAACCAAAAACTATGTCGATACTCAGGTAACATCAACACCACAATCACTATCTCAAGTGCTCGAAGAAGAAAACACAGCCAATCAGAGCATCGATATGGATCAAAACCGTATAAGAAACCTGGCACAGCCAAAAACCAGCAACGACTCAGTAACACTTGGATACGCCAACAACGCGTACCTTCAAAGAAATGGAGACAGCATAGACGGAAACCTCGACATGAAAGGAAACTCCATCAACAACATCGGAGAAATAACCGGAAACAACAACATAAACAACAGCATACAATTCAAATCAAACAGCATAAACTTCAATCAGGATGGAGCAGGAACAATACTTAAACTCCAAGAAACAGGGCAAATCAACGCCACAAACTCCAGGATTACAAATCTGAAAGACCCAAGCAATCCACAGGACGCAGCAACACAAAGCTATGTACAAAGCTACTCCAAAACCAACGACCAATACATAGGAAACAATAAGACACACCAAGTAGGCGGCAACATCAACATGACAGACCAAAACATCACCACAAACACCCAAAACCGGATATGCACAGGCAACCAATGCTAAAAAACTGATACTATGACAGACGAAATCCAAGAAATAGTAGACGACCAAGAAAAAGCAGACAAACTACAGCAAATAATAGAGAAAAAAGTCCAAAAAGAAGTACAAAAAACAGTAAAAAACCTGAAACAATCAGAAGAGTCCAAAGAAAAAACAGAAAACAGTTCAGAAGAAGTTTCAAGACGCTCATTCTTAAAGAAACTGGGAGCAGGAGCAATCGGCCTAGGAGCGGCCTCACTACTACCCTCCGCATCAGCATACAAAGTCAAAAGCGGTCACGGCTTCGATGTAACATCAGACGGAACAGAATACTTCGATGTCGACCCTAGCGGAAAAGTCAAAGTCAAAAACGCAGCCCTACAAATTGACACAGGACAGTCAATTGAAGACAACAACGGAACCAAAGCCATAAACCTCCTAGGAAACGGCAGCGTTGAGATTCCGATCGGAAACCTCCGCCTCAACAAAGGACAGTTCATTGAAGACGGAAACGGCACAGAAAGAATAGCAATTGACCCAAGCGCAGGATTTGGCACTCATATATACAACGACGATGGTAAATTTGCATTTAGAGCAGTAGGAAACTTTGGACAAGCAATCTACGCAAGAAGCAACGAACCAGTAAGAATCCAAGACAACGAAGGAGACTTTACAGCCGTCAAATATGACACCGACACAAGTGCTGGCGTGCTGAAAACACCGAACGCCGGAATAGTAGCACAAGACAACGGAACACCATCATCAGGAGCAGGTCTAGAATTAACATACACACAAAATAACGATGGACGTGTAACAGCATACGATAGAAATAACAACAACTACATTCCACTCTACCTACGAGGCTCAAGAATTGACTTCTCTGATACCCCTGCCAACCTCCGCCTCGCCACGGGACAGAGTATCGAGGATGGTTCTGGTACTGCACGGTTGGATCTCCACAATTATGGCACTGATATTAACAGCGAAGAGGGTTCAACAGGGATTCGCTTCGCTGAGGGAGAAGATACATTCTTTAGAGTGTTCGGATCTAAACTTGAGGTTGATGATAATAACGGTGGCTTCATTGCCCTCCAATACACCACGTCATCCAGTGCACCTGGAACGTTGGAATTGAAGAATGCCAATCTCGACGCTGGGGGGAACGATATTACGAATGCTGGTTCGGTCAGTGCAGAGGAAATAGGTGCTGAACGGCATTTAGCTGAAGGGTTTGATGGGGCTGATCCTGATTCGCGTCTCGATGCTGCTCTATCAAATGCATCTGATGGTGATGTAATCTACCTTGAAAATGCTGAATACAGTGAGGTTAGGTCAATATCAGTGAGGGTCTCTCTCATTGGAACGGGGGGAATGGGGGGGGCTGGTACTACCATTAGTGCCGATTGGACGCTTTCTGGTATAGGGTCAATATTAGAGGCAGTCTCTCTATCAGGAGGGACTATAACGATCAATGGAGTTGCATCAAGAGTCGAAAACATTTATGGGTCAACATCTCAATCAGTAACTGTGGATGCCGACTATGTTGGTATTTACAATTGTTATAATGTTGATGTAACATTCCAAAGTAATACAAATGGCGGGATGGCAGATGGTCTCCGTAATTCAACAACACCAACTGATAATGGGTCCAACACAATTGGAGATGTATCATAGTGACAAACGCCGAGTAGATATTTCATATGGTTAGAGAAGATTAGTTATTTTTTGCCCTGGTTTTGTTCTTTCTGTTTGTTTTGGTGGTTGCTTTTGTGTGAGGGTGTTGGTAGAGAAATGGTAGAGAGAAAAAAATGACTGGGTAAATATTTGCTTATCTAGTATTCTCTTGGATCCAACTTTCCAGTTTTTGTTTTGGCATTGCTCCGCTTTTCCTTGCTATTTCTTCCCCATTTTTCATTATGAGTAGTGTGGGTAGTGCTCTGACACCTAACTGTGTGCCGAGGTCGTCGTGTTCTTCCATGTCAACTTTTCCGAAGTTTACTTCTTCTATTTCTTCGGAGACTTCCTCGTATACTGGTGCTAGTTTTTTGCATGGTCCGCACCATTCTGCCCAGAAGTCGATGACCCAGTATTCTTCAGAGTTTTGAACTTCTTCCATCTTCTCGGAATCTATTTCTGTTGGCATATGCTTTGATCAGTTGGACAGGCTTAAGAAAAACTTGGTGAAGAAAAGGTAAGCCCTTATTCTGCATCAATTTTGTAGTCTCTCATCTTGAATTCTTCTCTTTCCTTCATTAACTGTTCTTTTACTTCTCCTATTTCTGGGTAGGAGCTGGAGAAGTCGGATAAATCTTGATTTTCTGATTCTGTCATAGTTTGTAGTTAATGGTGTCTATTTCGAGTTTTTGGAAGTCTGTGTCTCGTGTAACCAGTTTTCTACCCGCGTTTTTAGCTTGCGCTGCAATCAGGTAGTCTATTTCTCCGATTTTCTCTCCTTTTCTGGAGAGTTTTCTGTACATTTCTGCAGCCACTTCCCCGTCTTCTGAGGTTAAATCAAAGATCTTATTCTGCTCAAGTTCTTTTCTGTTGAAATCAGAAATTTTAGATAACTCATAGAGTACTGTGCTTCCAGTAGTTATGGAGCTGGCTTTTTCCATTATTTCTACTGCTTTTTCTTCGCCTTTGAAGAGGTCTATCAGGAAGCTAGTGTCCGCGAAGTAATGTTTCTCTGTCATCGTCTTCTTCACTTCTTTCTCTTTCTTCTTTCAGTTCTTCAAAACTTGTTTCTATTCCTTTTCCTACAATGTTCTCGAACTTCTGGTTCTTGTCTTCTGTAAGCTCCAGTATCACATCTGAGAAGCTCTTATTGTCATCTTTCAGAGCCTTCAGTCTGGAATATGCTTCATCTTTTACGGATATAGTCCTGGAACCCATGTTCTGTGTATGTGTACCAATATTGATAAATCTTTTCTATGGAAAAAGAAGAAGTTGAAAGAAAGACATGTATCACTCGTCTTCGTTGTTCATGTAGACGGTTCTGATTGGGTATGGGATGTCGATCTCGTTTTCGTCGTACTTCTCTTTGACGCCTTGTGTTACTTCGGAGGCTGCTTTAACCATGTTGGCTTTGGATGGCTTGGTCCATCCACGAAGTTTCAAGTTGACTGAGGATCCTCCTAGTTCGTTGACCAGTACTTGTGGTTCTGGTGTTTCTTCCACCATTTCGGCTTCTTCTAGGCTTTCCATTGCTAGCTCTGTTGCTGAGTCGATATCGTCGTCGTATCCTACTCCGACTATTACTTCAAACCGTCTCTGGTCGTATGCTGTGTTGTTGATGACTGTTCCATTGTAGAGCTGGGAGTTGGGTACGATTACTTTTCTGCCGTCGTATGTTTTGATGTCTGTAGCTCTTATTTTGATGTCTTGGACTGTCCCTTCTTCTCCCGAGACCTTGATTTGGTCTCCTACCTTGAATGGTTGTCCGATAAGTATCAGGATGCCGGAGATAAAGTTGGCGATCATATCTTTCAATGCGAATGAAAGACCTAATCCTATTAGGCCAACTGCTCCGCCAATAGAGGCTGCTGGAAGCCCGAAGACACCGAGGAATACTACAAATGTTAGTGGGTAGATTATGTAGGCTGTGACTTTTTGGGCAGCTATTATTGCGTGTTTGTCGCCTCCTCTACGGTTTATTCCCTGCTCAACTAGTTTGTTGGATATCTTGTTTGCGAACCATCCGCCTATCAGAACTAGTGCACCGGTTAGAAGGGTTGTCATCTGGATTTCGATTCCGAGGTTTGCAAGCTGGCTCTCCAGAATAGAGATTGTCATGTCTCAAGTTTTTCCACTGCTTCTTAAATCAACTTCCCACTAAAACCCAACCAGATGTACTCCCGATTCACCACGCTTCAAAACCACTCAGAAGAAGACCAGGAAAGACTGGAAAACTCCACAGCAGCAATAATAGGACTTGGAGCGACTGGGTCAGCTATAGCAGAAAACCTGGCTCGACACGGCGTCAATCTTATAATAATCGATAGAGACTATTTGGAGGAAAAAGATGCCTACTCATCGAGCCTTTACACTCCGGAGCAGTGTGAAAAAGCTTTGCCTAAGGCCAAAGCAGCCGAAGATTATCTGAAACAGTTTACTGGGGTGGAGGCATATTCTGAAAGCTTTAAGCCAGATAACACTGATCTGATTGAGGAAGCAGACATCATACTGGATGGAACGGATAATCTTGAGACTCGGCAGGTGATAAATGATTACAGCAAAAAACAAGGAATACCTTGGATTTATACTGCGGCTATAGCTGAGAAAGCTTACTCGATGCCTATAATCGACAAATGCTTCAACTGTATGGTGCAGAAACCTCAGAAAGTAGCTACATGTGAGACAGATGGGGTCATGAGGGAGGTAGCTCGGGTAGCTGCTGCTAAATCAGTTTATAAGGCGGTTAAAATGCTTACCGGTTCTTCTGTTGATGAAAGGCTTGAACTTGTGGATAAAAACCGTTTCTTGAAAGTTGAAGATTCTGGGTGTGAAGTATGTGAGTCAGAAGTTTTTCCTCATCTAGATCAAACTGCCCGGGTATCTAAGCTGTGTGGACGAGGCAAGTATCAATTTGAAAAGAATATTTCGGATGAAAACATTGCTCAAGCAGTAAAAGCTGGGGAAAAACTAGCTGAGAACGATTATCTTGTCCGTATAGGCTATGAGGGGCGTGAAATCACTTTTTTTCGGTCTGGCAGGGTGATTGTCGAGGCTAGGGATGAGGGGCATGCCGAGTCTTTAATCTCTGAGGTAGCTGGAATTTAAATCAATCCGGTCTACATTTTTGTATCTGTGGGATTAGAGACTGACTATATCGAGTACGGGGTACAGCTATCTCTGGCTGTTCTAGGCATATCAGCAAGTTACCTAATAGATTTCTCAACTCCTTCAACACTTCTAACACTGTTGTTCCTGCCTGTGCTCTACGGATACACAGCCTACATTTCCAGAGAAAGCTTCAACAAAGCCACGCTAACCACATTAATAACACCTATATTTGGGGTAGTTGGCGGTATAACAGCCTTACTGATCATACCTTACAGTATAGGGAACATTCTTGTCTCAATGCTCTCCGGAGGCGACCAGTTCAAAGACTTCTACGGTTCAACATCAATACCGCTGCTTATAACAGGGCTTATAATAGGGACATCAATTTTTGCGTATGGAGCAGCAAACCCAGAGTTTAAACAGGATAAAGTTGACTCAGCAGCCACGGAAATATCAAAAATCACGGAAGAAACCATAGAACGAACAGGCATGCTAGAAAACCAGAAAAACACACAGCTACAATCAATAAACCGTACGGCAAAAGCAGCCACAGAACTAACAATCCAAAAAGTCTACAACAAAACCAATCCCCAAAGAGAGACAGCAGAATCCCTAGAAGAAGCAAGGACCGAAGTACCAGAAATAATCTACCAACAAACCCAGAAACAGTTCAACCAGAAACAAGTAGATCTCTCAAACCGGATCAAACCAATATTCAAAGACATGTTCGGAGGTCAAAAGTTCTTCATAATAATACCGCTAATAACAGGGCTTACATACAGCCTACAACCCTTAATAGGGATTCTAACAGGTATTTTCAGCAAAATATTCCTGAAATTCGGAGAGTAGGTCACTAACTTAAAGTTCACAGATTACCTAAGGTAACATGCCAGAGATAAAATTCGCAGAAGAAGATCAAGCCTCAAAAACGCTGCCGGACGACTTCGAACCCTATGTCAAAGACTGGTTCAACGAACAGTTCCCCTCACTCAGCCCGCCACAAAAATACTCATTCGATCTCATACACAATCAAGAGAACTCTCTGATATGTGCTCCAACAGGGTCAGGAAAAACCCTCTCCGCATTTCTCTCAACAATTAACGAACTATACAGAAAAGGACGGGAAGACGAACTGGAAGACCAAGTATATGTCCTCTATGTTTCGCCGCTCAGAGCTCTAAACAACGATATTCAGAGAAACCTGAAGGAACCGCTGGAAGGAATAAAGCAGAAGGCAGAAGAAGGAGACTACGATGTGCCGGAGGTAAGAAGTGCGGTCAGGACAGGAGATACAACAGATGCAGAAAAAGCCAATATGCGGGAAAACCCGCCACACATATTGATCACCACTCCAGAAAGCCTAGGAATAATACTAAACTCTCCAAAGTTTGGAGAAGCACTGAAAAATGTAGAATATGTCATAACTGATGAAATCCACAGTTTAGCAGAAAACAAAAGAGGTGTACACCTCAATCTAGGAATAGAAAGACTGGAGGAGATGGCAAACACTAACCCAACTCGTATAGGTCTCTCAGCCACTCAAGCCCCGATCAAAGAAATAGCTAAATCACTTGTAGGCTATGATGTCGATGAAGAAATAACGATGGAGGAGGGAGAGTATGAGGATATAGAAGCTGCTGAAGAGAAGGACAGCGAGGATTTCGAGACTAGAGGCTGCACAATTGTGGATGTGGCTGCTTCCAAGGAAATCGATTTGGAGACTGTTTCACCTGTTCGAGACTTGATTCATACTCCTGCAGATGAAGTTCAGGAGGCGATGTACGATCAAATCCATAATTATGTGCAGGAACACGAGTCCACGATAATATTCACTAATACTAGAAGCGCGACAGAGAGAATAGTTAACAATCTGAAGAACAGGTTCCCGGATTTCTATGATGAGAATATCGGTGCTCACCACTCCTCAATGAGCCGTGGAGTAAGATTGGAAGTTGAAGAGAAGCTGAAGAAGGGAGAGATGCGCGTAGGAGTAACCTCAACTTCCCTTGAACTCGGTGTTGACATTGGAGCAGTAGACTTAGTACTACAACTGGGGTCTCCTAAAGGTGTGGCGAAAGGGATTCAGAGGATAGGAAGGTCTGGACACCAGATTGGGGAAAAGGCTAAAGGAAAGATGATTGTAACGGATAGGGACGACGCGATGGAGTGCTCTGTCCTGACAAAGTGCGCCAAGGAAGATGAACTGGATAGAATTCAGATGCCTACAAACTGTCTGGATGTACTTGCCCAGCATATGGTTGGAATGGCGTGTAACAAGCGTTGGAACATCGAGCACGCGTTCAATACTATCAGAAAGAGCTATAATTACAGGAATCTTTCTCGTGAAGATTTCGACGCTGTGATGAAGTACCTCGGTGGAGAATACGAAGAGTTAGAGGATCAGAATGTGTACAGAAAGATTTGGATCGATCATGAGGATTCACGATTCGGTCGTAGTGGAAAGATGACACGAGTCATCTACATGACAAACATCGGCACCATACCTGATGAAACAGGTTACGATGTGAAGACTCGGCAGGGAGGAAACTATGTCGGTCAGTTAGACGAAGAATTCCTTGACAGACTCACAAAGGGAGATATATTCACGCTTGGAGGTAAAACCTACCAGTTCAGCTACGCCAAGGGAATGAAAGTGTTTGTTGATCCTAAACCTAATGCTTCTCCGACTGTTCCTTCCTGGTACTCTGAGAGACTTCCTCTTTCCTATGATCTTGGTACCAGGATCGGCGAGTTCCGTTCTCAGGTTAAGAAACAGTTGGAGATGGGTGCTGAAGACGATGATATTATCCAGTGGATTATGCATAATTATTACTTGGATGAGAAAACAGCTGAAGCCATCTACGGCTATATTGCTGAGCAGTACCGTTTCTCCGGTGAGGTATCAACTCATGAAGATATCAAGGTTGAGAAGTATATCGATGATGACAATAGACAGAATCTGATTTTCCAGACGATTTACGGCAGAAGAGTCCACGACGCATTGGCCCGTATCATGGCTCATCTACTGCAGCAGAAGTACGGGTCAAACATTGGGATGGTTATCGATGATAATGGTTTTATCTTGATTACTCCTCGTCGTCCTGTTGACCTAGATCGTTTGATGGAGCAGGTTATGAACTGTGATCCTGAGAAGGAGTTGAAGGAGGCTGTAAAGAAGACTGAACTTATGAAGAGAAGGTTTAGACATGTAGCTGGTAGAAGCCTTATGATTCTGAGAAACTATCAGGGTAACTCCAAGACGGTTGGGCAACAGCAGATGAAGGGTCACTTCCTGTTATCTGCTATTAGGAATAAGTATGATGAGAGTTTTCCGATGGTTAAGGAGACTTATCGTGAGATTATGGAGGATGCTATGGATGTCAATCATGCCGAGGATGTGATAGAAGGGTTGAGGGATGGAAGTATTTCTTATGAAATGGGTGAGACTGATATTCCTTCCCCCTTCAGCCATAATCTGCTACTTCAAGGTTCGACGGATGTAATCAAGATGGAGGATAAGAAGGAGAGGCTGCAGCAGATGCATCAACAAGTTTTGGATAGAATAGAGGAATCAAACTAAAAACCTCTGAGTCCTCATTGTTGTTTAGTGATGATTCCGGAGATTCTTCAGCAAAACTTTCTGCATCCTGTAGGCTTAGCTGCCTTGCTAGGTTTGATTCCTTTAATCATTTTCTACCTGGTTAGACCGAAACCAGAGAGGGAGGTAATGCCTTCAATGACATTCTTCTCCGAGGAAAAGCAGAAAGGTCGCATAAGAAACGCTCTGCAGAAGCTTAAGAGAAACAAACTTCTAATACTGCACATACTTTTCGTCGTTCTGGCTGCTGTAGCTATCGCCAATCCTTTAATTCAAGGTCTTGAAACAGATGGAGAATCAGTTATAATCCTTGATACTTCAGCAAGCATGAACGACAACACTCAAGAGGCTAAAGACTTCGCCTTCAAACACCTTGGCAGTCAAAATACTGTGATTGCAGCAGGATCAGAACCTAGAGTATTGGTTAGAGACGCTTCTCCTGAAGCAGCAAGAAAAGCTATCAGAAGCCAAGGGAATACGGCATCTTCAACAGATCTAATATCTGCAGTGCAGATAGCATCAAATTATAATGGAAAAATGGTTTTAGCTTCCGACATGGCGCATACAGAAACTGGGAGCCTGGAGAGCAGTTTAAGCGATATATCTGAATCTAAAGCGGTTAAAACCATGGATCTAGATCATGAAAACTCTCACGGATTTACCGATCTCAGCTTTAAGAATGGAAAGGCACATATTACTGTTCAAAACTTTCTGAACAGGGATAGAACTGTTGAAATAAGAAGAGAAGACAGTCAACAGGTTAAGCAGGTTGATCTTCCGGCTCTTTCAACGCAGACAGTAGAGCTTGATTTAGAACCGGGGCGGCACGAGCTTATACTGCCTTCGGATGAGCTTGCGATAGACAACAAACTGTATGTCTCAATCCCTGATAGAGAGGGCATCCGCGTAAAAAGATTGGGCGAAGAAAGCAGGTACTTCCGAGAGGCTATGAACCTAATTAACCAAACGGAGTACTCTGCTGGAGATTCGTTTGACGGCGCCCAAATCTACTTTGTAGAAGATGGGTTTGAACTGGGTCAGCAACGCCTGAAAAATCTGGAAAACCAGCTTGACCAAGGTTCAGCAGTTATCTTAGAGGAAAGATCTGAACTACCTGGTTTTGCCCCGGTAGTTAACAGTTCAAGAAGTTCTACTCGGCAGGTCCAACTCCAAACCTCATCAATAACCAGCGGATTCACCTCTGCTGTAACCGGCTACGACATTGAAGGGAGGTCGCTCTCACAACCTGAAGAAGCATTGGTAATGTCTAAAGATGGAAAGGTGTTGCTCTACAATGTCGAGGACGAAGTCTTTGGTCAACAGATCACCTACCCTATCTTCTGGAAGAACACTTTACTGAACATGTCAGATAGAAGCACCGCTCCAGAACTGAACATCAAGACAGAAAGCCAAGTAAACTTTGGAACACCTGTCTCGCACCAGGGGCAGGAAAAACCAAAGCGACACAAGGTACAGGAAACAGGATACTACAACGGTCAGAAAACATTCGCAGCCAACCTACTTAACCCAACAGAATCACAACCTCAAATAAACCAGATCGCAGAGAGACCAGGTATCGACTCAAACCCTGGCACAGACCCTGCAGGAAAATACCTTGGCTCACTTCTAGCAGTAATCGCAACACTTGAACTACTCTACCTATCAAAAGGAGGTGCAATATAAATGCTTCAAAACCCGGAATTCCTACTTCTCACACCGCTCATCCTCTACTCACTTCACATAATACTTAAAAAACAAGGCTACTCCAGAAAAATAGGTTTAAGCCGAGCACTAATAGTATCCCTGCTTTTACTCGCTGTATCATCTCCAACAATAACACAGGAAGCCTCATCAAATACACAGGAAAAAATCAACATACTTGTCGACAACACCTCATCCATGAATGCGGTAGAAAATCCCGAACTAGATATAGGCGGCGAAAAAACAGTTTTCATACGAGCAAACAGCTCTAACATATTTTCACAGGCAGCACAGTCCATAGAACAAGACTCACAGAACCTCCTCGTAACCGACGGTCAAACAACAGAACCTTCCTCAGACCTAGTAAAAGCAGCGAACAGGAAAAACGCCTCAATCTCCATACACCGCTTAAATGGTAAGAAAGAATCAGCTATAACTATTCAAGGACCTTCAACGACAGTGCCGGAAGCAGAAAACCGTTTCACAGTTAAAACAAGCTCCGCACGGGAAGAACCTGTAACCATCAACATCACACTAGACGGAGAAAAAATCTACAATGGACCAACAAATAAATCCTACACATTTACCAGAAAATTCAGCTCTGAAGGAGAACATATCATAAAAGCAGAGATAGAAGGAAAGGACTCCATACAGAGAAATAACCAGTACTACAAAACCGTTAAAGTAAGGGAAAAACCAGAAATACTTTCCATAGGCAGCCCAGGATCTCTCGAAGACAACCTAAACCAGTTCTACGACATTGAAAACAGAGACCAACTTCCTGAAGAACTAGACAAGTACTACTCCATTATAGCCAAAAAACCGGTAGAAAACAACAACCTTCAAACATATCTAGCACAAGGAAACGGTTTAATGTACACAGGAAGCCTTAAAGACAAAATACCTTCATACCTGCCTTTAAAACAATCTGAAAACGACGATGGCAATTCAGGAGCCAAAGTAATAATCTTAATCGATATCTCGGAGGCAACAGGAGGAGAATGCGTCAGAGGTACCGAAGAATTCTGCATAGACAGATCCTCATCAGGAGGAATATCAAAAGAATCAATTCAAATAGCTTACTCTCTCGTAGACAGCCTAAAAAAGAACAACAAGGTCGGTGTTGTAGCCTACAGCGGCGACTCATACCTAGTATCCGAACCTAAAACACTAGCATACAACAGAGAATCAATCAAAGAGAAAATAAGCAGGATAAAACCACAGGGACCTTCATTCCACGACCTAGGAATAAAAGGAGCCTCAGAACTTACAGAGAAAAACGATACAGTAGTAATGCTAAGCGATGGAAACATAGGAACATACAACCGCCAAGATATAGATGGAAAAACCAGGAGACAAGCAGAAAGCCTGGAAGGCAAACTAATAACGATAGGAATGGGAGAAGAGCCAAACAAGCCTCTTCTACAAGACATCGCAGAAACAACCGACGGATACTACCTTGAAAACAGAGAAGCCGGAAGACTTAACTTTAGATTCGGCAGTGGCGGAGGAGAAACACAGTATACGCCTATAGCTGTCGTAAACCCTAACCACTTCATAACTCGTGGATTAGAGCTCAACGGAGACGCAACAGACTTCGAAAAAGTAGACGCCAAACGAACAGGCAAAAAACTGGTGGCAAGCTCAGAAGGACAAGAAGTACTATCAGCCTGGCGCTACGGACTAGGCAGAGTAGCAGCATTCTCAGCTGGAAACCAAAACCTAGGCAGAATATCTGACACAGATCCAACACTAGTATCAAAAACAGCTTCCTGGACTGTGGGCAAACCTCAAAGAAAGAGAGACCAATGGAAAAGTGTTGAGGACTCAGCAAAACCAGAAAAACCAGAGGCAAAAGCATCGTACCAGATAAAAGGACTGACCAAAAGAAGTGAAGATCTCTACACATCAAAGATAAACGTCACAGAACCTGGAGTACACAAATGGGAGGGTGAGACATACGCCTACAACTACAACCCTGAGGTAGACGAAGTAGGTCAAGACATGGACAAGCTGGAGAATATAGCACAGGAAACGGGCGGAATGATCTACAGTCAAAACAATATTGAAGAAATATCATCAGAGGTAGATCAGACCTCTAGAAAAGTCGTTAAAGAGATTTCGCTTATGCCTTACCTGCTTTTACTTGCTTTAATTGTTTTCTTGGGTGAGGTAGGTTACCGTAAAAGAAAGGGTCGGCTCTAGATAACACTTAAACTTAAACACGGGCGTCGCCAACTTCGTAGTATAATGGGAGTGATCGACGACATCAAGGAAAAAATGGGAGGAGGACACGAAAACTCAAGCAGCTTCGACAGCGGCTTAGACGACTCATTAGGAAGCTCAATGGACTCAGAGTCCGGAATAGGCTCAGACAACGCTCTCAACAGTAATCCTCCAGGACCACAGAACTCACCGAACGATGATACTCCTCTAGGACAGAAAGACCAGAGAATGTCAAACCCAGGTCAAAACAACTCTCAGAATCCTCCCCAAGACCTGAATCAGGGACAATCACCTAAAGGACATAGAAACCAACAACCTCCGCAAAGCGGCAGACAAACAAACAATCTACATAACCAAGGACAAAATACTTCTCAGAACAACAGAAGAGGGAATAATGGTGCACAGGGCTCAAATAGACAGACACCTAACCCTCAAAGCGGAAGACCGGAGCCAGGAAGCAACTCACCGCAACTAAGCAACAATACTAAGAAGAAAATGCAGAACGCTGGTATGGATCCAGCAAATCCGCAAGCAGTTTCAGATCAGCAGTCAGAACTAGAAGAAATAAAGAGACAGAACGAACAGATAATAGATCTTCTCAAGAGACTGAATCAGACTCTGAACAGTATCTAAGTTAGTTTCAACAGACCGAAAGATGACCAAACTCCTTTTAGAAGTAGAAAACCGGCGATATACTTGTTATACTGAACTAATAACGGGGGCTGCCCTGTGAAGAGAATTGCTGCTGATATCAGGTCTGCGAACCCGCCTAGGTAGAAAACCGGTGTTGGCAAGAAATTTCCTGGTAGCATCGTTGCAACGCCCTTAAACAGTAGAAAACCAGCGTGAATCTCCGTTATGCCGTCTGGAATCGGTGTCTGAGTAAAAAGAACCAAAAGCCCTGATAAGATATCTATCAGGGCCATGGGATCGTAAAAGCTTATTCGAGCCATTTTCAGTCCAGTGTCACGACCTTATCTGCTGCGTTTTTAAGAGCTGTCGAAAAACCAGGCTCCATGCCGATAATCACTGTATCCTTTCCATGTTCCTTAGCCTTTTGAATCACCGGCAGGAAATCTGTGTCTCGTGTAACCAGTACTACTGTATCAATTTCATTTTTGAAGACTGATTCCATAGCGCTGACAGCCATGTAAACATCTACATCGCTTTCCTTAGCTTTCTCTCCTCCTAAACCAAGTTCAGCTTCAAAACCTTGTGAAACAATAGCTTCAATCAAACCATCTGAAGCGTACTGGTTAAGGAAGACCTTACCGACTTTTATATTTCCTACGTCTTCTATAGTCTCTCTTAAAGCGTCTAAGTCTAGGTCAAACTCTTTTCTGACAACGTTAGGTCCGTCGACAAAAACTGCGACATTTGGCTCGCTGTTAACCTTGTCTTTGAATCTCTTTAAAACCATGAAAAATTCCAAACCTCTACATCAAATAATTTATGAGGAACATTTATGGACCTATTCACTTCCAAATAACTTGTCTGCATTAACGGATGTAGCATCGACAACTTCCTCCTCTGAAACTTTTTTGATCTCAGCAATCTTCTCCGCACTCTCTAAAATATTAACAGGCTCATTTCGCTCTCCTCTATATAGGAAAGGAGAATCTGTCTCCAGAACAATATCCTCAATCTCTACAGCATTCACTATGTTCTGAACTCTTGAAGAGTAAAGCACCTGGGTTGTCACACCAATTTTGAACCCTTTTTCAGCTGCCTCCAATGCCTGTTCTGGAGTTCCATTAAAACAATGAATCAAAACTCCGGGAAGATCGTACTCAGACAGTATATCTATAGTTTCCTGCTCAGCTTCCCGACTATGTACATTAACCGGCTTCTCCAATTCCTCGGCCAGTTCAAGCATCTCTCTGAACACTTCTCGCTGCTTTTCACGCATCTCCTCATCCGTAACATGGTGGTGATCGAGTCCAACTTCGCCTACTGCAGCAGGATTATTATCTCGTATCTGATCTTTAATTGTCTCTAGCTTGTCAAAGTCGTCTGTAAAGGTAGGATGAAGCCCGAGGTTAGGTACTATGAATTCTCCGTATTTCTCCGAGATTTCCAAGGTTTTCCTGTTTCTCTCAAGGTTGCAGCCGACGGAAACTACGAACTCCAGGTCTTCCCTGGCTCTTTCGACTACTTCGTTCCGATCTTTGTCAAACTTATCGAACTCGAGGTGGCAGTGACAGTCAACTGGTTTCATGGGAGACACCTAGAAGGTTGTCAGGCTGCCCTCAACAGCCTTATCACGTATCTCTTCCATATTCTCCAGTTCTCCCTCAACTATGCTTCTTATTTTTTCCTTGTTTTCTGCTGTGGTCTCGATATGGGCTATCTGCGGTTTTTTAATGGAGCTACCTATCTGAGCCAGCAGTTTAACCTGTGTGAAGCTGTCTGTCGCGTCACTTATCTTTTCAGAGATTGATTTAGCCTTCAAGTTGTATATTTTACCTACATGGGTAACAGGGTTTTTTCCTGAGGCTGCTTCCATGCTCATTGAACGGTTGGGTGTTATCAAGCCGTTAACGCGGTTTCCTCGTCCGACAGATCCGTCGTCTCCCATTTCCGCTGATGTACCGGTCTCTGTGATGTAGATTGAGTCTTCTTCGTAGTTGTCGGCAGTATTGACATTTACTTCGACCTCTTCAAACTCTGATTCCTCTTCAGCAAACTCTCCGATCCTGCTAATCACTTGTTTATACTCTTCTAGGCTGTTTATTCTATTGCTGATGACTGCTGCAGCTACTGTGATCTGTTTTTCATTTTTTCTTCTGGCTCCCATTACTTTGACATCTTCTCCAACTTCTTCTACTTCTTCAGGCAGTTTGTTGGCTATGTTTAATACGGTTTTCTCCATTTCTGAGAGCGGTGCGTGACCTACTCCGAAACTTGTATCGTTTGAGGAAAGCTCTTCGTAGACTTGTTCCAGATCAGTAGAAGTCTCTCCAATCTTGCTTTCTATCTTGAAGTTTTTGGGACTCAACTCTTTGAAGTTCTCTTCAATGTATTTCTTGGCTGTTTCTACTGCTATTTCGTCTACCGGTATTTTTTCTCCTTTGAATTCTTTGGTGGCGCGACCTGTCAGCAGCAGATAGATTTTTTCATTGATTTCTCCGCCGCCTATCTCTGGGCTGGAGTCTCCTGCTACTAATTGTACTTCGTCAGTGTTGTGGTGCAGGATTTTTCCGAATCGGTTGATGTATTCCTGGCAGAGTGCCTGAGAGATTGACTCTGCTACTCCATCGCATATTGAGTCTGGGTGTCCTATTCCTTTTCTTTCGACGATTTCGACTGCGTTGTCCTTTACCGGGTCTTTTTCTATTTTCTCTATTTCTATCATTGTCTTTTCTCCCTGTCTAGTCGTGATCCTGTTGCTCCTGTCTGTCCCATGTATTTTGTATCTTTTTTCTCGCCGTAAGGATTCTCTGCTTCGTCTGTCATTGTTTCAAACACTAATTGGCAGACTCTTTCCTCTGGATAAAGTTTTACCGGTGCGTTACCTAGGTTCTGGATTTCCAGCGTTATGTCTCCTTCGAACCCGGGGTCTATGTAGCCGGCCGTTGCGTGGACTATGATTCCGAGTCTGCCATAGCTGCTGCGCCCTTCTACCCGTGCGACCAGGTTTGAGGGACAGTTTACTGTTTCCAGTGTGCTTCCGAGGATGAATTCTCCGGGGTGGACGATTACTCCTTCTTCTGCGCTGTGTTTTTCTTTTTTCATGTAGTTTGAGTATTTTTTCATGTCTTTGGTGTCTACCATTTCGACTTTCCTTGTGTTGAGTACTCCGAATTCGTATCCCAGTCTCAGGTCCATGCTTGAGGGTCCGATCTGCAGTTCTTCGTCTATCTCCGGTCCTTCTTCAACATAGGCTGCGTTGTTTTCGTTGACAATTCTCTTGATTTCTTTGTCGGGTAGAATAGCCATGGAAATCTTTCCGGCTCACAGATTTTTATTCATTCCCGAACCAAAAAGAGTATGAAAAAATTTCTGGTGGTTTTCGCCCTATTGTTTTTAGCTGGAGTGGTTTCAGCACAGGTCAATTATCAGATTGAATCAGATGAATCATCTGTCTATAAAAATACTACAGCGCTTCTTAGCTGCGATGAAGGATCAACTGACTGTCCTGTTAACAGCTGGACACTCCAGTGGACAGTACCTGAAAACGCAGAGATCCTGCGGATAAATGATACGCAGGGTGAGATAGAGGATTACACTCGTACAGGAGACAGTATAAGAATTGAGACTAATACAGGTCCAAGGAGGACAACTGAGAAGATACAGATAAACACTGAGGTGGAGTTATCTGCGGAGGAGCTTGCGCCTGGGCTTTATACAAGAGAGATTTCGCTTTCTGGCTTTCCAGGTGAAGAAACTCAGGGCAGAGCAGAAGTAGACAACCTTCAGTCGACCAGGATTTCTGAAGGTTTCACAAGGTCTCATGGAAGTAATTCTGCGGTTTTTGAGGGTGAAGGCGCAGGCAGTATCAAGTTAAACTTTGGTGAGGGGGATGATTCCCGATTCTACTCGTTTTTCGGAGGCGGTGAGGACAATGGTTCGCTTGCCTACCGTGTGGCTGTCGGTACTACTGGATTGAGACAGAGCTATGACAGGATCCCGGTAGCTGTTCTACCTGATGAGAGGTACGAAGATGAGGTCGCTCCATGGAGTCAGGGAGAGTACACGGGAGGCGTCATTACCTTGAGGAAGGCTCTTGGTGAGGATTTTCAGCCGGTCTTGGCTGAGGAAACTGTCCATGCATTCAACGATGAGGCATTGGATTTTGACAGGACCTCTAGTTCCTGGCTGGATGAAGGGATAGCAGGTTACGCTCAGTCAATGGTTAGGAAAAAACTGGTTGGACCTGAGAAGACTCGCTCAGTTTTCGGAGACGACACTGTCTACTTTACTGAAAGGAATGGCTCTCGTTACAGGATAGAAAAACCTTCATCCGGTAATAGAAATGTTTTATGGAACTATTACCAGGAGAATCGTTCCTTTATGCAGAAATGGAATCCTTCGGAAGTAGAAGCCGATGTCAGAAGTTTTGGGTATGCATACTCCGAACTCATTGTCCGAAACTATGTCTCAAACAATAACTCTGTGAATGATCTTTACAGAGAGATTGAAACAGAGGAGCCATTAACCTCGAACAACGAAAAGTGGACTCACTATGGTAATCATCTTGATTTAACTCCTTGCAGGTTTGATGATAGGGAGAGGTTTGATCAATGTCTTGACAGGGTTAATAACTATGATTATTCTGTGCTTTCCGCCTCTAAAGTTCCTGAGCAGCAGGGAGAGGAGATAAGCATTGAGGAGTTGGAGACTCCGAATTACACGGAGAAAGGTTTGAATGCTCTGGATTCAGGGTTCCGGAATCAGGACTTGTTTGAGGAGAGCTGGGCTAACTCATTAAGAGAATTTGTCCAAGGCATTGTCGATGGTTTGAAGCAGTTCTCTTTTTAACCTGTTCTTCCCAGAATAGATTAAATGAGCTCCGAGAACTGTTTGGAATGGCTCTACATATTTCTGAAAGGCATGGCGATGGGAGCGGCAGATGCAGTGCCTGGTGTCTCAGGAGGTACAATAGCACTTATTACCGGGATATACGAGAGATTTATTCATGCGATAACTTCTGTAGGGTTCGAAGATATAATTGAGGTTCTGGATGGGTTTAGAACTTTGGATTTCTCTGTAATTGTTCAGAAGTTTGAGGAGGCTGATGGAAGGTTCTTGATGGTGCTTGGAGCAGGGATACTTACCGCGATTCTCACTGTTTTACAGTTAGTACATTATTTGCTGTCTAACTATGCGGTGTTGACTTATGGATTTTTCTTTGGGTTGATAGCTGCTTCGGTTATTGCGCTTTACCAGAAGATAGAGGTTTCAGAGCTTCAGTCTGTGCTTGCGGCTGTTACTGGTTTTATTCTTTCTTTCATGGCTTCAGGCTATGCAAGTACTTCTATGGGTCATGGGCTTCCGGTAATTTTTGTGGCTGGTGTGGTGGCGATTTGTGCAATGGTTTTGCCAGGTATTTCGGGCTCTCTACTTCTGATTATTCTAGGTCAGTATGAGTATATGGTAGGGGCTTTGTCAAAGTTTTTCGATTCGCTGCTGTCGGGCAATTCTTTAATTGAATCGTCGGTCCCGGTTATTACATTTTCCTCTGGGGCGGTTGTTGGAGTTCTGACGGTTTCACACGTGGTTAAATGGGCTTTGGAGAACTACAGGGAGATGGCTCTGGTTTTTCTCGTTAGCCTGGTTGCAGGTGCTCTCAGGGCGCCGATAGTTGAAATAGGGAAGGTTTTGGCTAATACTGATGCTACCTGGGTTTCAGTTATGCCTGAGTTTGCCTCTGCTGCGTTGGCAGGTTTTGCAGCTGTTTTGGTTCTTGACTATAAGGCAGGGGTTGTTGAGATCTAGTTTCCTTCCAGTGCATCGATTGTTATTGCTGCGGCGAGGATAGCCTCTTTGTTTTCTACTCCTTCGTTGAGATCTATCTCATATCTGTCCTTGATCAAGGTGAAGCTCTGTTTTATGGTTCCGATCTGGTTGTCCTGCGGGTCTTCTATAGTGTATTTGTGTGGTAGCATGTCGAACAGTTCGTTTAGTCCTCTTAGTATTCCTATAAGCTTTCCTCTGCTTTGAATGGTCGCTATCTCCATCCCGTTCCGGTCCTGTACCTCCCAGGAATGCACAAGAAAGCTGAAGTTCTTCTTAAGCACAGCCACTTCCTCCCTGGTCTCCGAATCTGTGAGGGCGTAGTCTCCGGCGATATCCATTATCTGCTCTGCTTTAACAGTGAAGACTTCATTTCCCTCAGGATCAGTAAATGGAAACTCCTCCTTCATTTTGAACATTTTCTGCTTTGTTCTAAGAACTTCTTTGCCTGCAGAATCATATACTTTGTAAGCGTTTCTGACAGCTTTCTGCTTCACAGTATAACTGTTGTCTTCAAAATCTATTCTGTTGAGAACTCCAGTCATATCAACATTTTTTGTGATAGGGTCTTAAACAACTTTACCTTATCCTGTAGCGCATGATCGCTGCTATGCCACCAAGATTCATCAGGCGTTTCCCTTCCTCATGATCAGTGGAAATGATCTCCAGTTCAGAACTCATCTCCTCAGCTTTCTCACCGAAGACATCGATAATATCTCCGATGTCTTCCAGCTGCATCGCCTCACTGCACTCATCACATTCGATAGAATCAGCTATTTCCGGCTTCTCCTCAAATACTTCTTTCTCGTGACCTTGTGGACAGTTATATTTGGCTCTGTAGATGTTCACATCTTCTGAGATCAGTACTGTTTCCACAGCACCCATTTTCAGCGCTTCTTCTACTTGTTCCAAGCCGTACTCGGATTTTCCGTTCTCCTTGTTCAGGTTGTCGAAGAACTCGTTGACCAGGTTTCTCTCCTTGACCACTTGAGAATCTTCTATTGATTCCTCTGCCTTGTCTACAAGTCTGGAGAGCCCTGCTTCTCCTGATACATCCAGGCTTTTGGTTGCCACGATCTTATCCTGAAGCTCCTGGTGAAGATGATCATCATCGACAAGCTTATCTTTTACAAATCCTGGACCTCCTATGATTAAGCCCAACAACTTGTCTTCACGAGCTTTCTTCATGAAGGCGTTCTTTGACTTCTCCGCTATCTCATCAAGGAAAGTCTTCAGCATTTCGTCTCTAAGACGGCTGAATCTCTGGGCAGACTGCCCTCCTGCTTTTGTTTTTCCCGGAACATTCGATTCCAGGGTGTAAACTGTTTTAATTGAGCTGCCCTGAAGGTAACCAATTGCAGCATTGTTCTTATCGGCTACAATCAATCCGTAGACACGGTCGTCTACAATCATTTCCTGTAACGGCTCTAGTACGAATTCTTTGTCACATCTGTAGTGTCTGGACTCGATTGGCTGTGGTGGGACTACTTCCCAGATCTTGATGTCTGGGCGTCCTTCTGTTTCCGAGACATTTCCTGCGAAGAAGGCGACGCCGTTTTCCGGTGGTTCGTGCTCCTCTGAAACCTTTCTACCTATCTTACCAAGAGCATCCTGAACATTGGTCCTTGTATGCTTCGACTTAATGTTCTCAGCTTCAGACTGCTCGGAAGTAATGAACTCTGAGATCTTCGACATGTCGTATCCAGCAGGAATATAAAGCGAAACAAGTTCAGTATTTCTACCCCTAATATCCTCAAGCTCTTTCAACAGCTTCTTCAACTGGTACTTATTCATTCCTACCTGATTTTCATCATCTGTCATAGAAAAACAGTTGTTAGTAAACTCTTTTTATTCATGCACGAAATAAGATGGAGAAAGAAAGTAGAGTTTACTGGATGATGATTATACAGCCATCAGTCTCCAGCATCTCTCCTTCTCCCGTGTAGGTCACTTCTTCTCTGACCTCGAATTCTTCTGCTTTCAGGTGTTCTCCAGCTACTTCCAGCCTTGCTCCATCCAGCATCCATTCCTCGTTCTCCAGTGCTTCTTCTATTTCTCCCACTTTGTCGCCGTACTTTGGTCCAGCTTTGGAGTAGTCAAGGGAGATCTCAACTACTTTCTTCTCGGTCTCAGGCTCCTCCTCTAGATTCTCAAGCTCTTGGACATGCATTACTTCCTTGATTGCCTCGTCCATGCCTGAGATGTTTCCGAAGATCTGGACATGTTCTATTTCTTCGTTGAGACTCATCTGGTTGCTGGACTTGTACTTACGCAGTGCAGAAATAACCTGCATTGCGTTTTCTCCTGCTTCCAGATCTGCATCTTCGCCCGAAGTTTCTGGCCAGCTTGATGTGTGGATGCTGTTGCCTGAGTACATTTCGTTCCAGATTTCTTCTGTGATGTGGCTTAGGAGCGGTGCAAACAGCTTTATGAACTTCCTATGTGCTGTCCGTAGTGTGTACTGGGCTGATTGGCTTTCTTCTGCGTCGAGTCTCTGTTTGGTGATTTCTAGGTAGTCTCCGCAGAATGTGTCCCAGAAGAAGCTTCTGAGTTCGTCTCGTGCTTTGGAGAATTCGTAGTTCTCCATTTGCTCTGTCAGGTCTTCGATTAGTTCGTCCTGTTCTGCTAGCATCCAGGCGTCGATTTCCTCAAGGTTTTCTGGCTTCTTTGGGTTTTCTTCTGTCAGCTGATCGACTAGTTTCGATGCGTTCCAGATCTTCCGCATCAGCTTCTCTCCAGACTCCAGTTCTTTCTCTTTGAATGGGAAGTCGTTGCCGACCTTTGAGCCTGCTGCCCAGTACCGTGCTGCATCGACTGGGAACTCTTCGAGGACTTCTGCTGGTGCGACGACATTTCCTTTCGACTTGGACATTTTCTCCCTGTGTTCGTCAAGGACATGTCCGTGGTTCATCGTTGACTGGAATGGAACCTCTCCTGTATGTTCGTAGCACTTGACGACTGTGTGGAACAGCCAGAAACTGATGATGTCGTGGCCTTCTGGACGCAGGTTGAATGGGTAAAGTTCTTCCCTTCCCATTTCGAACTCTTCATCCTGTTCGTCCCAGTCCCAGTGAGCGTTGATTAATGGAGTCAAGCTGGATGTTGCCCAGGTGTCAAAGACATCTTCCTCAGCTCTGAACTCTTCTCCACCACATTCCGGACATTCATGTACTGGTGGTTCGTCTTCTATTGGATCAACTGGGAGATTCTCTTTTTCTGCAACTATCTCCTCTCCACAGTCTTTGCAGTACCAGACTGGGAAGGGGATTCCACTGTCTCTCTGTCTGCTGATGCACCAGTCCCACTCCAGTCCTTCGATCCAATGCTCATAACGAGTATGCATCTTCTCAGGGAACCAGTCCATCTGTTCTCCGGCATCCAGGTACTTTTCTTTCCTGTCAAGCAGCTTGATGTACCACTGCTCGGTGACCCGGAACTCGATATCTTCATCACATCGCTCATGAACCTGGACATCATGAGTAATTGCCTCACGATCCAAGAGAAGACCTTCATCATCTAGGTCCTCAACGATTGCTTCACGAGCTTCATGAGTGCTCATCCCCTCATACTTTCCAGCAAGCTCTGTCATCGTACCGGATTCATCGATGGCGACTTTCAGGTCGAGGTCGTGTGCCTGATACCATTCGATGTCGGTCTGATCTCCGAATGTACAACACATTACTACGCCTGAGCCTTTCTCCATGTCAACCCGTTCATCTTCAATAATCGGTACTTCGTGTCCAAACAATGGAACTTCTGCCTTCTCTCCGACTAAATTATCATTTGTCTCGTCCTCAGGGTGGACAAAAATCGCGACACAAGCAGGGATTAACTCTGGTCTTGTTGTTGAAATAATGATTGAACCGTTTCCGGTTGCTAATTCAAACTCGATATCGTTGAAGTGAGAGTCTCGCTCTGCGTCCTCTGTCTCAACCTGAGAAATCGCAGTTTCACATTCTGGACACCAGATTGCCGGTGCCTTCTTTCTGTATTCTCGGTCTTTTTCGTAGAGGTCTATGAATGAGAGCTGGGAGATTCTCTGGACTCTTGGTTCGATTGTCTTGTATGTATTTGTCCAGTCATGGCTGATTCCAAGGCTCTGCATGTTGTTCGTGAACTTCTCTTCGTATTCCTGGCAGACTTCCCGACATTTTTCTTGGAACTCTCGCCTTGTGAAATCCTGATGTCTTATTCCTAGTTCTGATTCTGTAAGTCTTTCTGAGGCGATTCCGTTGTCGTCGTAGCCGAATGGCTGGAAGACTTTCTTTCCACGCATTCTCTGGAACCTTGCCTGGAAGTCCTGCAGTGTCTGACCGTAAAGATGCCCCATGTGAAGGCTTCCGGATACAGTTGGTGGTGGCGTGTCTATTGAGAATACTTCTTCGTTGTCGCTGCTTCCGCTGTACTTGTATGTCTGGTTTTCAACCCATTTTTCCTGCCATTTCTCTTCAACTGCTTCCGGACTGTATTCGCCTTCCATTATTGTTTAAACCTCATAGAAACAGCTTCTCGAGTAGCTTTAAATCCATTTTTCAGGCAGCGAAAACCAGCCGAACAGAGATTTAAGCTAGAGTTGGGACTGTTTAGAAGATTTTGATAATCCTGAATCTCATTGAGATTCAAGGTCGCAGAAGCCATCTGGCTTCGAGTTCGTCTTGTGCCGTACAAAACGGTCACCTGTAGTTGATAGGGTCATAGTAATCAGTTCTGATTTCTCAGCCGATTCTTTTATTAGCTTCGTAAGTAGAGCGTAGAAGCATGAAAGCATTAATTATCGGAGATTGTCATGGCGAGATGCCTGAACTCCCTGAAAAAGCTGATTTTGACCTGGTTCTGGCTGTAGGTGATATCTGCGGGGGAACGGATGAGATGCGTTCTGCGATGTTTGAGGCTCGAGGAAGTGAGGAAGAATGGTATGAAGTATTTGGTGAAGAGAGGGCTGAAGAGGTCGTAAGAAGCTCTATTAAGAAGGGGAAAGAAATTCTTTCCAAGTTAGATTCTCTAGGTGTTCCGATTTTTGTCGTTCCTGGTAATTGGGACTGGACAGGTGAGAACTCTGACTGGGAGTTTCTGGACGGAAAAGGTTATCCCGAGATGCTCAAGGAATTTGAAAACATCTATAACTTGAATTTTTGTAGGGAGGAAGTCAATGGCTGGAATTTTGTGGGTTATGGTCCTTGTTCGGGTCCTGAGGTTCCGCAGTATGAGGATGACAAGCCTGGATCTGATGAAGAAATGGAAGAGATCAGGGCAGAGTATGAAGAAAAGAAGAATTGTTTGAAAGAGGTCTTTACTGAGGATAATACCGTCTTCTTATCTCATAATGTGCCTCAGGGAACTTCGCTTGATGAGATTGATAATCCGGATTCTCCGGTTGATGGAAGGCATTATGGTTCTGTTATTGTCAAGGAGCTAGTTGAAGAGTTTGGTCCTGAGTACAGTATTGCGGGTCATATGCATGAAGCAGAGGGCAGAGAGAAAATTGGAGAAACGGAATGTTTGAATACTGGTTTGAATACTGTTTGGGTTTTGGATACTGAGGAAGGGATTTCGAAGTATTCTTAGAAGTCGCCTAGGCTCCTGTTACCAGGATACTGCATACCGTCTTCAGCGAATGTTACCTTGGCATCTACTTGTTCTTTCAGCCATTCTTCCTGTTTTTCTAGGTCTGAGTTGAGGAATTTTTGTCCAAAGTGTGTTATTATGATGTTTTCTACTTCTGTCTGTTCTACTATTTTCGGTACTTCGTCTAGTGAGGTGTGTCCTTTGATTCCTTCGTTTCTTGGGCGTGAGCAGTAAATTACTAGTGTGTCGCATCCTTTGTAGAGTTCTGTGAGTTCGTCTGAGTACTGTGTGTCTGTCCAGAAACCTATCTTCTTTTCCTCTGTCTCCAGTGTGAATCCCTGTGTTTTTGGGTCGCCGTGGAACATTTCCTGGCTCTCGATCTTCAAATCTTTGAATTCGTGTTTTGAATCTTCCTCAAGGACTTTTACTTCCATGCAGAGGTCTTTATGGTAGTTGCTGACCGCTTTCTCCACTTCTCCGTAGCCATGGATAACTGATTCAGAACCGAAGACTGCGCCTGGCTTATCCGATGCCTGAGTCATCATCCCAATCAACGGCTCGACATCATTCGAATGATCGGGATGAGCATGAGAAACCAAGACAGCCTCAGTATCCAGAGGATTATCCAACTCCTCATGACAATGATACAGGGCACCGGGACCGGGATCTACATGAATCTGAGTATCACCTGTTTGAACCACTATGCCACCAGTCTGCCTATTCTGATAACCAGTAACATATCTTCCTCCGCCAGTCCCCAAGAACTTGAGTTTCATATGTTTACTATTTTTCTGATGATTCTTTTGTAAGAATCAATTCAATAATATTGTTTGTCGTCAGTAGGTAAAATATGGGGGCGAATCTTGAGGCTGAAATTTTGACTGCCGACAGAGAAGAGGGAATACTGATAGGTGAAGCAATTTTAGAGGGTAAGAGGCTTGATTTGTATTTAGAATCCAACCTCTGGTCGGGAACAGTGGGAGTAGATGTAGAAAACTCCGAAGCATATGATGTACAGGAAATCGAATCAACGCCCTCGATAGCATATAATGAAGATGGTACTGTGTCATTAGCATATAGGTCAGATGCAGGACACCCTAGACTTCCAGAAACTGATGAAGAGCTTTCTGCTTATGTACTTAAAGCCTTATCAGATGGCAACTATATATGAATAGAAAAACCAACAAAACAAGTATTGTGTTACTCCATAACAACAACATTTATAAGTGTCGCAACCCAAGTATAACATATGATCTCAATGAGCCAAAACGAATACAGTTCAATCGCGGAAAAGTCCCTTGAGGAGCTAAGGGAAGAAACTCCTAACACTCAAACCCAGTTAAAAACCAGAGAAATCGAGACCAGGTGATTGGCTGTGAAGGATATTAAGCCAAAGTCTTCGGTATCCTCAGAATATAGTATTGATGGGGATTCGTATTCTATAGAAAGAGTAACTTATGCAGTAGGTGGTGAAGAGATTGATAACACTAGAATTAGGAAGGATGGAGAAATTGTAGCAAGTAAAACAGTTGCGGAGTCTGGTCTTGAGGAAGTTACTAGCAATTATGAAGATATGGAGTCATACATTCATGAAAATGCAGAGAAAAAAACTTCCGAATCTTGGGGCTCTACTGATCGAAGACTTGAAGGTGAGTCACCTGTTGGAGGTGCTTTGCAATGAAGTCAGATCTAGCTGATGATTTGCGTGGGGTTGGCAATTATTCTGATGATGCAGTTGAGGCAGATGTAGCTAGGACTGATATAGGGAAAATTATCCAGACTATGAATGACTATGATATAGTAGAGGACCCGGAAAGTGAGAGATATATTCTTAGTGATGGTACACACCAGTATTCAGTGGAAATTCAGTGGACAGATATGGGAGATGAAGAGGAAGTAGCAGTCTATATCCAAGAGTCACACACAGGATTTCATAATGAGGCACTAGAACAGGGAAGTACTATGAACACAGGAGAAATCTTACAGCCATCTGAGGATGGTGCTACATTCGGTGATCCATCTGAAGCACTTCGTCAAGGAGCAAATAGAGCACCAAGTAAGAGAGAAAGAGGGTTTTAATTCACTTCACTCCCTATATCTATCTCTTCTTCTGTTGTCAGCATTGTGACTTTTCCTTCTTCGTTTTCTGCTGCCAGCATCATGCACTCACTTTTCTCTCCACGCAGCTCGGTGGGTTCCAGGTTGGCTAGGACGATCACATTTTTGCCTTTTAGTTCTTCTTTGGTGTAGTGGTTTTTGAGTCCGGCGCAGGTCTGTAGCGTTGCTTTGCCTACATTTACCTGTACTTTGTAGAGTTTGTCTGCGTTTGGATGTTCTTCGACTTCTTCTACTTGTCCTGTTCTGATGTCCATGTCCATGAAGTCGTCGAAGCTGACTGTGTCCTCGTTAAAAACCTGTTCTTCCGAGTTCTCGTCTTCTTGTTCCATGTTTTCGTCCTCTAGTTGTTCTTGGTGTTGTGATGTGTCGATTTTCTCGAATAGGATCTCTCTTTCTCCGAGTTCGTGTCCTGGTTCCAGCGCTCCTACTGTACCCTCTAATTCGTTCTTTTCTTCGTTTACATCGATTTCTGTGTTGAGTTGGTCTGCGATGCTTTTGCTGGATTCGGGTATGAAGGGGTAAATTGCTTTGCTTAGGGCGTTGATTATTTGTACTGCGACATAGATTGTTTCTTCTCTTCTCTCTTCGTGGTTCCATGGCTGTTCTTTGCTGAGGTATTTGTCTCCGTGCCTGGCGATTTCTAGGGCGGTGTCTAGTGCTTCCTTCAACTCTTTATCCTCAAATTCTTTATCGTATTCTTCTAGCAGGTTTTCTGTTTTCTCCAGTGCTTTTTCATCCTTTTCTTCGAGTTCTGGTTCTGGTACTTTGTTGTCGAACCAGTCTTCTGCTAGACTCAAAGTCCTGTTGACGAAGTTGCCGACCGTGTTGTTTAGCACTCCGTTGATTTCATGTTCGAAGTCTTCCCAGTCGAAGTTTGTGTCTTCCGAGGTTGGAAGTCTTCTGGCTAGGTAGAATCTCCAGTAGTCGGCTCTGTAGTACTCCGCAGCTTCGTTGATGAAAATTCCTCTATTCCGGGAGGTGGAGAATGCTCCGTCGTTCCACATCAGGTACTGCTGAATGAACTCGTAATCTGGTAAACCATAGCTCATTTCCTCGTTTGAGGCACCGAGCAGCATTGTAGGGAAGATCACTGCGTGGAAGATGGCGTTGTCCTTGCCGATTGAATGGATGATCTCTGACTTTTCATTCCAGTAGTCTCTCCATTCGCCTGAATCGTTGAAGAGCTCTCTTGTAAATCCTATGTAACCTATCGGTGCGTCAAACCAGACATAAAGAACCTTGTCTTCGTACTTGTCTTCATCCAGCTTTTCCACGTTCAGATTTTCTTCTTCGATCCTCTGGTTTACTCTTTCTACTGGTATCTGGAATCCCCAGTCTTGGTCTCTTGTAATGGACCGGTCCTCGGCTTCTTCCAGGTCGTGTAGTATCTGTTTCTCCATGCTTTCCGGAACCGGTTTCTCCTGTTTGATCCATTCTTTCAAGTCTTCTTTGTATTCGGTGAGGTCTAGGAATAGGTGGTCAGTCTCTCTGAATTCTATATCATTGTTTCCACAGATCTGGCATTCCGGGTTCTCTATTTCTTTCGGTTCTATCAGTTTTCCACATTCATCGCATTGGTCTCCTCTTGCTAGTCCTCCGCAGTGTGGACAGTCTCCTTCGATGTATCTGTCTGGTAAGAATCTCTCATCGTTATGGCAGTAGGCCATGTTCTGTGTTTTTTCGTTGATCAATCCTTTGCAGTATATCTCTTCGAACATGTCGTGGGTCTGTTTCTTATTGTGTTCGCTGTGAGTATCTGAGAAGATTGAGAAATCTACATTCAGGCTTTCGTATGCTTCCTTGACTTTTCTGGTCTGTTCATCTTTAATATTTCTTGGATTGACTCCTCTTTCCAGTGCTTCTAGTTCGAGCGGTGTTCCGTGTACGTCTCCGCCGCAGATGAACTCGTTTCGTACTCCTTTAATATCTAGGAATCTGTGGTATAGTTCTGCTGGTAGTACGCTTCCTGCCATGTTTCCTAGGTGTGGCATTCCTTGTACATATGGGAGTGCTGAGGTAACCGTAACCTTTCTGTTGGAGTTAGCTGATGTAATTTTCGAGTTCACCTGTCCAATTTTCTGGTTGAGAATCTTTTAAATTTCAGATAGTGTTCGGATCGGCAGGATAAAAGAAGTTTTTCTCTAAATTAGTTTTCTTTTGAGTCTGTTCAGATTTGATAGGCCGAAGTCTGGCTGCTTTTTTTCTTCTGCTTTGGCTATTTTTTGCCTTGTGATGTCGCCGCTCATGACTGCTCCGGTTTTCATGCCTAGTTCGTTGCCTGTTTTGATGTCTGCTAGTCTGTCGCCGATGAATAGTGAACCGGTTGGAACATAGGTGAAGTAGTTTCTGAATTCGTCTCTGAACTCTTCGCTAGGCTTGCCGACCAGTCTTACATTGTCTGCGTAGGTTCGGAGTGCTTTGTTGAATGGTTCTTGGTGTGGTTGCTTGCTGTTAGTCTTTCTGAATACTTTTTCTGTGCTACAGATGTAGAGTTCTCCGTCTTCTTGAAGTATTTTCATGGCTTTTCTGAGTTTTTCGTAGTTGAACTGTCTGTCAAGTCCTGCTACTACTATATCTGCGTTCTGTGAGATTTCTATGTCTTCCTCTTCTAGTTCGTCGATTAATCCTTTTTCGCCTATTGCGTAAACCTGTTTAACATTTTCATCTGCCAGTACCTGGGCTGCTACATATCCTGAGGTAATTATGTCGTCTTTTTCGACAGGGATATTCATCGAGGAGAGTTTCTGGGCGTAGCCTTTTCTTGAGAGTATGTTGTTATCGGTGTGGAATCTAATCTTTTTATCTTTTTCTCTGAGTGTGTCGATAAGGTCTTCTGCTCCGATTATTGTTTTGTCCCAGTTCCAGATGGTCTTGTCTAGGTCGAAGAAGTATGTATCTTTTTTCTTTATTTCGGGCTTCATGTTTTGTTATTGTTTGATTAATTTATTATAAATCGGAAGCTAGGTTTTCCTGGGTGTCTGTTCATTTTTTATTGTGTCGTTACTAATTGTGGTTTGGATGAGTCGGAGATTGTGTTTTTTTGTGTTGGTTTTTCTGATGTTTTCGGGGTTTGGTCTGTCTCAGGCTTCTGCTGATAATTTGGATGCTAGTGTTGAGACGTCTGGTGATTTTGTTTTGGGTAGGTCGGTGACTTCAGTGTTCAGTTATGATATTGATGATCCCTATGAGCCGGTTGATACTTCTTTGGTTATTGATGAGTCCGGAAGTATGGATGGTGTGATGGATGATGCTAAAGATGCTGCAAAGACGTATGTGGAGAATACGAATACTGGTCAGGGGGATGAGAATGCGGTGGTGGAGTTTGAGGATACTGCTAGTACTATTCAGTCGCTTACTTCTAGTAAGCAGGATGCTAAGGATGAGATTGATTCAATTGACGCTGGTGGTGGAACAGAATTGCCTGCGGGTGTAAGTGAGGGACATGATTCTCTGGAATCTGGTACGAATGCTGAGCAGGTTATGATTGTTTTGGCTGATGGGGATGGGAATGATCCTGGTTATGAGGCGGATCAGGCTAGGGCTGATGGAATCAAGATACATGGTATACTTTATGGATCGGATGCTAGTACCAGTGAATTTGAAAGCTTGACGGGTTCTGATTGTACGACTGACTCTAGTGAGAATGGTGATGGTGATAATTGCTGGTATGCTGAGCCAGGTACGATTAATTCTGTTTATACTTCTATAAGAGAGACTACTCAGACTGAAACAGATACTGATATTAGGATGAGGCTTAGGGATTTCGCATACGAGAGCCATGGGAATTATGAGTCGAGAAATGAGTTATCGGGGGAGAATCAGGAGTTTGTCCGTAGTTATGACAATGTAGATTCTGGTAGTTATAAGGAAGAGTTCAAGTGGCGACCAACTGTCAAAGGAACTGAAACTGAGATGGTTACAGGAGACTCATTAATCGAGGTTACATCTGAAGGAGAGACAAATGAGTTTATGTTTCCGGGTCCTAAGCTAGAGGATGTAGATTACGTGGATTTCAATATTTCAGGTTATTCTGTTCGGAGAACTAGTACAGGTGTTGGTGTGGAAGTTTCAGTTACAAATGAAGGTACGGAACCATCTTACAAGAATGAAGTACGATTAGAGGATTCTTCAGGGAATTATAAGGTTAAAGAGATTCCGGTTCTTGATCCTGGTGAATCTACTGAAATCTCTTATTCCTTTTCAAATTCTCATAAGATATTTGACAATCCTGAAGAATTAAAGCTGCATGTCGATCCTCCAGGAGATTTAAGCGGTCAACCTGAAGGTTTCTGGGATGGAACTGGTCATGGTGAGGGCGATACTTTGGAGCCAAATGAAGATAATAATGATGAACCTATTGGTTTTCCCCCTATTTTAGACTCTGTTTCTCCTGACAATGTGGATTGGAATGATGTTTATGCTCCTAAGTTTACTGTTAGGCATCATGCCCCTGATAGGGTTTCTGGAGTGTACAATTTTACCAATAAGACAGTCTTGGAAGATGAGGATGAAGAGCTGTCGACAGTCCCAAACCCAGATTCAAGTAATGAGGCGGTTTTGAAGACCGATCAGTATCGTGCAGATCCTGCTGAGAGGTATTATAATTTTACTGTTAATTTGACTGATGGCGATAATACCTATTCTGTTTTCGATGCAAAGAGTTATTATCCTGTAAATCCTCCTCCCAAGGCTTCAGCTGTTAATCCGGAAAACGGAGGATTTATCTCTGAATTCCCTGTAACCTTGGCTTCTGAGGTCAATGATGCGAACTCTGAGTACCATGGTAGAACTCTTGACGTATCAATTTACGATCATAATGATCAAAAGCTTACTTCCGCTAAAGTGATGCCTAGCGATGTAATTAACTATGACTGGGATGTCCCAGATGCTGTTGAGAAAGAATATGAATGGACTGTAGAAGTAGAAGATAAGTGGGATGCAATAAACAGGACGTTCTCTTTCACCAAGATCATAGGCAGTTCATACAGAAGCAAGCTTTCAGCTGACTTAAACTATACTTCGATAATTATGGAGGCGGGTTCGAACGAGTATGCGACTTTGAGCATTGAAAATGAGGTAAATAACAGGAAAAATATCACAATTAATCTGAACGGGGTTGAAGCCGAATTTGTTGATGGGGAGGATTCTAAAACTATACCTAACTTCCCTAAGCAGTCTGTGGAGACATATAGGATAAGGATTACCCCTGACAAGGCTGTAAACGATGACCTGATTATCCAGGTTAGAAATAACGATTTAGGTATTAACACTACTGAGAGGGTTCCTGTCAGTGCCACAGGTGATACAAGGCAGTCAGGTAGAGATGTGCCTGGAATAGGATTCTACCAGTTACTAGTCCTTTTTACTGCAGCTACAGTTCTTTATTCTGCAGCACTCTGACAATGTATCCTGCTACTCGGTTCCGCAGTCTCTTGGACTTAAACTCTTCAGTATCTTTCAATGCTTCCTTGTTTTCATCAAAATCTTCGCTGAATCTTTCTTCATCTGCGTCTACCAGGTTTGATGCCAGTCTTTTCACATATGTCTGTCTTACTCTTCCCATATCAAACCTGTCTTAGACAATTTTCTTAAACCCCTCTGATTTAAACCGGTGCAACACCTAAGTTTCAGCCTTGACAACCATCCGAAGACAAGTACTGGACATTCTCAACCATAAACCTGGAATAACATAGTTTGCCCATTAAATCCAAAGACAAGAAGGAGGGAGTTGTTCCAAAACTTCAAACTCGCCGTAGAACGTGAAATATATGCGGAAAAAGTAGAAGACGCGATGCTCGAATACCTGGAAGACGCCAAAATACAGGGGAAGAAACAAGGCAGAAACGGTACATCGCAGGGGCTAGAATGGGGCTAGCAGGTTTAGTAGTGGCAGCACTGAATATTATACTTCCTGGTTAACTGTGTATCCTGTTACTCTGTGGTTCTCTTGTTGATGGTAGATGTCTCTAGCTGTTTTCTGTAGAGGACTGTTCTCGATAGGAGTTCCTTGCTCTCCGAAAATCTTCTTCCAGGGAACATTGTATTCCTTCCTTGGATACCATGGTGCATCTTCCTCATCAGGGTCAATGCTTAGATCAGAGTCATCGTATCGCCTGACTACTTCTTCAAAAAGATTTTTAGGTATCAGCACTTGTCTATGTAGATCTAGGTAGATTAAGTCATCTCCAGGGCTTCCATCGACAGCTGGTTCGAATATTTGTGTCTGTCTTTTAGCCTCTTCGAAGTCATCAATCCCTTCATACTCCTCTGGGTTAAACCCTAGCGTGGTACGGCCGTTCGGAACCGGTTCATCTACCACGCTGTAGAGGTTGAGTTCGAAAAGTGATTTAGGAGGAAGATCGTCGTATGATTCATGTCTGACTACGAAGCTCCCTCTCTGCCCCAATCCTCCATTATTAACGAATAAGGAGCAAGATTTGACCTGTACTCCCCATCCAGAGAAGTCATCGTCGAACCCAATGTATACATCTGCTGAATTATCTTTGAACTCTGCTCCATAATTCCACGCCGCTAACTGCTCGAAACCAGAGCCAATCAGTTTCGGTATCTTACCCTCCAGCTTGGGTCTGTCAAGAGACTCCGCTTTCTCAACTCTTCCGCCTTGAAACCCCTCTGGCATATCCAAAGATCCAACCACTCTAGATAAATCATAGACTAAATCTTGGTTTTCCAAGACCGAATTCACATCATCAAGAGTCCCTATCACTATTCACTCTAACATACTAAAAATTTAAGTCACATCTGCCGATCCCTTACTTCCCAGATTTAATTATTCCTCTCCAGATAATACTCTAAATTCTCAACAACCGGTATGATATAACCAGCATCTCGGTGCCAATCCACTTCTCTAGCTTCATCACGTGAAATCCATCGATAATCTTGATGTTCCTCACTTAGTTCAACTTCTCCCGAAAAACTGTCAGTATACAGAACGAAGCAGTTGACAGTTTCATCTGCCTCAATCTCCATTCTAACCACGTTTTCCAGGTCATCAATCTCCATGTTTGCCTCAGACCTTATTTCTCTCTTGGCTGCTTCAAACCTATCTTCGGCTTCCTCCATTTTCCCGCCTGGCAGCTCCCATTTATCGGCTTTCCAGCCATAGTCTGAAGATTTCTTAACGATAAGAAATTCTCCATCATTGTTCCTGATCAGTGTTTTGGAGACATTAATCTTACTGCTCATAGTACTCGTCTTTACTTCTCTGACTTTGGTCTTTCTGGCTGTCAGGTTTGTTGGCTCGCGGTCGACCGGTTTCAGGATCTTTACGGAAAGTAATCTCCACCTCTTTCAGGAATTCGTTCATTGCCTCGCCTATCTTTTTTGGCTCTGTTGATACTCCTTCTTCACCTGGTTCGCCTTTGAATACCATTCCACGATCCGCGATATAATCTAGGAGCAGGAGGTCGTGGTCTATTACCATTAAAGGTTTCTCAGTTTTTCGTGCAAATCGCTTCAGAGTTTTTCCTAGCTCTACTCGTGACTCGACATCTAGGTAGGCGGAAGGCTCGTCCAGGAGATATAGATCAGCGTCTTTAGCTAGGCAGATTGCTACTCCGACTCTCTGAAGTTCTCCGCCAGATAGCTCGCTGAGTTTCTGTTCGTAAAGTGGCTCTAGTTCTAGTGGTTCTGCGATCCTTGTCTCGAACTTGCGGCCGTTAGGATTGGCTACTTCGCTGATTGCATCCTCTACTTTTGCGTCGCTAGTGTCCAAATATTGTGGTTTGTAGCTGATTGAAATATCAGGGCTGTCTCCTTCATCTGATTCGATGGCTCCTGCCAGCATCTTGGCGAACACTGTCTTTCCTAGTCCGTTCTCTCCGAATATGGCCATTATCTCTTCGTCGTGTATTTTACCTGGTTCGGTCTCAAGCTTGAATTCGCCTTCTCCAAAATCTTTGGTAAATTTTGGGAACTCTGCGACTACCGGTTTGTTTTCTACCTGACTTCTCTTGGTTCTATCGAACTTGATTTCGTCGCTGCGTATTCTTATGTTGTCGCTTGGAAGGTAGCCTTCTAGGTAGCGGTTGACTCCGTCTTTGCTGCTTAATGCGTTGGATACCATTCCGTAGTTTCCTGGGTCTCCGAAGAAAATATTGATTCTATCGGAGATAAGATCGAGTGTAGCCAGGTCGTGCTCTACTGCTAGTACTGGTTTTTCTTCACCTAGTTTTCGTATTTCCTCACCCATGTTCAGCCTCTGTTTTACATCTAGGAAGCTGGATGGTTCGTCTATCATGTATATATCTGCTTCCTTCAGGACAGTTGATGCGATCGCCACTCTCTGCAGCTCTCCGCCAGACAGCACATCAACCTCTCTATCCAGTAATTTCTCGATATCTAATTGTTCTGCTACTTCTTCAACATTTTTTCTCTCGGCTACGCCTTCGAGCAGTTCTCTGACTTTTCCGGTGTATGCTTTTGGTATGTCTTCTACTTTTTGTGGTTTGAAAGCAGCTTCTACATCTTCCTCAGCCAGTTTCTTGAAGTGGTTTTGGAGGTCTGTTCCACGATATCTTTCCTGTATTTCTTCCCATTCAGGTGGGTTCTCCCAGTCGCCAAGGTTAGGTTTGATGTCTCCGGCCAGTATCTTCAGAGCAACAGATTTTCCGGTCCCGTTCTCTCCGATTATACCTACTACACTGCCTTCATCCGGTGCTGGAAGCCCGTACAGCCTGAAGGAGTTGTCGTGGAATTGGTGGACTTTCTCGCCTTCCTCTGCTGGCAATTGAATCATTTTAATGGCTCCTTCGTAGGGGTATTTGTTTATGGCCATCTTGTGTGCTTCCATCACATCTTCTTCATCTATATGGAGTTCCTCGTTTTCATCGATGTAGAAACCACCTTCCTTTCCTGCCCTGTTCAAAGGATCGTAGTTGATGACTGTCTCTCGGGCTAACTCGGGTTCTATCTTGTCTTGGTCTATTACTACTACGTATCTGTCGCTGTTTTTGCCTTGTTCCATGGAAGAGTTTTAGACTAGAAAGAATTAAAGAAGTGATTTGTCGTCTAGGATGAGGAAGAAAAAGTGGAGGTAAGTTATTCGAAGCTGAGGAGGTAGTGGCTTCCTGTTATCTTCTCGATTATTTCTTCGAATTCTTCGTTGGACATGTTGATTTTGCCCTTGTATTCCTCGTCTACGACGATTTTCTGGTGTTCGCCGTCTGGTGTGAACACTGTGTTAACTGATTCGATTTCTGCAGGTGACAGGAGACCTTTGATTACTTCTCTGTCGTTTTCGCTTTTTTCTACTACTCTGATGCTTTTGTCGATTTCTTCTGCGACTTTTTTGACGATTTCTCCGCTTCTGCCTACTACTTTGGCTCCGTCTCCTTCTGCTGTTACTATTACTACTACATTTTCTGTGTCGTAGACATGCAGGATTTCACTGTCTCTCAAGCTTCCGTATTCGTCGCTGAGCTCTTTCAGTTTCCGTGAGATCTGGATTTCAAGTTCGTTGATTTCACCGTTTTCGAGTTTTTCCTCGCAGTTGCTGCAGAGGACATCGCTCTTTAGACATACATTACATATTGGCGCCTTCATACAAAACATAGCCGGAGTGAAAAATTAAATAGGTGGAACACAGAACTTAGTTTCTGGTCATCTGATACAGGCTGTAAACAAGATCTGCCAGCACCAAACCGGAAATCAGGATCAAACCGTAAAACATCCAGTAAACATTCAGAAAACTTAACAGGAACACTCCACCTAGTATCAGCGTTCTTTCCTGCTGTGTAATGAAGCTAAAACCATTTTTTGAAATCTTTCTATCCAACTGTGAGCGGAAACACTCTGTAAACCCAACTAAGCCGATTGCAGCTACTGTGACCAGTATTTGAGGGGAGAAAAATGCTGTCAGCGTTAGTCCTGAGAACTCCACTAGGTTGGGTGTGAGGCTGTTCAGTATTTTGATTGAGTCTGTCTTTCCTTCAAGGTTTGATACCTTCCTAGCTCTATTGAAAGTCAGGTAGCTTCCTGCTAAACAGATTCCGGTCAGACCAGGATTTCTTAGAGCCAGTGTACTGGCAGCGGCGATTAACAACAGTGCTAGCGATGTAAGTATTCTCAGCCCGTAGTTCTGTTTCACAGATAGAATTTTACTGCCAAGTGTTAACACTTTTTCCCTCTTGTTTGCCGGTTTTTCTTGTTGAGTTAAATTAAAGGATAAGTCCATTCGAAGGAAGATACTGGTTGAGGTCTGAAACGGGGGGGAGGGGAGTTTTTTCGGGTTTTTATCCGAAAAAATGTTTCAAACCTCTCCGTTTTCTTCCTTTGAATGGACTGTTGAAAATATAGGTTTTGTTCGAAGGAGACCTTCCAAGCAAAAACCAAAAAGGGGGGGAGGGGAGTGTTTTTGCTTTTTGGCTTGGAAAAGTGGTCTCCTTCGTAACATAGATTTTCGCCAGCTAGAAGCTGGCTTTAGCGAAGATCAGAGATCTTCTTGATTCCCAGAACTCAAAAAGTTCCGGTCACTTCATCACTTCTAGTCCTAGGTCGTTGACATCTCCGGTGACTTCTTTTTCGTCTTCTTCGTTGATGTCTCCGAGGACGTATGGACTTTCTACTCCCGTGATGATGGAGATGACCTGGATTTTTCCTTGTAGGCTGTCTTTGACTCTTGCGCCCCAGATTGTCTGTGCTTGGTTGTTGAGTTTGGTTTTGACGTGTTGTCCTACCTCGTTGATCTCGTTCAGGGTCAGGTCGTTTCCTCCTGCTACGTGTAGGAGTGCTCCGTTTGCTCCGTCGAAGTCTACATCGAGTAGTGGGTTGGAGAGTGCTTCGTGGATTGCTTCTTTTCCTTTGTTGTTTGTATCTGACTCGCCGTATCCTACTACTGCTACTCCTCCATCGTTCATGATTGCCTGGACATCTGCGTAATCTAGGTTGACGAGTGAAGGCTTGCTGATTGTTTCTGTGATTCCTTTGATCATTGTGGTGATGAGTTCGTCTGCTACGCCGAATGCTTGGTCGAGTGGCATGTCTCCTGCGATTTCAAGGAGTTTGTCGTTTTCGATTACAATTGCTGTGTCTACATGTTGTCTTAGTTTGTAGAGTCCGTCCTCTGCTTTGCTCATTCGTGCTCCTTCGATTTCGAACGGCATTGTTACTGTTCCGATTACTATGCAGTCTTCTTTCTTTGCGATTTCTGCGAGGACTGGTGAGACTCCTGTTCCTGTTCCTCCTCCCATTCCTGCGGTGAGGAATACCATGTCAGCGTCTTTGAATAGGTTGCGTAGTTCGGCACGGTTTTCTTCTGCTGCTCGTGCTCCTTTTTCTGGTTGTCCTCCTGCTCCGAGTCCTTTGGTGAGGTCTCGTCCGACTAGTATTTTTCTATCGGCTGAGGACATCTGAAGATGCTGCTTATCGGTATTGATAGCAACAGTTTCAGCCCCTTCAACATCTTTGTTCTGGATGCGTGTAACCTGGTTGTTTCCAGCACCTCCTGCCCCTACTACCAGGATCTTGGCATCTTTAACGTCGTCAAGATTTTCAGGGGTTTTACCTTCGTTTTCAGCGTTGTCTATTATAGATTCCATTAAACAATCAGCCTGCTTGTTAGCATTACCTTTTTAAATCGAGAGACCTAATTCTCCTATAGAAGTTGTGAGTCTTGCCCAAGACTCGATTCACATGCAAATACGATTGTTTGAACTTTGCCCAAAGTTCGAACCTAATACGATACTAAACTTCATTTGCCCGTTTCAAACTCGTGCCCGCGAGTTCGAAACAAATCTGATCTGTCATTTCATTCTCGTCCGCCCAAGGACGAAAATTACTTGTTATCTAAACATTTTCTAGCCTCGTTTATAAATCTTCCGAATTCTGCCTTGATTGTTCGCACTGTTTAGAACAGTTCACAGATAGAGAAAAAACACTTCACAGACATTCACCGATGTTTCTGCAGTCGAATTCAAAAAACTTCGCTGACACAATTCTTAACATGGTAGATACTGAGGAAGTCAAACAAGTAGCAGAAAACGCACGCATCAAAATAAGTGACGAAGAAGCAGAAGACTTTACAGAAGACTTCCAGGAAATCCTAGGTATGTTCGAAACACTCGACCAGGTAGACACAGAAGATGTTGAACCAAGCTTCCATCCGGTAGAGACAGAATCAAAGCAGAGAGAAGACCAAAAAGAAGAAACACTGGAAAAAGAAGATGTCTTCCAGAATACAGAGAATGAGGAAGACGGTTATTTCAAGGGACCGAGCGTATAATCCTAAATCTTATTTCTATCATTCTCTAACCTTGACTTCATGAAGATTGGAGTAATCTCAGATACACACGACAACTTGAGTTTGACTAGGAAAGCAGTGGAATTCTTCGAAGCTGAGAAAGTTGAGGCAGTTATTCACTGTGGAGACATGATTGCACCTTTCACTGCAGAACTCTTCGACGCAGACTTTGATTTCTATGCAGTCAGAGGAAATAATGATGGAGAGTGGAGTCTGAAAGAGACAGTTGAACAGTTTGGAGAGTTCTACAATAATATCGCAGACTTAGAGTTTTCTGGTAAGAAGATAGCTGTTTATCACGGTACTGAAGAAGAAATTGTAGAAGGGTTAGTTGAGAAGGATTACGATTATGTTTTCCGAGGTCACACTCATCGTAAAAAAGTGGAGAGTCATGGAGACACTACTGAGTTAAATCCGGGCGGCATCAAGCTGCTGGGACAGGAGGAAGAGTTCAATTTTGCGGTTGTTGATTTAGAAGAAGATGAAATAGGGTTTCATGAGATAATTGATTAGGATTTCTTTTTGCTAGAAACATGTCTTCCTCTCTGGCTGACTGTGTAGAGGTATTGGATTTCTTGGGGTGTTAGTACATGGTTGTAGATTCGGACCTCTGATACTGAGCCTTTAAACAGGTCACTGCTGTTTAAACCTCCGAGTTCAGTGTTGTTAGTCGATGAGTAAAGCTTAGATATTGAGTTGTCCGTTCCTTCGAGTTTACCGTTTTTGAAAACCCGCATCTCTGATCCAGTCCAAGACAGAGTATAGTGGTTCCAAGTGCTTTTAGGTGCTGAGATGGCAACGGCAGCATTACTGGATCCATCAGATGTATAGAAGTCAAGATCTCCGCCTGCCCATCTAATAGTGTATGTAAAAGAATTGTTGCTTGTTTTAGAATCGTCTCCCTGTCCTATAACATTGCTGAAATCGGTTATATCGCTGCCTGGTCGAGCCCAAAAGGAAACAGTAAAAGAACTGTTATCCTGGTTAAATCCTGTTGAGACATAATCATTGCTCCCATCAAAACTGTATGCGTTTTGTCCTGTGGGTCCTATCGTTGCTCCAACCACTGTGCTATCTCCACCGTTGTTGACTGAACCATGTTTTTCGTTCCCGCTGTGGTCGTATGCTGTACTTCCTGATTCTTCGTTTAACGGCCAGTATCCGATTAAAACCATTATTGGTCACCTTTAGCGTTTACAGTCATTTTTCTCATGTCTCGTCCTCTGGTTCCCCATTGGTAGAGTTGGAATACTTCGTGAGGTTTTAGTGCTCGTTTGTAGATTCTGAGGTCGTCAATGTCGCCTGTGAAGTAGTTTCCGGATGAGGTAGTGGTGTCAAATGTTCCGATGTTTAAGGGTTCTGAGGTTGATAATTTTCCTACAGCGGATATGTCTGCGGTGCCAGATAATGCGCCGTCAATGAATAACAGGGTTTGGTTGCTTGATTTATCTACTACGAATGTGAAATGATGCCACGATGAATCGGCTATTTTTTTGTTTGAGGAAAGATCCACCTTATTTGAGCCATCATCCACTCTACAGTTCAGTGTATTATCGGAGTTAGCTCTCACAGAATATGTCTGATCGGCAAATCCCAGGAAATACTCAAACTCGCCTGACTGAGTGTATCTGAACCATCCAGACAAGGTAAAATCGGAATCTGATGGATAAAGCGATGAATCATTAGATACCTGCACATACTCATCAGATCCGTTAAACTGCATAGCTTTCCCTCTAATCGAATTTGAGGTATACCCTGAGCTTGTGCCGCTTCCTCCATCATTACTTCCCCAAGAATCATTTACTGTGTCGTCAAATGTCCATCTTGAGACTGCACCTGAATCGGAACTGTCATGTAAGCTTTGGTCTGTGTAGTCGCCGCTCCCCCATTCGTACAGTTTTTGTACTTCTTGAGGTGTTAGGGTTCGGTTGTAGAATCTTACGTCGCATATTTCTCCTGAGGCAGGGAAGCTTGCTGGTCGGTTTCCTATTCTGAATCTCCCGTTAAGTGAGAAATCTGAGTGGGATGAAATATCGCTTTGATCCACAAGTTCTCCATCCATATACAGATTAATCCTGTTCTCAGTCAGAGAGAAACAGAAGTGATGCCATTCATCAAAATAGTTTCCAGAGTCCTTAACCTCGGCAAAATTACTGTTGCCGTCATCGTAGTGAACTTGTGCTGCACCGGTATCAGATGTTCTAACAAACAAATAGGGTGTATCGCCACTATCGGTGCTAGACAAAAACAAAATGTATCGATAATCGCTTGAGTCCATCTTAGCCCAGACAGAGAATGTCGAATTTTTGATGCTGTATTTTGAAGGCAGATTTATTCGAACATGCTGATCATTGGAATTATCGAAGCTATAAGCAGTTAGTCCTCCTTTACCTGCTACTCCTTGTGTAGGATATGTGGAGGTTGTGGATCCATCGCCAAGTGTTCCATGGTTGCCGTTTCCTGAAAGGTCGTTTGCTCGTCCATTGTTTTCATGTAGTGGCCACCATCCTGTAAGATTCATTGCAGTGTATCACCTCTGCTGATTCTGTAAGCGCCTTTGTTGTACAGTTTTTCGATTTGGATTGGGTTGAGGACTTGGTTGTAGATTCGGACATCGTCAACGTACCCTTTGTAGTGTGCGTTTCCGGTGTTGGATCCTATTGTTGAGGCTGCGGACAGGTCAGATACAGTGTTCTGTGTTTGAGACTGCTGATTCTCAAGAATGCCATCTACATATATGGATGTAGTGCTGCCATCACTTGTCGAAACTACGTGATGCCAGTTACCGTCATTGACAGTTGTCTGAGATGAGATAATATCTGCAGAGCTGCCGGTATACGTTACACTGAATTTTCCGTTCCCATCTCTATTGACTCTGTGAACCCAGACTCCCTCTATCGATAGAGGGACAACATTTGTGCCTGTAGTCTCTGTTTTAATCCATTTGGAGATAGTTACGCTGCCGTCGCCGCTATCAAAGGCATTCTGCGGTAGTTCTACTTGGTCGTCACTTCCATCAAACTCCTTTGCCTGATCATAGACCCCGTCAACAAATCCGGTGCTTGTACTGTCGGTGCCATCATTTTCTCCCCATGAATCATTTACTGAACCGTTTAATTTGTATCTGCTGATTCCGCCCTGATTCTGACTAGGAACTTCTTGCCCAGTCCTTTTTATTCCACTTTGTACACCATTTCCGGAGTTGTACAATGCTTGTATTTCTGGTTCTGAAAGTGCTCGGTCGTAGATTCGTATATCGTCTATTTTTCCGTCATGGTAGGAACTTGGTCCGCTGCTTCCTTCTATAGCTCCTATCGCATCTATTCTTCCTGATACTCCTTCGGTGTTGGAGGAGTTGGATTTTTTTACTTCTAGGGTATTGTTGATGTAGAGTTTTACATCTGGGTTGTCTCTTACTGCTACTATGTGATACCAGGTTGATGCACTGGGAGATCTTCCGTTCAGCGTTGAGTTGTCTGATGATCCGAAATGAGTATATGTCAGTGAGTCTGTGCTGTTATCATATCTTATGCTGATATTATTATTTGATAATGGGCATAGGAAGACTCTTTCTGAGGTCAGGTCACCGCAGTTTATCCATGCAGATATTGTATACTCGCCTCTCAGTGGAGGGATCTCGGTTTTTAGATTTACATAATCATCTGTTCCGTCGAAGCTTAGTGCGTTGTTCCCTGTATTGGAGTTGGCAGACCACATGTCAGAAGCAGAAGTGTTTGTTCCGTTGGTTCCTGGGTTAATCTGTCCATGATTTCCAGTGGCTCCGTCCAGCAAAACCTCTCCCTGCCCTTTCTCCATGGGGTAGTATGCTACTAATCCTCTGGTCAGGCTTCCGTGTTGATATCCTTGACTTAGTTTTCCGTTAGTGTCTATTCCGTCAGAGATTCCGGATGAGTCCTGTTCATCTTTGAAGTCGTTGCTGTTCCATTTTAGTTTTACCATTTTTCTACACTGAGAGTTCTATTGAGTTGATTTCTGCGGTTTTCTCCATGTTGGAGTTGGTTAGGGTTGTTTTGATCCAGTACTTGTTTCCTGTGCCGCCTTGTATGTTGCTTAGTGTGGTTGTGTTGGTTCCGTCGTTGATTGTTATTGTTTCTGTGTTGTCGGCTGTTCCGCTTCCGGTTGTGTCTTCGAATATTGTTATTTCTGCTGTCTGGCTGTTCAGTGTTGCGTCTACTGTTGCTGTAGGTCCGGTTGATGGTCCGGTTGTGGATATTGCCAGGATGTCGTTTGCTGTTTTGACTTTTACTGGTGTTGCATCTGAGTTTGAAGGGTCTACAAGGTTGAGTCCGCCGATCTCTGAACCTACTTTGATTTTCAAGGACGGTGTTTCGGAGAAGTCGCTGAGTTGGTATACTGGCAGCTTTACTGGTGTTCCTGCTGATGTTTTCAAGCCGATTTCTCCGATTTTTCCCATTTTTTGGATCACTTGTTATTTATGCGCTGGAGTCGTACCAGATTTCTCCTTCTTCCGGATTTGAAGGGTCACCGTTCACTGTTGGCAGTTTCAATGTATCTGAGGATGACATGTCGGCGTTTGAGTTCATGACTACTTCTGTGTCAAACGTTGCTGGTCCACCGTCGGTTATATCGAACTCTGTGTTGCTGTCAGTTCCAAAGAACTTCAGGTCACTGCTTTTTATGTCGACTGCTGATGCAGGAAGCATTGAGAATGCTCCTACACCTGCTAATCCGAGCCCGGCTTTTTTCAGGAATTTTCTCCTGCTTATGTTTCCTTCAGCTTCTTCGTTTTCTTGTTTCATAAATATCTTATACCTTTTTGTTGTGTTTTTCTTTGTTTAATATTCTTCCGTTTGTCAGCAGGTCTCGCCAAGACAGACAGGAGCATTTACTGGTTTAACCTCAGTTGTGTTTAATGTTCCGTCCATTGAATTGTTTTCTGTGTTCACATAGCCTTCTAAACTGCCTGTTGAGATGCTGCAGTTGTTGCCAAGACAGTTAAAGTCGATGCTATCTGTTTGAAGTGTTCCGGTCATGTTGTCTCCGGAACGGTTTACATACTTTTCAGTTCCACTTAGTTCAGAACCACTTGTCGAACTACATCCTTCTCCGATACAGATTGGTGTGCCGTCGCCTGATCGAAGAGATGACTGTATGTCCAGTGATTCCATCTCACCGCCTGATGTCAAGAGCTTCTCTATAACAACTTGGACTATCTTGATAGGTCCTTGAATCTGCCCAGAAGCTTCCAGATCTGTCAATCCTCCGGCGTCGTAAATTACACTTAAATCATAAGTGTTGCTCCCTTCAGAGCGTTCTACATTACTTAAGGTTATAGTGTCAGAGGCTCCGATAGGGACAGAAATTTGAGAGCTGTTTGAAGTCTTTAGAGTATTATTTGATGGATCAGAAATCTTTACTTCATTAACAGTTACATCCTCAGAAGCTGCAGCCCGTACACGCATCTGCAGATTTCCCTCTGAGGTAACACCGAAATCAGTTACCTCAATCTTTGAATCGGAAAGCCCAGAAACAGCCTCAACGCCTCCTTGACTCTGGATAACTGAGAAAATCGCTCCGCCTACAACCGCAACTACAACAAGCATCCATCCATAAGTAGTCAAGTACTCAATCGCAGACTGTCCTTTACTAACTTCTCGACCTATAAAACCAGAAAACATAATGTATAAACTGAGAAAAGCTCATTAATAAAATCTATATATTTTCAGTAAAAAGGTCTATCTCGATAGATATGAAACTAAAATGCCCTGAATGCGGAGGACAAATGACATTCAAAGGATACCGCCCGCTATTCCCAGAATGCACGGAGTGCGGTAAAAACTTCCATGTCAAAGACTGCAAAAACACACAGAAATAAACCTGGACGCATCCTGACTGAAAAATACTTTTAACTTTCAGAGCCGGAACCGGTGTTATGACAGGCTACGATCCGGACAAAATTGAAGCAACTGTTTCAAAACAGTGGCAGGAAAACAATACGCGGCAAAAAGTTTTAGACAGAAACGAAGGAAACGAAAGATTCTACTTCCTAGACGGTCCTCCTTATGCATCAGGAAACATCCACATGGGAACCGGACTCAACAAAATACTGAAAGACTTCTACCTGCGTTTCCATAGAAAGCTGGGATTCAATGTGCATTCTCAGCCAGGATATGATACTCACGGCCTTCCGATCGAGAACAAAGTAGAAGAGGAGAAAGGCTTTAACTCTAAGAAAGAAATTGAAGACTTCGGAGTTGAGAATTTCATCAAGGAATGTCAGAACTTTGTTGATGGACACATCGATCAGATGAACGATGACTTTGAAGATATTGGAATATGGATGGACTGGGAGAACCCGTATGTAACCTATCACGATTATTATATTGAAGGAGCTTGGCAGACATTCAAGGAAGCGTATCAGAAAGGGTATCTCTACGAGGACCAGTATCCAGTCCATATCTGTACTCGGTGTGAAACGGCTGTAGCATACAATGAAATCGAATATACTAAGCTAGATGATCCTGAAGTCTATGTTGCGATGCCGGTCAAAGACTCTGATGAGGAGTTCCTGATCTGGACAACAACACCGTGGACTCTTCCGGCTAACGCAGCGATCATGGTACATCCAGGACATGAATACTCTTTAGTCAAGTTTAATGATAGGAAAATCTGGATGGCTTCCGAGCTCCGAGACCAGATAATGGAGAAGTTCGGAATTGAGGAAGACGAATTTGAGGTCTTGAAAGAGATTGAAGGCTCAGAATTAGAGGGTAGAGAATATAATCATCCTCTGGAAGATATCGTTCCTGCTCAAGAAGATGTTCAGGGCAGAGTAATCCTGTCAGAAAGATATGTCGACCTAGAAGGCGGCACAGGACTCGTTCACTCCGCACCAGGCCACGGTAAAGAAGACTATGAAGTAGGGCAGGAGAACGATGTCAAACAGATTTCCCCTGTAGACCTGAAAGGAGAATTTACTGAAGAAGCCGGAAAGTATGAAGGTACTCATGTCAAGGATGCAGATCCTCAGATTATGGAAGATCTAGGAGAAAATCTTCTCTACTCTGGAGAGATTAACCACGAGTATCCAAAATGCTGGAGATGTGACACGCCGCTTCTACAGCTCTCAATCCCACAGTGGTTCTTCGGAGCAACGCAGTTTAGAGACGAACTTGTAGATTACAATGAGGAGGTTAACTGGGTTCCGGACTGGGCTGGTCAGAAGTTCCATGAGTGGCTTGAACAGCTAGGTGATTGGCCGGTTTCCAGACAGCGTTACTGGGGAATCCCGCTTCCGATCTGGGAATGCCAGGACTGCGACCACACAAAGGTAATCGGTGATAGAGACGAACTGCCGGAAGTACCGGATGACCTTCACCGACCTTACATTGACGATGTAGAGCTGGATTGTGAGGAATGTGGAGGCACTATGGAGAGGATTCCTGATGTACTAGATGTATGGTTTGACTCTGGTGTAGCTCCTTGGGCTTCACTGAAGAACCCGGAGATAGACTTCTCGTTTGAGGATGTCGATACGGTTGATCTGGAGCTCGAAGGATTTGATCAAATCCGTGGATGGTGGAACAGCCAGTTCATCACTTCCCACATGACTTATGATCAGAAGCCGTTCGACAATGTCATCTACCACGGAAAAGTCATGTTGGATGGAAAGGAAATGAGTAAGTCGAAAGGAATAGTTGTCTCGCCTGAAGAAGCAGTGGAAAAGTACGGTAGGGATATTCTCAGATTCTTCATTCTCTCCGGGAATCCTGCGGACGATTTGAACTTTACATGGGATAAGATGGAGGAAAACATGGAGTTCCTCAACATCCTCTGGAACACATACAACTACAAAGACACATACACAGGGGAAACAGAAAGACCAGAGAATCTAGAGATTGAGGACAGATGGATCCTGTCTAGGTTCAACTCTGTGCTTGAAGAAGTAAGAGAACAGTGCACAGAGCCGAACTACCAGGCATACAAAGCAGCACAAACTCTAGAGGACTTCACAAAAAACGATCTGTCTCGTGGATACATCAAGATGATTAGAGACAGACTAAAAGATGGAGAAAACCAGGAAGCTGCATCCTGGACTCTTAGAAAGGTTACAGATGATCTTCTAAGACTGCTCTCACCGTTCACGCCTTATCTTGCCGAGTATCTGCATGAGGGCGAAGACTCAATCCATATGCAGGATCTGCCAGAAGTAAATGATGAACTCCTAGACAGAGACCTAGAAAGAGGCATGGGAATCTTCCAGGATGTCGAGGAAGCAGCGGCTCGTCTCAGACAGGACCAAGGAATAAAATTAAGGCATCCTGTCAAAAGAGTAACTGTTTCAGGAAGTGAAGAAGTAGAGCAGGCTGTACAAGATCTTGAAGAACTGCTGAAGGAGAATCTCAATGCCAAAGAAGTGGTATTTGAGAAAGTTGAGCTTGACTATGAGGTCAAACTTGACTATGCTGAGGCAGGTCCGGTCCTAGGTGGTAAAGTTTCAGACGCTGAAGAAGAACTCGCTGATTTAGATCATGCAGAGGTTGCTGAGAAAGTCGAGGCAAGTGAATCTGTCGAGCTTGCTGGTGAAGAACTTGGTTCAGAAATGTTTGATGTAAGAACCCATGTGCCAGAAGGAATGGAAGGTGAGGAGTTCTCCGATGGAACAGTTTACATAGATCAGGAAAGGACAGAAGAGCTTCTTGACGAAGCGTTCGTCGCTGAAGTGATAAGAGATATCCAGCAGAAAAGAAAGGAAGCTGAGCTTGAAGTTGAGGATCAGGTAGAGCTTTCTTTCAGTGGTGATACAGAGCCTCTCGAACAGCATGAAGAGGAGATCCGGAGCAGGGTTAACCTCTCCGAGCTTGGCTTTGGTGGTGAGGACTTGGATTACTCCGGCAGCGTTGAGTTTGAGGGGCGTAAAATCGAATTCAGTTTCTCCGATCCTGTAGAGTAGATTGGGGGTAACCTTGGTACCCTCTCATTAAATCGTTTGAGTTCGGAGTGATTGATTATGCAAGTCGAAAAATTGAAGCCAGCAGTAGAGTTTCTGGAAAAATCCGAAGAAACAGAAGATATAGGGATCATCCACCACTGGGATATGGACGGCACAGCCTCCTCAGTAATTATCTCCAAAATACTGGAAGAAGTAAGAGGAGAGCCAGCCCAATGGGTATCCATCCCGGAAGAAAGAGCCTACCATCTATCCGAGAAAGATCATGAGAAGATTGAGAATCTGGACAAGTTGATCGTCCTAGATTTCAACTTGGAAGCAGATGAGATGGAACAGCTCCTAGAAGACTACGATCTAGAAATATTGATGGTTGATCATCACAGCTTCGGTAGAAAGCCGGAAGGAGTAAGCTTCGTCAACCCGCGAGAGTTCGATGCGGAAATCTATGTTCCATGCAGCAAAATCTGCCTCGATATATCCGAGGAATTCGGATTAAAAGACGAACTGCGGTGGATTGCTGGAATGGGGGTTATACAGGACTTTGGAGTCGACTCATGTCCTGAACTATTTGACAACTTAGAGGAAGAGTACGATAAGTATCTGCCGGATGAAAAGACGCAGCAACAACTAGCTAAGAACTGTGAATACGGAAGATACTCCTCAATTCTGAACATCAAGCCGTACAGGGATTCAAAACACTTTGCAAAACTAGCCTATGAGGCACTGATGAAGTCCGACAGCTTGATGGAGATCGAGGCGCAGGAGGAATACCGTCAGGTCTATGAAGTCTACCTGGAGATGCAGGACGAGTTTAACGAAGTATTGGAGAACTATGAAGAGGAAAGAGAAGTAGATAGAGACCAGTGTGTAATCTTCTTCGAACTTGACAGCGAGTTTAACATTAACTCCAGTATTGCGACAAATATGTCGACGAAGACGCCTGAGTGGATTCACCTAGTTGTACAGAGAGACGAAGACGAGGTAAACATCTCCGGAAGATGTCAGTCCGGTCGTGTAGATCTCGGAAAACTCCTTCAGGAAGCATTACCAGAGAAAGCGGTTGAAGAAGGTGCTGAAGGCGGTGGTCACAGAAAGGCGGCTGGAGCCTCAATGAAGCCCGACTATTATCCGGAGTTCAAGTCGAACTTCCTGCAGTTGGTGGAGTAAGTGCGAAGATTGAAAAGTCTGAAGTAGTACATGTGTTACATGTCTAGGACTATTCGTGGTATTGATGATGAAACCTTCCGTGAGTTTAAGGCGAAGGCTCAGAAGGAAGGTAGAACTATTGGTGATGCGGTAACAGAGGCTATGTCTCAGTGGTTGAATGAGACGAAGGAAGATGTTTCTTTAGATGATATGGATGCATGGGACTGGGGAGAAGGAACTGAGAAACTAAGTGAGGAACACGAGGACGAACTATATGGCGAAACTGCTTGATACAAGCTTCCTAATAGCCTATCACAATAAGAGAGACGAACATCATGATAGAGCTAGAGAGCTAAGGCCGGAAAAGATTGTGGTCAACGATTACATATACGCTGAAGTTTTAGATACCATTTACTCTTCCCAGGGAAAAAAGAAAGCAGTAAATTACTCCAAGTTTCTAGAAAAATCAGCGAAAGTCATCCCAGTAACGCAACCAATAATGAAGAAAACGGTTCAAAATTTTCAGGAAAAAGATCTCAGCTTCACAGACGCCTCAATAGCAGCCACTGCACAAAAACTAAATATGGATATAGTTTCCTTTGACAAAGACTTCGACCAATTCAAGGATGTAGAAAGGATTCACTGAACAATTTCCAAAAACTGTTTAAACCCGAGAACCTAATCATTGGTTGTTATGAGTCGAGACAAGGCAAAGAAGCAGAAGCAAAAAGCAGCAGACATGCTAGGTTTAAGCGACGAACGAGCTGAAGAAATCTTCGAAGAAACAGAAAGCCGAACACAGAAAAAGAAGAAAGAACTACAGGAAAAAGCAGAAAGAGAAGAATAAGTCCTTACACTTTTTCTATACTTTCCTTTAACAACCCAACATTTCCTCATTATCTTTGTATTCTACTGTCTCCGATTCAACAGCTTTAATCGAACTCGATGGCGTTTCTCCATCCCTGTGGATACAGATTATCGGAAGGCCAAAACTATCAGCCCAACCCAGCTCAATACCAAGACCGGTAGATGGTTGAGACACCTCAGCTACCATCAAATCAGCCTCATCCTGAAGAAAACTCTTTGAATCAAATAATTCGTCAGAGCCATCATGTGGAAACACCAAGTTATGTCTTTCAGATAACTTGCTGTTCCTCAATGGCTCGTACAGGTTCCCTCTAAAATCCATGCTGGATGAATGCCCGATATAAATCTTCATTTCAGCCACTTGCTGCCTTCATCCGTATCCTCAACTTCGAAACCAAGATTTTGAAGCTGGTCACGGATGTAATCGGAGGTTTCCCAGTCCTCTTCCTCACGGGCCTCATCACGAATCTCCATCAATAGATCGGCCATCTCGGCTTCAGATTCAGAAGTATTAGGAGTGATATCTACTCCTAAAATCTGGAAGAGTTGGATAACTGTGTTCGCTGCGGCAGGAGAAACTTCTTCATCATCTTCCCTCACTGAATTTAGGTCAGAGACTGTCTCCATCAAGTACTGCTTCGCCTTAGCAGTGTTCAGGTCGTCATCCATAAACTCCTCAAACTGTTCCTTGATTTCTTCTTCAGTATTGTCTGTCTCAGGAACTCCAACTTTTTGAACCATTCTGCGAGCCTTACCTAACTCTTTCTCGGCCTTCTCCAATCCTTCGTGGGAGAAACTAGTCTCGCTTCTGTAATGGGAGGACACAAGATGAAGCCGGATGGCATCTCCTGAGTACTCATTCAACAGTTCTCTAACAGTATAGAAATTCCCTTCACTCTTACTCATTTTCTCACCTTCTACCTGAATAAATTCATTGTGAAGCCAGTACCGTGCCTGACCTTCTCCGGTTGCTGCGAAGCATTGTGCTCTTTCGTTTGGATGGTGTGGGAAGATGTGGTCCTTTCCGCCTGCGTGGATGTCGAACTCGTCTCCCAAGTATTTCTGTCCCATCACTGAACATTCTAGATGCCAGCCAGGATAACCGGTTGATTCGACGATTTCACTATTGATTTCGAACTTGGCTGTCCATTCCATCAAGTGACCGCTTCCTTCAGAATTTAACCATAGGGCAAAATCATACTGGTTCTTCTTTTTCTCATCTTCCTCTACACGGCTTTCAGCCTCATCCTTCAACTGTTCAATATCTTTGTTAGCCATTTCTCCGTACGGATAGTCTTCCGCAAACTTCTCAACATCGAAGTAGAGATTCCCATCGACTTCGTAGGCATAGCCGTTGTCTATTATCTTTTGAACATACTCAATCATCTCATTGATATGTCCTGTGGCTCTCGGCACTATATCCTGTCTTTTGATGTTCAGTGCCTTTGTGTCTTCGAAGTATCTTTCGATCTGGTCTTCAACCAGTTCCATAGGCTCTAGACCCATTTCTTTCGCCCGTTTCTCTACTTTATCTTCCCCCTGATCGCCGTCGTCAGTTAGATGACCAACATCTGTTATGTTCTGGACGTGTCTTACGTTGTAGCCTTTCCATCGGAGGTATCGAGTTAAGGTGTCCCATGCGACATATGCTCTTGCGTTTCCGATGTGAAGGTCGTCGTAAATCGTCTGACCGCAGCTGTAGAACTTTACCTCTCCTTCAGTTATTGGTTTGAACTCTTCTTTCTCTCTGGTCAAGGTGTTAAACAGTTTCAAAGTCATGGGTTCATCAGCTGCTGTGTATTGACTTGAACTGGTTGAGAGTTAAAAATCATAATGCACGATCTGTCCAAAACCCAGTTCATGCCAGAAATCAACCTTTTCATACTCTGGAACATTTAGTGAAAGAAAAATGCCATGAGTTACAGCTAGGGAATTTCCTTCAGCCATCTCAATAAACTCGTGGAATCTTTCTCTCATTTCTTCCTGATCTTCCCAGTCGGCCTTTTTGCCGCCGTTGAGGTAATCTTCAACCAGGTTAACATATCGATCGTGGTCCTCTACAAAGCCTTCTCCACTTCTGTCAACCTCACAAAGCAATTCAGTTTTCACAAGTTCGGCATCGGCTTTTTCAGCAATCCTTCTAGCTGTCTTAACAGCTTTCCGCTCTGTGCTTGTATAGACAATATCGATGTCAAAATTATTCTCTCTGACAAACTTCTGCATCTCTTTCCTGCCTTTTTCGGACAGCCTCCACTCTGAAACAGGAGTTCCAGGTTCTAATTCTGTTTGGAAATGCCTGAGAAACTTCATAAGCCTAGTAAGGAGCTTTCTCAATTCTTTTCAGGAATTTCTCCACTTCTTCCCGGTTCTTCACTTTTTTGCATGACTCAGGGTCTAGACTGTCTTTCAGTTTTTCTGGGTTGACCCATTTGACCTCTTCTAAATCGTCCATTGCTTCTGCATCTTTATTCTCAGCTTCGACATGGTACATGATTTGAACCGGTTTGTCTATTGTATCTCTCCAGGTGTTGGCAGTCGCATCCACGATCTGATGGACTTCTACATCAAGTCCTGTCTCCTCTTTAATCTCGCGGACTACTCCTTCTTCTGGTTCCTCATCCTCGTCTAGATGTCCTCCTGGAAAGTGCCATTCGCCGCTTATAGGATGGCCTTCAACCTCTTTCTTTTTCCCTAGCAGTATTTCTCCTTGGCATGTTATTATCCCGTTTACGACTACTCTGTGTTGCGCTGTCATGCCTAAATCTTTCCGAGGCAACTTCTTTAACCCTTCCCTGACGAAAACTTTTCCATGTTCACAGGACTGGTAGAAGAAACCGGAAAAATACGGGAAGTCAGAGAAACAGGTGAAGGAAAAAGGATAACAGTCGAAGCGGAAGAAGTTGTGGAAGATGTCTCTAAGGGAGATTCTATCAGCGTCAGCGGTGCATGCCTCACCGTAGAAGAATTCTCTGATTCAACTCTGGATTTTTTCCTAGCTGAAGAAACTCTGGATAAGACCTGGTTCTCCGATATTTCTGAAGAGGATGAAGTAAACCTGGAGAGAAGCTTGAAAGCCGGTGACCGGATGGGAGGCCACCAGGTACAAGGCCATGTGGAGGCAGTAGCAGAAGTCCTCGAAGTAGAAGAACTTGAAGAAGGATGGAACATGAGTTTCGGGCTGCCTGAGAGCATGAGTAACTATGTTGTTGAGAAAGGTTTCATCACGGTGGAAGGTATCTCTCTGACGACTACTGAGGTGACTGAGGATTCTTTCTGTGTGACTATCATCCCGGAGACTTGGGAGGTCACTAATCTTTCCGAGAAAGAGGAGGGTGACGAAGTGAATTTGGAGTCGGATCCGATTGGTCGTTATGTTGAGAAGATGGTTGGATGACTGAGTTAAATAAACGAGTGAATCTAATTCTAGGTTGTTGATGAGTAGTAGGCTTGGACAGTCGGGTGTTGAGTACTTAGCTACTTATGGCTGGATGGCTGTAGCAGTCACAGTTGCAGGGGCGGCACTTTATCCGAGTTTGAATACTGGTTGTAATGTTCAGCTTGACGGCGATATCAGAACCGGAGGGTTGGCAATTGAACAAGTTGGAGCTGATAAGAACGGCACATTGAAGGTTATTTTCGACAGTGATACTAGGGAGAAACTTCAGGTGGAGTCTATAAGGCTTGAAGGGAGTGAGGACAGCTTGACTGTTGTACAGCCTCGGGAAATCTCTCCTGGCGGGGAAATTGCGTATAAAATAGGAGATGTCGAGAGAACATCGGGCTGTGATACTTTTGATGCAGAGATAACCTTTGATAAAGGACCTCTTCAGAGCCAGAAGAAACAAATTGAGATATCTGCACCTTATGAACTGGTTAAAAGATTTCTTTCTCTTATCCGTACAAGAGGCGATAGTATTGAGCACCTTGAAGTAGATGCTTCAGTAAAACCAACGAATGAAACGATATGTGTAGGTTTAGGGTGTGGTATAACTGAAGGAGGCAACGCAACCGAGCCTGAAAAATATCTTAATTACAGTGGGGACAGCATGAGGGGTACTCTGAGAACAAACCGTTTTGATTCGGTCTGCTACGGCGTGAAATGTGAGGAAAAAGGTGGAGACATTGAGGGATATGTTAACTCTAACGAAAGCTTCATGGCAGGCACACTTCGGTTGACCGAACTGATGCCCAAAAATGATGATGAAAAGAAGATCCTGCTAAAGTAGCTACCGACACTTTCCTTCTCAAAAAGTATAAAATGTGTACAAAAACAAATTACTCACAAGTGTATACTTAAGATGCGTAAACTACTGATTTCAGCACTCATTTTAGCAACAGTAACATCGGCTTCAGCTGAGATAGACTTCAGATCAGACCAGCCGATAGACTTCTACAACCACATTGATTTGAACGACAACGAGATAAGACAGTTTTTTAACCAATCCTGCGGAGAAGACCAAGCAGTAAAAGACGTATATAATAACGGATCATTCGAATGTGCGCCAGCAGGAGGATTAGACACTGCAGTAGAAGTTAACAATACTTTGATTAAGAATATTGACGCCAACGGCTACCAGATAACTAATCTAGCCGATCCTGCATCCGTAACAGGAGACTCAGCTGCCAGGTGGAAAGACGTAGTCAGTATCGAAGGAGACACATTAAAAGGAAACCTCAACCTGAACGGATACAACATTTCAGATGTAGATACACTTAAATTTCAGTCAGGATTCAGTATAAACGGCTCTCTGAATACTTCAGGAGGAAATGTAAACCTTGATAACGGTAGTATAAGCGATGTCTACGCAATTGACGGCGGAGGCGACGAAATCGACGTACTAGATCCAGTAGACCTGAACGGCAACCAACTGAGAAACTCAGAAGGAAGACTTGAAATAGACGGTGCAGTATACCTGCCATCAGGGAACCTAGACATGGCAGGCAACAACCTCATAAACCCGGGAAACGTAGACGGAGTAGACCTAGACAATCCTGCAGAATCCCTGACGATAAAAAACAACAGATACCAAATAATAGCAAGCTCAATAGGTAACAACAAGCTAAATAACTCTCAAAGAATAACTGTAGATGGCTTAACAAGCACAGCAAATATCAACGCCACAGGAAACATATTGAAAGAAGTAAACAGCGTAGAAGGCTCAGGAAACCTTACACTCAGGTCAGAAGCATCAAACGGAGTGGTATTAGAGAAAGAAGATGGAACCCAAATACTGACGGCAGGAACAGCAAATGAAGAAGTGGCAATTCCCAACGGCGATCTCGACATCGAAAACAACGGTTTAACGATAAGAGGAGGGGATGGAACAGATTACACACTCGGTCAGTTTGGCAACGGAATTGAAATATCCCGACAAGGTTCTGGAAACTCCGAACTAAATATAGAGCCAGGAGTCACAGAACTAGGATCCTCAAAGATTGAAATTGTAAGGGGAAACCTCGATCTTCAGGGCAACTCGATTGTTGATTCCACCTCAAGCAATTCAATACCAATAGGAGATGGAACAGATGACTCAGTAACAATAAATGCCGGGGGCACAGGGCAGTACACAGTAAACACAGGGGATAACTCAGGAAGCACAAAAAAGAGGCTTCAGATAACAGCAGACTCCAGCAAATCAGATATAGATATCCAGAATGCAAACCTAGATCTAAACAGCAATAAAATCAAAAACTACTATGGGTCAGCCTGTCCATCAGGAGAAACAGTAGTAAACATCAACAATGACGGCACATTTGACTGTGTCAGCATCGCAAACGACGTATCGGATGTATACGTCAACAGGTCAGGAGACTCCCTGAAAGGAAATCTAGACATGCGCGGCAACGAACTACAAGATGTAGGGAAAGCAGGAATCAACACAGCTAATCCACAAGAAGACCTAGATGTCGACGGAACAGCATCAGTACAAAACGCAGGAACAGAAATGAAAGTAGACTCAAACGGAAACGTAGTGGTGAGCCTAGGACAATGAAAAACAAGAAAACAATTCTAACCTTAGCTTTAATCGCACTAACAGCAACAGTAACTGCCAGCGATTACATAATAGAAGACAGCAACGGCGACAACCTCTTCGTAGTCAACGAAACAGGAGAAAAACAAATCCAGAACGGCAACCTATACCTCAACGGAAACAAGATAACTGATCAAGAAGGCACACTCACCTTAGACGGGGGGAACGTAGAAATACCTAACGGAAACCTAGATATCTCAAACAACGTCAAAGCTAACAGCTTCAATCTGAAGTCATCAAATTATGCTATACGATATGATAGTGGAACCGACTCAATACAGTTCAGAGATACTCAAAACGGAGATAACGAACTATGGATAAGAAGAAACGGAGATGTCCAAATTCCCAACGGCAACCTAAACATGAACGAAAACCGGATAAATAACGTTGGAAGACTGGACCTAGGCTGGGCTAACCTAACAGACTATCCAAACGGCTGCGGTCCCGAAGAAGCAGTAAGAGTAATCGGCGACACACTAGACTGCGTCTCACTAGATCCAAGCGGATCAGTAGGCGGAGGCGGAGAAAAAGGAGAAATCGCCTTCTACATAGACGGAGAAAACATCACAGGCAGCAACAACCTATACTGGAACAACTCACAAACAAGACTAGGACTAGCAACAAGTAATCCCTCAGCAACCCTAGATGTAAACGGAGACGCCCAAGTAAACGGTCAATTAAACCTAAAATCCAACGAAATAACCGGAATAACAAACCTAGAAGGAACAAACATCGTAAACAACAACCAGATATCCTCAGGAGCAATATCAAAAAACAAGCTCTCAACCAATTCAGTGGGTATAAACGAACTTGACTCAACCACAGCAGGAGACGGACTATCTGGAGGAAGCGGATCAGCCCTATCAGTAAACACCGGAACAGGAATCACAACCAACTCCGACAAAGTACAAATAGACACAACCCTAGTACCACGTAAAAACACTGACGAAACAATAACAGCAAACCAATGGACATACCAAAACGATGTACAGATAAGAGGAAACCTCGACGTCTGGGGAAATGTACAGAACACAGACGTATCCAACCTAAACATCAACGGATCACTCCTACCACCATCAGGATACACCGACACATTCAACGTAGGAAGCTCCAGCCGAAGATGGAAAACAGGATACTTCCAAGACATAACCCTAGGAAACAACGCAATAGACAACTCAGAAATCACAAACACAGACATAACAATCAACGCAAACTCAGGTCTATCAGGAGGAGGAACAACCAACCTAGGAGGAAGCACAGGACTAAGCCACGCAGACACATCAAATATAGGAAACATCGACAACTCCGGAGGAACCATCATCCAAGACCTCAACTTTGACGGCTACGGACACGTCACAGGACAAAACAGCTACAACCTAGACAACCGATACTACACAGAAACAGAATCCGACAGTAACTTTGTGGATGAGAGCGGAGATACAATGACTGGACCTCTGAACATATCTGATAATGAAATTGAAGATGCTAGAGGTATAAGCTTCAGTAACAATGGTGATTCTGGCTATATTAGAGAATATAGTGGAGGAGCTTTAGCTATAAATAGTCAGGGTAATGCTCTTCGCCTACAAGATGATAATTCTCAATTGGTAAGTATAGAAAGTAGTCTAAATATGAATTCTAATCTAATCAATAATTTCTTCGGCAGTAACTGTGCCTCTGATGAAGTAGTTGAAAGTGTTAACTCGGATGGTACCTACAACTGTAAATCAATCACTGGAACAGCCGATGACACATACGTAAATGAAGGTGGAGACACCATGACGGGAGCCCTTGATATGAGCGGCAATAATGTACAGAATGTAGGAACGATAAACGCCTCAACAATCCAAGAAAACGGAAACGACATCGGCGGTCTATTCGTTGATGAATCAGGAGACTCAATGAGCGGAAGCCTCAACATGCAAGGACATCATGTAGACAATCTGAACTATCTTGACTTGAATTCTGAAGGACAAATTCAGACAGATGGAACAGACGCAATCAGATTCGATGGCAGTCAGAACATTGAGATTCCAAACGGAAACCTAAATATCCGTAACGGAGGCATGATTAGTTTCACTAACGATGATTATATTGGACATGAGGGGAACGATATTAGGATGGAAACAGGTAGGAATATGAGGCTGGTTATAGACGGTGAAGGTGGTGGCGAGAGTTACCATGATTTAGAGGTGAGAAATTCTAATGGAGATAATTTGCTGGATGTGAGCCCGAATGGAAATATTCAGATTCCTAATGGCTATCTGGACATGAACTCTAATGATATCAGGAACCTGGAGACTCCTGATTCTGGGACTGATGCTGCTACGAAGGATTATGTTGATGCTCAGACTGGAGATGCTGAATCCGGGGCTACGCAGACTTTAAGCCAGGTGCTGTCTGAAGGTAATGATGCTGGTAGTCAGGCTATAACGAGTATTGGTTCTGGTAATATTGATATTGATGGTAGTGGTTCTGGTAATATCCAGTTGAATAATGAGGAGGTTAGAGGTGGTAGTATTACACAGTCGAACAACTTGATTGCTGGTTCTTACAGTACTGGTGAGTCCAGTGTTGATGGCGGTGATGTCTGGGTTGAGAACGATGTAGAGGTCGGTGGAGATATTGTTGGTTCTGGAGCGGATGTTGCCGAGAAGATCAACAATGAATCCCAGCTAGAACCTGGTACGGTGGTAACTATCTCAGGTAATAACAGTGTTGACAAGACTCAAGGAAAACATGATAGAATGGTTGCAGGAGTAGTTTCAACCGATCCAGCAATGGTGATGGCTAAGGAAAGAGACGGGGTACCGATCGCTATGACTGGAACAGTACCGGTCAAAGTCACGATGGAGAACGGAGAAATTAAACCAGGAGACATGTTAACAACATCCTCCGCTGCCGGTAAGGCTATGAAGTGTCAAGACCTGACAAAATGCACAGGCTCAATCATAGGAAAAGCATTAGAACCAGCAGAAAAAACCTCTAAAATCAATATGCTTATCTCGATGAGTTAAAAAATGAAATACGGGGTCTTAGAGGCAGCAACCGCAGCAGCAATAATCGCCACATCAGTCTCACTGCTGTACACGCCGCCAGAACCGAGCTGGGAGACAGAAGTAGTAGCCAACGATACTTATGGGAAGTTTGTGGAAGTAGATTCTTATGGAAGCAATGTAGGAATTGCATATGTAGACTCGATTGACACAGGGTTGAGGCTGGCAGAGAAAAGCTACTCGACCTCAATCACCGATTTCTCAGCTCAGAGAAAGGGGAACTGGGATACACAGGTAATAGATAATAGATCAGAGACAGGGATGTATCCATCACTGGAGTCAAAGAGCGGTCAACCGTCGATTTCATACCAAGATGGAGACCTAGGAAATGAAAAACTGTACTACGCAAATAGGCAGAACGGTGAATGGAACAGGACAGAAGTCGATAATGTTGTAGGAGGTGGAACCTCCGTAGGAATGTACTCCTCACTCAACTTCCACCAAAGCAAACCTGTAATATTTTACCACTCACCTTCTCAAGGGCTGAAAATGGCTGAGAAAAAACAGGAATGGAGCAAAGAAATACTTGAGGACGGACAGGGATGGTATACAGAGACATCGAAATGCGGGAACACGATAAAAGTAGCCTATACAGGCAGAAACTCTGAACAGTTAAAGATAGGAGAATACGACGGAGGTTGGAGTTCAGAAAACACCTCAACCAAGATAAAATCAGACCTCGACATCGACACAGATCAACGATGCGATGAACAACTAGCATACCTAGACACCGAAACAGAACAGATAACCTACAAAGACCAAGATTCAAGGACATTCGGTGATGCATTCTTCACAAGACTAGCTCTTACATCAAAAGGAAATACTACACATCTAGTATACCACGATGAAGGAACAGGTCTAAAATATGCAAAGAAAAAAGATGGAGAATGGACGACCAAAACAATAAAACAAGGCTCAGAAACAGGAGAGTACAACGACATAGAAATCGACCACATAGGAAACATCCACACGGCTTACACAAGCCAAAAAAAAGTATACCACACAGTATACAACAAAGGAACCACACAAAAGATACAGTCAAAAACTGATGAAGTGAAGATTGGACTAGGATTGATATCAGCACTACTACTCATATTCACAGCAATTAGACAGGAAGTAATAGCTAAAATAATCCAGAAAATAGGTGAGATCCAGAGATGAAAGATAAGGTGGTCGGGTAGAATACTTTTTTGATCAGAATTGTTCAAACGAGCAGTGTTATCTGGGAATAAGGATCAGATATTTGAGCAAGTATTAATTTTATCATTGACTCAGGAATTAATAGTCCTTATCAGCAAATAAAAAATAGTGAAGTTATCATCTTTGTTTGTTTCAGTCAAATGAGATATCATGGGATTTTTTATCCTAAATCTTCAAATTTAAGTCTGTGGTAGATAGAAAGCTGAAGAGATGGGTTGAGCAGCAGTTGGATAAAGGGGAATCACGTGAAGTAATACAGAAAGCTTTAGAGAATAAGGGCTATGATCCTTCGATAGTAGATGAAGTTGAAGAAGAGGAGGTTAGTTCAAGTATCTCCATCAATTCTGAGGATAAAATCAGAAAAATATCTTTAGGTGTAGAGAAGGGTATTGAAGGAGCATCTGAAATCCGTGTTAAACAAGTGATAATCCTTTCGACCATATTAACAGCTTTATTTCTAGGATTATACTTTCAGCCATTTGCCACAGACAAAAAAACATCAGAAGAACCTGCAACAGTAACCTTGGGAAAAGTCTCTGCCAATCCGGCAACAGCTACAATCAACCGTACTGATGCTGTTAAATTCAGGAACAATGCGTCACATTCGTTCAAGGTAAGTTTTGACAGGAATATCTCTTCTTTCAGCATTCAACCCGGTAGTTCTGTGGTCAGGAATTTTAACAGAACCACTTATTATGATGCCGACCCATTGGATGATGGACGTACAATTAAGGGAAGTATCTATACTCCTTGAACACAAGGAACTATTTTTTATTCGAACTTTGACACAAAAGAATTATGGAGGATTCAAACATCCGGAAATGGATCGAAAAAGAATTGAGAAACGGAGAGAATCCTCGTGAACTCAAGGAAGCACTTCTGGAAGAAGGCTACAAACCATCAATAGTAGACGAAGTAAAACAAGAAACAAACCATGAAAAAACGACAAACAATACAGAAGAAATTAAACAAAAAATACAGAAAAGCGAAACAATAACCGAAAAACTCGAAAAAGAGATAAAGAAAGAATGGAAACCAAGGCTAGCTATAATCATAGTCATAGCAACAGTAGCAACAGGAACAATTCTAGCAACACCAATAACAAACACAATAAACAACACAGATAAACCTATCCAGGAAAAAACCGGGCAGACCGACCAAACAGAAAAACAAAACAAGGCAGGAAACACCACCACAATCAAACTCTCTAATGGTGTAGCCAAGCCATCAAGACCATCAATAACGCCAGAAGAAAACATAAAATTCCAAAACAAAGAAAACTACAAAATGAAGATAGTATTCGAATCAGAAAAAGAAAACCTGCAGATACCCGCCCAAGACTCCAAAACAACAAACCTTAACTCACTGACATACTACACTGCAAAACCCGCAGAAACCACTGCAGAACAAATATCAGGATCCATAATAGTCCAGTAAAAACACTCTCAACCATCAAACACCTCCAACTCAAGAAAAATAGTTTAAACCAGCAACCAAAAAACATTCAACAGGAACAGATATCCTTGAAACCAAAAAGTACAAAGATACTTACAACACTTTTCTCACTTCTAATACTGACAGGAATAGCCACAGCCACCGACCTACAAAACATAGAATCAATAACACCTCTAGGATCACAAAACATTAATGTCAACGGAACACTAGACCTAAACAATAACAACCCAATCCTAGCACCAACAAAAGTAGACGGAGTAGACCTAGACAACCCGGCATGGGGCCTATACCTCAACAACAACCAATACAGAATAGACACAGGAGACACAGACTCAAGATACCTAAACCGTAATGGCGATGCCATGACAGGAGATCTTAATCTGAAAGATAACAGTATAGAAAACGCTGTAATATCTCCTTTCTCATGGATAAGTGACCCGGTTATACTTGGTCATTACAATAATTACTTCATTGGTGCCGATGAAAAATGGAGTGTTTCATCCAACACTAATTGTCGTTCAGGAAGCTTAGAAGATTTATTCGATCATCAGTGGAATTCAGGATGCGACTTCAACGATGCAGATCTGCCTGTAAAAATCAAAATAGATTTTAACAAAGCAAACACATACTCATTTTCCAACGACTTCGGCAAAATGATGCTTTACTTCGAGTACGGTAGACATGTTTCAGACGTCAAAGTCGAAAGATACCATGCCGGAGGAGACGACACCTGTGGAGACGGAAACGAATATTGGGATACCATATACCAAAACTCCAACTTTAAAGGCAAAAAGACCATAATAGACATGAAAGGAGATGGTCAGACCTGTCAACTCAGAACCACACTGGACGGAAACTCTGAATATACCGACGACATAAGATTCAGCTCATGGAACATGTATCTCCACGGGGATAGAGGAACTCAAGGAGGCTCCCTAAGAAAATCAGGAGACAATATGTACGGACCACTGGATATGAGCAATAACCCAATCAAAAATATCGACTGGAGCAACAGCGACCAACCTCCTGGAAGTACTGATGATCAAAACCTACAAGACACATCAAGGAACAGTGGTACAGTAACAATTCCAATAGAAAACGGAGGAAGCACGTCCTTCACCGACAAATACGAAGCCAATACAGACGCTGCCACGAGATGTGGAAGTGATGAAGTTCTTGAGGGAGGTGACAACTGTGTCTCAAATTATGAAGCCGCAGATGATGGAGATACTTCAAGCACAAACGAACTTCAGAACCTTGGTCAAGTCTTAAGTCGAGGAAGTGATGCCAACAACGCTAACCTAAACAATATTAACGATGTCAGATGGACTGACAATTCCGGCAATGATATAGCAGGTTACGTGAACAGTGAGAAACAACTTGCATTCATCCAAAAATCAGGAACTGTAACCGGCGTAGCAATAAAAGCAGGCGATCTAGACCTTGAAGGCAACTCCATAAACAATATAGGAGGACTTCAAAACTGTGGTGCAGACGAATTTGTCAACGGAAACGGAAACTGCGTGAAAGACAGCGATACCTCCAGCAGCCAAAACCTTCAACAAACACTGAGCAACGGAAACAGTGCAGGAACCAACAACATAGATCTAAACGGACAAAGCCTAACATCGTCAAATGGCGAAATTTGCGCCGGAAACAGATGCTGAAAACTCCTGAAAACACTTTAAAAAGCTGATAAAAAATGGAAGACGAAATAGAAGACATTGTGGAAGACGAAGAGAAAGCAGAAAAACTCTCACAGCTTATAGAACAAAAAATAGAAGAAAAAGTAGAACAAGTATCAAGCAGAGAAACAGAACAAAGAGAAAAAAATACCAAAGAAGAAAAAGAGGAAGTATCCCGCCGAGGATTCCTGAAAAAACTAGGAGCCGGAGCACTCGGCCTAGGAGCAGCCTCAATGCTCCCATCAGTCTCAGCCTACGACATCAAATCCTCAGACGGACTAGAAGTCTGGTCAGGAAGCAATCAACTAATAGACGCCAGTAGCGCACCCGTAGAGATAATGAACTCAAATCTCCGCCTCGCCACTGGTCGGAGTATCGAGGATGGGAATGGGAACTCTCTGTTCAACATCCGTGACGGATACGGATATATGCTACACGGACAGTCTGATGAAACCTCAAGAGCGTTGTTACATGATAAAACAATGGGCAACACTGCTCTAAGTTACACCACGTCGACCAGCGCACCTGGCACGTTGGAATTGACGAACGCGGATTTGAATGTTGGTTCTAATAAAATTAAAACCAGTAATTTTGAGGTTGTGGAAAACTCTGATACTAATAGTTTGGATTTCAATTATACGGGTTGATTCTGGTTTATGAGTCTAGTTGGTTGGTGGAAGTTAGATGGCAGTGCTGAGGATTCTATAGGAAGTTATAATGGTTATGAGCAAGGCAGTCCTTCTTATTCAAATGGGAAAATTGGAGATTGTTATGACAATACTAGTGGAGGTTCCAACGGTGTAGAGTTGATTCGCCATAGTGATTTCGTAGAGTATGAAGATTACTATTCCTTTTCACTCTGGTTTAAATCTACTACTACATCCGGTAATGGAGGGGCGCGTATCATATCACGCGATTACTCGGAATATGCTACTGTCTTATTAAGCCAGAATGAGTCATCACCACAGTCCTCCAGTAATAAAGGTCTACCCGATTTCTCTGTAAGCGTGAATCAATGGCATCACTTAGCATTCTCAGTAGATGTGGGGTCCGATGAAGCAAGGATTTTCCTTGATGGCGAACTTGTCGGTACTAGCAGCACCCATAATACTGAAGCAAATCGCCCCTATGTTATTGGAGGAAACACTGAAGGAGATGGAGATATAAGCGGCAACCACTTTGAAGGCAAGATAGATGATGTAAGACTCTACGATCATAAACTATCAAAAAAAGAAGTAAAGCAGCTTTCAAGGGCGAAAGTTTTGCATTACAAGTTTGATGATTTTGCCGAGTATACTGAGAACATAATTAAGGATAGTAGGTTAGAGGAGCCTGACATGGATTATGGTTGGAAGGGAAATGCTTCTAGTAATACAGTGACTAAAGAAGATAATTCTGCCCCTTATCCCGAGGTTGTTCGTTTAGAGAAAACAGGTTCGGATGATCAGTGGCATGGAATGCATGATAATACAGAAGTTGTCAGTCTATCATCAGGAGATCATGTAACATATTCAGGGTGGTACAGATTAGAATCGGGTGCGACCCAGAAAAATTTAGCCGGGTTAAACTGGGTGTCAGATGGTTGGGATACTAAAGGAAGCAAGTCTATCACGATGGAGGATGATGAACTTTGGCACAGGTTTGAGATAACAGTTGAAATAACTCAGGATTATTCTGACGGCTTTCAACCTGGTCTAAAATGGGCTTATTCAACAGACCAACAGTGGCTGGAGCTATGTGGCGTACAGATAGAAACTAAAGACCATGCAACACCATTTGTAGCAGGAACACGGAAAGATAAAGTAGTTGATAGTAGCGGTCAAGGCAATCATGGTCCTCTGGATTCAGATACTCCTACCTGGATTGAAAATTCGAAGATTGGATCTGGTGCTTACAGTTTTGAAGGAGACAAGATTCCTGTGAAAAATCTGTATTATGATTCTGCCAGTCAACTTCCTGAACTTACTTTGTCCGCATGGATTAAAGTTGATTCTAGTGGACAGGTAATTAATTCATGGGATAGAAGTGAGTTTTGGCGTTTTGGAGTTGGAGGAAGTACAGGTTCCAACGCTATAGATATAGGATTAGCTGATGAAAACGGCGTATCAGATATCAGTGCTAATACAGATGTAACAGATGGAAACTGGCATCACGTGGTCTTCGTATATGACCATGGTTCTGTTACATTTTATCTAGATGGTGAGGTAGATGGAACAGCATCCACAGGCGGTAATGCCATAGGACAGAACTTGACGAGATATGGTTTTATCGGCGACTACAGTGAAGCAGATTCATTCAATACAGGGTCCGGAGGATCATTTACGGGAGAAATGGATGATATAAGAATTTATCACTCGGCACTCAACCAATCAGAAATCCAGCAACTCTACAAACAGAGAGCCAGTATTGATGGTGGCGGTAATCTTCATTCACATGAATTGCATGAAGCAGAAAATAAATTTGATGATTTTGCCGGCGGCGTAAATTCAGATACAGAGGTATTAGGAGCTCAGGACGGGTTTGAAAATGTTTACAAGGTCGATGCTAGGGAGAACGATTCCTATGAGAATTTCTTAACTAATTTAGTCAAGACCTCTGACTGGAGTAACTCGGGCTCAGGAAATTATCTTTATCTAGTGTACTGGGCTAAGGGAAACAACATTCCGGACTGGAGCCGCTCTGAAAACATACAATATCCTTCACCAAGCACATCCGAATACCAAAAGTATGTATTCCGAAATGATGGTCAAAATTCTAGAGATGAGTACTTCAGACAGTTCTTCGGCAACTCTGATAGCACCAGTTATGCATACATAGCAGACCCAAAAATCTTTACACAATCAGAATACAAAAAGAGGAACGGCGTAAAATCCTCAGGCATTTACTCAATGGACGAATTCAACGAAATAGGGCCTGGCGCTGATTCCCTTGTCGGTTACTGGCCTCTGGATGGCGACACCCGGGATTACTCCGGCAACGGCAACCACGGCACCAACAACGGCGCCACAGTTACCTCTGGACTGGGGCAGAGCGCCTATAGTTTTGATGGTACAAGTAGTTATATTTCAGGTTCTGGAAGCTTTACTTTCGATAATCTGACATTTAGTGCATGGGTAAGATATGATTCTGATGCGTCAGGAGGGTCTGGAAGCTTAGGAAATGCTGTTATTTCAAGTCAGTCACCTACTTTTCAATCTTCTCTGTATGCTGATATGGATAGCAATGAGCAGTTGTTTTATGTCTATCCAGATAACGCTTCGTCTTCTACAATCGTATCTACCTCAATATCAAAAGGTAAATGGCTATTTGTTACAGGCGTAGTTAGAGGTTCAAATGTGGTTTTATACATAAATGGTATCGAGAAAGGATCTAACACCTTAGATACCGACGGCAGTATATCATGGGGAGATCCTTTTATAGGCAGAGGCAACAGCAGCGAATACTTAGATGGAAAAATCCAAGATGTAAGAATTTTCAACCGTGCCTTAACCGAAGAGGAGATCAAAACTCTCTACAACTTGACTGATCCTCGGCAGGATCAAAGAGCGATCCAAGGAAAAGATGGAACTGTTTACACTAAAGGCGAATTCAACGAGTTGTTGTAGCAGTTGGTTTTTTAGTTTTCTTTGAGTATGTTGTCTGTGTTTATTTTTCGGTTGTCTTTTCGTTCTATTGTTTTGATTGAGTCTTTGAGTTCGTCTTTAGAGATTATTTCTTTTTGGTTTAGTAGTTTGGCGAGGTTGTTGAAGGCTATTGTCTGTACTTCTTGTTTTTCTGCGTATTTGGCGGCGGCTTGATCCATCGTGAAGAATATTGCGTTTCTTGATTCTGCTACTGTGATGGCTTCAAGTTCGCCCTTGTCAACTGATTGTTCGTTGAATCGTTCTCTGTACTGTTTTCTTTCTTCTTTGGCAGGTGTTTCAGTGTCTAACTTATCGAATATTTTGTTTGGGTATTTGTAGCCGTGTTCAAGCGGTTTTTCGAGTTCCTCTTCAATTTTAGGAGTAATGACGACTTTGTGGTTCTTAAATAGTTTTAGTGTTTCGTCTACAAGTTCGCCTTTGGCTAAGACACTGGCTGCATCTGTATCGATTATAAGCATACGGTTTTTACAGCCTCTTTTCAACTTCTTCTTTCTCTTCCTCGCCGCCTTCTCTGGTCTCTATGTTTATTCCTCTCTCCTTGAGTTCTTCTTTGTAGTTTTCCAGGTCCATTTCTGCGAGTTCGGCAGCCCTCATAAGTGAGATATCCTTACTTTTGTAGAGCTCTACCGTTATCCTGATCCGTTTCTCAGGGTTCTTCCTCAGGAAAGTTCTGAATGCATCTCTCATGACATCGCTTCTGGAACTATATTCTCCAGAATCAACGAGAACATCAATTTCATCCCTCATAGTTTCGGGTATACTGAAAGAAGTACTGGCACTTGTCATAAACCTAACAATAGTTAGCAATATTTAATAACTTTAGCGCTGTACAGCAGACCCAAGATATAATCCGGCGAATATGACTGCTGAGGAGGTTAAAACTCTATACAATTTGACTGATCCTCGACAAAGTCAGAGAGTGATCCAAGGAAAAGATGGAACTGTTTACAGTAAGGGTGAGTTCAGTGAGTTGTTGTAGCTGTAAGAATCTTGATTTTTAGGCGGTGATATTGTTATTTTTTGAATTCTTTTGGTTTATGGACTTCGAGTTCTTTTATTTTGTTGAAGTGTGAGGTGTTTCTTGTCACTATTTCGAGTTCTTCGGCGAGTATTATGGATGCGATTAGCAGGTCCATGTCGTCTACTTTGTTGCCTTGTCTTTCCAGTTCGGCTCTTTTCTTTCCGAAGATATGTGAGCTTTTTGCTGTAGTATGTAGAACTTTAACGTATTGTGCTAACTCTTCAACGTCTTCCAAGTGTTTTTCTGTCTTGGTTGATTTTTCGGCGCCGTGGTATAGTTCTGCAAGTGTTATAGAGGTTATAGCTATTTCCTCCTCAAACTCTTGGATAAACTCCTCGGTTTCTTTGTCTCCGCGTAGAAAATCGATGACAACATCTGTGTCGAAAACTTTCATCAGTTGAATCGCCGGGACTCGCCTTCTCTGCGTTCGTAAATCTCATTTTTCATTTCTTCCAGGCTTTCTCCTTCCTCTGTCTCGTAGTCAGACCAGGCTCCAGCCATCTCTTCAAACGACTCCTTCGACTGTACCTCTGACCTTATCTTCCTTATCTCATCCTCTATCCTATTGAGTCTCGAGGTTATATTTGCAGTTACCATGACAGTTATTCATCGAGCAAAATATTAAAATCTGATGGATAACCCTACTCTTAGGACCTCAGGTTTTCAACCGTGCTTTGACTGCTGAGGAGATTGAATCGTTGTATAATTTGACTGATCCTCGCCGGGATCAAAGGGTTATCCAGAGCAGTGATGGAACAGTTTACACTAAAGGCGAGTTCAGTGAGTTGTTGTAGGAATACAGATTTTTGGTTGTGTCTTCACAGAGGTTAAATTTTTTATCTTAGAGTAGCAGGTTAACTTCAAGAATTTTTGGGAAAGAAAACTCCTATTAACTCAATGCAAACCTAAGAAAAACATTAATATTCTAAACTGATAAAATATTCCTATGGGTTTGAACGCTGCGGAAGTAATTAATCAAGCAGAACGTGAAGAGGACCAACTCTACGATGACATCAGGGATGTTGCAGAGTGGTTCCACGAAAGGGAAGGAAAAATGTTTGAGAGAAGTGAAGCCGAGAAGAAAATTAGCTCCGACCTTCAGTTTGAACCAGAACTTGTCAGTGAAGTTCTTGAAGAACTGACAAGCGACATTGTCGACCCTGTAGCACAGATAAACAACTCCCAAGGAAACTACATAGGCATAATCAATTATGAAGAATTCGACGCAGGTTACGTCTACCTAGACTACCACGATATAAACGGCGTACAAAAGAAAGCCGTCTGCGCAACATGCGTACAAAACTCAGAGAAAGACTCACAGGTAAAATATACATCATCAACTAAAATACAAGATGAAAAAAACCCCGACTACACAAAACTAAAAGAAGAAATAAACCAACACCACCAAAAACACCACAACACCAAAATAGAAAAAATAAAAACCGGAGCAACACTAGCAAGCGGAACAACAATAGGAGGAAACCGCGCAGCAACAAGAAACTGGGTCAACAACAACGCCGACGTTCCCAACGCCGACCATGCTGACAACGCTGGACAGCTTGAAGGTAATACTACCTCGCAAGTTCAAAGCCACTCTCCACAGGATCACGGAAACGGGTCGCATACCGAAAACTATGCCTCGCAGAATGATTTAGGGTATCAACTTATCGCCTCGGACGGTGCGAGCGGGTATATCGGCTCTGACGACGATCCTGATGTCTATACGTTCGATATCGGCAGCGGTTACACAAAAAGAGTCTTAACCTTTGAGAACGCCTCCGATATTGATGCAAAATTGGGGGCGCGGTCTCCAGGAGTGGATTCATGGGATTATGTAAACCACGCGGAAGGTGCGGGTACTTCAGAGTTCTTCGGACAGGTTGATGTGGCCGAAAGCGGTGCTGACATCGGTCCTGGGTATGCGTCATTTGAGGTAACTGAAGTACCCAGACCAGATGGTTCGATAAGTGTGGGGATCACTCGGTGGCATGACGAGATGAGTTCGGGCAACTATTATATTACCACCGCAGACCCCACGTTCTCGTCATCGTTCAGCACTTTAGAAGTTGTAGTTCAGCCAGACCCTCTTGACGACGGAGACTATGATTTTAGTTTTGAAGCATACTGCTTGAGATAATGCTCAGAGTTAATTACTCCAATTCGTGTAGGTCGCCGTCGGGTGTTGAGTTAACAGGCGCGTCTCGTTTCGGGCTGCCTGTCGCTCATGGTTATTTGTCTTTGGCTGCGTAGTCGTTACCTGACAGATGCCTTCAGCTACCAGTGCCTATCGGAGGTTACTGGTTTCAAATCAAATAGTATGATAATGGCAGATAGATTTATCGACCAAGTAGCACCTGCTCACTCCCTTAATCTGCTCGTACTACGACATTTTATCTGACTCTTGGATGCCGAGATGGTTATGTATATTCTTCTTTAACTGATTCTTCAATCCGTGTAGGAGCTAACAGTGGCAATGGTAAAGTTGCTATGCCGATGAAATTTTGAGTGTAAATAGTCTGCTGGAAAAGCTTAATAAGTAGTTTACCTAATGGTTGATTGTAGGTCGTGTTATGAAGGCTGCTGAAAATGTGTTTGAGGAAGTAGAGGAGGATAACGTAGATATAGACAATTATGTCAGAGATGTTGCTGAATGGTTTCATCAACATGAGGGAGAGATGTTTGAGAGAGAAGAGGCAGTAGAAAAACTTGAGCAAGACTTTGATCTTAATGAAAAAGTAGCATCCTGTTTAATTGGAGAACTTGTAGGAGATAAAGTAGATCCTGTAGTGCAGATAAAGACAGATGATACTAGATACATTGGAGTAGTTGATTTCCAAGAGTTTGAAGGCGCCTATGGCTACATAGACCACCACGATGTCTTGGGCAAGCAAAAAAAGGTTGTATGCGCACAATGCGTAAAAAACGCTGCAACCGACTCACAAGTCAAATTCGAAACCGAAAAAATCAAAAACACAGAGAAAAAACCAGACTACACCCACCTAACCAATAAAATACATTCCCACTACAAGAAAAGCCACAAACAAAAACCTGCAAAAGTTGAAACAGGAGCAACACTAGCAAGCGGAACAACAATAGGAGGAAACATCTCCTGGCACGCAGGCAACGACGGAAAAAACTCAGGACTAATAGCAGACAAAGTAGACGGAAAAGATGCTAATGATCTCGGAACTACAGCAGCAGAAAAAAGGTTTATCGCACTCAGCAAAACACACGGTAATGGGCAATAAATTATGAATATAGGAGAAGGAACGAGCGGCGATTTAGAAATTACGTCAAGTGACACATGGTATACTATTAGTGTTCCAGCAGGTGAAACATGGGAGTTTACTACTGTTGGTTTAAGTTCAGGAAATCGTAAGGGTAATGCACAGAATAATCATATTAAGGTTGGGTATGAGGATTCCAACGGAAATAACTATGTCTTGGTAGATCCAACAGACGACATGACCCCTCCTGTCGGAGCATCACAGTTCGAAAACAACCATAGTCAATCTAAAACAATCCCAATAGATGGAGATACAATGAATGGTCTTTCTGTTAGATCTTCTATTGGGGGATACACACTTGTTTGGTCGGCTGTGAGGGTTTCCTAATATGAATATTGGTGAAACAAAGACGGATACAATTACAGTAGCGGGTGATTCAAATGATACGATTACTGTTCCATCTGGGGAAACGTGGAAATTCACTCATATAAACGCAAATAATAATAGTAATATATTGAGTAACGCTAATTTGTGCATTGGATACACTCTTTCTAATGGGGATCACTACATAATCAAAAATCAACGTGACGATCATACACCAGCAATTGGCGGAGAAGTGGCTCCAATAGATGATGCGTCTATTTCCTCCATTATTATTGATGGAGATGTACACGAGGGAGTTTCTATTTGGGCTGATAGCAATGATTTAAAAGTATATTGGGCTGCAACACGTATTTCGTGACGACAAAGAAAATTGCTACTGACTCAGTACTGTAGGGGAAAACGAGAGGAATTTTTGCTATTATATTTAGCTGTGTTCTTGATAGTGTATTTGGCACTTAGATGATCAAACACGTAAAAGAACCATGTTAAGTGCAGGTATCTTTTACCTTCGTTTATAGGATCAAATACCAATACAGTTTCAATTCATTGATGTATCTTCTTGAGGTCTAAAGAGTCATACGAGTTATAAATCTACACAATAAATTGTAGGTATGGCATTGATTGGTCCGGCGGAGATGGTACTTGTGGGTGCTGCTATTGTGGCATTGATTTTTGGTCCGAAAAAGCTTCCTGAATTGGCTCGTAGTTTAGGTGAGTCGAAGAAGGAGTTTAAGAAGTCTATGAAGGAGGCTGATGATTTGGCTGATGAGGCTACTCCTGATGTTGAGGGGCAGGTGGAAGACATTAAAGGAGACCAGGAGTAAATAACTCTGTATGCAGGGATTGGATAGACATGTCCAGGAACTCAGGCAGAGGTTGAAGTTTGTTTCTATATTCTTTTTGTCATCGACGGTGCTTGCTTTCTATTTTTCATCTAACATTCTTAACTGGCTTCAGAATGATTTAGGTTTTTCTCTGCATGCTTTGACTGCGTATGAGGTTCTCTACACCGAGTTGATGATTGCTTTCCTCGGTGGTTTTCTGTTGAGTCTTCCTTTCATCCTGTTTGAGGCTTTGGCTTTCATGAAGCCGGGTTTGAAGGAGAGTGAGTACAAGGCTATGCGTAACTATCTTCCATTCTCGGTCTTCCTTTTCGTTACGGGCTCGGTATTTTCCTACAATTTTGTTGTGAAGACCAGTTTGAACTTTTTTCAGGCTACTGCGGGCTCAGCTGATGTAGCTGCCCTGTGGGGTCTGCAGAACACTATCGGTTTTGCGTTGCGTCTCTCTGCTTTCACAGGAATTATCTTCCAGCTGCCGATAGTTTCAATGGTTTTAGCCCATGCAGGAGTTCTTAACAAGGACAAAATGGTTGAATACCGCCCATACTTTTTTGTTGGCATCCTGCTGGTTTCAGCTCTAGCTACGCCGCCGGACGTGATCTCGCAGGCACTAGTCACAGTACCGGTTATATTTCTCTACCAGATCAGTATCTTCCTGGTGTCCCGGATAGAGGAAACTTAAAAACAGGTAGAAAACTAAAACTCTACCATGGGCGATGGAAAAGTCGTAGACGAGGTCAAAAAGAAATCCTGGAGAAACAAGAAATTAAAGGAAGCCAGCCTTGCCATCGGCTTAGTTCTCCTAGGCGGATTAGCTGCCTTCATGCTATGGTCGGGAACAGAAGATACTCCTGACAGTTACGCAGACGCAGGATCAGATACCGTACACAAAACACAGATGGATGCAGCCGAAGTCTTCAACATCACAGACATAGGTGTCGCACCAGCATCACACACCGTCAAACTAGGCAAATCAGTCGGCTTCAGAAACAAACTAGGCTCCGAAATATCCATAACCTTCGACAGAAGCAACGACACCATAGAAATTCCATCAGGCAAATCCGAAACACTTCTAATCAACGGAATAACCTACTTCCAAATATCAGGCAACGACTACTCAGCCCAAGGAAGAGTAAACGTACAATAAAAAAACACTCCGCACACAATAAACAATTTTAATCGACACAACCCAAAAAACACTCAGAGGCTCCACCAAGAACAATGAAAAAAGACTCTAATACCGACCAGAAAATCGAAGAAATAATAGAACAAAAAGTAGAGCAAAGAGTACAAGAAGAACTAGAAAAAAGAGGAATTGAAAAAGCAGAAAGCGACGAACAAGAAGAATCAAATAAAAAAGAAGTCACCCGAAGATCATTCCTCAAAAAACTAGGAGCAGGAGCAATAGGAATCAGCGCACTATCACTCAGCCCAGCCTCAGCACTAAACATCAGAAGCAACGACTTCAGCGTCTACGCAGGCAACGACTCAACCAAAGAACTCCAAGTAAACAGCGGCGGACCAGTAGAAGTTAAAAATTCTGACCTGGATTTAACTGGAGGCAACTTAGATAATACAACTTTTATTGATTTCGGAGATAGAGATGATGATGGATATTATTGGCGGCAAGGAGTTCTCTCAGATGACGAATGGTTTCTTCAGTGGAGAAATGACAACGGAGATAATAAAATACCTTTGAGAATACCGATGTCTTCTAACTACATCCGAATTGATGAAAATATTAGGTTGCAGACAGGTCAATCGCTTGAAGATGATTCGGGAAACAGTAGACTAGAGTTTAATTCATCTACGGCGACTCAGGTCCGTGATGGAGCAGGAAATCTGGCAGCACAGTACAAGGACTCCAACCATATAAAGTTCTTCCCAAGAAGCGGTCAACCTTTCATCATAAATGATCAGAATGGAGAGTTTAACGCAGTTAAATACACAACCGACTCAACCAAAGGAACTCTAGAGTTGACCAAAGCGAACCTAGACATGAGGAATAACAATATCAAAAATGTCGAAAAGACAACATTCAACAACTCAGGCAATGACTTCTGGCGGATAAATGATGGTTCGGGAGGGTCCAATACCAGCCCGCACACAGCACGATTTGACGATAGAGACATGAGGTTCTACTCGGGTACAGGAATTGGAACAGTCTGGAGGCTAAACCAAGACGGCTCAGTAGAATATCCCGAAGGACCAGTAACTATCAATGGAGACCAAGTAGCAACCCGGAAATGGACTAAAAATAATGCTGATGTACCCAATGCTGATTATGCTGATAGTGCTGGTGATGCTGACACTGTGGATGGTAGTAATGTTTTTGTGCAGTCTTCTCAGCCTTCAAATCCTTCTAATGGGGATATATGGGTTGATACTAGTTAATGGCGGAACACATTCTTCATGGTCCTGACAGTGAGCAATGGACTGTTCCTGAGGGGGTCACCGAAGTTACTATTGAGTGCTGGGGTGGTGAAGGAGGAGATGGAAATGGAGATACTGATGATGGAGCCGGAGGTGGAGGCGGCTATGTGAAAGGAGATCTATCTGTTACTCCGGGAGAAACCCTGCATTTGGTAGCAGGCGGAGATGCTTACCGTGGAGAGGATTCCGGCGGATTTCCTAATGGAGGTAGCGGAGACGTCAGAGGTACGAATATGGAGTATCAATTGGTAGAAAGTGGGGGCGGCGGTGGTTCCTCACACGTTATGCAAGGTGGATCTGACCGCCAAAACGATGTTGTTATCGGGGCTGGCGGCGGTGGTGGAGGTGCAGCCGTTAGTTCAGGAGGTGGCGCAACTAACTATGATGACGGTAAGAGAGGTGGTCACGCGAACGGAGGTGATGCACCAGATACAATAGAATACGAAGGAGGGCAGGGAGGAGAAAGCAGCAAGTCAGATCCAACAATTGGAGAAGATGGAAATCAAGAAAAAAAGACAAAGGATGGAGACGCATATCTTGGAGCCAGTGGTGGAGGCGGAGGAGGTTTCAATGCTGGAAGCCGCGGCATAGTAGATATTACCTTCAGCAGAAACGACCTCAACGCCACAGGAGGAGGAGCAGGAGAACAATACACTCTAGGCGTAACCAATGTAACAACAAAAGACAATGAAAATACAGGAAACGGCAAGGTCAAAATTACGTACACAGAGCCTGTAACTGTGAAATACTGGGATGGATCAAAATGGGTTTCAGGCAGGCTAAAATACTGGGATGGATCAAAATGGGTTATGGCAAACGAAATAAGCAACTTTGACGGCTCACAATGGCAGACAACATCCTAAAACCACAGTTCCTGATCTTAGAAAACTACAGCTAAATACTAATGCTGAGAAACACTTTCTCTCAAGACATCAAATTACAAATCTAACTGGAAAAACTCTTAGCCACTGTAATAAAACTTCCCAGACTAACACATCCCTATGCTTAGTATCCAGGAAAAAGCCGAGAAACTTCTCGAGGAGGAAGACTTGTGTGACCACTGCTTAGGAAGACAGTTCGCACAACTCGGCCACGGACTTGAAAACTACGAAAGAGGACAAATAATCAGAAATACAGAAAACTTGGAAGAAGACAGTTTCGTCCGTGAAAACATTCCAGAAGACGCAGAAATAGGCGGGGAATGCGAAATCTGTAACGGCGTGTTCGACGAACTGGATCGCTGGGTCGACCAAGTAGAAGACAGTTTTGAAAGATATGAACTTGAGACCTTCTTGGTTGGTATCCGGCCGAGAGAGGAATCAGTTAGAGCCGAGGAAGAGCTCTGGGAAGAATACGGGGTAGAATGGACAGAGCCATTGAAAACAGAACTCTCCCGACTAATCGGAAAAAAGATAGAGAAAGAATTAGGTGTAGAGGTTGACTTCGAGAGAGCCGATATAATGGCTGTAATCGATATGAGAGAAGGAAGGGAAAGAGTCGAATTACAGGTCAACTCGCTGCTGATCTACGCACAGTACAACAAGTATTCTCGGGAGATCCCGCAGACAGAGTGGCACTGCAGGAAATGCAGAGGCAGTGGATGCGAAGAATGTGACTGGACAGGACACCAGTACCCAACCAGCGTGCAGGAAGAGATACAAAAACCGTTCCTGAGAGAGTCAAAAGCCGTAGAATCCAAGTTCCACGGTGGAGGCAGAGAAGATGTCGATGCTAAATGTTTAGGTAAAAGAGAGTTTGTACTTGAACTATTAGAGCCGTTAAACAGAGACCTAGACTTAGAGGAACTGCAGGAAGAAGTCAACGAATCAACGGATAAAGTAGAAATCTTCAATATTGAATTCACGCACAAAGACAAGGCTGCTGATATCAAACAGAAGCACGCCGACAAAGAGTATCGAGCAGTAGTCGAGACTGAAGAGGAGATAACTGAGGAAGACCTAGAGAATATTTCTGAGGTAGTCGGAGAGATAGAACAGGATACCCCAGAGAGAGTAGAACACCGTAGAGCCGAGAAAACACGGAAGAGAGAAGTTTATGAAGTTTCCTGGGAGAAGACAGGAGAAAAAGAATTCGAGTTAGAGGTTAAGGCCGAAGCCGGGACATACATCAAAGAGTTAATTCACGGTGATGAAGGTCGGACACAGCCGAATATCTCTGACCTGATTGGAACTCGGGCAGAATGTGTTCAGTTGGATGTGATCTGGATTGAGAAATAGATGTATTTAGTCATTTAATTCTTCAAAGTTCCAGTTTCCTTCATTTTCTCCATGTAGCGGACTTAAGCTTCTTGCTGTTTCAAGAATTATATTCTCTTCATCTTCAATTGATTTGCCGCTTTCATAGTCTAGTCTCCAGAACGAAGTTGCTTCACCATCTCTCATTTCTGCATAGAGACCAAGCTCAGCATTATCTGCTCCTGGCCCGGGTTGTAACTTTGTGGAAGATATTTCAACTTCATCGGAGATTGGAAGATCCTCTCTGCTATTTAAATAAGCTTTTTCTGGATTTTCTGAATCTGTCCAGTAAGGGTTAGAATGGATGAAAAACGATTCAATATCTGAATAAATTTCTGAATACTCCGGTTCTTCTACAGTCACTTCGTCTAATTCTTTTAGAGATTCATGGACATTGTCAACAGCTCCTGTATACAGTATAAGCCTATTGGCGATATACTCTATATCTTCTGCTTGTGGTTCGATCCCATGATCACCCAAATCGGTCATAGACTAACCTAGACCAGAACAATTATAACTTGTTATTCTCTAGTTACAACTCTTACTGCCTCAGTAATAGGGATTCTCTATAGAGAATTCCAGTAGCAAAGTCCCGTCCTTCTTGTTTTTAAAGATTTCATGCCGTAAACACTATATAAGAGGTAATCTAAAATGGCACAGAAGAGTCAGGGTTCTCAGCAAGGTGCACGGAACAAGCTTTCCAACACTGCTAAGGACAAGACAACGGTAAACGAATACTTGAAAGAATTTGAAGAAGGAGAAAAAGTCTTGATCAAAATTGAGCCAAGCGAATCTGAAGGACGTCCACACCAGAGATTCCACGGAAAAACAGTCGAAGTAACAGGTAAACAAGGAGACAGCTACGAAGTGAAGTTCAAAGACGGAAACATCGAGAAAACTCTCTACATCCCTCCAATCCACCTAAAAAGGACTGAGTGATTATTGTGGAAGTAGTTGATGAGGAAACAGTCTACCCTGTTGAAGCACTTCAGCTTCTTGAAGAACGGGATGAAGACGAACTTGAGCATGAACAGTTAATCGCACTCGAGAACCTGTCCCGACACTGCAAAGTAAGAGACCTAGACACACTGGAAGAAATTCACGGAGAACTCTCAGAAATCGACTCCCTGAAGGACAAGCACATCTTCAAGCTGCTTGAAGTAGTTCCTCAACACGAATCAACTGTTAGAGCAGTATTCCAGAAAGAAAGGATTAAACTTGAAGATGAGGAGATCGAGGAAATCCTTGATATCTGCCAGAGCATTGAGACAGAAGAACAGGAGTAAACACATTTTCTCTCCCTTATATTAGGGAAGGTTTTTAACTTCCAGATTTCGTATTATACACAGTGAGAGGGCTTTTCTCTCCCATAAAAACATAATTGAGGTGCAAAAACAAAAATGGCTGACAAAGACGAATATGTCAAAGTACTTGACTTCCTGGAACACGGGAGGAGCAACGACAGAGACGAAAGAGTCGCACAAGTAATCGGAACAGAAAACTACACACTCCTAGAAGTAGTGATGCGGGAAGAAGAAAGACCCAAAGGAGGAGAAAAACTGTACATCGGTGAAGGCGACCGAGACAAAGTCGAATTCATCAAACAGAGGATCAGCCACGACGACCTCACAAACTCAGCGCAGGCAGAGCTCAAATATGTGCTCAAAGCATTGATCAAGGAAAACGAAGACGATTTCGTCGAATTCTTCAACACTGCCACACCAGTAACACCGAGGAGACACGCATTTGAACTACTTCCAGGCATCGGAAGCAAACACATGCAGAAACTGATCGATGAAAGAGAAAGCGGTGACTTTGAAAGCTTCGAAGACATAGAAGAACGAGTACCTTCAGTACCAGACCCTGCAGAGACAATTCAGGAAAGAATCGTGCAGGAAATGAAAGGAGAAACCAAACACAAACTACTTCTATCCTAAAAACTTCTTTTTATGGAAATAGAGGAAAAACTCCAAGAGATCGGAGTACAGCCAGGGAAAGGACAAAACTTTCTCAGAACAGACTCAACAGCCGCAGCATTAGCCCAAGCAGGAGAAATAGACGGAGAAAAGACTCTGGAAATCGGACCAGGAACCGGTATGATAACCGAAAAACTGGCAGAGAAAACCGACGACCTCATCCTAGTCGAGAGAAACGGAAACCTAGCAAACTACATCAAAAAAGAGTTCCCAGAAGCAGAAGTACTGAAAGAAGACTTCCTAGAAATTGAACTAGAAGAAATGGAAATTGAGAGGGTTGTATCAAACATTCCTTTCGAGATATCCTCCGACATAATCGAAAAACTAGGCAAAGCTCAGATGCAGTCCGCATTAATCGTCCAAGATGAACTAGCCGATAAACTAGTAGCTGAACCCAGCGACAAAAACTACGGATTCTTCACAGTCAAAGCACAGTACTACTTCGTACCAGTCAAACTTAGGACGCTTTCTTCACGGACCTTCTACCCAGAACCAGAGGTAGACGCAGCCATAGTAAAGCTATACCCGAACAAGGATCGCCACCCTGTCGAAGACGAAGAAGCATTCTTCGACCTAGTCAAAGCACTGTTTACACATAAGAGAAAGAAACTGCGGAACGCCTTCGTCGACACTAGACACATGCTAGACTACGAAAAAGAAGAAGCCAAGGCAATTCGCGACGAACTACCTCATTCTGAGGAACGGGTCATAAACCTGGATATCAAACAATTGGCTGAAGTAGCAGAGTTTCTAGAAGAGCGATAGTTGTTTAAGACTCAAACATAAACTGTAACTATGTCTGTTTTGGAACGAGAAGATAGGTACAAGGCAAAATTAGAGAGGATTGAGAGCCGTCTAGAAAGTGTGGAGGAGTGGATGGAAGATGTTTCAAAAGAAGAGTTTTCAAATGAACTTCAACTAAGGCTTTCGGTTTACAAAGCCATTCAAGAAATATCTGAGGCTGTAACAGACCTGACAGCAATGTATCTATCAGACAAAGAAAGAGTAGTAGGAGACAACTATGAGAACCTAGAAGCATGTTCAGGAGAGCTTTTCAATCAAGAAATAACCAGAGATTTGAAAAATCTGAATGGTCTGAGAAATAGAATAGTCCACGAATACGATAAAATCCAACACAATACAGTATACACAGGGATAAAAGATACAAAACCAGCAGTGAGAAAATTCGTAGAAGGTTTTGAAAAATGGATAGAGGAGAAATAAAAGAAGATTTTGATTTCCTGAAAGAAAATGAAGATGTACTAGCAGTACTGATATTCGGATCAAAAGTGAAGAATCAAGACCACAGTCAAAGCGATACCGATATCTGTATAGTAGCACCAGATACAGACCCATGGAGCATCTTATCTAAAATATACCCCAAGATAAACATCGAAAAGAAGAATTACGACATCAAAGTATTTGAAGAGTTAACTCTCAGACTAAAAAACAGCATAATGCAAAATCACGAAGTAATCTGGACCAGAGACAACACAGAACTTCAAGACTACCTTTTCAGATACAAAAAACTCTGGAACGACCAAGCCAAGAACTGGATAAAAGCATGAAAAGATACGGGCAATACGCAGCAATAGCATTTGTAATCCTCTTCTGGATGCTAACACCACTAATAGCTCAGAAATACTTCAATTATTCCGCAATAAATATTTCATTCATAATAACAGTATTTTATTTCGTAATCTGGAAGATCTACAACAATAGGCAAACAATCCTGCAAAAGCTTTGAATCCGAAAATTTACGGTTTCGAAGAATATTTATTTCCGGTTTATGTAATTATATTATGCCGAAGTGGATTTTTGTTACAGGCGGCGTTCTTTCGGGACTCGGGAAAGGTCTCGTGTCCGCAAGCGTTTCCAAACTCCTACAACTCAGAGACCAGGACATGATGCCAGTCAAATGCGACGGCTACCTAAACATTGATCCCGGTACAATGAATCCACATGAGCACGGAGAGGTTTTCGTGTTAGAGGACGGAACAGAGGTCGACATGGACTTCGGTCACTACGAAAGATTTCTAGGCGTTAAAGGAAAAGGAGACTGGAACCTTACAAGCGGGAAGATCTTCCAGGAAGTAATAGACAAGGAAAGAAACGGAGATTATCTAGGTAAGACAGTTCAAATGGTGCCTCATGTAACGGACCAGATAAGAGATAAATGGGAAAACTCAGCCCAAGAAGAAGATGCAGATATCGTTATAGTTGAAGTCGGAGGAACCGTTGGAGACATCGAGAACATGCTTTACTTGGAGACAATAAGACAGATGAGATCAGAGCTTCCGGAAGAGGATACCTTCCTGATACATACTACACTAGTTCCGTATCTGGAGACGACTGGCGAGCAGAAGACCAAGCCAACACAGCACTCGGTCAAAGACCTTAGGGAAGAAGGACTGAGCCCAGACATGATAGTAGGCAGAAGCCAGGAAAAACTAACGGAAGAAGTACAGGAAAAGATCTCACTTTTCTGCGATGTAGAAAAAGAAGCAGTTATCTCAGATCCAAACCTCGAAAGCGTATACGAACTGCCATTACTCTTCGAAGATCAAGGAGTGGACGAAATAATATCCCGTAAGATGAAGCTTCAAACCAGAAACAAAGATATGCAGGACTGGAAGAAAAGAGTAAAAGCATTAAGAAATGGAGAAATAGCGATGATCGGAATCTGCGGAAAATACATGGATATGGAAGACAGCTATGCCTCAGTCGAAGAGGCACTGAAACACGCAGCAGTCGAAGAAGGCGGCAAAATAGGTATCGAATACATAGACACGGAAAACTTTGATCCCGAAAAACTAGAAGAACTTGATGGAGTGGTCATTCCCGGAGGATTCGGAAGCAGAGGCGTCCAAGGCAAAATAGAAGCAATAAAGCACTGCAGAGAAAACGATATACCCGTACTAGGACTTTGCTACGGACTACAGTTAATGGTGGTGGAGTTTGCCAGAAACAAACTAGACATTGATGCCGCATCAGCTGAATTCGGAGACGAAGACCAAGAGTATGTAGTGAAACATATGCCAGACCAAGAAGGAATCGATCAAAAGGGCGGAACGATGCGCCTAGGCAGCTACAAAGCAGAGCTAACCGGACAAGTAAAAGAAATCTACGGCTCAGAGATGGCTTCGGAAAGGCACAGACACCGCTACGAAGTCAACCCAGAATACCATCAAAAACTTGAACAAAACGGATTAAAAATCTCAGGAAAAACAGGGAACGGCGAACTAGCCGAATATGTCGAAATACCGGAACACAGCTTCTTCATAGGAACCCAGGCACACCCAGAATTCAACTCCACATTCGAAGAACCTAATCCACTCTACCACGCCTTCACAAAGACAGCCCAAAACCAAACCCCCTAATTTAACTCTTTCAACCCCCTTTATTTCTTCCATAAATCCACGCAGTCACACACGTTCAACCGGGATTTTTCATAACCATCTGTGACGAAGAATTAAGCATATTCACCACAAATAATATACCAAAAACCAGGAAAAACCACGGAGATTCCAAACATGAGCGTTTATCCCGTCCGAGAAGACACACTACTAGTCAAAAGAAACCTAGAAGAGCAGGACTTAGAAGACAAAGATTTCCTAGAAATAGGAGTAGGTAACGGCGAAAACACAGTCTTAGCAGCTGAAAAAAGGGCAAAAGCCACAGGAGTAGACATAAACCCCGAAGCCATCAAACACACCCAGGAAAGAATTAAAGAAAACGATTTGGAGGCAGAACTTTTCCTAAGCAACCTATTTGAACAGGTTGAAGGAAAATTTGACTTCATCATATTTAACCCGCCTTATCTGAAAGGTGAAGAAGGTATCGGCGATGAAGAGATGTGGCGAGGAGGCGAAACCGGTTTAGAAGCCGCAGAAAGATTCCTAAAGAAAGTACCTGCCTACCTAACTGATGGTGGAAAGGCATGGATTATACTGAGCTCGCAGACAGAATACGAGAAACTGGTGGAAAAGTTCAACCTTGAACAGGTTGAATCTGAGAAAATCTGGTTTGAAACGCTTTTCTTGATGAAATTCGAATAGATTTTTTAACGGTACTTTAACAACTGTGTATATGGTCGTGCCAAGCATTAAACAAAAGACATTCTTTCTTCTAACAGTTTGTATACTCGCCACCACACTCGGATCAGCAGCATCAAACTGGAGCATATACGATAACACAGGACTAAACACAGGAGTAGTATCAGCGGACTCTCCTACAGTCCAGGTAGTAAATATAACTGCCGACACGACCGATACCACGCTAACCCCTGACGACGACACAGCATATCCCGTACAACTTACCCCAGACTACCTCTCAGAAAACTACAACATAACCGCAGCATACAATGCAACAAACGGAACTGACAGCGACCTAACCCACCTCAAAAACGGAATGTGGTACACCAAATTCACACCAAACAATACCGCTGGAAACAAACTACTTTTCTCAGCAAACGGCACAACAACCAAACAGGGCGTAAAAAACTCAAACGAAGAAGCAAACATTACAAAAACCCTGAACATAGGAGACTACACCGTCGAACTACAGGACAAATACGACAAACCTGTCAAAGCAGGAATGGAATTCGAACTAGAAGCCGTGGTAACAGACCAGTCAGATAATGTAAAAGACGACAGCGAAGCAAGCGTTGAAGCATACTTCACAAACCCAGACGAAACAACAACTACAACCAAAATAGACAACTACGAAGCAGGAGAGTTCTACAACTCCAGAGTAAACTACCCAGACAACCCGAACTCGACCTACCTGATGCACGTCAAAGCCATAAATGACACAACAGGAGACACCGAAGGAACAACATCCAGAATCATCGACATAGCACCACAGGTAAAAGGAGAAATAACAGGATTCGACGCAGAAGGAGGCTGCGGAACACAGGAAGAAGTATCAAGCTGCGAACAAGGAGCAACAATCGACATAGAATACTCTATCACAAGCGCAGAAGCAGAAAACGTTAACCTATCAATATTTGCTTTCAACAACTCAGGAAGAACACGTCTGGACACAATGAACCTGACTGAGGACAGCAGCACACTTTTCTCAGGCTCAGTCCAAGTACCGGACATAAACACATCAAAATACGACAAAGAAATAGAGTTCAAGTTCAACGCAACAAACAGAAACAGAGAAAGCGTAGACAGAAGAAACATAACACTAAACACGTTCACAATCGACGACAGAAGCTCAGCAACAACATACCTAGGAAAAGAATACGAACTCAACATCTTCCTCGGAAAACCATTCTCACTAGACGACTACAGCATGGACCGTTTCAACAACATAGAAGTAGACATCGACGACTCCAACGGAACAAACTACGAAAGATTCACAATGAACAACCTGAGCTACTCAGAAACAGAAGGAGTAGTCACAGCATCAACAGTAATAGATGAAGACAACCCTACAGGAAGCTACAGCCTCGAAATAACAGCAGAAAACAATTACGGTGAAGAAAAAACAGAAGTCTCAGGCTTCAGCGTCAAAGACGCAGACGCAACCTTTGAAACAGAAGAAAACATAGAAGTAGAGGTAAACAGGCTTGAACCCGCAACATTCAACATAGAAGCAGAAAACCTTCTACAACAGGAAAACGAACTTGAAGCCGAAGTAACAGAACTAGAAGACCAGATAACCATCAACGACAACCCGATAACCCTACAACCAGAGGAAGACACAGACATAGAAATAGAAATCAATCTCACAGAACTAAACGACAAAGAAGGCGAAATCAAATTCACAGACGCAAGCACAAACTACAACCAGACCACGGAAATAGAGATAGACACACCAGACTGCAACAGACAAGCCGGAAACCTCTGCCTAGAATCAAGAGATGACATAGACGTCACAGCAGGAACAACAAGCGAATTCACAGAAACCATAGACCTCAGATACATAGGCGAACAAGACGGCTCAGTAACCTACAACACAACAATAGAAGGAGAAATATCACCATACCTGTCAATCGAAAACGAGAGCGAAGACACAGAACTCTCAGGATCAAAAGAAGTAACAGTAACATTCCAGCCAGAAGCAACAGGAACATACACAGGCGACATAGTATTCGACACAGAATCAGGAGAAGAACTCACAGTACCAACAACACTAAACTACCAGCCAAACGAAGATGAAAACAGCAACGAACAAAACAAAGACATAAGCATCTCAGCAGACCCGACAAGCCTAGACCTAGGATACCTACAGGAAGGAAGCTCAACCACAAAAACAGTAACAATAACAAACAACGGGGAAGACACGTCAGAAAGCCTGTCAATCACGTCCGACGACTACACAGTAACAAGCTCCTTCCAATCCCAGCTAGCAGCAGGAAACACACAAGAAATAACACTGAACTTTGAAGACGTAGAAGAAGAAAACGGAAGAATAAACCTAGACATCGGAGAAACCACGTCAATCACAGTAACAGCCAACATAGTAACCAACAGAGCATCAAGCCTCAGAGACAGAAAATCACGTCTGCAAAGCCAAGTAGAATCAGGCAGCACACAACAACAAGACCTGACAGAAATATCAGCACAGATATCAAACTACGAAACAGCACTGACAGCAGAAAACTACGAAGAAGCACAAGAAACCTACCAAGAAATCGACTCAACACTCCAAAGAATAAGCAGCGAAACAACAACCACACCACCAGACAACCCGGGAGAAGAAAACAATGAAAACAGTGGAGGACTCCCAATACTTCCAATAGCCGGAGCAGTAATAGCCCTACTACTCATCGGATTCATCTTCTACGAAAGCTACATTCCAGAAGAAGGAGACCCACTCTACAGCGTCCTAGGAGAGTAAAACAACCATGATAAACCAGATAACCCAACAACTTGACATCAGCAGTATACTACTAGTAGCAGCACTGATAGCAGCATTCGTAATAGCATTCAAAGTCATGGAAATGATCTTCGACACAATGCTGATCGCAGGAATATCAGCAACATTCTACATTGGTCTAAGAATGATACAAGGAGGACCAATCTCAATCAACGATGTCCTACTATTCACATTCCTAGGAGCATCCCTCTACATGACATACAGCCTACTAGCATCACTATACAAACTAGGAGCCACAGTACTCCCAATACCAGTCCACATAATCGAAGCAGCACTCAAACCACTCCAATACACCTGGAGCAAAATAGAAGAACTAAAAGAAAGAGACGACTTCGCACCAAAACAAACCAACAGCCAGAAACAGAAAAAACAAAAAGAAGAAGAAAAAGACAAGTCAGAAAAATCAACCAAAGAAGTAATTCTCGGAAACAAAGACAAAGAAGATGAAGACGAAGAATAAAAACAACTCAAGGACAAATGATTCAACATGGAAGCCAAAATACTAGCCGCAACACTCGCCTCACTAGCCGCAATCTTCGCCGGACTAAACGGAGGAGCATTCACAGCAGACGACATCAGAAACACAGACCTAGCCAACGAACAACTAACACAAGAAAGCGGTCTACAATCAATGCTTCCAGACATACCATTCATCGACCAGCTAAACCAAAAACCAGAACCAACCAACAAAGTAAAAGCACAGATACAGATCCAAGACAGCTCAGACCTAAAACTAAAACAAGCAACACTCCAAGCATCCAGCCTAAAACAAATACAAACCAAAAACATAGACATCCAATCAGACGAAGAAATCAAATTCAAACAATTCAAAGGCAGACTAAAATTCGACAACACCAGCACAATCAAAGGAACAGCAAAAGCCATAAACACAAGCGGAGTAAACATCACAACAGGAATAAGACTTAACACAGAAGCAGACACAGACAAAATAAACGTAGAAAACACCCAGAGATCAGAAATGAAATTCTCAAAAGCATCAATCAAACCAACAAACAACTCAGACTTCGGAATAAACACCAACAACACTAACCTAAACATCAACTCATTTACAGGCGACATAACCGTCCACACCAGAAACAAGACACTCATCATAGACGGAAAAGTAGACACACTCAAAGCCGGAAAATACAGCCTAGGAAACTAAAAAACCCTCCTCCCACTCATTATCCTTCTAACTTTAACTTCCAAAAAATAATTCCATGGAAAAAGTAATTCTTGTCGAACCCGAAATACCGGAAAACACAGGATTCATCGCCCGACTAGCAGCCAACTTCGAAGCAGAACTGCGTATCATACAACCAGAATTCAATTTGTCAGAAGCCCGGAAAACCACAAACAAATACCAAGACAAACTAAGAAACGCAGAAATATACGAAACAGTAGAAAAAGCCGTAGAAAACCTGGACTACGTAGTTGGCACCAAACCAGGAAAAGGAGTAGGACTGAAAAAATTCCAGCCACGCGAGAACATGTCCCTCATGATAGGACGGGAAAGCCACGGACTATCCAACAAAGAACTAGAACACTGCGACACAAAAATCCACATAGAAACCGGAAAACACTCCTCACTAAACCAAAGCCACGCAGCCGCAGTACTAATGCACAGCTTCTACACAAAACAGAAAAAACAAGTAAAAGTAGATAAACTAGATGCAATCAATGAAGAAACCGGCGAAGTAACAAGGAAACTACTGAAAAGAGCAGCACCAACAGAGAAAGAGATGAAAGCTGTTACAGCAGAAATTAAATCCAGGTAATTAGGTTTCCAGAGTTATCTGGCAATACCTTAAAAAAGATCGGTACGATAATAATTATTGTGTCGATACTTCATGGAATTTTATGATAGGAAAGAGGAATTAAGATATCTACAGGAAAGTTTCGAAGAAGATGATTTCAGGTTCTCAGTAATTTATGGTAGAAGAAGAGTGGGCAAAACCGAATTAATCAAAAAAATATGTGAAGAAAAGCCGCACATATATCATTTATTCTCCCAGGACACAGAAAAAAGACAAATAGAACGCCTATCCTCCAATATAGCAGATTATTTCAATGAACCACAACCTAAACTTGAGAACTGGCGAGAAACAGTAGAGTATATAGGAAGAAAGCTTAATGAAGAGAAAATAATTTTAGCACTAGATGAATTCCCCTACGCCATTGAATCAGAAAAAACAGTACCTTCACATTTCCAGTACCTAGTAGACGAACTACTAGATGATTCAGACTCCATGCTTATCTTATCAGGATCTACAATAAGCATAATGATGAATCAAGTATTAGGATATGAAAGTCCTCTATATGGCCGAAGAACCGGACAGATAGACCTGAAACCTTTTAATTTCCAACAAAGCATTCAAGCAATCGACTACAGTTTCAAAGAAGCAGTGAAATCCTACACAGTAACCGGAGGAACACCTATGTATTTGATGAGCTTCAACTACAACAAAAAACTGAAAGAAAACCTGACCGAGAAAGTATTAAACCCTAACTCAATGCTTTTTGAAGAACCAGAGTTCCTATTAAGACAAGAACTGAGGAACCCATCAAGATACTCAAGTATCCTAGGATCTATAGCAGAGGGCTACAACAAATCAAATGAGATAAGCAATAACACCGGAATACCATCAGGAACAATAAGCAAATATCTCAAGAAATTACAGAAACTAAGGCTAATAACCAGAGAAACACCAGTAACAGCATCCAAGAAAACAAAGCGCTCAAACTACAAGATAACAGACAACTACATCAGCTTCTGGTATAGAAACATATACCCTCAAAAATCTGCCATAGAAGAAAAACCAGATAAAACAGCAGAAGAGATACTAGCAAACTTGAAACATCAAACTGCTGAGACATTTGAGCAAATCTGTCGAGAAACAGTACAAAAAGATACAGAATACTCACAAGTAGGAAGATGGTGGTATAAAGAAGACGAAATAGATGTAACAGCAACTAAAGACAAAAAAATTCTACTTGGAGAAGTCAAATGGACCAATCAAAAAACCGGACTAGATTTACTCAAAAAACTCGAAAACAAAAGCTCAAAAGTCCGGTGGAAAAAAGGAGAAAGAAAAGTAGAGTATGCCTTATTCTCCAAAGAAGGATTCACAAAAAACCTACAACAAGAGGCTGAAAACAGGTCCGACCTGAAAACACACAACCTGAAAGAAATCAAGAAAATAATGAAGGCAAAGTAAATTAAAACTGCTTCTCAGGACCTAACAACCAAATATTCCAGGTTATTGGAGTTTTCAGAACTGCATTGTGAACCATTAAAAAGATACAGTTTTGACAGGTGTGTATGGTCTTACCATTCTTAGATACCGGCAACCAAATAATACAGATACTGCAAATCCTATCATTCCTACTGTTCCCAATACTCATAGTATTCGGACCAAGAATAATGGTCTGGCAAGCAGACAGGAAACTAAGAGACGTACTAGCAGACATAGAAGACTACCACAACACATCCGTCAACTTGTTCAAAGAAAACATGGATGTCACACCTGAGTTCGAAGAAAGACTTGGCTCCATGAAGAACTTCCAATTCTCAGCACCAACACAACTCGACCCAGCAGGAATGGTCGACAGACTAGAAAATGTTCTAGACGCATCAGAAGACAAATTCCAAAGATTCGTAGAGAAACACGCAGACACAGAAGACGAAGAAGAACTAGCAGACCTAAACATGGCATTCAAAGGAGTCATGGGCACACAACAAATCTTCAAGGTCTTGAGGCATTACCGAGAACTGATCAACAAAACCAAAAACTTCCAGTTAGTCGGACTCATCAACATGATGCTCCCGATCTACGAAGAAATGGCAGAAGCACAGAAAGGCGCAACACGAGCATTCATGGACCAAGCACCAATCGGAGACAGCATCGGACCAATGGTCGCAGCCAAACTAATCACAGAAGAACCAGAAGAAATCAGCGAAAACATCATGCACAGCGAAGAAGAAATCAACGACCAAACAGTCCATGTAATCAAGTCAGATGGACCTGGTTCAAGATTAGGAAAGTACGGAGAAGCAATCGAAACACTAGCAGAAAACAACGAATTAGAAGCAGTAATCACAGTCGATGCAGCCGGCAAGTTCGAAGGAGAAGAAACCGGAGCAGTCAATGAAGGAGTCGGCGTCATGATGGGCGGACCAGGAGTCCAGAAAAGCCGGATAGAAGAAGTAGCGACAGAAGAAGAACTACCACTAGAAGGAATCGTCATCAAACAGTCCGCACCAGAAGCCAGCAAACCTATGAAAAGAGAAATCTACGACGCCTACAAACCAGCAGTCGAAAAAACCAAACAAGTAATCAACGAACACGAAGGAGAAGTAGCAGTAATCGGCGTCGGAAACACCTGTGGAATACCCAACACAAGACAAGAAACCTCAGGAGTACACAACAAACTCCGGAAATACTGGGACGAATACGAAGAACAAGACGACGAAGACGTCAGCTACATGGGACTCATGTCAATGTTCGGCGGCGGACAAGCCGAAGAAATGCAGAACAAAGCAAAGTCAATGCTGTGGCGTTTGCCGCGGTGATTTGATTCAATTTCCTTATCTTCTTTTATTTCTTTTAATTGAGTTTCACAACTGATTTAACAATAGAGAAACAATGTTAATTCATGGCCAGTACTGATGGAATAGAGGTCAATCCTGAGATTATGGCTGGCAAACCAGTTGTTAAAGGAACAAGAATACCCGTCTATGTGGTACTTCAAATGCTTGAAGAAGATACACAGATAGAAGATATACTTGAAGCATACCCTGATTTAGAGAGAGAGAAGATGTACGAGCGTGCATTCGTTACGCCACAAAAAGAGTTCGGAGAGAAGAAGTAACTGACTCTAAAACGGTGGCATAAAAACCTTGAAACTTCTCATAGATGAAAATATATCTCCAAAAACAGCAAATTTTTTGAAAAAACAGGGAAATGATGTCAAGTCAGTTAGAGATGTTAATCTAGGAAGCCAATGACAAAGAAGTAATAAAGCTAGCACTAAAAGAAGAAAGAACAATAATAACTCTAGATAACGACTTTGGAGAAATCTACTACTTCTCAAATGAGGAAAAACTCAAAGTATCTGTAATAAAACCAACCAAACAGAAAATACCAGTCATAAATGAGATTTTGAAGAATCAACTCTCAAAGATAAAAAATGAGGAATATGGTCTATTCATAATCAAAGAAGACCAGATCAGAAAGCTAAAATAAGAAGATGACCTCCCAAAATAGAGGAACTACTGCTGTTAAAATCAAGAGCCAGAGAAGACTACACAAAAGAAAGCGATGTAGACCTAGAGAATCCCACGGTAAACACATATCCCTCCTTTTTTCCTCCAATCCTTTTTACCAATGGTTTTTTTAACCGAGATAACCTTAACGTAGCTATGCGCAACCTAAAGATACCACTACTTCTCACCCTGGCAATTCTACTCACAGTCACAGCATCTTCAAAAATTGAGATCACTCCTTCCAATGGCGAAACACTAGAATATGGCGAAAACGTCCAACTAGAACTGGATGAGGACAGTATAGCTAATGAGATATATGTAACAGGTTGCAACTCCCAGATTAAACTTGGCTCAGGATTTCAGCCTAAACTGTTATATGAATTCAATATTCCTGAAGACCTTTCCTGCGGACTTGGCGAACACACAATAACCGCCCACAGAACAGAGGATACCCAATCAAAGTACAAACTAGGAGAAGACACTATAGAAGTTACTTCTCCATCTAATACACCTCATAGCGGATCCTACTTGTATATAAAATACAACAGTGATGGGGACGCCCAAATAACAGATGACACATTGCATTGGATGTTTTTATCAGACAATGAATGGGAAAATAAAGACTCAGAAATTACTCCATCAATATTCTCAGCGCTTCCCCCCCAAATTGATAAAACGGGTTACGCCTTAATCATAGAAAAAGATGGTTTTTCTGGAGGAGGTAACGAAGGTGGCTTATTCCCATTTGGTAATGTGCCAGAGGATGACAGCAATCTCCCTAAATACATAAAAGGAAGAGTAGGAATCGATGATTTTTTAACAGATATGCATGACCAGACATGTACTGATGATCAGAAAGATGTAGGAATCGAGGCAGGATCAAAGTCAAGATGTGGGGTAACAGAAGGACAGTTAGCTGATGGAGATTCAAGAAATGATCCTTCATTAGTGGCCTACAGATTCCCCAATCCTGATGTGCAATGGTCATATAATTCTCCTCCTAGTGGAATCGGTGAGGATGTAACTCCAATACACGATAACGGAGCATATGATACCCGTTCAGAAGTTATGATGGGGTATGAAGAAGTCCCAGCTGGAACTCAAAGCACGGAGCCAAGATTTTATATCTGTAGGGATACTATGGACGGAGAATCAGTCAACCGCTATCCAAGTACTGAATCAAAGTCAGAAATTTACAGGTGTGATGCAGGAGGTACCACTGACCTTATGGATTGGAGAGTAGGTGGTTCGAAATGGAGTGGCGAATGGGTGAAAGTAACTGAGTGTGAAGATGGAGTTGACAATAATGACAACAATTACGTAGATACAAATGACCACCCCGCATGTTCAGGAACGTCCGATAAAACAGAAAGAGAAGCAGGACCTAGTGGAAATTGTGGATACCTTGGCTACACACAGGAAGGAAAAATAAAAATCAATTACACAAACAGCGAAAACGAATGTATCACAGAAAAACTACGTGATTTCAACCATGACGACAGCGGAAACCTGAAACAACCAGAAACATTCCGATGCGATGAAAGCAGGTCATCCAACGGAGAAGAAGACAGCTTCTGCACCACAGAACTAAAAGAACACGACGGCGACGTGAAAGTAGCAGAGTACTACCCAACAAAAGAACATATCGAAGCACAGTTCGGAACAAAAAAACTTGAAAACGGAGTGCCACTCGTCAACCTCCCACCTCAGACCAACCAAGAACCATCAAAAGACTTCATAACAAACGAAAGATTCTACATATCAACAGCTGAACCAAAAGGATGGCAGACAGGACTACAAACACTTCACCAAGCAGAGAAAAAGTACTCAGAAACCAACCCTCACAGCCAACCAACATGGGATGTCAAAGGCATGAAAGTAACCCAGCCCTACGGAAACAACAATCCTTCAAACTACGAAGACGCGTGGGAAGTAGCAAACACTGGAACGAGCGACGGCGTCAAAAACAAGTCATTCCAAGGAGGTTTCCACGGAAACTGCGGCAGCGAAAAATGGAACCTGAAAGAAGGCACATGGCTATGCCCATCAGGACTACTCGACACATCAATCCAAGTAAACCTATTTGACAAAAGCCCCAGAGAAACCAACCACTACGTCGGACTCGAACTACCGGCCCAAGAAGCACACAAATGGAGTCAACTACTGGGCGTACCAACAGCACCAGACTCATCGACAAACGGCATCAGCAAACTACAGATCCGGGCAAACTGCTGGCAAGGCAAACCCGGTCAACGACCAGCAAACAACGACGATATCAAAACCGGGATCAAAAAAGTAGAAAACGCAGGACCAAACTCAGACGAAACAAACATCCTCGCACTGAGACTCCCGGAAAACAGAGACTGGGGAGACAACAACAAAGCATTAGGCAGAGACCACTACACCTGCAACTTCGGACTCCAACAACAAATCACAAGCTCAGACTACAAACCCACAGTCGACGACGTATTCACAAGCACCGGCAGCCTCATCGGAGAAATCACAGACTGCGACTCCGGAACATGCTACATCGTCGCCGGCAGCAACTCAATCAAACCAATCACAGTAAAAACAAACGAAAAACAACCCACCAACAACATACAAACAACACTAGAAAAAGCAAACACAAACACACAAACCAACACACCCACAAACAACATCTTCAACACATACCCAGAAGGAGGAGGGCTTGCTGGAACTCAACCTAGAGATCCTTTGGAAGTCTGTCAGAGGTTCCATGATTGTCCTGATTCACAGTAAATTGTTTTTGAGAAAGATGGAGGGTTGGAAATAGGTGTTTTATGAGGTTGTTGCTGGGTAGCCTTGTTCCCAGTTCCAGTCTGGTTCTTCTCTCAGTTCGAAGTTCCAACCTTCTTCTGTTTCTTCTAAGTTGTCTATGATTACTGGATTATCTACCTCATCATATCCTTCGTCCATGTATCTTTCATTGATGGCTAATTGTAGATCCATTCTGCCATGCGTTCCCAATGGATTGCCTTCTTGATCAACTTTGTCTCCCTGTTCATAACTGATTTCATCAATTTTATCGTGAATTTCTTCTGATGCAGGAACGAGCATCTCATCTGGTCTGTACTCAAAACCGTCACTAGTATTATGTCCGCCGGCAAATAGCTGGTACCCCATTAAAGCTGCACCAGACTCTGGAACATTCTCAGCCATATCAGATTCTCTTTCTCTCTCTTCTAATGATTCCACATCGTGTGGTGGGAGTACTATGTGGTTCCAGCTGTTTCGGACTTCTTCCATTGTTCTTTTGTAGTCGACTTGTTCTCCGCCGTCTTCGCCTGGTGTGTGGGTGGCGTGGTTCATTGTTTCGTTGAGTGCGGCGTTGATGATTGCGTATTCGTTTTCTCCGGTGTCTGTGGTGTCTTCTGTTTCGACTTTGATTTCTGAGTATTGGAGTGTGGCTCCGGCTGTTTGGGTGTAGTTCATGTTGGAGAATACGTCGAAGTCCCATTGGTCTCCGTTTTTTTGTTCGAGTGTTTGGTGGAGTGCGGAGAGGATGTGGGTGTGGCGGTCTTCGTAGTTGTTGTTTTCTTGGTATTCTTGTGAGGCGGTTTCGAGTGCGTTTGCTATTGCTTGGTTTCTGCCGCCGTTTTCGATGCCTTCTTCGAGTGCGTTGTTGATGGCTTGGAAGCTTATGCTGGTGTTTTGTTGTGTGCCTTGTACTTCTTCGAGTATTTGGTCGTCTTCTCCGTGGATCCAGTTGAAGTAGTGTTCTCGCCCGGTCAGGTTTTCGTCTTCTTGTTGTGGTTCGGGTGTTACTGGTTCTTTCCGGGTCATTGTTGGTGTTTCTTCGGTTATGTTTTGTGGGGTGTTTGTTCTTGTGCCGTCTGGTGTGTATGTTGTTTCTTGTGTAGGTGTTACTTCTCTTCTTTCTGGTTCTTCGGTTACGTTTCCACTTTCTAGTATTGTTGTTCCGTATTGTGCGGCTGCGCTTGTTCCTCCTGTTCCTGCTAGTAGTCCTAGGCTTATTGCTGCTTTTCCTAGTGTTCTTCTGTCAGGGTTCATTTCCATTACTTGGTTTACTTGTTTGGCTTGTTTTTCGCCAAAGCCGGGTCCTATCATGGCTTTTCCTTCTTGAGGGGAGTATTCAAAGTCGTTGACGTGGTCAAACATTCCTTTTTCTGCTCTGTCTCTGAATTCTTCGTAGTCTAGGTTTACTATTGCTCCTTGTCCTGTTTCTTGTTTGAAGTCTTCGAATGTGTCGGCATCGGTGTCTTGTAGGAATTCTTGGAATTGGTCCATGTGGTCTTCTCCAAGCATAAAATTTGGTACGAGTCCGTCTACTGCTGTTCCTACTTTTTGGAAGATGTCGTTTGGGTTTTCTGCTGACATGGTTTAAGTTCTAAGCCTCTGTCTTGGCGCTGATTTTGTGGTTTTGCATAATTTATTGTTTGTTTTCATGTTTTATAAATTCTTCGGTATTTTGTCACGGACTAGTGACATTCGTATCATGTCTTGTGTCATACAAAGGAGGATAACATATTTGGATGTATTCATTGGGTTGTAGCAAGAGGCAGGGGTTCGGTGGTTATTTATTTGAGTGGTCCGGTTTTGTGATCATGGATTTGTATAAAATCGGTGTTTTGTTGTTGAGTGTTGTTTTGTTGGCTGGTTTTTCAATTGGTTTTACTGGTTCTACAGGAAGTTATGATGGTGGAAGCGGTAGTGGTGGTGATGACGATTTTGGTGATGGTGGTGATGTTCCGGGTGATGGTAACAGTGGCAGTGATGATCCGAGTTTGAGTCCTGGTTCTTGTTATAATGATGCGGATGATGACAGTAGCGGGGTTTCTGATTTGGGTGATGTTGGCTGTGTTGGTCCGAAAGGTTTTGATGAAATAGAGGGAAATATTTGGGACAGTGATTTGACAACTACGTTAAGTGGGGAAGATCCGAGTTTGAGTGAGGATGAGTCTGTTTTCTTCGGTGGTTCTGTTTTCACAGGTAATGATTACAGTCCCAGTGAAAGAAGTGATTCTCGTGATGGTAGCGGTGTTGTTGAACGTTTTATTGTTGATATGGGTAGTGAGGTAGGTACTTCTTTTGGTAATGCTGATAACCAGTTTTATGCTTATGGAAGGAGCGGTCAGAAGGAGCACTCTGGTTTTCCGGAAGGTACTGTTCTTCTTTCTGACCGGGTGATTGATTCTCCGAATCCTGGTATTGGGATTTCTGGCGTTGATTCGGGCGATATTGTTGGTTCTGAGGATCGTTGCGGAGATGGTTATGAGACGGATGCTCTTTCCAAGTCCGGAGATGATGGTGTTAGTTCTGCTACTACTGATTGCCGTGCGGATAATGGACGTGTTAAGGAGAAGTACGGTGTTTCAGAAAGTTCAAGTTATGAGGAGGAGCAGGAGGATGGAGATCAGTCCGGTTCTCAGACAGATGGCGGGCTTTACTGTAGGGATGATAATGAGGATAGTAGTGGTAATGATTTGGGATTGACTTGTACTGACGGTGAGGATGCTACCTGTGATGATGGTGCAAGTATCTGTGGTTGTAGTGCTTCTTCCTCTACCAATAGCCCAGATGATGCGGTCTGTGATACTGCGGAGGATCATTCGGGTGATGAAGGTAATGACTACTGGTATATACAAGGTGAGAGCTTGATTAAGGATTCCTGTGAGGTTGTGCAGAGTGATGTTACTTATGCAGAGGGTTCAAAGGGTTCTTCAGCAACTTGTACTGATTATTCTCAAGTTACGCAGGGGGGTAGTTGTATGACTTGTTCAACAGCAGGTTCTACGACTTATCCTGGTGGAGAAGGTGCTGAGGTAACTGGAGATAACCGTGACTGGGTTAAGGACAATTCCGAGAACTGTAATGTTTATAATGTTGTAGACGGCGGTGGAGAGTCTGGAGGCAGCGATGAGGCGTTATCAAAACCAGATAATGATGCTGCGGCCACGTTCACTGATTTTGAGGCTCATGAAGACTCTTCTTGGGGCTCGGATGGCAGGGTTTGGTGTGGTTATGAGTCTACTTTGACTGTTGATGCTGATGGTCCGCAAGGTAATGGTGACGGTTTTGCAGTGATCCATGATGGATCTGTAGTCGCAACTGAAAGCCCTGATGGTTCTGATAGTGTTGGTCAAAGCGTGTTTGTGAGCGATGGTTCAACTTCCAGTACTGGTAGGGATTATACGGACATGATTGAAAACGAGTTTAGCTGTGATAACGGTAAATCGAGCTGTCTTGTCTATGTGGACTTCCAGACAAGTGATTCGGGTTGGAGCACTCACACTCAGTCAAGAGACAATGCTATAGATGATGCCGTTGAAATAGATACTAGCGAATCATCTTTGCTTACGGCTGATGAGTCTTATTCTGTCTGTAAGAATATTAACAGGATTAATGAGAAGAATGGTAATGGTCAGGATGAGTTGATTGATTGTGATTATGAAAGTAATAGGGATAGTGGTAGTTCTTATTCTTCTGATCATGATGTTTCTCCTTTGCCGGAGGCTTGTGGTGATGAGGAGTCTGAGCATTTGATTCAGTTTGAGGGTACTGAGGTTGATGAGGATGATGTTCAGAATACTAAAAGTACCAGTTCTCAGGTTAATGGTGATTTGGCTTTTGCTCAGAAATGTGTTGATTGGGGTGAGGATACCGGTGGCTTTGGTAATAGTTTATCGGCTGATGCCTGTGTTAGAAATGGTACTGCTTACAGCGAGGGAACAGTAATTAACGTTGCAAGAGGCGGTGTTGAAACTGATTATGAGGAAGGAGGTGACTCTCCTGATTGGGAGGTCTGTGCAGATATTGGAGACAACGGCGATGAGGGTGATGATCTTCCATGGGATAACGGTGAGGACAATGATCAATCTGCTAAGGATTATGGCGGAGAATGGTATGACCTTGACTCACAAAAGGTACAAGATTACGTAAGAAGCAATACAGGTATTTTACAGGATGATAGCAATGATTTAGGAAGTAATGGAGATCCACACAGATTATCTTTTTACTGGAGAGAAAATCCAAATCCTTACCACTCTGATTACAATCCGCAAGGTGGAAAAGCTGGTACTGCATTAGAAGATGACTGCGGTCCGAATGTTGATTGTAATGATGAAGAACTTCAATCCAGCAGTAATCCAAGCTTCTTTAACTTCTTGAATGATCCTGAGGGAACTCGTGATGAGGATTTCAGTCCTCAGGGAGGTAGTACGGAGGGAGGTATCTATGAAGCAGATTCGTTTTTCAATCCTCCAGGAAGGTTGAATAAGTTGCAGGAGGATACTGATCAGTTAGAGCCAGGTATGGATACGACATTCCCTCTCTTATCGGAAATAGATAAATGGAGTGATTCTATTGGAGGACGAGATGAGGCTGACATGTTTGCGTTGACGGAGAGTCTGTCCTGGAGTATCTCTAACAGGGGTGTGCCTTACAGCCCAGGCTCAGCACCTTACCATAAGGATTATTCAGGTTCTGAGAGATCAGATCCTCAGGACTCCTCAGTTTCTAAGGAAGATAAGGTATTTGGGAACTCTCTTGCTGTTGTAGCTGCTAGGGACTTTAACCCTGAGGATGGACCTGAACAGATTGAAAATGGAGAAGGTTACTGGATTGAACCTGATGATATTAGGTCCGAAGAAGGAAACTATCAAGGCTCTTGGGAAAGTGTCCTAAACTATGATTTAGATATTACAGGTCCTGATGGAGGTCTAGGATTCCATACTGATGGAAAGACGTCAATAGATACTTTTTCTGGAGGATCAATCGTAAATACCGATATATTCTTTGAGGGCGAGCCTTCGACGGGTGATGCTACTGCGGATAATACCAACGAGTATCTGGAGCCTCCTATGTGTGGGGACGATCAGAGGGAATACCTGCTTGAGGAAAGAGGTGAGGTTGTTAATTCGGATAAGTATGAAGGCCGTTTTGCCTGTGCTGATGCTAGAAATCATTGTGTTCAGAGAGACTACAGCAAAAAGCTTTACGATACTGGGGAGTACCAGCAGGCGAATGAGGAGGCAGAGAATAGAGGCAGAGCTAAGTTAGACGATGAGATATGTGCGGAGAGACCTAGTGACGAATTCCCTAACTGGTATGATCAGGACTTCGGTGATATTGATGGAGATGGTGAACAGGACACCTGTAAGGTGAATAATCTTTACGGGGATCTGGGTAAAAGATGGTTTGACAAGGAGGACGTTGAAGAGCATCCAAATGCGTTTACTGGAGGAATAGATGATGACTCTAATAATAAGTTAGAGAATCAGGGTGAAGCAGATCTAACATCTAAGCCCGAGGCAAGCTCATGGTCTGAAGATGAAACACCTGTCTCATCGGGAGAGATTAACACCGATAGAAGCGTGGTCACTAAGGGTTTCTGTGGAGGAGATGATGAATCCGAGTACATCGTGACTCAGACTTGTGATAGCCGTTTATGTAGTACTGATAATGATGTGATTGGTGTTGCAGAGGATCCTGATAACTGTATCTTGGATCGTGCGGAGGTTGAAGGTGTTTCAGGCAGTGAGAGGATGCTTTATGATGAAGGTGAAACAGTTGAGGTTTCTACAGGTTCTGATACTCAAGAGTTGGCTTGTTACGGGAGTACGTGGACTGAGAAATGGCCTGTGAACTTTGCGAGAGATAATGTTACTGTTCCTCTTAATACGACTGGCAGAGTCAGTTTTGAGGTTATCAATGTAAGGGATGATGCATCAACATTTGATCTGGAGCTGAGTATTCCTAACGGAGATCTTGAAGATCTAACCGTATTTGAGGAGACAGGAACCAACGAAATGACAGTAGATGTAGCTGGCGGTGCTTCAGAAACCCACGCATTAAACATTAGAGGCAACAAGAGAATCGAAAACTGGGAAGAGATTGAACTCCAGGCTGACAGCAGGGACGGACAGCTATCAGGTTACGACACAACATTCGCCAAGATAACAGAAACTGCTGGCACAGGTAATGGAAGCACACCGACACAGGTAAACCGCGACGTACCTGGACTCCAGACAATCCAACTAATCTGGATGGCAATGATAGCCTCCACCATCTACTTCCTCACAGCAGGAAGAAACCTCTAAGATCTATTTCTTTCTAAAAAACACTCCCATACATTGTTAAGTTTTCAACTGCATACTATTAGTATGCCAACGACAAGTGTTGAAATTCCTGAAGTTTTGAAGAAAAGAATAGAGCAGAAGGTTGAAAGTGGAGAATACACCTCTAATTCTGACTTTATCCGATATGCTGTTCGAAGAATGCTCGATAAGGAGGACACACTCAGCCCGAAAGCAGTTGCCGAACTGAACAAGAGAATAGACTACAGTGGAGAACAACTGACAGGCCTCGAAGAGGCATAGAAACAGATGGATGTCAAACTGACGGAAGAAGCAATCAAAGACAAAGATAGTCTTTCCCAAGACGAGTGGGCGAAAATAAAAGACAAGATAGATGAAATAACAAACCAACTAAGTCATGAAGGCTTGAAGCTTATTTCTAATCCTTTTCTCAATCACCCTATATGGCAATTGACGATAGAAGAGAACCCAGCCAATCATCGAGCATTCATAGATGTTAGAAACTCTCAAATAATCATAATAGCAATTTGGGACTTCGAATTCACACACCAAGGAGACGACCACTGGGAAGAACTTACCAATAGAGTGTAACCAAAATAGGGAGAGGAAAATTAAGCCTTACCACTCAAACCAAAGTTATGAGTCAGGAACTTGGAATAACAGTTGACAAACAACAAGATCCTTCCGAATGGTATACACAGGTAGTGAAAAAGGCTGGTTTAGCTAAGTATGCAGATGTCAAAGGCTGTATGATAATCAAACCATACGGAATGAAGCTTTGGGAAAGCATCAAAGAAAACTTCAATACTAAGATAGAGAGCACAGGCGTAGAAAACGCATACTTCCCATTATTCATCAGAGAAAGCCAGTTAGAAAAAGAAGAAGACATAGTTGAAGGATTCGACCCAGAAGTCGCATGGGTCACACACGGCGGAGACGAAGAACTAGAAGAACGAATCGCAGTAAGACCAACCAGTGAATCAGTTATCGCACCATACATGGCAGACGAAATTCGTTCTCACAGAGATCTGCCGCTCAGAGTCAACCAGTGGGCGAATGTAGTCCGATGGGAAGCCACAGATACAAGACCTTTCCTAAGGACCAGGGAGTTTCTATGGCAGGAAGGACACACAGCACATGCAACAGAAGAAAGCGCAGATGAAGAAACAATGCTGCGGTTGGAGCAGTACCAGGAAGTTATCGAAGACCACCTCGCTATCCCAAGTATTCTAGGTTACAAGCCTGAGCATGATAAGTTCCCTGGCGCAAAATATACTACAACGATTGAAACACTGATGCCGGATGGAAAGAGCATCCAATCAGGAACCAGTCACCAACTTGGACAGCATTTTGCCGAGGCATTTGAGATAGAGTTCGAGGATGAAGACTCCGAAACTCAGACCTGCTACACGACATCATGGGGGCTCTCCACAAGGACGATCGGTGCTTTGATCATGGCACACGGTGACGATGACGGTCTTAGATTGCCACCTTCCGTTGCACCGACACAAGTGGTTGTCGTACCTATATTCCAAGAAGACAACCAGGAAGAAGTCATGGAATACGCCGAAAATGTCAAGCATCAAATCGCCCATTCGGCCGGTTGCGCATGTGAAGAAAGCGTAAGAGTAAAACTAGACGACCGAGAACACCGAACACCAGGATACAAGTTCAACGAATGGGAACTCAAAGGAGTACCACTCCGGGTCGAAGTAGGACCAAACGAAATGGAAGACGACACAGTTACCACAGTCAGAAGAGACAATCAGGAAAAAGAAATGGGAAGAGACAGGAAAGAATTCCTCAGAAACATCAAAAACACGCTCGATGATATCCAAGACTCGATGTACAACGAACTGAAAGATTACCAGGAAGAAAACATCAGAGAAGCAGACTCCAAGAATGAAATCCTTGCGACCATCGGCAAAAACCGCGGATACGTCAAAACCAGGTGGTGCGGCAAAGAATCATGTGAGGAAGAAGTCAAGGACGAAGTATCCGCAGAGATCGTAGTCCTACCATTCCAAGAAGACAGTAAACCAGCCACCATACAAGACTCAGATGAAGAAATTGATGGCGAATGCGCGGTCTGTGGTGAAGATGCAGAGCGCTGGGCTTACTTTGCTAAGAATTACTGAAAAATTAGTTTGGTGCTATTGGGAGTTCTTTACTTCTTCCCAGTTATTCCAGTTTTCAGATTCTTTAGCTTCCTTAATATTTTGAACTATTTCATCTGATAGTTTTCGGTTGTTGAGTCTGCCTTTGTCTTCTAGAAGTCTTCTTATTGCATCTCTGATGAGTTCGCTTTTGTTCTTGTAAACTTTTTCTTCTCCGACTTCTTCATCAATTGCTTTTTCAAGACCTGCAGGAATATCGACCGATGCCATAACAGTTTAGCATTAGAGTGTTACTCTTATAGTTCTAATGTGCTTAATCAATTACATGGTTTTTGAGGTAAAGCTCTCAGATGCAGCCAAAAAGCATCGAAAAGAGTTAGACGAAGATATTAGAGAGCTAGTAGATGAAGCCATTGACGATATAAAGGAAGAAGGTCTAAATCACGAAAATGCTGGTTTCTTAAGCGATCAGCGCTTCTCCGATACAGCACTCTACAGATACAAACTTGTGGAAGATAAAGCCAACCACAGGATAATCTTCGATTTTATAGAAGGTAAAACTATTAGGATATTCGACTTAGGGCATAGAGACTGGATATATGATGAATAAAAACTATCGAATTCTACATAAAACTAAATCGTTCAGCCTCTACTAATTATCACCTTTCATCACAATGTTTCGATATTATTCTCAAAGTTACGCAGACTTTCATCGACAAACCCCGAAGAATACTAGCCTGAAAATTTCTAGCATTAGAATCATTTTTGGGTTAGATGTTTAATTTCTTGTCTTCAATAATTAGGTATGGTTTTGGCTTCGGAAGAGGATATCAAGGATTTTGCTGAGGATGTCCGGGAAGAGTTCGGTGATCGAGTCGAGAAGATACTGCTCTATGGTTCTTACGCTCGTGATGAGCATGTTCCTGGTAGTGATGTCGATATAGCAGTTCTCGTCAGTGAGAAGAGAGATAATGATAGAGAGAAATTGTTTGACATTGCTGAAGACTATCGCTGGGATAAAGATATTTTCTTCTCTCCGCGGGTGTTTGAACTGGACAAATTTAAGCAGAAAGCGGAAGCCAGCCCAGGTTTTTACTCCACAGTAAGTAAGGAAGGTGTAGAAGTATGACAAAGGAAAAGATTGAGGAAGCAGAGAAAAGACTTTCAACAGCAAAACTACTGTTAGAAAATGAGAGATTCGAGGCTGCTGTATCCAGAGCATACTACTCCATGTTCCACGCAGCCAAATCACTGCTTCAGACAGAGGACTCGTCACCTAAGACGCATGAAGGAGTAAACAGCGAACTTGGAAAACTTTTCAGAGACAGGATAGACTTAGAGCTACTGAGAGAATTTTCCAGGATAAAACAGCTAAGAGAAGATGCCGACTACGGAGCAGAAAGCAATATAAGCAAACAAAAGGCTACAGAAGTAGTAGAGACAGCCGAAAAATTCATTTCCCGAGCCAAAGACATTACAAGATAACACTTTTCACAAGCCTCCTTATTCTTAACTTTCAGTTGTCACCTCACTTACATGATTCTCAAAAACATCAGTTACCTTGTCACACAGAATTTCGACAGGCAAATCCTGGAGAACATAGATGTGAAAATTTCTAACAACGAGATTTCTGCTATCGGCCGCAACCTCTCAACTAGAAATGAGGAAGTCTTGGACTGCTCCGACAAAGTTGTGATGCCGGGTCTGATTAATGCGCATACTCATGTCTCTATGACCTTGCTCAGAGGAATTAGTGATGACCTGGAGCTTAATGATTGGCTCCATGATGTTATCTTTCCAGCTGAAGAGAAATTAGGTCCAGAAGATGCTTATGTCGGTGCTAAGTTGGGTTGTCTTGAGATGTTGAAGTCTGGTACGACGACTTTCAACGATATGTACGACCATATGGATCAAGTGGCTGAGGCTGTTGATGAGACAGGTATGCGAGCCGTCCTTTCCCGTGGAGTCTTGGATGTCGACGGCAAAGGTGAGAAGAGGGTTAATGAAGCCGTTGATTTTGCTATTGACTACAACGACCATGGCAGGATTACTCCTGGTTTTGCTCCTCACGCAGTTTATACTGCTTCTAGTGATGTTTTGACGAATTTGAAGGAGTTTGCTGAGGACAGGGATACTGTGTATCATATCCATGTTTCCGAGACCCGGAGCGAGGTCGAGGACTTTGTGAAGGAGAACTATGCGACTCCTCTGCAGCACCTGGATAACCTGGATCTGGTCGATGATAACTTGATTGCGGCGCACTGTGTCTGGATGATGGATGAGGAGAAGGATATGATGGAGGAGAAAGGAGGAACAGTTGTCCACAACCCGGCCGCCAACCTGAAACTTGGGAGCGGAATCGCCGATATACCGGACTTCCTGGACAGAGGAATCAATGTCGCATTAGGTACTGATGGAGTAGCATCAAACAATAACTTGAATCTATTTGAAGAGGCAAAACTCGCGGGATTACTGCATAAGAGGGATAGTCCGACTGAGATAACTGCTCAGGAAATACTGGACATGATGACGATTAACGGAGCAAAGGCTCTTGGCATGGAAGACGAGATCGGGTCAGTAGAGATAGGTAAGAAGGCTGACTTGATTACTATAAACTTGAATTCTGAGGAGATGCAGCCTGTTCACGGTAAAGAAGGTTTGATTTCAAATATTATCTTCGCTTTTGATGGTAAAGTTGAGGATGTAGTGGTTGATGGCGATTTAGTGGTTAAGGAGAGTAAGCATTCCTCTGTTGATAAAAAAGATGTTTTGGAAGGAGTTGAGGAGAAGAAAGGTAAGTTTTAGTAATATTTTTTCGAAATTGATTTAAAATTGGAGCTGTAGAAGGTTTTCTATGGCTTCCAGAGTTGATGATGTCGTTTCTCTTACTGAGCGTCTTGTTAAAATCGATTCTTATGCTAGAGATGTTGGTGAAACTGAGTCTTATCAGGAAGTAAACGGAGAGGTAATGGGTGAGATTTTGGATGTTGCTGAGGATTATCTTTCTTCTATCGATAATTTATCTGTGAAGCGTTTCACCCAGGATGGCCGAGAATCGTTGGTTGCTACTTTTGGCAGTGTTAAAGAAGTGGATTTGATGTTACATGGGCACTTGGATGTGGTAAGGCCTGATGAAGATAATTTTATTGGAGAAGATGCCGAGGACCACTTTGAACCAGTTACAGATACTATAGATGGAGAAGAAAGAATTTATGGTCGTGGCACAGGTGATATGAAAGCTGGTGCTGCCTGCTTGATGAGAGTTATGAAAGAGTTAAGTGAGAATCCACCAAGCATCGGGTTGATGTTGACGACTGATGAGGAAAAAGGTGGTTTTAGAGGGACTAAATACTTGCTGGATGAAGAAGGTTACAGTGCCGACTTTGCTATCTCAGCTGAACCAAATAACATCGGCGAAGGTTACTTAGATATTGTTAACAAGCAGAAAGGTATTCTCAGAGCGTATATAACTGCCGAAGGAGAGAGTGCCCATGCATCTCGGAAGTGGAAAGGCGAAAATGCTATAGATAAATTGATTTCTACGTATGGAAATGAGATTAAGCCGCTATTTCCTAGTGCCGATGAGAGGACATGGGATACTACTGCAAATCTTGGAATGGTGGAAGGCGGGGACGGACTGAATAAGGTGCCGGATAAAGCCTCTCTTGGACTGGATATACGGTGGTCTGATGAGAAACCGATCGAAGAAGTAAAGGAAGAAATCAGGAAAAAGGTAAGCAGTCGCGACGATTTGAGTGTTGAGTTTAGAGTGGAAGAACCTATGCTTAATACTAGTGACTCTGTGCTTGTTGAAAAACTCCAAAGCGACTTGGAAGAAACTATAGACGAAGATAAATCCGCCAGAATTACTAAGAAGGCTCCTGGAAGCGATGCACGACATTTCATGAGGCAAGACATTCCTGCTGTTGTATTTGGCCCTGAGGGATATAACAGCCACCAGAAAGATGAATATGCAGTTGTCGATAGTTTTGAAGACTATGTTAAATCAGTTAAGAAGTTCGCTCAGCGTTTTTGAAGAGGTATTAACATGGATTTTGAGAAACTGGAACTGAGGAAGGCTGGATTGGATCTTGTAAATCCTTTTGAGACAAGTAACTGGAGAATTGAAACCAGAGAAGTACTAATCCTATGTGGAAAGAAAAACGGAGAATGGGTTTACGGCGAAACCTCCGTACTTCCTGACCCCGTCTACAATCATGAATCAACTCAGACGGCCCAAGAGTTCATCAAAAAGTATGTTATCCCTGCAGTAAAAGATTCTAACTCCGTTGAGGACTATTGGAATAACATCTCATATCTTAAGGGACATCCGCATGCGAAGTCATCAGGAGACCAACTTCTACATCACCGGCAATCAGTTAACCAGGAAAAATCATTGAAAGATATCATCAATGGCGCAGGAGATGTGGCTGAGTGCGGCGTCAGCTTAGGAGTTACAGATGAAGATAAGATAGTGGAAAAAGTACAAGGTTATTTAGATCAAGGTTATAAGAGGATAAAGCTGAAGATCAAGCCTGGTAAAGATATTGGATATGTCAGGAAGGTTAGGAAACATTTTCCTGATGTAGATTTAATGGCTGATGCCAATTCTGCATACAGTTTAAGCCACAAAGACCGATTAAAGAAGTTAGATAGTTTCGATCTTCAAATGATTGAGCAGCCACTATCACACGATGACCTAGTAAATCACTCCGTACTTAACAACTATATAGATACTCCCATCTGCCTTGATGAAAGCATTCATTCTGCTGAAGATGTTAAAAGAGCATCAAGAATAGATGCCTGTAGCATAGTCAATTTAAAACCTCAAAGAGTCGGTGGAATAAAAGAATCAGTGAAGATCAACCAAGCTTGTAAGGAGGAAGATATGAAGATGTGGATGGGAGGAGTGATAGAATCAGGTATAGGAGCTTCAACACAAATAATACTCTCATCACTCAGTGAAATAAAATTCCCTGGCGATATAGGTGCTTCCTCCCGATACTTCGAAGAGGACATAGTCAATCCGGAGATAAAAGTAAACAATGGTCAGATAAAGATTCCAGATAACCCTGGTTTAACGAACAGTGTTGACAGAGGTAAACTTAAGGAGAAGACCATGGAAAAATGGACTTTCTAGTCCTCCAGAATGTATGTATTCTGCTCGAATCCGTTTTCTCCAGGCCTCATGAGTTCAGTGACTTCGTATCCTTGGTCCATCAGAGAACCTAGAACCGTCCTGGTAGCATACCTCCATTCCTCTTCGACTTCATCACTCATGTCTTCTACAGCTTGTTCAGGAATCTCAACTCCTACTTGTCCCTCTAATTCTTCTCTTTCTTCCCCAAAATCTGAATTAGGAAGAGCTCCATCCGCTGAAAGCACTATATCTGTTTCATCTTGTCTTATATCTGACAAATAGTCTTTCCCTTGTGATTCTGTTGCATTTAGCTTATCTTCTGCTCGAGATGAGTCTATCCTCCATTCTATGACGAATCTGTCAGCAGGTGTTCCTCCCGAGGTTTCGGTATCATAGACATCTTCCTTATATTCAGAAGCAACTCCACCAAGTTTAGTCAGGTTTAAACGATTATTTACAGGTTTAAGCGGATCTACAGTCCAATAAATAGTATCATAACTGTGTTTTGCTGCTTTTTCTCTCTGCTGCTTTTTAATCTCTAGACCTGCCCCAGCACTGTGAGAATCCGACCCAACAGCATGAGAGTACAGCACATTATCCTGGGTCATATCCGGGAACATGTATGCTAGAGAACTTATTCCATCAGTTTCTGATACTATAAGGTTTCCTCCTCTGTCTTTTGCTTCAAATTCATAAGTAGGTATCAGCTCTGCCTCACCTATGCCTGTTGAACTCCAGGCTTCAGCCATAGTGTTTTGAATGTCTAGGTACTCTCTAGATTCATTAGTAGGAACAGTTTCAACATTTTCAACACCTATTTCCTGTTCGACTAACCTCTTGGTTTCCTGAGAAAGGTTTGTTTCTTCCTGCTCTGTTAATTCACTGTCAATTGCATTCCATGAAAGAGCGACTGCCTCCTCTCCATCAAGACTTTGTGAAATCAGTGTGATAGCGGTTTTACCATTGATATCTGCTGAAAGAACTCCTCCTACTGCATCATGAGCAGTTAAGATATGAGAGGGAATCGACTCCCTCTGACCTAAACCCACATCGATACTGTCTGCACCATTTTGAAGTGATCTACTAATCTGCATAGCTTAACCCTCCTACGAACTCATTCTACCTCGAATTTGCCGGTTTATCTGACCGTAAGCCTCAGGAAGAGCATCTTTTATATCTCCAATCGCATTCTGGTCCACTGCTTCAGAAACAACGCCCTGATTTGAGTAAGGTTCTTCTAATGTCACCTGTGCAACATCCTCAATACTGTAAGACTCTAGCTCTACATTCAGCGAATATTCAAGTACATCTTCCGCAGATTCTAATACTTCATCATCTACTTCAAGACCTCTTCCGTGTTCTGAAAGTATCTCCGCTGCAACAAAACCTTTCTCTAGTACAGGATTCCAGATATAGCCCGGAAGTCCTTCAGTAGTTGTTACGGCAAAATTAGTTTCCGCGCCACCTATTTTATTCTCGATATCAGATTGAGAATCGGACAGCAACAAACGGGAGTCTTCCCGACCTGGCCACACCGTGTAGGGAATCCTAGTGCCCGCATTCTTTACCTGCGAACCTAGTGAGGCAGGTTGATTGTAGCGAGAAGTACCTATCAGCTCATTTATCTTCTTATCGTAGATGTTTTCCTTGTCATGCCCAGATTTATTGTTGATTCCTTGTTCTCTTCGCATCCACTCTGTCGCTGCAACTTCAAAGATACCATACCAATGAGCAGCTCTCATCTCCTCGCCTGTACTATGTTCAAATTGGTCCGTAACGCTATAGAGAGAATCAGGAATATCTACATCATACATTTCCTCAAACAAACCTAAAGCGCTTTCAGCCGCCATGCCGTCAGCTATAACACTTTTCGGCAGAACAGATTCTACATCTCTTTTAGCAGAAGCAAGAGAGGGATAACCTGTTTCAACGCTTTCAGCAGCAGAGATGCCGAGAGCATCTGAAACAATATCCTCTGCTATTTCATAGAAGCCTCGGTCGCTGAAAATATCCTCCGACCTGACAAAGTTAACTCCTTCTATTCCTGCCAGTTCGGCCGAAGCCTCCAAATAATCCTCTCGGTCAGCTCTTGATTCGTTCTCCGATTCTAAAAATCCTGCAGCCTTACTTCTACCCATATTAAGAGATTCAAAGATATCAGCCATGAAAAAATGCAGTTCTCCTGTCTCTCCATGTCTTCTTCTATCTTCATCCTGAATTTTCTTTTCGTGTACTAGCGCTGATAGCATGTCAAGAGGCTGCTCTTCCAATCCAGCAGTGGTCAAACCATGTTTAGTAACACGGGGGCTCTCAGAAGGGATTCCTGTCTCCGCTGAGTTGAACGGATTTTCAATCTGGCTCCTTTCTCTTATCTCGGAGCTATCAGTTGATTTACTCATAAGGCGCCACTTTTTGAACTAGTTCTGAGATTTTGTGTAGGATTCGGGGTTGCGGTATCATGATTATTTTTGATTGTTAGATCACCTTTGGAAATTGCTGAGCAAGGACAGAGAAAAAGGACCTGCTCCACTACATAAAGTAATAGAAATAGCTAAAGCTGCCAGAAAAGAACAAAGACCTCATTTTCTGACAGTCAAACATAGAGAAACAATTCAAAGTTTAGAATTAAATAATCTTCGACAACATGAAAAGGAGATAAGACTAGATGAAGAGTCTCTTTTAGACTCTAGCATCCAGTAAATCCGGTTTCTCATCGATTCTGGGGATATCTAACTTCTTCTTGATCTTCCTGAATTTCTGGTGGTCATTTTTCTCCAGGAGTGTTATGGCTTCTCCTTCTCGGCCCTGTCTGCCGGCTCTTCCGATTCTATGGGTGTATGTGTCGGCTTTGTCAGGTACATCATAGTTGAAGACATGCGTTACATCATCTACATCTATTCCACGTGCCGCGACATCCGTAGCTACAACTACTTTGATGTCTCCTTTCTCGAATCTTTCTAGAACATCTTCTCTCTGGTTCTGGTTCATATCGCCGTTTAACTCCTGTGCATCAATGTTGTTTTTCCTTAGTTTATCCGCTAACCATCGGGTTGTGTTCTTAGTCTTACAGAATACTACGGAAAGGTCTCTGTCCCGTTTTTTGAGGAATGTGTATAGCATGGAGAGTTTTTCGTCTCTATTGGCATTCACATATTTTTCATCCAGGTTCCTGGTGTGCTCCGATTTCTCTATCCTGATTGTCTCCGGGTCGATGTCATAGCGGTCGCACATCTTCTTCAGGCTTCTTGGGATAGTAGCCCCGAATAGGAGATTCTGCTTGTGATCAGGCAGATGACTTATTATCTGTTCGAGTTCATCCTGGAATCCCATGTCAAGCATTCTGTCGGCTTCATCCAGTACAAAGTACTCTAGTTCGTCTGCGTTAATTTTTCCTTTTTTGAACAGGTCTAGTACTCTTCCTGGTGTTCCTACTATGATGTTGGCGGTTTTTGCTCCTTGGATCTGTGGTTCGTAGTCGACTCCTCCGTAGATTGTTACTGTTTCGATTGAATTTGCGGAGGCCATGTCGATCTCTGCTGAGATCTGTTTGGCTAGCTCTCTTGTAGGAGATAGGATTAGTGCTTGTGTGTGGTCTCCGTCGATTTTTTCGATTAGTGGTAGTGAGAAGGCGAGTGTTTTACCTGATCCTGTTTCTGATTCGACCATCAGGTCTTTTCCTTCTTTTACTTTTGGTATTGCTTTTTGCTGTACTTCTGTCGGTTCTGTAATATCATTTGCTTCCAGGTTCTCCTTTACAGGCCTGGAAATACCTAGTTCTTTGAAATTCATAGAAAGATTCTGTCCTCGTATATAAACATTTTGAGGCGGGAAGCTTTAACCCTGTGGGATTCAACTCCGACTATTTTTTATTTATTCTTTAATCGTAGTTTTTTGCGTGTAAGCTGTATGAGAGTTGAGAAACTGGGAGATGGAGAACCGGAAGTCGCTGTTGTTGGAGCGATTCACGGTGATGAGCCCTGCGGAGAGAAGGCAATTGAACAATTTCTGGACTCGGATTTTGAAGTGAAGAAGCCTGTTAAATTAATTATAGCGAACGAGAAAGCGCTGGAAAAAGATACTAGATTCGTTGACTGTGACTTGAATCGCAGCTTTCCTGGCGATCTGAAAAGTGAGGATCACGAAGAGAGATTGGCTGCCGAGATAATGGCTCAGGTAGAGGGGCTTAAAGTCCTGGGTCTTCACTCCACGAAGTCCTATGCTGACCCCTTCGTAGCCCTATCTTCACTTGAACCCGATAATATGGATTTAGTCAGGAAAACAGGTATCAGAACTGCCTCGTACCACCGGGATAAGGATCTGGATACCTTGGATGATCACGCGAAATGTGTTGAGGTTGAATGCGGATTCCAGGGATCTGAAAGTGCTGTAGATAATGCTTACAGAATTGTAAAGAATTTTCTAGCTGCTTATGGAATAATTGATGCAGAACATCGTATCTCCAGTCCATCAGTTTTCGAAATCTATGACACCGTGGAAGAGCCGGACTATGAGTTTATTGCTGTAAACTTCCAGAAAGTTGAGGAAGGCGAAGTGTATGCTAGGAACGGAAGTAAAGAGTTGAGAGCAGATGAAGATTTCTATCCTGTTCTGATGTCAACTGAAGGATATGATACGATTCTCGGTCACAAAGCCAGGAAAGTCGAGAACCCTGAAAGTTTGACTCAGGAAAAGAACATTTAATAATTGTCATCAAGATGTAGCAACATGAACTTGTTGGATGTTGTAGAAACAATCTTCCAGAACTATGATGGAGAAGTCCAAGCAGAGTTCAATCCCGACAATTCCACACCTTACACAGGGAGAGATAGAGATCTTAGAACTGGAGAAACTGCAAGAGAAATGATCGAAGGATACGCATCCATGGGAAAGTCATTGAACGCCCAGGTAGTAAACGACAAACACACCGCCAGACTATCGTACAATGCTTCTACAGACAGATTGAAAATAGATATCGAGTTAGAAGATGGAATTAACAAGGAATTTAACCAATACTTAGAAGATACAGACTTAGAACAGTTAGAGGAACAGATAACAGAAATAGAAGAAGAATACAAAGAAGCTCCTAGGCTTTAATCCAAGAAGACTGGCTCTCCCTCATCCAAGACTTTCTCATCGTCGAACCATACAGTTGGGTTCTGTAGTATGAAGTCCCAGTGAAGACTGCTTTCGTTCGCTTTTTCATGTCCTTCAGGTAGACAGAAAGAGTTTTCTCCGAGCGCGATATGCACCGTTCCCAGAATCTTTTCGTCTTGAAGTGTATGGCCTATGTATTCTGCTTCTGGATTGGTTCCAAATCCGAATTCTGCGATTTGGTCTGCGTTTTCAATATTCTCTATTTTCTCCACTATTTTGGAATCTTCAGGAGCATTTCTTATCTCTGTGACTCTTCTGTTCTCAATGACAATTTCATTGCCTTCATCTTCTTTAGAACCGAAGCTGTTTTCTTCTAACACTAGAGTTCCATTTGCATCTAGCGGGCCTGTAAATACCTCACCAGAAGGGATGTTTCCTATCCCTGCTTCCGTTAGTTTTCCATTGGAAGGTTCTAAATAGTCTGAGTCAATTTCAAGTTCTAAATCAGTTCCTTTTTCCGTTTCTATTCTTATCTTTTCTACTCCTTGTAACTGTTCAGCCGCTTTGTCTGTAATCCTTTCAACCTCTTCATAGTCGGCTTGAAGCGCGTTTTTCCACATCCTCTTATTTACTGTAGGTAATGTAGCTACTCGTGCTCCTTGTTCAGCTGCTTCGCCTGAAGCATTTGTGTGGGATAAGGATTTCATCGTCGGCGCTATAACCACATCAAACTGTTTCATCGCATCTGCAACATATTCAGGTGGTTCATCTCCCTGATTCTCCGGCTCCTCATAGTTAATCACGCCGTGTTCTACATCTCGATCTTCCAGAACTTTAACTAAAGATTCGATAAGCTCTCTATCATTACTGTCATTTAATACCAACACTTTTTCGTTTTGTTGAACTTCCAAACACTGGTCGATGATTGTCGAAGCGCCTTCTCTCAAGCTCATACAACTTTTTTAGGACAGAGTCTTTATCCATTTTCCGGGAAAAAGAGTTAATCACCTATTTAAGTTTAGGCAGGCAATACTTTGTTAGAGTCTTTTCGGAGACCTGTTCTTGAGAACTTCCACATTCGGTTGGAGGGTCTTCAGCGCAGGTGTAGGCGATTTTTTATGAATGTGAAAATGTACTGGTTAAATTATTAGACACAAGGTGTTTGAAATTATGCAAGAGCAAATGCAGAAAGAAGGGAAAATGGACGAATTCAAAACAGGTACTACAACCCTAGGACTAACAACAGACGAAGGAGTGATCCTAGCAGCAGACAAGAGAGCTTCTCTAGGCGGACGGTTGGTCAGCAACAAGCACGCGCAGAAAGTATTCAAACTAGATGATAACATCGGTTTGACAATCGCCGGAAGCGTAGGAGACGCTCAGAGGATTGTCAGAGTAATGAGAAGCCAGTTAAAGCTTCACAAACTGGAGACAAAGGAGCTTTCCCTGAAAGGTGCTGGAACCCTGCTTTCCAACATCCTGCACAATAACAAGATGATGCCTTTCATGAATCAGTTCCTGATGGGAGGAGTCAAGGATGGAGAAGGAGCAGTTTACAGCCTTGACCCTGCAGGAGGACTGATGGAGCATCCGAACTACACAGCAACAGGGAGTGGAAGCCAGATGGCATTCGGAGTACTGGAAGACCAGTATGAAGACGGAATCGACCACGAAACCGGACAGAATGTAGCAGTTCAGGCTATTCAGGCAGCTATGGAGAGAGACACAGCGACCGGAAACGGTATCATGGTTGCAGAGATTACTGAGGATGGCTTCGAAATCCTTGAAGAGAAAGAAGTAGAATCCAAACTCAAATAAAGAAAGGAGACTGAGATCACAAAAGGATCTCAAAAAAGAAGTACTCGGTTTATTACTTCTCTCCTCCTTTCTCACACAGTTTAACTCTATTTTATCAATCAAAGTGAATCAACAACAATGGAAGAACTAGAAGATGTGAAACAATTTTTACCAAGCTACGCAAGCGTATCAGAACTAAAATACGAAGGATCAGACATTGTAATATACACAGACAGTGAAAAATTCTTCTTAAACAACTCAGATACTGTAAAAGAAATAGTATCAGAACTGAAAAAAAGAGTAGAGATACGACCATCCTCAAAACTATACACAACACCTGAAAAAGCCAAGAAAAAAGTCAAGGAACTTGTCTCAGACGAAGCAGGAGTAGAAGAAGTAATAATGCAGCCAAGCCTCGGAAAAATGATAATCCGGGCAGAAAAACCCGGAGAAGTTATAGGAAACCGGGGCTCAGGACTAGACGAAATCAAGGAAAAAACTTTGTGGAGCCCGCAGGTCGAACGAGTACCGGCCATCGACTCCAAAGTAGTAGACAGAGCCCGGGAGCTAACAGTAGAAGATCCAGAATTCCGGAAAGAATTTTTGCACGATGTAGGAAAGAAAATCAGGCTTGACAAGTCTGTAGGCGATGAATGGGTCAGAGTTTCCGCATTAGGAGGATGTAGACAGGTCGGAAGGTCCTGTTTCCTTCTTCAAACTGAGGAATCAAATGTACTACTGGATGCAGGAATCGATCCTGCAGCAGAATCAGGAACGCCGGAGAACTTCCCATACCTGAACGCTCCGGAACTGGATTTGAAGCAGCTAGACGCTGTTGTACTCTCTCACGCACACATGGACCACTGTGGAATGATCCCTTACTTATTCAAGATGGGTTATGACGGTCCTGTGTACTGTACTGAGCCGACAAGAGACATGATGATCATGCTGACCTTGGACTACATCGGACTGGCTCACTCACAGAATAATACTGCACCTTATGATTCTACAGCAATTAAGAAAGCAGTTAAGAGAACAATCACTCCTGACTACGGTGAAGTAACCGATATCACCCCGGACATGCGGTTGACACTTGAGAACGCAGGGCACATAATTGGTTCATCGCTATGCCATATTCATGTAGGAGAAGGACTCCACAACCTGCTTTACACAGGAGACTATAACTACGATAATACCGAGATGCTTAGAGAAGCATCCACCGACTTCCAGAGAGTCGAGACAATGATCACAGAGTCAACTTATGGAGGTCGAGATGATGAGCAGACTCCAAGAGAAGAAGCGAACAAGAAGTTCCTCTCCAAGGTCAAACAGACCTTGAACAAGGGCGGAAAGGTTATCGTACCAGCTTTCGCAGTCGGAAGGTCTCAGGAAGTATTAGGCCTTCTTGCTGATGAGATGGAGCGCAGCTACTTCGACTACCCTGTCTACATCGATGGAATGATTAAGGATGCCAACGCACTACACACAGCTTACCCAGAATTCCTGTCTAAGAAAGTACAGAAGAAGATTTTCGAGGAGGAAGAAAACCCATTCCTCCAGGATAATATCAAGGCGATTGGCAGCCATAATGAGAGGAAGGAAGTGTTCGATGAAGGACCATGCGTCATCCTGACCACCTCAGGTTCAATTACGGGCGGACCAGTGCTTTCCTACCTGCAGCAGGAAGCAGATAATCCTGACAACGCGTTGATTTTCGTTGGCTACCAGTTTGCAGGTTCGCTTGGACGGAAGATTCAGGATGGAGCTGATCAGATAGAGATAAACGGGAAGAAGGTGGATGTCAACTTGGATGTCAATTCTGTATCAGGTTTCTCAGCTCACAGCGACAGGGAACAGATCATCGACTTCGCCAAAGACCTGAGAAGCACACCTAACAGGATTTTCACCAACCACGGAGAAGAGAAAAACTGTTACAGTCTGGCATCAGCACTGCACAAGATCCTGCATATCGATACCTCAGCACCTCAGAACCTGGAAGCAATGAGATTGGAGTAGTCTAGAAATCTCCTAAACTACTCTGGTCCTCTATCTCCTTCAAATCGGAGATTCTTAATCCTATTCTTCTTACCTGTCCTGAGAAGTTTTCCAGGAATTCTTCCAGCAGTTTCTCCCCTTCCTGAATTATTATCTTTTTGTCGTTGACATGACTCTTCAGGGTTGTGCTGCGTGTATGCATCTGTATTTCGTCGTCGATCACTATAACCGATATTTTTCTGAACCCTACTCCTTTCTCATCTGCCTTTGGTACTATCTCCTGTGCCAGTTCCGGGAAGTATTTTTCTATGTAGCGTGGTATACTGGAGTTTTCTCCCAGGGTAGTTATCCGTGTTATCTGTTTCTGTTCTTGCGGTTTGACCTCTGAAGAGTCTTTTCCTCGTGCTTTCTCTTTCAGTGTGGGACCAAAGTTTTCGCCAAACTCTTCCACAAGCAGGGCGTTTTCTGCATTAGCCAGTTCTTCAACTGAGTTGATTCCCAAACTCTCCAGTTTTTCTCGAGTTATCTCACCTATCCCATGAATGTCCTCTATCTCTAATCCATACATGAATCCCCGGACTTCTTCCTCTCTAACTACTGTCAGCCCTTCAGGCTTCTGTCTATCCGAGGCGATCTTAGCTACAAGCTTGTTCGGAGCCACACCAATAGAACAGGTGAGATGAAAATCCTCTCCCACTTCTTTCTGAATCTCTTCAGCTACCTCAACTGCGTCATCTGTTTCTTCAGGTATTTCTAGATATGCTTCGTCTATTGAGGCTTGTTCAACTGTATCCGCGTATCTCTCATATATTTCTTCTCTGATCCTGTCTGATACACTTCTGTAGTATTCCTTGTCCATAGGTACGAAGTGTACTTCTTGCTCTGCGTTTTCCGCAATATCTTTGGCTATTGTAATTGGCATCGCTGCGTGTATTCCTAGTTCGCGGGCATCATAGCTGCATGTTGAGACAGCACCCGAGTCTTCGCTTCTACCTGAATAAACACATACGACTACAGGACCTTCCATGTCTTTCCTGTTTTTCTCTACTGATGCGTAGAATGCATCCATGTCGATATGTAAAACGGTTTTTTCCCTTGTCATAGGAGAAGTATCTGGTTTCTAGATTTAAACCCGTTGAAGATTTAATCAGTAGTTATGTCCGAGCAGAAGTTCCTGTTAGACTGCGGTAGATTGGAAGATTATCTGGATAAAGAGCTTGTAATCAGCATTAACAGGATGGTTACTGAGACTGAAGAGGAGAGACAGAGGTTGAAGGAGAATGATGAGTTAAGCTCGGAAGAGTTCTCAGATTTTATTTCACTGTTTAGAGAGGGTCGTGATATCGAGTTTTCGAGAAACGAGGACTATCACCAGGTTATTAATGAGGGAATTCTGGGCAACCTGTTTGAAAATATTCTTTTCATGGAGTGTAGACAGAACTCCGGTCTTATCCATTTGACTGCTTTTATAGTGAAGACTTTAGCGGAGTCTCAGGTTTTTGCTGATGGGAATAAGCGGACTGCTTACATCTCTGGTTGTGTGTTTTTGATGAGTTTTCAACAGGAGAAGGGCGTTGAAGCTCCTGTGATTCCTTTGCTGGATGGGGATTTCGTATCTATTTTGCAGGATATCGCGGTTGGTGAGGAAAGCCTAGAGTTTCTGGAGGATTATCTGAGGTCTTTGGAGACGAGTATTGAAAGAAAGATTTAGACTTCTACTGGCTGTGCCTCCGGTTTTTTGATGTATCGGCGGTAGTATTTCTTCAACTTTCTTTTCAATCTGTGTTCTCTCATCTCTTCGGCTTCGCTTTCCTCTGCTAGCTTTTCAAGGCCTCTTCTACTCTTCTTAGCTATGCTTCCGAAAAGTTTGACATCTTTTTCCTTACTCATAATCTGTGATTGGCTTGCTAACCTTATTTTTGTGGGGGCTTTCCTAGGTGACGGAAAGGGTTTTAACCCGTCAGTGTATTAGTTTGTAATACTTGATAAGCGATGAAAGCAATTGTACTAGCCGGCGGACACGCCACAAGACTCTGGCCGATAACCAAAAACCGTGCTAAACCACTCCTACCTATCGGGAAAAAACCAATAATAGACTACATAATTGAAGATTTAGACGACTTAGACGAAGTATTGATTTCTACAAACGCTAAGTTCTCCACAGACTTTGAAGACTACGCAGAAGAATACGGAAGAGACAATGTAAGAGTAGTTGTCGAAGACCAAGACTCAGAGGCAGATAAACCTGGTACAATCGGGGCCATACTGAAGATACTCGAACAGGAAAGCATTGACGACGACCTGCTGATCATAGGAGGCGACAACATCTACAGCTTCGACATATCCAAATTCATCGATTACGCAGAAGAAAGAGGACCTGCAAACGTAGTCTACGACGTCAAAGACTTCGAACTAGCCTCCAGCTTCGGAATAGTAGACACAGACAAGGACAGAATCGTCGGATTCGAAGAAAAACCAGAAGAACCACCAAGCACCTTGGCATCAACCGCCTGCTACTACTTCCCAAAAGACCACATCAACCTATTCCAAGAATACGACAAACACTTCCAAGAAACAAGCATACCCAAGGAAAAGTACCTCGACGAACCCGGAAGACTCATCGAATGGGCACACAACCAAGTCGACATGTACGCATACAGCTTCGACGGACACTGGTTCGACGTAGGAACACGGCAAGGCTACCTAGAAGCAACCGCAGAAATAGTCGAAGGAAACCAGATTGAAGGAGAAACCACAGGATGCGACTTGGGAGAAAACGTAGTAATAATGGAAGATGCAGAACTAGAAAACGTCAAACTAAGAAACACAATAGTCTTCCCCAACACAAACATCGTGGATTCAGAAATCAGAAACAGCCTGATAGACGAAAACTGCGAAATCCAAGACACCGACCTAAACGACGCAGTAATAGGAGAACACACCAAACTCTAAATCTTTTTCTTTCCTAATTTTATCCTCTCTAGGCTCAAAAGCTACAATTATTAGAGGTCAAGTATATTTCGAGCTTTTCTTCCGCAACCTGCATCATTTCTTCTTGTTGACTCATAGTGTAATTCCCTCTGAAGTCACATTTGTGTGGAAGCTATAGCCTCTTTCTTCCTTAGATCTAAACTCATTTTCCTCGTAAATCCGAGGAGAGAACATCAAGTCCCTTTCAGCCATATACCGTTCTACTATATCAAAGACTTTTTCTTCATCTTCTCTCTGCTCTTCATTAACCAAAATAACTACATCTATATCACTTCCTGGAGTATAATCATCACGGGCATAACTCCCATACAGAATAATTTCCTCTACCTTATCGCCCAAGACATCTCTAACATCATCAGCAAAATCCTGTATATCCTCCTCAGAAGCAAGCTTCATACAAACAATAACCAACGACTGAAAAATATAAGGTTGACCCAAAACATAGCCCCCCTTTTATTCAAAGTATTCACTCATTCTCAACTTCACTACTCAATCCCTGCACACCGTAACTCTCAGTGTTAACCCTGATCTGATCCAAATCAGCATTACTTGGGTCAACAAAGTTTAAGGCACCGGTTCCACTAGGAGTCGACAAACGCATAAAGCTTCTATCAACATCCTGAAGATCGAACACAGGAACCTCAATACTGCCAGAAGGAGTATTCAGCTTGGTAGCTCCAAGAGGGGTAGAGATATTAGGATGAATATTATCATGGAACCACCACTCATTGACACTCCCGTTCCGTGGCTGTTCAACAACCTCCCGAGTCTTCAATTCATATCGTGTAGCGTTTGGAAGACCAGTAATTGTAGCTTTTTCCGAATCAGAAGAGATAGTTTGATCGTCAGTCCAACTGGAAGCACCTGTCTGCCTGTAAAAAATCTCATATTGATCCTCAAACGAAGCATTATCCGTCCAACCAAGCTCTAATTCCCCGCTACCTGTAGCTCGAGAAACCAAGTTAGTAGGAGCAGCAGGCTTAGTGTACTCATGGAGAATATCCGAGATAACCACTCTATCAAATCCATGGAAATCTGCTCCACCAAGACCACCACGACCACCTAGTCTAATTCTATTATCGGTAGAAAGGTAAGAATTAGGGACTAAAGCGCTTACTTCAACCCATCCTTGCTTGTTGTACTCATGGCCATGTGCAACTATTTCTTGCCAGGAAGAGCCATCATACCAGTCTATAACAGTCCACTCAGTTGAATTATCCATTGAACCTGTCGCCATCACACACTTAACGATAACATCCGATTCACCTGAAAGATCACCGAGATTCTTCTGAATCAAGTTACCGTCATTATCGATATCCTGTGTCAAATCAACCCAGTAAGTACCTTGATCAGCACCACTTATACCAAGATCTCCATTTCCACTATCACTTCTTACATTCGCTCCAGTAGTAGAATCCCAATTACTCAGGTCTCCAGATTCAAAATCATCCTCAAAATAGACATTACCATTATTACCGTAGTCGAAGTGAACATTCTCAGACCCAGAGCTACCATTCCAGTATCGGATCTTAAACTGGTAACGAGCATCTTCATTCAAGGTTTCGCCCGACATATCTGCCTCTAATGTAGTATTTGTATCTATTGTAAGAGTCTGTGTGTCACCTTTACTTGTTACATCCGTCCCCCAGAAACGCTGCCAGTTCCCGTATCCAGAACCAGTATCCTCGCGAAGAACTAAAGTAGTACTTATGCTACCTAAGCTCGCTTGATCAGTTTTATTAGTCCATTTAAATTCAAATGTATTAGCATCAGGTCTTGATACTGACGGCTTATGCGGTGGAATAGGTTCTGTGTAGACCGTCGAGGAGTATGTCCACGAAGAGTTTCCCGCACTGTTTTGAGCGCGGATACGGAACTTGAAAGAAGAGTCGATGCCGACCACTCTATCGTAGGGTTCATCACTACTGGGAGTGTAAGCTTGCGAGTAAGATGTGGAGCCATCGTCGTTGATTAGATTAGGAGCGCCTCTCGGATTTGTATACCCCATTCCATCACGATTAATGTCAACATTGTAATCGCCACGCTCGCCACCCCAATCATCTGGTTCATCCCAATGCACTGTGATCTGGTCATTGGCATCGACAGTTACAGAAACATTCTGCGGTTGGGAAGGAGCACTTACACGAGGTTCATATTGGATGTAGTCTGTCCAATGATCATATGCAGCGCCACAACAAGTATTTTGATCCATTGTCTGATCGGCGATATCTTCTGGCTGATTAACATTCACTATTTCAATGCTGGTGACAGGGTTGTTTGTGTCTAAGTTGGCTGTGTAATTCTTGACTGTTCCGGTTGACAGGTTTTCCCACCTGATATCATATGTTCCAGCACTGTAGTCGAAAGTCAAAGTTACCTCATGCCAATCATTATAATTAGAGCTTGAGTAGGCATCTACTCCTGATGAACCGTCCGTATATGTCCAGCCAGGATTAGTAGTTCCAAAACCACAAACACGGTTTCCGGAACTATCAAACAACTGGTAAGCTGCCCCATGGCTATTACTTGTCTCCTTATAATATATTCGGAACTTGCTTATTTCTTCGCCAAAACCCCGTTCAGCCATCAAATAATTATCATAATTAGTTCCATGGTCTCCATGCGCACTGTAAGAACCGGAATAAGAAGTAGAGTCTGTATTCAAGCCACTAACATTATTCCACTCAGCAAGATCATTATCCTCAAAATCATCCAAAACATTACTCAGTGCCATCTAAACACACTAAATCAACTTAAATCTTTCCTAAACCAGATTTTGTGATTTTCAGGGTTTTGAGGATCAGTTCGTCTCACATCAATTTCAGATAGGTCTAAATTAGTTTTTCTCTTGTTGAAGGTTTGTAGTAGTTGTTCTATCATGCCTGGGAGAGAAGATAGAGAGAGTGCTGCGGCGCCTGTACCTAAGCCGAGTACTTTCAGGAATTCTCTGCGTGAAGTCTTTTCTTCTCCCATCATTGTACCTCTTTTAGTCTAAGTTTGTGCAGTATACGATTTGTCCTGTTGTGGAAGGACCGTTACTGCTGCAGTCTCTTTTGTCTAAGACTGCATTTTTGATTTCGTTTTTGTTTAAATCTAGGTTTCCGTTCGGTATTTCTATGCTGCCGCCGTTATTAAGATACATTAAATGCTCGTTTGTTCCAACTTTGTCATGGATTACTAACCTGTTATTACTACCAGTTTGATCTTCTATTCTCCAGTTTGTGCCTCCTAAATCTATGTAAGCTCCGGAGTTTAATCTCATGTTTCCACCAACATCTAACGCTGTTCCACTGACGCCCGGACTAGCTATGTCAAGATTTCCGTTGGGGACTTCGACACCCCCACTATCTGGAATGATAATTTCATCGTTTCCTGTGTTGAAATTAAAGATGGAGAGACCATTCTTGTTGTTTGAGTAACCTAAGTTGTAGAGATCGTTACTATTTCTCTGGAAACGAATATTGACATTATTGCTTGATTCTGTGCTTTCCAGGGTTAGAGGAGTACTACTAGATTGGGTTATATCCAAATCGCCGTTCGGTATTTCTATGTTTCCTCCTGGTTTTGCTGTTAATGTGTTGGTTTCTCCGGGTTGGAGTTTGATGTTTCTTGATCCGCTGTTTGTTCCTATGTTGTATCCGTTGTCGGTGATGTTGTGGGTTGCCCAGTATGTTGATGTTGATTCTTCTGTTACCAGGAACTTTGCGTTGGCGGCTGATGCATCGATTATATCGCCGTTTCCAGGGTTGTTTACTGTTAGTTTTCCGTTTGGTATTTCCATGTTTCCGTTTTGCCGCATTATGAGGTTTACGTTTGTATCGTCGTAGAATCTGAAGCTTCCGTCTGTTGAGTATTCTCTTCCTATCCAGGAGTTGCCGTCTCCGTCGTTATCCATGTATTCGATTCTGCTGGGGTTGACAAGCTGGTTTCCGTTCAGGTCTAGGTTGCCGTTTGGTATTTCTACATTTCCACCTTCTTTGAGTCTTAAAATGTCTTGGTTGTTGTTTGTGTCTATGATTTGGATGTTTTGTCCGCCTGTCATTATCTGATCTGGTGCTATTATGTTGTTTGTGCCTAGTAGGTCTATTGATCCGTTGATGCTGTCGCCGTTTGCTCTTACGAAGTTGTTTTGTGTCCAGTTGAGGTTTGCTGCGTCTCGTGAGTTTTCCGGGTTTTTGAGGTTGGTTATTTTGTTTGTTCCCATGTTGATTGTTGTGTTGGCTTTGTTGCCTTCGTTGAGTATTTGTGAAAGGTTTTGGCTTCCTGATATTCCGTTTAACTGGTTGTCTACATAGTTTTTGGGTGCTGCGTCTGAATTGGATTGTGGTGTTGGTAGTCCTGTTATGTTGTTGCTTTTAGCGTTTAGTCTGCCGTTTAAGGTGTCTCCTTCTTTGTTGAGGTATGTGCTGTCTGCGTATCCTTTGGTCATTGGTGCTGATGTTGATCCTGGGTTGGGTAGTCCTTCGATTGTGGTTCCGTCGTTTAGTTGTATGTCTGTGTAGAATTGGACTGGGTCTGGGTCTCGGAATTCTAGGTCTGCGGCTGCTGGAACTGCTAGAAGACCGGTGATCAGGGTTAATACGAGTATTTTGTTGTTTAGCATGTTTGTCCCATGCAGAGGTTGTTGTCTGGTTTTATTTCTGTAAGGTTGAGGGTTCCATCAACGGTATTGTTTTCTTCACTTACATATCCTTCGAGGCTTCCCTCTTCGACGCCGCAGTTTCCACCTATGCAACCCCATTCTACCGAGTTGGTTTCGAGGGCTCCAGTCATCTCATCTCCGCTACGGTTGACATATTCTCTTACACGGTTGTCGTCTGTTGGACCGGAGTCCCCGCAGTTTCCGCCTAGACAGATATCTGAGTTCGTAGCTCGGAATGTAGAATTTGATTCAAGGGAACTGATTTCGCCCCCGCCGATTAACAGGTAAGGTATCTGGATGCTGTCCAGTTGTACTGGCAGCCTGATATCCGTTGTTTGCTTGATGTTAGGTACTTCTGCACGGTCGTAGACTACTGTAAATGTGAAATCGTTGCATTCTTCTGTTTTAGTTGCTCCACCTAAGTTGAATGGTTCGCTGCTTCTATAAAGTGCTTTACTTTGATTATTGTACAGTGTTTCGTTTCCTTCTATGATTATCTGGTCGATTACTACTTCTTCTGCTACCATGCTTTGAAGGGATAATGCTAGTTCTTGGCTTGTGGTTATACCCATCTCAGAGATTTTTACATCTCTTGTGCCAAGTGATTGGGGTTCAAGGTTACATGGGTCTGGTATCTGGGTGTATACCGTGCCGCTTATCAATGCTACTGCTACAACCATCCAACCGTAGTTTGCCAGGTATTCGATTGAGGACTGTCCTTTCCAAACTGCCACAAGGTTTATTCGGTGTTATTTGGATTAAAACCCATCGGTCAATAGAAAGGAAAAGAAGAATAATATAGTAGCTAGAACAGGTTGCTGATGCTGTCAATGATGTCTTGGAAAAGGCTGCCTAAACTATTCGATGATGTGAATTGACCTGTTATTGTTTCGCTTGGTCCTAGTTGGATGGTTCTGCTGCCGGTGAATTCTTCTCCATCATCTGTGACTGTTGCGGTGACTGTGTATTCTCCTTCTGGCAGGATGCTGGTCCTGTAGTTTCTTACCAGTACATCGTAGATCCTCTCTGTCTCTGTGTTGCGGTAGACCTCATCGCCTTCACTGTCGATCACGCTGGTTGTTATGCTGACCTGGTTGGATGTGTCTGGTTTTTCTTCGTCCCAGAGCTTGACATCGTAGCTTATCCTCTCATCTGCGGTTGATTTGTGGAGTATTGCGACGCTGTAGTCACTTGCTCCTGTATCCTCGATATTTAGGTTCAGTGGTATGTTCAGTGTCTGGTTGTTCCACTGAAGTGTCAGGTTGCCTGTATAATTTCCAGGTACTGAGCCGTTAATCTGGAGAGGCAGGTTGTTCTCTCCTTTCTTAGCTGTGAAGTTAGCCGGTACTGACACGATTTCGGATACATTTCCGGTTACACTTGTGGTGATGTTTGTGTCTTCCGAGACATTGAATGTCAGGTTGTAACTGTCATCTATCCCTGGTTCTATATCCAGGTCTACTTCGTTGTCTCCTGTCTGGATTCTTTCTTCAATGCTTTCTTCCTCTTCTTCATCTGTTGTGGTGAAGCTGCCTCCGAAGCCGCCTCCACCACCTCCACCGCCTCCTCCGCTGGATGAGCCGCCTGAGTCTTCATCGTCGCCGCCTCCGTCGTTGTCTGAGTTGGAGGATACTGTGATGTTGTAGCTTTGGATTGCTGTGTCTGTTCCATCTGATACTTGGATTTCGACTTTGTATTCTCCGGTGTTGCTTGGGGTCCAGGTTATCTTACCGGTGTTGTTGTTTATGCTCATGCTTTGCGGTGCAGTGTTGAGTGAGTATTCTAGTGTGTCTCCGTCTGGGTCTGTGGCTTGGGCATCGTAGGTGTATTGTTGGTTGACGGTTGCTGTTGTTTTGAAGCTGGTTGATGTGAAGCTTGGAGCGTTGTTTCCTGTTACTTCTATCCGCACTGATTCAGTTGCTGTTGATCCGTTGTCGTCTGTCAATGTCAGGGTTGCTGTGTAGTTTCCTGGTTGTGTGTATGTGTAGTTGGTTTCTATGCCGTTTGCTTTGCCTCCTTCTCCGAAGCTCCAGTTGTACTGTGTTATGCTTCCATCAGGGTCTGCACTGTTTGAAGCGTTGAAATTTACTGTTAGTGGTGCTTTTCCTTTTGTTTTATTGACTGTTATCTCTGGATGAGGGATTTGGTTTTTCGGTGCTTTGTTTACTGTCAAGCTGTAGCTTTGTGTGGTGCTGTTTGTTCCATCTGATACATTTAGTGTGACTTGGTGTGGTGAGTTATCGGCGTTGTTGTTTGTTGGTGTCCAGGTTACCTCTCCGTTTTGATTGATTGTCATGTTGGCAGGTCCTTGTTCTTTCGTGTATGTGAATGATGCTGCTCCGTTGTCGGGGTCGCTTACGGATAGCTGGTAGTAGTACTGTGTGTATGCGTCTACAGTGGTTTGTGGGTTTGATGTGATTGTTGGCGGGTCGTTTACGGGGTTGACTGTGATTTCAAAGTTGTTGCTGGTTGTTGCGCCGTAAGGGTCTGTTGCTTGGACTGTTACTGTGCATGTTCCGTGGAAGTTGGTGTTTGGTGCGATGTCTATCTCGTTTTCATCGATGCTGACGCCGCATTTGTCTGAGGAGACATCTATTGATACATCTAGGTTGTTGTATGTTGATTCTGCGTCGGATACGAAGTTCACTAAGTTCACATAATCGTATTCTGTGGTGTCTTCGTCAAGTGTTACATCTGGTATTTCGGAGACTGTTGGAGCTGTATTTTTCTCAGTTACTGTGACTGTCATCGAGTCTGAGTCTGTTGCTCCTGCAGTATCGGTGGCTGTGAAGGTGATCGATTCTGTGCCTGTCCATCCACTGGTTGAAGTTATGTTTACGTCGTGTGTATCCGGATCAATGTTGACATCTAGGTTTTGGTTGTCTTCTGCTCCATTAGATGTCCAGCTAATCTCCGATGCCAGGTCTTGCTGGTCTGATACGTAATTGTCTAGGTTGATATCGTTGTTGGTGTCTCCTTCGACTATTTTCTTGTTAGGGATATCAAGTACTTTTGGAGCAGTGTTGTTGTTCTGGATTACTACTGATTTTTGTAAAGGATCTGAGGTGGTTGATTCTATGGTTAATGAGCCGCTGCTCGTTGTATATCCAGTCTTGGAGACATTGAATGTGTAGCTGCCTTTAGTCAGTTTGGTGATCTCTGTGTTTCCGTTGGAGTCTGTTTGATTTGTTCTATCGTTTATTTTGACTTCTGCATTGTTTACTGGGTCTCCGTTTGTGTCTACTACGTTGAATTCTACTTTCCATTTTGGTTCTTCGGCTACATCTATTTCTAGGTTGGCAGTATCTGGAGAGGTAGGAGGGTTTTCGCCTTCTGTTTGGACTGATTCGCCGGCAACTTCTACAGTGTATGTTCCTGCGCTCTTTGGAGTCCAGCTGAATGAGAATGATTCTGCATCCTGTTCGTTTTGGTTAGCAGGTAGTTGTTCGGTGCTGAAGTTTACTTCTTGACCGTCACTGTCTCTTACAGTGTAGTTTACATCAGTCTTCACTGCAGTTTTGTCGTAATCGTTGTCGGCGTAGTTGCTTATCTTGCTGTAAGTGAATGTCTGTTGCTGTGTTGCTTTTGGATGGTTGTCCTGTATGTCTAGGTCGTTGATTAAGGTGTAGTACTCGTTCTGCGGTCTTTCCTCGTGTACTGTGATGGGTTCCTTGTCTGTGGAAAGTATGTTGGTGCTGCTGCACTGTGGGTCAATTACTTCGGTTGACGCTTGGACAGTGTAGTTCTCTGACTTGCTTGGAGTCCATCCAAACTCGACTTGGTCGGTCTCATTCATGTAGATGTTCTTCTGCTGCTCGGCAGTGTGAACAGGGTTTCCATCCGTATCAGTTACTTCTAGACTGATATTTGTATTAGCGGAGTAGTACTGATCCTTGTATGCCTCAGGTACATGATCTACAGGCCCTGCTTCCTCGAAAGCACTGGAAACCGTTGATTCTGCAGTCGCAGATACGTCTACCGTCAACGGTTCATTGGCATAAACATCGTTGGTAACTGAAAATGAATCGACTGTAGCTGAGCACTGTGAAATCTTCTCGAATTGGACATCCGTAGTGTTTCCACCGCATGATCCTGAACCACCACAGCTCCAGTCTGCGTATGCCTCTACAGGCACATATCCTGGTGATACATGGTAGACTGCGTAGCCATGGTCTTGGAGCTCTGCGGGGTAATCGATAGTTATCTCTCCATTACTGGTGGTGCCTGAGTCCAGAATGTTTCCTCCGAAATCTCCGACATTGCTGCAGTCGGTCGAGTTAAGGCAGTTGAACGCCATTACCTCGACATCATCGACATTATAATCATAATTTATCGTAGCCTGAGCTGCTGCAACACTTGTTAATGCAGCTGCAAACACTATCAGTAAACCTATTTTGCTGCCTATTTTTCTTTTCATTGTACTCCGCCTCCTCTGTCTTCTCCGCCCTGTAGACCGCCATTATCGCCGCCTCCGGAATCGTCGTCTTCATCATCGTCATTTGAACTGGATGAGATTGTGCTGCCGATTTCTTGATTGATTACTTCTGTTGGCATTTTGTCGAATGGTTTGCCTCTTTTTTCTAGGTATTCCATGATGTCGCTGAATTGCTCTTCTTTTATTTCATCTATAGGAGCTAAGTTGTCTATGAAGTTTTCTCTGGTTATTCCTAGTTCTTTGACTGGGGCTGCCGCTGCTTCTAAGTAGTCGAAGGCTTCTTCGTTTAAGTCTCTGTCTTTGAATTCGGAGCTGTCTTCCGTCATGTATTCATGGGCAATATTGTATATTGCCGTGGAGGATTCTAGAATATTGAATTTCTCTTTTCTATCTTCAAGCCGGTCATTGAATGCTTTTTCAGCAATTTTTTGGACCTTGCTGTTGTTTTCTGGGAACATCGTAGCAAGGTTGTGCATGTCTACGACCAGGTCTTCAAAGACATCTTCCCGGGAGCCTGTTAGTATTTTCTCTACTCTTCTTCCTAAGCTGTTTTCGTTGAATAATGGATTCCTGAGGTGGTAATGGCTGTCTGAATCTTCGATTAGTTTGTTGGCGGTTTTGAAGGCTCCGTCTCTGTGGTTTTTCCAGTCTTTGAAGTCTAGAGTTGTTGTTAGAGTTCTGTCGTTTATGTCGGATCTCCTTTTTATTTTGACTTTTCCTTCATCGGAGATTGAAATATCCTTCAAGTTGTCATCTTCGTTGAAGGCTCCGTAACTCCGCATAGGATTCATGTTATAGTTTTGTTCATTCGGACCTCTACCAAGCCCGATAATTGTATCGTTATCTACACCATCTCCTGACCAGTCGTCTTCGTATGGATTATCTGGTAGTTCGAAGCTACTTTTGTTGTCTGTTCTATGGTTCATCCATTCTACTTCGGTTTCGCTTATCTCTTGGTCCTTGTTTAGTACTCCGGCAAGGATGTATCTGGATCCATCTTGAACTGTATGATCTCCGTCTTGAATAGATTGGTCGGAGTTTTCATAGGCTAGTCCTACATCGTAGGCTTGTTCAACTATTTGGAATGCCTCAATGTTCTCTTCCTGGACACGGTTCATCAACTGTTCGGTTTGTCCGTTTTGTACTACATCGTCGTAGATGTCGATGAACTTGCCGAACTCGAAGTCTGGTTCGTACTCTGAGCTAGTACTTGTTTCGGTGCTGACATTGTTGTCGTACCATTCGGAAGCAGTTTCCAAGTCTTTCAATGTTTCAGCTGTATCTCTAGCTTCATCTTCTGATACAGAGCTTAAAGCCCTGTAGAATTCGGTTCTAGAGTTTGAAGACGAGTGGTGCTGTTCGTTGTCGACGAGAAGGTCGGTGATATTGATTTCTCCGCTAAAGGCGTCGCTTATAGCGCCTTCATCAAGACTTGTTCCATCTTCATCAAGGTAAGTTTCATCAAAGAATCCGTCATGAATTGTTTCATACGCCTCCTGCGCGCTAAGCGCCTCCGAACCCGAATCAATGTATTCACTGCTCTCCAGAACTGTCTCATGTCCGGATTCAAAGAAATGCTCCTGAACATCATCTACGTGATCATTGTCGGAAATACTGCCAAAGAAATACTCTTCCAAGCTCCCGCTATCATAATTTAACACTAAACCATCGTCTCTACTCGTACCAACACTCCCAGTCTCATCTGCCGCAGTCTTAGGCTTCGAAGAGTTAAGATCCATCGGATCTTTGGATCCAGGCAAACCATCAGAATCATCTTGTCTCCTTCCACCTAAGTAGACTGAAATACCTGAAGCTGCGGCAAGCGCACCTACGGCTACCATAGTTCTTCTATCTATATTTATATTGGTATAACTAGATTCTCCGTTATCTTCATTTCCAGACAATGGATTTTTTGGAATCATTTAGTAAAAACCCTCTCCCCTATTTACAATTATTAAGTAACAAAAACTTATATAGTTGCCTGTAGTCACGATTTTTTAAGAAACATAAAATAAAACCAGATTAAAACATCAGTTGCATTATACTATATACACAACTCTACACCGTTATCTGGCTTCTAAAGCTCAAATAGTTGATTTTTCTCTGAACATAACCTCTTCCAAGGTTATATCGGAAAACTGTTGATCTAACATAACTTTCCGGCATCAATGTGTCAAAATATCCTGAATATTCGCCTATTGTTGCAGTGATTCTGGTCAGTATTTTAACCTGTACAAACTCCAAACATCTCTATGAACTCAAAAATCCTATACGCCGGTATTATCCTACTTTCCCTAGCTATAGCAGTTTTCAGCCTTCAATCCCTTCAAAATAGTACTCCAGAGGTTGAAGACCGAAATGTGTCTGTGGTAGCTGAGGACCTGGATGTGCCATGGGGTATCGAATTTCTCCCTGACGGAGATATGCTTGTGACGGAGCGTCCCGGGAATCTGGTTTTAGTCGAACGAGAGAACGGCAGCCTCGAGAGAACTTACAGGATACAAGGAGTCGAACACAGAGGCGAAGGTGGACTCCTGGGAATAGCACTCCATCCGAGCTTCACGGAAAACCGCCGGCTGTACCTGTACATGACCACTCAAGACGGAGATATGCTTGAAAACCGAGTAGTCAGGTACAGATTAGAAGAGAACAGTTTAACTGATTCAGAAATTATAATCGAAGGATTGCCTGGCGCACCTTACCACGACGGCGGCAGGATAGAGTTCGGACCGGATAAAAAACTCTATATAACAGCAGGAGACGCAACAAACCCGGAATGGGCGCAGAACACCAGTAGATACGCTGGTAAAATCCTGAGACTAAACCCGGACGGCAGCATACCGGGAGATAATCCTTTTGACAACGCTGTCTATAGTTACGGCCACAGAAATCCTCAGGGACTTACATGGATAGACAACCAGCTCTGGGCTACCGAACACGGCTCTACAGGTAGAGATGAATTAAACAGGATTGAAAGAGGAGAGAACTATGGCTGGCCTGAGATAGAAGGAAATGAGGACCAAGGAGGAATGAGGCAACCGGTTATACATTCCGGCAGTGATACCTGGGCGCCGGCAGGAACAGCCAGTATGGACAACAGTATCTACTTTGCTGGCCTGAGAGGTAACGCACTTTACAAAGCCGAGATAGATGGAAACAGTGTGGAAAATCTTTCACGCCACCTAACCGATTACGGTCGCCTGCGCGCCGTAGAAAAAGGACCTGAAGAAGACCTCTACATATCAACCAGCAATACGGATGGGAGAGGAAATCCTGGAGAGAAAGATGATAAGATATTGAGAGTTGATCCGGAAACTCTCGGTTAAAGACTGGTTTGTTTATTTCACCTGGATATTTTCTCTTGCTTCGTAGATGTTTTCCCGCATCTCATCTATGTCGTAGAGGACAGGGTCATCGAATTCCTCGTCTTCAAAGTAGTTATTTATCGTTTCAACTGTGTGATCACTGATTATATCTGGCATTCTTCTTAGTTCGTGCTTTCTTCTATTTTCAAGCTGGTCAAGCCTTTCTTCCACTATATCCAGGTATTTTACAACTGTTTCTGCATCATCTACATCCATCGGCAAAGTATACTCTTCATTCACGTGAATTACATGATCTTCCAAAGTAGTTAAATCATCCTGGTAGTTAAGCAGGCTATTCCTTGTTATTTCTATCTCTTCAGAGACTTCTCTCTTGTTTGCCTTAATATATCCCTCAATCCCGGTCAAAGCATCAATATCATCCTCAAGAAAACCAAGATTACCTTCCAAAATACCTGAAGCTCTCTCAACAGAACCAGTCAGAACAGAATCAACACTCTCTCCCATAAACCCGCATTCAACAAGAAAATATTTTAATCAATCAAAACTTCACACTCCATAAAGGTAGAAACTAATGCACATCAAAGCAGTGATCTCCGCAACATCCAAAGAAGAAGCCGAACAAATCTGCGACCAACTACTGGAAGAAAAACTCCTTGCTGGAACACTGATTGTGGATGGCGACTCACGGTACCACTGGAAAGGAGAGATCGTCAACGAAACATACTACAACATCCAAGCCTACACAGTAGAAAGCCTGAAGCAAGAAATCATAGATAAAGTAAGAGAAATTCATTCTGACGAAACACCAATCATAGAATACACAGAAATAGACGGAAACCAGGACTTCCTAAAATGGATAGAGGAAAACACGAAATAATCTTGACTTGATTTCTAGAGATGTAAGAAGTTCAATCAGTTTTGAGTCTCTATTATGTCTTCCAAAATGTTTTCTGAACTTTCGGAAACTGTTTGAGGGAAAATTTTCTCAAATACATCTGTTTGACCTATTTCGTAAACTCTCAACCTTGGACATCCCTCTTTCTCATCATAGACAACCTTGGAATTCTCAAGATTCATCTGAATCAGCGAATACTCATCCCATCTACCTTCCTGCCAATCCTCTCTATCCTCATAGACTTTTTTCTTAGACTCAAAATCAGTTTTCACATCTCTTAAACGCCCTTCCTCTTTAACCAGACCTAAAGCTGGTTTCTGCAGAGGGAAAAATCTCTCAACAGCCTCAAGAACACTTTCAAAATCCTTGTCACCTCTCCACTCATACAGAGTGAAGCCCTCGTACTCCTCAACTTCAACACCGATACCAACATCCGAAAAAACAGCCCTAGAATTATACCTGCTATTCTTAGACTCATCAACATACGAAAGATGCTCCAAATCCTGATCAAAGTTCACTCAAAACAAAGAACATCTAAAACTTAAAATGTTGTTGTGACCAGCATTAAATAAATTTGATGCCTGAGTCTTATTCGTGTCCTTGAACCTAGATAGCTACCAGTATTCAGGCGAAGAACTTCTCGATCGCCTCGACGAACTGAATTCATCACTCGAAAGAGCAAGATATGCGTTAACACTGGAAGAAGAGATCAACCATCTTCTAGGAATCAGAATCCCTGAAAATCATGCCTTGGAAAACAGACAAACAGAGTACTGGCTAGATCAGGTAAGAGAAGCAGAGGCTGAGTTAGACACATTTTTCGAAGAAGAAACAACCAAGTTCCCGATCGAAACAGTTAATGAAAACGAAAGGGGAAATACTTCCTACACAGTGACCATAATGAACACAGGCGCTAACTCCTACACAGAGATAGTAAACTCATTCCAGGAAATAAACGGGAATCTGTCCGAAGGAGAACCCACAACCAAACACTCAGAAGTACCCTCAATGATCACAGCAGTAGACCACTCAGACCTCCTTATAGAAACATGGGAAAAACTCCAGAACACATACAAATTCTCGGAGAACTAGAAAAATAACTCTTTAGATAAATCTGGTAATTATGGAAACTCAAATCCGACAAGCAGAAAACTCAGACATAGAAAGAATATAGGAACTAAACACCGAACTATCAGAAATGGAAGCAGAAGAACACGACCCAACAATCGACCCAGAATGGACGCTAACAGAAGAAGCAGCCAACTGGTACAGAGAAAGAATAAACCAAGGAAACGGATTTGCAGTAGTAGCACAAGAAGACCAAACAGTAATCGGATACGCAATAGGAGTCACAGAATCAGCAGAAGAGTTCCGAACCACCGACACACTAGCAGAACTCGAAACCATGTACCTCCAACCACAATACAGAGGACAAGGAATTGGTTCTAAACTAGTACAAGAATTCAAAGACTGGGCACGAGAGAAAGGCGCAGATCGATTGAGAGTAGAAGCATCAGCCGAGAATGAAGACGCTATTCGGTTCTATCAGGAAAACGGTTTTGAAGATTACTCAGTTACTCTTGAGGAAGATTTTTAGCTAGGTAACTCTTCTATTATTCTGATTACTAGAACTGCCACTACTATACCTAAAATTGCAGGAATTATGAGTTCAAGCAAAGCTGAAGCGAACTGATTTATTATTGACTCATACTGCGGCAAGTAAATCTGTGCCACTATACTTGCTGCTAATATGATGAATATTGAGCCTATTCCAACCTCTATTATCTCTTCAACCTCAATCTTCATTGACATCACCATTTTTGAAGTAGTCTTTATTATGACTTATGAGTTCAATAAATTTGCTTCTATATTTTACAGCCTCATATAAAGGGAAAAGAACCACAAACGCCGAAATCCAGAGTGCTGCAGATTCGGGCATACCGGTGCTCTGTAAACCTTCTTTCATGCCAGCGAACCATTCTAATAGTGGCATCATCAGAGGAAGTATTATAGGGTTGATTACTTCTGTTTCAAATGCTCCGATGGATCCTATAGCACCTACTAAAACTATCAGAGGCTTCCAAGGATCTTCTTTAGCCTTCTCTCGGAATCTGTCTATCATAAATGTGGAAAGCATTTCCACCCGATTAGAGTAAGAAAATGCTAAATATGGTCGATTAAGGCTCGACCAAGCCTAATTGTTGAATAATTCTGAAAATGTTTGCGCCATCTTCTTGTAACCCATTAAGACTAGACCAACAGTCACCAATCCTGTTCCAAGGAAGAAACCTCCTGGAATTGAGGGAATAATGTTGGTCGCACTGTTCAATATTGCTAGGCCTCCAGCTAGGAAGATAATGGTTCCAGTAACTTCGATCAGGTAATCCTGTAAGTCATCTAGCCAAGTCATTTGAATCACCTCCTAACATTTTGAATACCCGCATTCGGGGCACTTGTTGCATCCTTCTTGTAGGACGAGCATGCCGCCGCAGTCTGGGCATTCTGGGTTGCCTCCGTCTTGGACGATTTTGGCTGCGTCTGCTTTTTCTTCTTGACTGGTTTTTGGCTGTGTTTCGCCCATTTGTTCCTGTTTCTGGCCGGGTGTTTCGTACTGGTCGACGGTTTGTTGGTTGCCGCTTTGTACTTGCATGTGGCGTTTCATTGCTTCTGCGATTGCGTCGGGTACGCTGTGGATCTGTGTTCCTTGGTCCCATGCGATTTGTGGGCTTCTGATGTCGTCTAGTTGTTTGATGACATCTTCTCCTTCTGCACCTGACCGTAGTGCCAGTGAGGTCATTCTTCCTAGTGCCTGTGTGAATGACTGGGTATAACCTCCGCTTTTGCCTAGGTTGGCGAATACTTCGAATGGTCCGTTGTTCTCTGAGTTGTTGATGGTGACGAAGAGGTCGCCGTAGGCTGTCTCTATTTCCTGTGTGGTTCCTTGTGCGACTTTTGGTCTTTCCTTGACGTTTTTGGATTTGCCCATTTCTGTGGCTCCGCCTTGGTCTGGGCTGTCGGCTTCTACTCCTTCCTGTGTTACTTCTTTGTCCAGGTTTTCTGTTTCTTCGTCTTGGAGTTGTACTCCTGTCTGGCTGACTACTTCTTCGAATTCGTTGGATTGTACTAGGTCTTCTGGTCCTCCGAATTCGTCGATGACTTCGGAGAGCATGTCGACTTTGTCCATGTCTGTCAAGGTGTTTTCTTTGTTGGTTTGCATGACTTGTGTGTCTCTTGTTCCGTCTCTGTAGACTGTCATGCCTTTGACTCCTTTGTCGTAGGCTCGCATGTAGGCTTCTCTGACGTCGTCTTTCGAAGCTTCGTTTGGGAAGTTGCATGTCTTGCTGATGCCTGAGTGGTTGTGGTGCTGGAATGCTGCCTGAATATCGATGTGTTCGGCAGGGCTGACCTGGTTGGCTGTGGCGAAGATTTCTTTAACGTGTGCCGGAAGAACTTCGTCGGGAATACTTTCTACGCCTTCCCATTCGTTGTTCTCCATCTTCTCCTGTGCAGCTGCCTTGACTTCCTCTACATCTACATCGTTGGCTTCTAAAGCCCTGATGAAGTAGTCGTCGAACTCGACAAGCATGTCTTCTCCTTGGATGTCCTTTGCGACGTTCTTGAAGTAGGCCAGGCTGAAGATCGGTTCACATCCTCCGGAGGTGTTTCCGATCATGGATGTTGTTCCGGTTGGTGCGATGGTTACCGTGTTGTGGTTTCTCATCTTGAGGCCGTCCTCAAACTCTTGTGGATCAAGACCTCCTGTGTACTGTTTGAACCATTCCTCGTGTTCTGTCGGGTTTGCCCACTTGGATTTCTCCCATTCTGAGAATTCTCCTCTGACGTCTGCGAGTCTGTTGGATTCTTCGATTGAGAATCTTGTGATCAACCGCTGGATTTCTTTGGCGATTGCTACTGATTCGTCTGAACCGTAGCGGACTCCTAGCTGGATCAGCATCTGTGCGTATCCCATGAGTCCGAGTCCAACCTTTCTTAAGGAGCTGACTGTTTCCTCGATCTCTTCCAGTGGGAAGTCTGACATGGTGACAACGTTGTCGAGGAACCGTAGACCTGTCTTGGCGACGTATTCGAATCTTTCCATGTCCAGTGCTTCCTGCATGTACTCCTGAACTGCTGCCTCTAGATCTGCCTGGTCGTCGAAGTTATATCTTCCGGAGTTTTCTTCCTTCCATTCTGGGAAGCTTAACGCTCTTCCATCGCCTTTGTCGTCTACTAGGACGGACAGGTTGATGTGTCCGAGGTTGCATGCCTCGTAGTTCTCCAGTGGCTGTTCTCCACAAGGGTTGGTTGCTTCGATCCGGTGCTCTGGATGCTTTTCGACGTCGAAAGAGTGCATTTCGTTGGTTTGGTCGTACATGAATAGTCCTGGTTCTCCGTTTCTCCATGCTCCGTCGATGAGACATTCCCAGATGAATCGTGCTGGGAGTGTCATTTCTTCGCCGGGTTCGAGGTCGATGTCGTATTTCTGGACTTCGTCTCCGAAGGTTGCAGCGAAGTCTCTCCAGAAGTTATCATCCTTACCTTGGTCTGAACCTGCTGCTTCCGGGTACCATTCTTCGTCCGAGTTGTAGAACTGTGCGGTCATCTCTGCGACTTCGAATGGTTCGTCGGTTCTTGGGTTGATTAGTGTGTATTCTTCGTCGTTTTTGACTGCGTCCATGAAGTCTTCCGTCAAGCCGACGGAGATGTTGAAGTTGGATAGGTTTCCTTCTTCTCTCTTGGCTGTCACAAAGCGAAGGATGTCAGGATGGTCTACTTTCATGATTCCCATCTGTGCTCCTCTACGCTTCCCTCCTTGCTTGATGGTTCCACACATCGTGTCGTAAACCTGCTGGAAGCTTAGTGGGCCAGAGCTTACTCCTCCTGTACTGCTCACTCTGTCGCCTTTTGGACGCATTAGGTGGAATGGGTATCCCATGCCTCCTCCGGACTGGAAGATCTTTGCAGCGTCGTGAACTGTAGAGAAGATGCTGTCCATGTCGTCTTCTGGGTGGACGACGAAGCATGCTGAGAGCTGTTGTAGTTCTGCTCCTGCGTTCATCAGCGTTGGAGAGTTAGGCATGAATGCTAGGTTGGACATTAAATCGAAGAATTCTTGCCAGCTCTCCTCGAAGTCTATATCATCGTATTCTTTGTCGGGTTGCGCTACATTCTTGGCTACTCGTTCGAAGAGTTCCTCTGGTTCCTCCACCGTTTCTCCTTCCTCGTTTTTGAGGAGGTATCTGGATGGCAGGATCCGTTGGTAGGCGTTTTCTGTCAGTCTTTCTTCGACTGTGTCGCCTGTTACTCTTTTTACGGGTAGTTTGAAATCTGACTTTTGTTTGACTTTGTTAGCCATGGTTAAACCACTTGATAATATAGGATTAAGTTATTATTTTGACTTCAGAGACTCTACTTCTTCTTTAAATGATTCTGCATCTTCAAACGATTCGTATACTGATGCGAATCTGATGTAGGCTACTTCGTCTCGTGTTGAGAGTTCTTCTTTTATTTTGTTGCCTATTTCTTCTGATTCGACTTTGTTTTTGCCGCGGACCATTTTCTTGACTTCTTCGATGATTTCTTCGACTTCTTCTGCGCCTAGTGAGGTCTTGTTGGTTGCTTTTTCCAGGCCATCGCGGATTTTTTCTTCTCTGAATTTTTCCGTTTCTCCGTCTCCTTTGATGACTTGGATGTCGAGGTCGTCGGCAGTTTCATATGTTGTGAATCTTTCTCCGCAGCTCTGGCATTCTCTTCTTCTACGGACTTTTCCCTCTGATTCTCTTGAGTCCACTACTTTTGTTTTGCCGTCGCTGCAGTAGATGCATTTCATTTGGATATAGTTACCTCTGGCTGAACAATCAACCACTATATGTCGTGGAGAACTCTATTCCCCTCCCACAACATCTTGTGCCTTTGAGTCAATATTCCAACCTACTCCTTATATATCCTGCGATGTTGACCCAAAACGAATGTTGAGTAAGAAGTGACAAATTTAGAATAACTTCATATAAAGTTTTATGTTATAACTCTGTGTTAGTGGCAGAGAAGAATCCTGAATGGGTGATTAGAAAACAAGAGGAGGATCTTTCGAGTATTATTGATGAGGGTGTTTTTGGTCCTCCCCGTTCTGACAGTAATTCTGAGTTCACAGATTCGTTTGATTTCAATAATATTCCTGTTGATCCTGGGAGTTCCTTTGAGGATATTTTTCCATGTGCTGGAAGTCTAGTAGATTGTTTAGAGGTTGGAAGCTTTGCAGAGGTGCTTAATTTTCTATCAGCTAATCCAAGGTCTGAGGGAGAAGGTTATACGAATAAAGCAGGGCTTCTATATGCGGTCGATAGCTCCGTCAACTCCCAAATGGTTTTAGGTTTGAAGGAATCGACGTATCTCGATGCACTTTCTGACTTTGAGGATAAGAATTTGGTTTACTTTGATGATGAAGAGTCTCCACAGATTACTTCAACTGGGAAAGCCGTAAAAGAAGGTTTAACTCCTCTAGTCACAGAATTTGAAGATTATCAGGATGCCTCTAGAATCCTGTCTCGAGTGGCAGGGAGAAAACCGTATCAAGAGGATCGTCTTCTAACATTTCTCTACTCAATGGAGACAGAGGAATCTTTTACAGAAATAGCTGATAATTTGGAGGCTGGCAGAAGGGCTGCAACCATAAGATATGAGAAAATGCGAGATGATCATGGTCTATTTATAGGTGAGCCGGATAACAGGAAGAGAACTCCCAGAGGAGAGAACACCTACCAAAGCATTGCAGCAATGGCTCACATGCTAGATAGAGTGTCTTCTAGAGAATATCTGTCACACAGCTGAGAGTTTTAAGAATGAGACAGGAAACCACTAAATATGACTAACAAAATTGTACCTGATACTTCCGCACTGATTGATGGAGAAGTTTCCAAACTTGTTGATGAAGGAGAGTTAGAAGATGTTGAAGTGGTTATTCCGGAGTTTGTTGTGGATGAGTTGGAGAATCAGGCGAATAAAGGAATGGAAGTAGGTTACAAAGGTATCGAAGAACTAGAACAGTTTCAGGAACTTGATAATATAACTGTTTCCTTTACTGGTAGGAAGCCAACTACTGAAGAGATTAAGATGGCTAGTAATGGCCGTATCGATGCTTTGATTCGTGATGTTGCTGAGGAAATGGATGCTACTTTGTTTACTGGCGACTATGTTCAGTATCGCTTGGCTGAGGCTAAAGGCGTTGATGTAAGATTCTTTGAAACTGAAGATGACTTGAAGTTTTCCTTGGAGGATTACTTTGATGATAAGACTATGAGTGTTCACTTGAAGGAAGGTGATGTTCCGAGGGCGAAGAAGGGTTTGCCGGGAGAGTTCGAACTAGAACAGATAGGTGAAAATGTAATTGAAAGAGAGGAGATTGAGGACTTGATTTCTGAGACTATTGAAAATGCTGAGATGAGTGATGAAGGACTTATCGAGATGGAAGGGAATGGGGCAACAGTAGTACAAATAGGTAAGTACAGGATTGCTATAACTCGTCCTCCTTTCTCTGAAAAGGCTGAGATCACGGCTGTACGACCTGTTGCCAAGGTTGGATTAGAGGATTATGATTTAAGCGATGAGTTGATGGATAGGCTGGATGAGAAAGCTGAAGGAATCCTGATCGCCGGTGCACCAGGGCATGGAAAGTCTACTTTTGCACAGGCATTGGCAGAGCACTATGAGGCTAAGAATAAGGTTGTTAAGACGATGGAGAAGCCGCGTGACCTGGATGTCGGCGAAAGAATCACACAGTACTCAGAACTTGATGGCTCGATGGAGAATACTGGTGACTTCCTATTGTTAGCTCGTCCTGACTATACTATCTATGATGAGGTACGGAAAACGCGGGACTTCGAAGTATTCTCCGACCTCCGCCTGGCAGGAGTAGGGATGATTGGTGTTGTCCACGCTTCGAAGGCAGTGGACGCTGTTCAAAGGCTGATCGGCAGGGTTGAGCTGGGAATGATTCCGGAGGTCTGCGACACAGTAATCCACATCCAGAACGCAGGAGTGGAAAAAGTATACAAGATTGAACTCACGGTCAAAGTACCGGAAGGAATGACGGAAGAAGACCTTGCAAGACCGGTCATCCAGATCTCACGATTCGAAAACGACAAACCGGAATATGAGATCTACACTTACGGCGAGGAAACGGTTGTTGTACCGATCGAAGAATCCAGTGTAGAAACCGGAGCTCAGAGACTAGCCCGTGACCAGATCAAGCACCGACTCAAAAAGCATGTGAAAAACCCGGAGATAGAGTTTATCTCAGATGATCACATCAGACTTCTCATTGATGAAGGAAACATTCCACAGATTATCGGTCAGGGCGGCGAGAGAATCGATGAGATAGAGGACGAATTAGGTCTCAGCATCACTGTAGAGCCTCGAGGAGCAAGTAACAAGGAGAATATTGACTACGATATCGATGAAAGAGGTAATTCTGTAGTATTAGAACTGGGTGAAGAATACGCCAGCCAGGATGTCGATATTTTTGATGGAGAGGAGTACCTGTTTACCGCAACAGTAGGGAAGACAGGAGAAGTTTCACTGACTAAGAGTTCAGAGGTAGCAGGCAGAATACTTCGATCTGCCTCTGATCACAATCTCGAGGTCAAAGTCTAGTTTCTTTCCTTGATTTTTTGTTCTATTTCAGGGATGATTTCTTCGGCAAATTCTTTGATTTGTCCTGCTTCTTCCACTTTGATTTCTCTTGCTTCATATCTTGATTCGTTTCGTAACTTTCTGAATCTGTGCAGCCTGTTTACTATGGATCTGTTGAATTCTAATTCGTCTTTTGCATAAGCTATGGTGGAGACATGGTCGTTTGATTTGTATCCATCAGCAGCCATTGCTGCCTCTAAAGCCTCTCTTAAAGACTCATATATGTTTTCCAGGATTTCAAAGGCAGTGTTTTCATCTATTTTCCTGGACTTCTGGTTCTCAAGTCTTGCCTTTGATCTTTTGATAAGTCCTTTTTGCTTTGCGTAATCTTCGCTTACTTCCTCAACTCTGTCATCCTTCAATAGTTCGTTAAAATTCCTCATAGTTCAAGATGACCTCTCATAGTTATTCCATTGGCTAAAGCTTCCACAAAGTTTTCTCCTGCTTCATCAAGTTTAATATTGTGGATGTTTATCTCTCTTCCAAGCTCTTCCTCATATTCGCTTAAATCCCTATCAAATTTTTTCCCTTCTAAAACCGCTATATCTATATCACTGCTGGCTTTATCCTCTCCACGGCTATAACTACCGAATAAGACTATTGCTACAGGTATACACTTCTCTTCGATTGAATTGATTAACCCAGAACTAGTCAAACTGTAGATATTGTAAGCTCTTTTTACATCTCTGAAATATTTGTTCCTAGATGCCTGTATCTCCATTCTTCCCCTATTCTCTCCAACCGATACTAACCCTTCTTCCTCAATTTCACTAACTATTCTCGAAACTGTGGATGGTGCAACACTAACCTCCTCCGCCATCTCACGGACTCCAAACACCCGATCAGGATCCCGAAAAATTGTTTTAACTATCAAACGCTTATTTTTTGAATCAAACATGTGTTTAATATATCAAACAAAGTTTTTAACTCTGGTGTACAGCCAGTATTTTTATTCACAGATAGCCCACTCATCAGATGTGAGGCAGCTACAGGTAACAGTTCCGAAAAAGTTTTCTGAAGAAGCAAAAGAGATACTTGAAGATTTCAGTACTGATATAAGCACCAAAGAAGCGGAAAAAGATGATTACAAAGCTGTTGAAGTAACTGCAACTGCTGAATCCGATGACATAGATGAGATAACTGCGAAATTGAAGGATATTGGTGATATTGAGTCGGGAAAGCTTTCTATCCGTGTCTTGGAGCAGGAGAGCCTGATTCAGAAAGGTCAGAAAACTAAAGGCTCTTTCTCAGCTCTATCACAGGAGGAAATATACAGCAAGGCACAGGAATCAGGCAGCTTCAACATCACTCAATGGAGTCTGGTTGCTGCTTCTTCAGCTATCGCAGCACTGGGCATAGCTTCCAACAGTATTATAGCTGTTATCGGAGCTATGATGCTTGCACCGATGCTCTCACCGTTCATAGCGGGTTCGATTTCTCTTTCTGTCGGTGACAGGACATTGATGCAGGATTCGATGATTGCAGGTTTTGGGAGTATTCTCCTGGCATTCATTACCGCTCTTTTGATTTCTCTACCTCTGGAGTTTACAGTTACCTCAGCTCTAAGTACTGTTCTTGCACCAGGCTTCCTGGCCGTTCCTCTATCTTTGATTGTTGGAGCTGCAGCAGCCCTCAGCTTTACAACCGGTTTCAGGGATCAGATTGCTGGTGTTGCAGTTGCTGTAGCACTGGTACCGCCTATCGCCGCTGCTGGACTGACTTTTGGTGCTGGAAGATATCTCCTCGGATTTAAGGCATTGAACCTGGCTATTATGAATGTTTTAGCGGTCCTGGTTTCAGGTTATGCTTGCCTGAAAGTGTTTGGTTTGGAGCCCACTACTTACTATAAGAAGAAGTCAGCTGAAACGATGAGAAAAGCTATTCCTATTGGTATAATCTTGATTATGCTTCTTGGTATTCCTCTCAGCTTCTCATTCTACGATACTGGGGGCGATATCGGTGTTCAGGACAGTGCTGAGGACTTCTTCGGTGATAACCTTGTTAAGGTTCAGAGAGGTAATGATGAAGTCACAGTGATGGCTTATGGGAACTTCAGTACATCCAGTTTTGAATCCCGGTTTGAGGATAGAAATGTGGATGTAGTGATACTGGAGAGAAAGTAAGAAGAGAGGAAAAAATTTAGTGTTCTGTTCTCTGTTCTTTCTTGTCTCTGATTAATCGGTTCATCTCAGATAGGCAGTCATCTACTACTTCCAGTAGGTCCCAGGCTTCTGACTGAACGGTTGTCTGTCCGAACTCTGAGAAGAGCTTCATTGTGGCTTCGTAACGGTGTTTCTTCCCGTCTTTCTCTGCCTTTTTCATGACAAGGTTGAGTTCTTCCGGTCTCTTGAGTTTGCGTCCCAGGCTTCCTCTGAGCTGTGTTTCTATCTTGTTGTGGACAGCTGCTTTCTCCTCATCCACATCTAATCCTGTCAGGTTGACTAGTACTGCGTTTCTCTGCTGAAGGTTGGATACTTCCTCGATATAGTCTTTGACCGTGACGATGCTTTGAGGGTAACGGTCTTCGACAATGATGACTTCTTTTTCATCATTTTCCGACATTTTCTGGATTGCTTCGTCGGCATCCTGGTGTCCTTCGATCGTTAGAGGCGTTCTATCCATGATTTCGGATATTTCTATCTGTGCCATGGATTCTTTCTCTGATCCGCCTGAAATGTTCAGGTCTTGAAGGTTGTCGCGGGAAGTGCCACCACTGCCCTGTCTCTCCCGTGAAATCATTACTTTCAAGAGGTCAGTGCTTGTTACTATTCCTGTGAGGTTACCTGAATTATCGAGAACCGGTAACCGTGAGATATTGTTGTCAAGCATCTTGTGCCGTACTTCTTCGATTGAATCTTCCTCGAAAGCCTGTAGTACTTCATTGGCACCGAGGTCTAGCGTGGTTACCTGGGAGAATTCTTCTGCATTTACAAATGCTTCTCTGAATTCATCGTCGCCGACGATACCCTGAAGTTTTCCGTTTTTAGTCTTCACCAGCATTTTTCTCCCTGATTCTATCCTCAATTCTGCTATATCTACCAATGAATCTGAATCCTCAAACTTTGGAGGATTGTGCATAACTTTTTCCAGGCTGGCATTGTCAGGGTTGAACTGTACATGCCTTATCAGGTCTCTGTAACCTATTGCGCCTTCGACCCGGTTCTTGGAATCTACTACTGTTAGGGCTCGTAGATCGTGTTCTTCCATTTTGTTCTTGGCTTTAGCCAGGTTTGCATCGTTTTGAACTGTTTCTGGGTTTTCATTCATGACCTCGGTCGCGGATCTATCTCTTAAGCTCATTTTTTGGAACACCTAGTCTACCAAGTATTTATCGGATTTATCATCCATGTCGATAAAGTTGTCGGCGGATTCCCTGATTTCTTTGGCACTACTTCTTCCGAAGCTCATGACTTCGACACGGCAACCCATCGACTTCAAATGGTCAACTAGTACTGCGAAGTCTCCGTCACCGGTTACCAGGACGACCGTGTCGAGTTTCTTGGCTTGTTGCACCATGTCGACTGTCATTCCTAGGTCCCAGTCTCCTTTCTTTTCACCGCCGTAGAACTCCTTCAACTCCTTGATCTTGACCTCGTAGCCAATCTTCCTGAGAGCCTCGAAGAAGTTGTTTTCTCCAGGCGAGTCTCCTTTGATTACATAGGCTGATGCCCGGATCAAGTTACGGTTCATCACCGCTGCATCCAGGACATTCTTGAAGTCTACTTTAGTATCGTAAAGGTTTTTTGCACTGTAGTACATATTTTGAACATCGACGAAAACGCCGACGCGCTGATCATTGTGAATATTAGACATAATTTTTCTACCTTAAATTGTTCTCAATTTATTTGCTTGAAAACCCGGCCGCATCAAGAAAAACTTCTAGCAGCCCTGTCTTCAATAAATAAAAAGTAGAAGGAGTCTTATAAGAGGTTCGAAAAATCGTACTCGGAAAATTCATTTACCAGCTGACCTGTACCATACCTTCCAGCCCCATATCCTACAGCAAACTCGCCAGAATCTAACCAACTAATACCGTCTTCATGATCTAAAAGATGTTCTTGCCCTTCATCCGCTGCCTGCATTAGAATACCTAGAGTTGCTCCTCTTGCAAAACTCCCAGTAGCTGAGGTTTCTAAATCATGTTTATATGTGCTGTAAATCTCCTCAGCTGATCCAGCAACAGCGCCTATACTCATAACGGCCAAATCCTCAATATACTCTCCTTCTGTCAGCAAGTCATCAATCATATTGGTTTCACTCTTTATTCTCTCAACTCTCTAATCTTCTCGATATTCTCTTTGTAACTCGCTCGATTGTCGCTAGGAGTCTCTAAAACCATAGGCAGGTCTTCAAACTCTTCTGCGTTCACGATATTTCTGAAGCCTTCTTCACCAATGTTCCCATATCCGATGTCTTCGTGATTATCTTTCTCACTGCCTTTTTCGTCTTTGGAGTCGTTTAAGTGAAGTACTTTGATCTTGTCCAGTCCTATATCCTCTTTGATTTCTTGTATGAAGTCTTGGAAGCCTTCTTCACTGACTAGGTCGTATCCTGCGGCGTGTGCGTGGCATGTGTCGATGCAGACACCGATTTTTTCATCCGGTGTATCGGCTTGATCAATCATTTTCCTTAGTTCGCCCATAGATCTTCCGAGTGTTGTTCCTTTACCAGCAGTATTCTCCAATAAGAGAGTTACATTGTCTGGTATGTCTAGTTCGTCGATTCCTTCTGCGATTCTTTCTATTCCAGTTTCTCTTCCGCTGCCGGTGTGTGCTCCAGGATGGAATACTACATATTCTACGCCTAGAGTGCTGGCTGCGTCTAGTTCGCTTTGAAGGCAGTTCAGTGATTTCTCGAATAGGTCGTCTTTTGGAGTGGCTAGGTTGACGAGGTATGTTGAGTGGATGACATATGGGTTCTGGTCTTCTTCGTCTCGAAGCTCCTGGAATTCTTCTCCTTCTTCGTCTTCGTATTCTGATACGCTCCAGGTACGAGGGCTTCCTGCGAAGATTTGTCCGCAGTTGCCGGTTTCTTCTTTCTGTCTTTCTATTGCTTTGTTTACGCCGCCTGAGATGCTTACATGGGCTCCTATTCTGAAGGTCATAAAGTGGATTTTATGTGTGATCTTCAATAATGTTTTCACGGTTTATTCTTCCTGGATTTTTTGTTCTGCTTCCTCTCTATTTAGTTCTCTGTCGTGTTGTCGGTCGAAATGTGCTTTGGCTCGGGCTACTGCTTCTCTCTTTTTCTCTGCCCTAAATTCTCTTCCACAGACGCTGCAGGTAAATCGGTAAGGCATCATAGAGTTGGTTAAGAAAACTTTTGCCAACTCCACTATAATAGGATTCTTACGGTTAAACCCGTATCCCTGAACACAACTGAAAGTCTATAATTCGCCCTGTAAAACAGCAAAAACAAGTATCCCGAAAAACAACAGTTCGCCCAAAACAATCACAGAAACAAATACGCCGCCTCTCGACTGCAAGAAACCGATGTTGAAGAAATCTCCTAGAAAAACCAGGAAAACTATCAAAAGTACAGCGCCGACAGCACCGCCAATCCTTAAACCTAGATCCTTCAAAAACCCTTTCCACCCTGGAGATTCGTGGTTCACATCTTAATTGTTTGAACCGTTTGGTCTAAAAGATTCTTCCAGCAAGTTTTTGATGTGAACATTGTTTCCCTAGCACCATCCAACACAGAAATACTGTACGAAATCGGAGCAGGAGACCAAGTAGTTGCCACAACCTCGCTCTGCGACTACCCTGAGAAAGCCCGGGAAAAGCCGAGTATAGGAGGATGGACCAATCCGAAAATCTCTAGAATCCACGAATTCCAACCAGATTTAGTTATCGCTTCAGACGATCTCCAAGACGAAGCAGTGGAGAAAATCCAGTCAGAAGGCTACCCGGTTCTTCAGGTCAAGCCTCACAGCCTGGAAGAAGTCTATGAAAGCATAGAGGAAATTGGAGAAGCAGTAGATAGAGGAGAGGAAGCTGAGGAACTTATTCGTGAAATGAAGTCTGAATTGGATGGTATTTCTCTTGAAGGAAGTCCGAGGATTTACTGCGAGGAGTGGATGGATCCGCCGATGGCTTCAGGCAACTGGATACCAGACTTAATCGAAAAAATAGGCGGCGAATACTTTATAGAGGAAGGAAGAAGTCAGAAATTCAACTTTGGGGAGTTGCAGGATTTTGATCCGGAGTACATCTTCATGCACATCTGCGGTGCAGGAGAAAACCTCAACACAGCCCAGTTAACCGAACGAAAAGATTGGGAAGAAATCGAAGCCGTAGAAAAGAACCAAGTCTATATTATCGACGATAACCTGCTGAACCGACCAGGTCCAAGGCTTGTAGAAGGCGCCAAGAGAATTAAGGAGAAAGTTTCTTAGCTTTATCCAAAGATAATTCCAGAAAAAACTCAGGCTCATTTGAAGAGAAATTGCCCTATCGTGCTCTCCAAATTCCTCCCTATTTTGAGCATAAAAAAGTATATTCTGCAGGAGAGTTCGTGGCTTCACCCGGTCCAGAGGAAAAGAAATCCTAGGTATCGTGATCTTCGAATGGTTCTCCACGCAGATCGGTTAAGAGATTGACTGCTGCCTGTGCTCCATCTCCGATAGCTACAGAGGTTTGGTACTCCCATGTGTTGGCTAGTCCTGCGGCGAAGATTTTCTCGTTCTCAGTTGATTGATTGTGTTGATCAGTCTTTACATGTCTATCCATCATGTAAGGTCCTTCAACGCCGTCCTCGAATTCTACTAGGTCTTCTAGGTAGGTTAGGTCGCCGGCGGAAGCTGCCACGATATACTCGGCTTCATACTCATCGTCCTCAGTGATTACTTTGAATCCTCCATCTGTTTCTTCTAATTCTTCGACTTTTTCTTCTTTGATCTCTCCGCCGAAGTCGTCTAGTTTGTCTTTTCCTTTTTTGAGTAGTTCGCTGCCGGAGACTGAGTCATGTCCGATCAGATTCTGAATGTTTGATGTGTTCAGCACTAGGCTTTCTCCTGTGTCGAGTACAAGTGTTTCTTCTCCTGCTTTTGCGGTAAAGACTCCTGCTTGAAGTCCTGCTATTCCGCCTCCGATTACGATTACTGTCTTCATAGAAAATTAATTTAGAGGTTAGAATTTTAGATGTTTGCCGCAATCAGGTAGATTATCAGGGTTAGTAGTCCTGCACCTATAATGGATTGAAGTATGATTAGAGCGGCTTTTCTTCGGTCTTTGGAAATACTCTCTGAGTTTTCTATCTCTTCTTCTGATTTATTGGTTTTGAATTTCTTCTTTAGTGCGTACCCGGTGCAAAAATGGTTTCTGTACTGTAGGTAGCCTACAAATCCTGTCAGATACAGTAAGAATATTGTGAAGTATAATGGCGTGAAACCCGGGTAGATTAGCATTGTTGCGGATAGAAGTGCTGCGTTGAAGAATCCTACGATACCTACAATCAGTCTCTTCTTTCTTTCTGTTTCATTGATGTTGCAGGTCCCAGGTTTGTAGTCTGTCATATTAACTTCTGTCTGAGCGAGATTTATGTACTTGGTGAGCTAAAGTTTCCAGTTATGGAGATGCCAGAGTTTTCACCTGATTACTGTCCAGACTGCGGAAATAGATTGGATTCAAAGTTCATAGATGGTAGAGAAAGACTTTTCTGCGAAGAATGTGATGATGTTGTCTGGCTGAATCCTGATGTGGCGGCAGGGTTTATCGTCAGAAAAGAGGATAAGGTGTTACTTCAGAAGAGAAAGATTGAACCTCACAGCGGTAAATGGAGTATCCCGGCAGGTTACTTAGAGCTAGATGAAAAACCATTGGAAGGAGCTAAGAGAGAACTTAGAGAGGAGACAGGTCTCAAAGTTACCGGTAATACTCAATTTGTTGACCATGTTTCCCTGAAGCATCCTGATGGTAGACGTGTTGTCGTGGCTGTATACTTAGTAGGTTTTGAGGGTGTTGAGGGAGAGCTTAACCGTGAGGAGGAAGAAGTTGAAAAACTTGAATTATGGAAATACGAAAAAATACAGGAAAACAAGGCAGATCTGGACTACGAAGTTTACCTAAATCTGATAGAAAAAATAAGAGAAGAATAAAGAGAGAGGTGTTTTTTATTCGAACTTCTGACTGATGTCTTCGTATCTCTCCTGTACATCGCTCCAGTCTACTACTTCGAAGAAGTTGTCGATGAATTCTCCACGGTCTGGTCCGTAGTCGTGGTAGTAGCTGTGTTCCCAGACATCAACTGCCAGGATTGGGTGTGCTCCCCATACTGCTCCGTCGTCGTGTTTGTCGACTGCTACATTGTGCAGAGAGTTGTTGTACGGGATGTAGACTAGTAGTGCCCATCCGGAGGCTGATTTGGCTGCTTGTTTGAACTCTTTCTTCCAGTTTTCGTAGCTGCCGAATTCTTCTTCAATTCTTTCCATGAGTTCATCTTCTGGTCTTCCTCCGCCGTTTGGAGACATGTTGTGCCAGAAGATTTCGTGCAGAATATTCCCACAGAAGTTGTGAGTGAAAGAGTTTAGAAGTGCTCCCGTTCCTGAGAAGTCGCCTTCTTCTCTCTGTTCCTGTAATCCTTCTTCTGCACTGTTCCAGCCGTCTACATAGCCTTGATGGTGGACATCGTGATGCCATTCCATCACTTGTTCGGAGATGTACGGGGTTAGGGCGTCGTAATCATACGGTAGTTTGACAAGTCCTTGATTCATAGAGAATTGATTCACCTTACGATAAGTAATTGGGTTTCGAATGGTTAAAAGCTGAGGTTGCTTCTAGTTGGAGAAGTTGGTTTGATTAAGAAATAAGAAAAGTGAATAAGGGGTTCCCCAGGGTTTACTGGGTTGTGTTTGTTGTCTGGTTGTTTCCTGTCTGATTCTCAGGTTGCTGTTCTGCTTGTTGTGCTCTTTGAATCAGTTGGTCGATGTCATAGGCTACGTTCTGTGCGCCGAAAGGACTTCTTACCTGTTCTGGGAATAGAATCTTCCCGTCTGTAGTCAGGTAGAACATCTGTGACTGTGTCTGCTGTGTACCGTTCACTGTCCTATCTACGGATGCATTAATGTAGTACATGTTGTTCTTAGGCTCTGCAGTCACTGAAATCTGATCTTCTGGCTGTCCGCTTGCCACCAGGAAGTCTTCTACTTTCTCGGTTGCCTGTGTCTGGGAGATCTGGTCTCCTCCCATTGAAGGCATAAGCAAAGATCCTACAAGAAGACCTGCTATAATTCCGAATAGTGCTCCTCCGCTGACAAGCTGTACGCGGTTGAAGCTTCCTAGAAGTCCTTCGCTTGTCTCTTCTTCGATTTCTTCGACAAGTTCTTCTTCTACTTCTTCCTGTTCCTCTACTTCTTCATGGATTTCCTCTTCTACTTCTTCTCCAATCTTCTTTTCTAGGAATTCCTTTACGGTTTTACGGTCTTTGCCTTGCTCCTCTTCTTTGAGAAGTTCTTCATAGTTTACATCTGAGGCGTCTCGGATTTTTTCCTTGACCTCGTCAACAGTTCCATCTAGATAATCTGCCATATATGCATAAATTCTGTCCAAGCAGGCTTATAAAATATTTACACTGTCCGCCCTCTTTCCCAACCTATAAAACCTGCCGCAGACTCACTCACAACTATGACAGTAGAAAAAGTCGCCTGGTTTGACACAGAAAACTGGGAGAAAGAATACCTTGAGAACAAGGATTTCCCCTTTGAGATAAAATTCTTTGAGGAAAGCTTAACCAAGGATACAGCAGCCAAGACAGAAGGTTTTGATGCAGTATCCGTCTTTGTTTCTTCCCAGGTCAGCTCTGAAGTAATTGAGGAGTTAGATGTCGATATAATCGCTTGTAGGTCTACAGGATTCGATCATGTCGACATTGAAACAGCCTCAGAACAAGGCATCAAAATATGCAATGTCCCAAGATATGGTGCTAATACGGTAGCAGAACACGCATTCGGTTTAATCCTAACACTTTCCAGGAGGATTCACGAGGCGATTAGTAAGGTAGAGAACGGTGAGTTTGACCATCAAGGGCTGAAGGGTTTTGATCTTGAGGGGAAAACGCTGGGAGTTGTAGGGACGGGCAGTATAGGTCAGAAAGTTATCGAAATGGCACACGGATTTAACATGGATGTCCTAGCATCTGACCCATACCCCAAAGAGGGCTTGGAAGAAGAGCTAGGCTTCATGTATGTCTCGATGGAAGACTTGATCAAAAAGTCTGATATAATAACTATTCACTGTCCTTTAACTGATGAAAACCACCACTTATTCTCTGAGGAACAGTTCAAGCTAATGGATGAAACTGTTCTGATTAATACGGCTCGTGGAGAGTTAGTAGATACAACTGCGCTGATAAGAGCATTGGAAAACGGGAATGTTTCCCGGGCAGGACTTGATGTACTGGAAGAGGAATGTGTTATAGAGGAAGACATTGAGATCCTGGGTGATATCAGTGATGAATGCGACCCACAGAAGATAGTGGAAGATCATATCTTGATGGAGCGGGATGATGTAGTAGTGACTCCTCATAACGCTTTCAACAGTAGAGAAGCACTTCAGAGGATAGAAGATAAAACTCTAGAGAATATCGAAAAAGGAAGAAATACGGTGAACTGATCTTTTACCAGTGCTCTTCGATTAGTGCTGAGGAGAAAAGTATCAGCATTGAGAACACTACTATTTCTATCCATATACCTCTGTAGATGACTGAGGCGAAGAGTAGGGGTACTATGACGATGCTTTCTATTATCAGGAATTTGATGAATGTTCCTGTCTGGTAGAATCGGATATTTGGCTTCAACTTAGTCAGTTTCTCAACTACCACCAAGCTGTACATAGTAGTGGTATAGCCGATTAACAGAGCCAAGAAAAGGTCACCAGGATAGAACAGGTAGGCCACAAGAATCAATAATGTGGTTAAAGGCAAGGTTAGGATTGTGTAGGCCTTTTTCTTTGAATCCACAAGACTTCTGTACTTGACAGGCAGGTAGTCGTAGTCTTTCAACGAGTCAAAACGATTAATCCAGTTGTAGACGCTGAGATTGGCGATTCCTACGACGACGCTGAATGAAAGCAGAGGATTCCGCAGAAATGCATTAGCGATGGGGAAGAAGAACACGAAATACCAGTAGAAGAATGTCAGTAAACCCAGGGAAAAAATAATCTTCAAGAAACCGCCGGTCGACCGTGAAACATCGATGAATGCCTTGTTAGTGAGAGAATCAATCGGGAGATCCATTTCTGGTTTCAAGATTCTAGGTCGAGTGAAATGACTGATTGAAAGGCTTAGAGCTGCTGCTAAGCTGAAGAAACCCATCATTTCCGGAAGAGAATAGATCACAGGGAGGTGGAAAACTGCGAAACCTGCTGTCACAGGCAAGGTAAGTATCAAGCTGTAATACAGTATGTCTTTTATCAGGAATGCCGCGCCTAATTTCCGCCCACTCAACGGAAGTGTTTGGGATGTATATACGAGATACTCGGTCTGACCTAATACATTTTGGAAAGCGTCTCTGCCGTAGAAACCGATAGTGCCTGCTGCCAGACCGAACATTCCACCTAAGGCAAGAAGTCCTGCATCCAGGATTTCAGGATTGAGTGTGGAATAATTAACTGTGAAGTATGAGAATGCTGCGGCAAAAATGAAAACCAGTACAGGGAAAAGTGCAAAGCTGTGACCTCTGTAAATCCGGGAGTGGCTTCTCCATTCTTCAACCATCATCATCCATACAATCTTCAAGAACTGTTTCATTGTGACTCAAAGAACTTTTCTCGAAGGTTTTCCACTTCCGTTACCTCCTCAACAATCTCGCCATCATCCATGAAAAATACTCTATCACACAACTCCTCAGCTAGTTCAACGACATGAGTGCACATGAAAACAGTACCGCCATCGTCCCGATGCTCCTGGAATATTTTCTTAGCCTCTTCCTGGATAAAAGGATCTAAATTAATCAACGGTTCGTCGATAAATACGATTTCAGGTTCGTGGAAGAAAGACTGGGCAATCATCAGTTTCTGGCGCTCACCTTTCGACAAATCATGCGTAATTTTATTCAAGTCTCCGCCCAGGTTCAACCTTTGAACCCATTTACTATCAACAAACTCTTCACCGCGGATATCGCTGCAGAAATCCATGAACTCTTTCCCAGTCAAAAAGCTTGGTGGATCCTCTCGTTCAGGCAGAATACCTATATCCTCTCTCAGTTTAACTCCTTCCTTATCAGGGTCTTTACCAAGAACTCTGACTTCGCCAGAATCACGATTCATCTGGCCGGACAGAACCTTAATCAATGTGGATTTTCCTGCCCCGTTAGGACCTAGAACACCAATAATCTCTCCTTCATCAACTTTGAAAGAAACATCTCGAAGAGCATCCACATCATCAAATTCTTTGGACAAGTTATCTGCCCTGATAACACTCATACACAGATATTTCTCAGACCCCACTTATTGATGTTTCCCCTTCGATGTACCTGGTTTAATAGTCTTCCACTGCTAAAAAACAGGTATTGTGAAACAGGAAATCACGGTAGACGGAAAAGAGATCACCGTAGTCGGGACAGCACATGTATCGGAAGAAAGCCGCAGAGAAGTAAGACAGACAATAGAAGAGGTTCAGCCCGACCTTGTGGGAATAGAACTGGATGAGGATAGGCTAAACTCTTTGAGGGAAGACTCAGGATGGAAAGACTTAGACCTATCGGAAGCTATCAAGGAAGGTAAAGCACCTTTACTGCTTGTAAATCTTTTTCTCTCAATATACCAACGACATCTTGGAATACAAGAAGGAACGAAACCAGGACAGGAAATGCTGGAAGCAGTAGAGGCTGCAGAAGAAAACAGTATCGAATACTCGTTGCTCGATAGAGACATAAATGAGACACTTAGCAGAGCATTCTCACAACTAACAATCTGGGAGAAAATAAAGCTTACAGGCTCCATATTCGCAGGAAAAGAAGAGATGAATGTAGAGGAACTAAAAGAGGGTGATATGCTGGACGGAATAGTATCAGAACTTGAAAAACAACTCCCATCACTCAACAAAGTCTTCCTGGAAGAAAGAAACACTTTCATGGCAGAGAAACTGATGGAACAGGATTTTGACCGAGCTGTAGTTGTAGTAGGAGCTGCACATGTCAAAGGAATGATAGAAGATATCGAAGAACAGAAAAAATACTCAATTCAAGACGGAAAAAGTATTTCATGGACGAAAATCATAAGTTATGGAGTCCCTGCATTTATTATAGCAGGTCTAGGTTATGCATTCTATCAAATCGGTTTTTCAACCGGTGTTGATGCAACAGCGTTCTGGATACTGAGTAACGGGATTTTGGCTATGTTTGGAGCAATAATAGCTCGATCACATATCTCTACATGGATCACTTCATTTATTGCCGCACCTCTAACTTCTCTGGATCCTGCTCTGGGTGCTGGAATGGTTGCCTCGTATGCGGAAGCCAAGTTCCACCCGCCAACAATAGAGGAAATGGAGGAAGTGACCAAGGTAGAGAACTATCGCAGTCTGTGGGATAATCAGGCGGGTCGAGTACTTTTGACATTTTTCTTCGTAACTCTAGGTAGCGCAGCCGCAACATTCCTGTCAGCTGGCTTCATCGCCTCACTGATCGGACTTTAAAACACTGAGAAAACAACTAATAGCCATGAACGAAGAAGTCGGCAAGCACAAAGGCGCAATCGAAACACTGATGCACGAAAAGAAAGAACTATCAAGACTACTTCAAATCGTCAACTCACAGCTAGAAAGACACCTAAATGCATTAGACGAAGCAGGAGTAGATACAGACCAGTTCGTCCAACAGATCCAACAACAAGGACAACAACAGCAGCAAAACAGCGGTCAGAGACAAAATACGCAGAGACAGCAAAACAGCCAAGCCAACCAACGCCAAAAACAAAACCAGAGCAACTCCAGAAACAACAGGAATCAAGGAAGAAACCAGCAATCAAACAGAAACCAAAACTCAAGAACACAGAACAATACTGAGGAAGAATCCGAAGACCAAGACTTCAATCCGCTCTAGTCTATCATCCATTTTTCTTCCCAATCCCTGATTTTCTGTTTCCAGGAATCTTCTAATTCAGTGTTGTCGCTGTTTTTTTCTTTGCCGTATTTTTTGTCTCTGAGTTGGATGCCGATTATGCTTCCTGCTAGTACTCCTAGTAGGTGTGCTTCGTTGGCTACATTGGTTGCTGCTGTTAGACCGGATAGGTCGATAAGTATGTAGGAAAGTAGTACTGCCCACATGGGTAGTGGTACTCCAAGCCCTAAGCCGATTTGGTTTGGGCGGTAGGCTGCTAGTGCTGCCATTACTCCCATTCCTCCGGCTGATGCTCCGATTATAAACGAGTTTGGGTAGAATATGAATGCTGTCAAATTCCCGGCTAATGCGGAAATTAGGAAAGTAGTTAGGAATGTTTTTGATGATGTCCATTTTTCGTAGATTGAGCCGAAGAGTGCTATGAAGAACAGGTTGTTTGTCAGGTGTTCTATTCCGGAGTGACCGATTATTGATGTGAAGAACTTCCAGAAGGGTTCACCTGGTTTGAAACCGGGGTTAAATCCGGAGAATGTTTGGATGGTGTAGACTGCTACTAGTAGGCTGCACAGCTTTAATGCAGTGTAATTAAATCCTGTTTTCTGTTTTTCCACAGATAGGTTTAGTTTGGTCCAGTTTTTTAGCAGTTCGCAAATAGAAGAAAAAGGTAAGGGAATAAAGGAGGAGTTTGTTTTTATCCTGTGATCTGGTTGACTATTATGACTTCTGCGTGTCTTCCGTTGTAACCTGGTTCAAGTCTGATTGTTCCGTCAGAGTCTTCGCTGCTGTTAAAGTCTTCTACATTGCTTACAGGAGTGTTTCGGTTCTCCCATTTTTCTATGTATCCCAGTGTCTCTACTTTGTCTGCGTCAGGTCCTGAGATTGTTTCCTGGCTGTAGGAGTAAGTCTGGTTAAGTCGGAGATCGTGGAACTCTGCGCATTCCGCATCGAGATATCCATCTCCCTCTCTCAGCTCTTCGCTCGTCCCTACAAGGTCTGCAACCTGATTGATTGGAGTGTCAAATGTGATTGTCTCCGCATCATTATACGGAATACTTGTTTCTACGCTGAAAGTTGTGTCAACAGTTTCACCTGTGATAACTTCCCCGTTCTGATTTAGGAGAATCTTACAGACCTTGATAGATCCTTCACGATGAATATCCTGATCATGCTTGTAGTGGTCTCGTGGATTAGGATAGCTAAGATAGTCCTCACCTACATGACTTGGTTCAGGTGCAGGAGTTACAGTACGCTCCTCAACAACCGTCCCATCATCTTCTGATCCATCAGACTCATCTCCTTCATCAGACTCCCCGGACTCATCGCCGTCCTCAGGAGTTTCTGAATCCTCACTGTCCTCACTTCCATCATACTCATCTGAGTTACACGGACTGTCCACACCGATAACACATACGCCCACATCACTTTCAGAATCACTATCATCACCGTTCTCAGGGGTCTCAGAATCGTCGCCATCTTCACTGAAGAAATTATCGTCATCAAACGAAATATCTATACTAGAACCCTCCGAGAAAAAAGAATCCCCGGAACCCTCATCGAAAAAATCGTCTTCGAAAAAACTCTCAGAGCCTGAAGCCGCACCAAGCCCCACCGTAACCATAACCGCCGCAATCAACGCTATTGTTTTCATACCATACAAGAGACACTCAACCACTCAAAAACACTTAGACACTCCAAAACAATCACAGAAACATTGCATAAACAAAGATATGTGCTCTCCCCCAAGACAAGCAAAAGAATTAAAACAGTAGCATCCAACAGGTCATTCATGACTGGTGAATATGTTCCTCAACTTTCAGCATTCTAGAGGGAGTTTTCTTAGTCGCCGGTCTATTGAATTCTATGTGATTTCTATGACACAAGACTCAACTACGGGTGGACGCGTTCCACTTATGGAAATTATCTAAACTGGTTCAAAACCTTTCAAAAACGGTTTCTGGTGAAATTGGATGAGACGCAGTGATTTGTTCGCCACTGTATCCAAAGAGTCTGTCTCAGATGCTGACTGCCGTAGCGAAGAGTTGGCGATTAAAGCAGGTCTGATTCACAGTTACGGCTCAGGAACCTTTGGATACACTCATCTCGGGAAGAAAGTGCTCGATAACATTGAAGAAGTAATTAGAGATGAGATAGATGAGGTAGCTCAAGAAGTCAGAATGAATCTCCTGCAGACCTCTAAACTATGGAAAGAAAGTGGTCGGTGGAAAGACTTCGAGGGGGAAGAGTTCTTCCACTTCAAAAACAGAGATGACAAGGATTTCTGTCTAGCAGCAACACATGAAGAAGCAGTGGTTGGAATGGCTCGAAAGTTTGTAAGAAGCTACAGAGATCTCGACTTCACAGTTTATCAGATTGGTCGTAAGTTCCGTGATGACCATGCTAGGAAAGGACTTCTAAGGGCTAAAGAATTCACGATGAAGGATGCCTACAGCTTCCACAGAAATGAAGACAAACTTGATAGGAAATTTGAAGAGATGATGGAAGTCTACCGCAGAATCTTTGACAGAATAGGACTTGAGTACTCTGTGGTAGGTGCTGATAACGGCTCAATGGGTGGAGATACCTCAAGGGAGTTCATCGCCGAGGCAGAGGTCGGTAGCGACACCTACATGAAATGCAGAGGCTGTGAGTTTGGCACTAAAAACCTAGAGGCTTCAGAATGCCGTGAATGCGGATCTGAACTAGAAAAAGTAAATGGCATTGAGGTTGGTCACTGCTTCAAACTTGGCACTAGATACAGCAGCTCAATGAACTTAGACTTCACTACTGAGGAAGGAGAGAACAAATCGGTGGTCATGGGCTGTTACGGCATCGGAGTTTCCCGCCTGATTTCAGCTATTATCGAACAAAGCAACGATGATCAAGGGATAACCTGGAACCGGGAAGTTGCAGCATTTGACACAGCAGTAGTCCTCGCTAGCGAAGAAGAAAAAGCCTGTAACAAGGCGGAGAAAATTTATCAGGACCTAAGTGAGGAAGAGGAAATTCTTCTCTACGAGGGAGAAATGTCGATCGGTGAGAAATTTGCCGAAGCAGATCTGATAGGAGTGAACAGGAAAGTTATCGTCGGCAACAATTTTCTCGAGAATGGAGTTATCGAAGTAGAAGATAGAACAGGTCATACCGAACTCGTCAAGGAGGTGGCAAAATAAATCTACCTCCTTTAACCTCTCCCGTAAAATGGCGGGATGGTGTAGTGGACTATCATTGGCCGTTTGGGACGGCCAGACCCCGGTTCAAATCCAGATCCTGCCAGCCTATTAGCCGTGCAAATCCTTCTTTTGCCGTGTTTTTTCCCGTTCCTTCCTTCGATTGTATAGGTTTCATCAGAAATATGCTTAAAGATTTTTAAAAAGATGTTCCGCTTATTTGCCGCCATATTTGGACTGTATAAGCAGTTTTTCTGGGTTTAGAATGCTCCTCTGGGAAATGAGAAATCAGACCCGTGCCTTGATTCTTTGTATCGACTTCTGTGTGTAGGCATCGTCGCGGTGTTCGACACCAAGAACCACGACCTTCCTGCCGTCAAGCTTGAAGAAAACTCTGTGGTCCAGCTCGTCGTCCTTGAGCTTCAATCGAAAGATCTCCAGACCCTGCTTGCTCATAAGAGAGGTATTCTCACCGAGAGGGCTTTCCCTCAATTCCTCCATCTTGGTCCGTATCTGTCTCTGAACCTGTTCATCCATTTCCTTCAGGTCCTCGACAGCACCGTCCCGTACTTCGAGTTTCATTCAGACAACCCAAGCTCCTCGTCCAACTCTTCCAGCGTGTAACCATCTGACTCGCCTTCCTCGTACTCTCTCAACCGTCTCCGTAGCTTCTCCGCTATCTCTGGCCGCAGTACAAGATCTTCTTCGACCTTGTCACGGAGTGCTTCACGGACATACTCAGAGGTACTGTTGTAGTTTTTCCTCTCAGCTACGGCTTCGATCTCGTTTTTCTGGTTATCTGGAAGTTTGATCGTCAACGATGCCACCGTAATATCACCATAGTCATACTATAGTAAGAAAATTTTAAAAATGTATTTCGTCCCGGAAAATCGTGTTGAACTCATATAGTTTGATCTCACTGTGATTGTCCGAGAAAGAGGTGGGGGTCAGTCACGGCTTCGGTTGGGTGTCGACCACGCCGGTTCGATTGGTAGCCAGTGAACGGTTGATTCAGTGGCGGGTCCTGCCAATTACATATTCCCACATTTCATAGGGAGTCAGGTTCCTGTTATCCTACTATGTAGCTTGTCGTAGGATTTCTGCAGTATCTTCTGATCCTATCGAAAGAATTAGTCGGGAAAGTCTCGGACCGCTTTCTCTACCTAGCATAACTTTGTACATTGCATCGAAGAACTCTCCTGTTCCAAGCTCTGATTCTTCCTTTACATCAAAGATTTTACCATCTAAGTCGTCTTGATCTGTCCAGTCCTCTGTTTCCAGCATTTCTGCCAACAGCTTTGCTGCTTCTCTTTCTTCTTCGCTAAGTTTTTCCTTTATCTCTTCTGATACTTCGTAGTTTATCTCGTAGACATATTCTTCGGGAGCGTAGTCTCTTGCCCAGTTCTTGGCTCTTTCTAATCTTTCTAAAGTTCTCTGTTTGTCTTCTTCGGAGATTTCTTCCGGCAGGTGACCGGTTCTTCGAAGTGATTCGAAACCTTTACTCTCCCACTTTTCCTCTGGTACTGTCTGTGCGATGAAAGATGCCTGTTTGAACGGAACTCGGACAGGCTCTTCATCCGGTATTTCTACCATCGCTATTTCGTATACGCGTTTCCTGTGCTTTCTTTCTCTGTCGTTGTCGAGCTCGTCCGGGTTGAAGTACTGGTGTTCTATCTTGTCGAATTTCTCGTATCTCTGGAATATTTCCTCATCCTCGAAAGGTATCTCGAATGCCTTGTTTGGCTTTGTGTTGGAGAACAGGAATCGTATCATTTCCGGGCTGTAGACTTTCTTCAACTCTGTAATCGTGAATACATCTTCTCCAGAACTCGAGGAAATCTTTCCGCCGTCTTTTGTCACGAATTCGTACATCTGGTGGACTGGTGGTTCTTTGTCGAATATTTTCTCCGCTAGCTCGTTCCCTGTGTCTCTGCTTCCTCCTGATGCAGAGTGTTCTTTCCCTGCTGGTTCAAAGTCGACTCCTTCATATTTCCAGCGCATAGGCCAGTCTACACGCCATGGAAGTTTGACAGAAGGATGTTCTTTGAAGTTCAACTCTAGATCTTCTCCACATTCATCGCAGTGGTATTCTACAGTGTATTCGCCGTCGTAGTCCGTTACTTCTGTATAGTCTTTGCCGCATTCTTTGCAGTAGACTCTTAGTGGGAAGTATGGTTCTTCGAGTGGTTCTTTCCTGTATTTGTCGAGTATTTGTTTGATTTCTTCCCTGTTCTGCATTGCATGTTTGATTTGTTCTGTGTAGTCGCCGTTCTTGAATTTCTTGCTTTGCCTGATGAATTCTATGTCCATGTGCATGCCTTCCAGTTCTTCCTCTAGTCGGGCTTCGAAGTGGTCGGCGTAGCTGTCGTGGCATCCTTCCGGGTCAGGCACTTCCACAAGCGGAAGTCCAAGATACTGCTCCCATTCATCAGGTACATTGGAAGGAACCTTTCTGAAACGGTCGTAATCATCCCAGGAATAGATAAATCGAACATCTTCGCCCCTATTCTTCAAAGACTTGACAACAAAGTCGGTTGTAATTATCTCCCGGAAATTTCCAGCATGTACAAGGCCTGAAGGACTGATCCCTGATGCGCAGACATATGTGTCTTGGTCTGGGAATTTGCGTGTTACTCCGAAGGCCAGTTGATCTGACCAAAACAGCGGCTGTTCACTCATCTTATCTCCCCGCTGTTTTTGGTTTCAGAAATTTCTTGGAAATTTCGGGTCCAGAATAGGGGTTGATCTGTCATAGGGATTGTTATTTATGCGAATTTTTTATAGTACCTGAGCTGGTTTGTATGAGGGTTTTTAACTTAGAGTCTTCGGTGTTTTGTGTATGGATACTGCGACTTTGAGATTCGGTTTTCTTTTGGGTATGGTTGGTTTGATTTTTGCACTTTTGTGGCGTGATCGGGAGAATGTTGAACGCTCTGGAATTCTTTTCTATCGGAGGACGAAGAATGGTTTGGATCTTATTGACCGGGTTGCTAAGAGGTTTCCTCGTTTCTGGAAGGTTTATTCTTGGGGCGGGGTTTTGGCTGCGGCTGTGTCTGTGCCGTTGATTTTTTACTCCATTTATGAACTTGTTTTGAAGGTTGTGCGGACGGGTCAGCCAGCCGAGGGTGCTGGAGTGGTTTATCCTTCTACCGGGAGCACTATTTCTCAGAGTGCAGGTGCTATCGGTGTGCCTGCTGAGTACTGGTTTATTTCGATTGGAATACTAATGGTTGTCCATGAGTTGAGTCATGGTGTTATTGCGAGGGCTCAGGACTTCGATATTAATTCTGTAGGTGTCTTGGTGCTTGGAGTTATTCCGGGTGCTTTTGTTGAGCCGAAGGGTAGTGGTTTGCCTGGTGATGATGGAGGTGATGAGGCTAAGCCTCACGGTGCCTGGGATCAGGGAGACTGGATTTCCCGTGTCAAGGTTTTGGCGGCTGGAAGCTGGGCGAACTATCTTACTGCTGGTTTGTTCCTGGTACTGGCTTTAGGTTTTACTTCAGCAACCTCTAATCCCGCGGGAATTGTTTATCAGGCTCAGGATGACTTTCCTGCTGGTGAAGCCGGTATGACGAACGGTACTCTTCAGGCTGTCGGAAATCAGACTGTGGCTGATATTTCGGATATCAAGGCTGCTACCGAGGGTTTGCAGTCAGGTGATTCGTTAGAATTGGTTACTACTGAGGGAAACTTTTCTGTCACAGCTACTTCGAAGGAAGGATTTGATGGAGGTTATCTGGGGCTTCAGTTCCTAAGTGTTGATAGAGAGTACAAGGATGGTCTGAAATCTTTCAGCGGGTTTTTGTCCTGGTTCGGAGGCTTACTGAATATTGTGGCGTTTCTGAACCTGGGTATTGGAATGTTTAACATGTTCCCTGCTAAGCCGCTTGATGGGGGTCATATCTTGGATGCAGTTATTGAACGGTTTGCTGGTGAGGAGTATACTCAGTATGTGAATGCCTGGTCAGGAGCAGTTCTTTTGCTGTTGGTTGGTGTTATAGTTTACAGCATCATCGGTCCGTTCTAGGATTTCCATTCCTTTCTTAATTTTTCATTTCCACTTTCTTTTCTATGACTCATAAAATTGAAGTCGTTGATAGGGACGAAGTAGTTGAGGCTGAGGACGGACAAGATATACTTCAGGCTCTGCTGCATGGCGGTGTTGAATGGATGCATGCCTGTGGTGGTTTCTGCAACTGTACTACTTGTCGTGTCAAGGTGGAAGAGGGTATGGAGAATCTTAGTGAGATGCAGGAGGATGAGAAGAATACTCTGCGGCGTTTCCAGGGAGAAGAAGTCTTGGAAGGTCCTTTCCGATTGAGTTGTCAGGCTGATGTTCACGGCGATATCAAGATTTCGGAGCCGGAGTGGTACTGAATATGAATCCTAGGAGTCATGCGGTAATTTCTCTTGTTCTCGGTCTTTTGCTTGGAGTTTTGAAGCAGGAGTTGTTTGTTGAGGTTGTCTTTGTGGCTTTTGTTTCCGGTACTTTGATTGATGTGGATCACTTTGTGGTTGGTCGTTTTGTGCATGGTGACTGGCGTTTTTTGAAGTCTACTTTCTCCAGTTTCTGGGCTTCGGTAACGGATGTTCAATCGGTTGTCGGTGAAGAGGAAGAGTTTGGACCACTTTACAGGATTTTCTCTCATTCAGTGATACTGATGATTTTGATGATTGCTGGTTTCTACAGTGATATTTTACTGATTGAGGTTGCCGCTGTTTCTACAGGAGTTCATCTGTTGTCTGATCTGTATGCGGATGTGTTTCTCTGGTAAATCCAAAGAATTAGAAGAATAAGAGAACAAGTATTTAACATGGTGGATTTTACATGCTGGAACTGTGGGTTGGAGATGCGTAAGCATGTTGCGTGTGAGTTGAAGTGCGATAACTGTGGTTTTATCCGTGATTGTTCTGATCCTTAGTTCTGTAGACTCTTTGGTATGTATGTTTGTTACATAGGCCGAGCATTGTCTGGTTTTTGCATCCCTCTCTGCAGCATTCTCTAAACATCCTGTTTCTGACTTCTCCTTTATTTTAACCATTCATGCAGAAAACCATATATTATATAAAAGTTGTGGTAAATCACATTGGTGTAGCTATTAAGTGTAATGGTTTTTCGGGTTTGGACCGAAAACATTATAACTTTTTGTTATCTAATGGTGATAATATATTATGGAAACAGTTGACTGCCCCTACTGTGGAGAAACCTTTGAAGGAGAAAGCGAAGCAGATGCTAGAACCAAGGAAGGTGTCCACAGAGCAGAGAATCATGTGAACAACAACGAGTCTACAAAGAAGGCTTCCAAAGGAAGAAATATCGTCGATGAATGGAAGTCAGAAGGCAAAAGAGCCTAACTGACTCGTTTTTCTAACACTAAACTTTCCTACTCTTTTTCTTTAACATCTACAGCCTTCTCCAACTGATTAGAACCTTTCCGAATAGTTACTTCAGTTACTCCAGCTGTCTCAGCAACTTCTCTTTGAGTCAGTTTTTCTCCCATCGATTTAGCTGCCATGTAGATTGCTGCTGCGGCTATACCGTCCGGGCTTCTACCGGATGTCAATCCTTTATCTCTTGCTTCAAGGATAATTCTTCGGGCTTCTGCCTGAACTTCTCCAGAAACACTGAGCTCCGAGCAGTAGCGGGATACGAAGTCCTCTGCTCTTACTGGTTCTACATCGATATCAAGTTCTTTTGCCAGGTAACGGTAGTTTTTACCTAGTTCTCTCTCGGAGATCCCGGAAGCCTCGCTGAACTCTTTCAAAGTCCTAGGAACTCTCTGGTTCCTGGCTACAATAAATACTGAGGAAGCAGCTATCTTCTCGATTTTTCTTCCCTTGACAACTTCTTCATCGATGGCTTTGTCGTAAAGCCTTGCTGATTCCTCTTCTACTGAGTTAGGCAGGTTAAGCTGGTTGATTATATCTGAGATTTGATTCAATGCGGTCTTCAGGTTTCTTGACTTGGAGCCAGAGCTTCTGCTGTGCCATTTCCTTAATCTGTAGTATTGTCCTCTTTTATCTGGAGATACGTTTCTCATGCTTCCGGATCCGATCTCCGTGGAGATGCCTTTGTCGTGTCTTGTGAAGGTTATCTTGCTTCCTGATCTCTCCTTATCTTTTCGGTCCTCTGCTGAGAAGGTTCTGGGTCCGGATGTATCAACTTTATCCTCTTCTACAACTGTTCCGCAGTCTCTGCAGAATAGTTCGCCGGTCGCACTGTCGCTTTCAAACTCTTTTGCGCCGCAGTTCGGGCATTGGAGTACTTCTGGTTTCTCAGTGTTTTCTTTAGTTTCGATCGTATCGGTGTTTTGGCTGTTCATAACTCATTAACATCAAGTAAATTACTTAAGGTTATCGGGTACTTCTGTGTAATCTTCTGTTCATTCAGGTCTTTTGTTGAATAGTGGTCGAGGCGGTGAAACATACTTTAAACTGGTTGTTGAAGACTGATTCATGAACTTGGAGAACTTGATTCCTGATGATTATGGTCAACTTGAAAACTCTGACTTAGCTCTTTCCGAGGGACGAATCCGGCGCTTGATGCGGGAGAGAATGGACGACGATCAGACGCTTGACGGAGATGTACCGCATGTAATAAACTGTGTCCTGTCAGAGATGCTTGATGAGATTATTGATGAAACTATTGATGAAGCAGAGTATATGGCGAAGGTTAAGGAAAGCCATATGCGTGTTGCTTTGCGTAATGTTGAGATTAAGGAGGATTACAGTGCTCAGACCCGTGAATTTGTCGACCAATTGCGAAGTATCTCTGAACAGATGGAGAAAACAGCTGAGAGAATAGAGGAGCAGGACTAACTTGCTCCTAACTTTTTTATGAACAAATCAGCTTAGAATAGCTTAGGTGATCGAAATAAGATGAAAGATGTTAATTACCTGGACTGGGCTTCGCTCGTCCTGATAATTGTCGGAGCAGTAAACTGGGGATTAGTCGGACTAGCAATGATCTCAGGTGCAGAGAGAAACGCATACAATGTAGTCAATTTACTGCTGGGGCAGCTAGGACCGCAGTTTGAAGCAATTATTTACCTTCTCGTAGGACTATCTGGACTCTACCAGGTCTACTTCGGATACCAGCTGTATGAAGAACAGTAAAAAAGGGAAAAAACACCTCCCTCCTTATTCATCTTCTTTTTCTTCAACCTGGAAATCAGCCTCCTCAACGCCTGGCTGACCCATGCCGTCCATTAAGTCATCAGTCATATCAAACATATCCTCCATCTCACCCTGCATAGCACTCAACTGACTCATCATCTTATGACGGACATACAAAACAACTCCTAAACCGCCAACCAGTAAACCTGCGAAGAAACCTACTATCAAGCTAAATGATTCCATAACTAATCTATTTGGGCTACTGAATGAAAAACCTTTATCTAACTGTAAAACCTCTCCAAGAAAGAAACCACATCATCTCTCTCAGCCGAGAAGAAAAGATGAGAACAACATCTGCAGTCCGAACAACCAAAATCTTCCACAGCAGTAAAATTCTCCTTCATTTCCTGGCTTAAACTGCATTCGTGATCACCTCCCTCTTTTCGGAAAGTTTTAACCATTTCAGATTTCTCATTAACTAGAAGGTAGTCGATATGCCAATGAGGATTGTCTCCTTCCTCTGATTTTTCTTTGTGTCTTTGAACACGCTTCAGTCCTCCTGGACCGAATGCGGAGCCGTTGTACATGTAGAAACCAGGTTCAAACTTGATTTTGCCGAGGCTTCCAACCTCGATACTGGTTTGTTCTGGGAGTTTGATTAGGAGGGTGTATGATCCTTTCATTCTTCATCAGTTTTGATGTCTTCTAGGATTTCCTGCATGTCGTTGTCGTTGAAGTATCCTATTTTTCTCTTGGACTTGGTTTCTTGAGGGTTTAAGTGGTAGTGTGCTAGGTATTGTTCTATTTTCCAGGGTTCTACTTTTTCTGTTTGGTTTCTTACTGCTATATCGCTTCTGTCCCATTCTACTGATCCTTCCCAGTCTGTGTAACGGTATCTTGTGACTAAGGCGGCTATTGCCTGTTCGGGAATTATATCAATTTCTTTCTCTGTTTCCGGCGGTATGAAGTGGACTATCTTGGATTGCTCCAGTCTGAATATTATTTCTCCGTCTTTCTCGTATGCCAGCCAGACATCTATCTGAGTAAGCTTGACGGGTTGCTTGGACATATTGATTAGTCTAAGATCCTTCTCAGTATCCTCCTGGATTGGATTATGGATCGAGATGCTGCTGTTAAACCCTAGGTCCAGCCGTCTCTTCGCGATGTAAAATGAGCTAACAGCCACCAGCGAGACGATGATACCTTTCAGTAATGGTACAGATTTCTGTCCCAGCAGGATGTAAGCAGAGTAGTAGAAGCTCGACATCAAGATCATTATCGAAACAATCTTCTCCTTCTCAGTAGCATCCTCAAGCATCAACAACAAAGACTTAGAATTCTTCCGCGGATCACAATACCGCTTCCACCAACCAAAAACACTCTTAACCTCGTTATATACGAAACTCAACATCTTGAAGAAACACTCTCCAAGAAATAGGTTCCTTGCTCTTCTACACTCTGAATCACTGTTAAAGGCATAAAGTCAACTCTCTGTTTTACGAGGTTATACAAAGTTTTATCCGACCATCGCCTCTGAATAGTAATATTCCTACTTGGAGTTTTCACTATAAATTTCTTCGATACTTTGTGTATCCAGTTCAGATAACGAGTTTACAGTTTTGTGGGCAGGATATTCTCCTGATTCATCAACAAGTCCTATGCATACCATTCCTGCTTCGGTTGCTCCCTTCATCCCACTTCTTCCATCTTCGATTACGAGGCAGTCTTCAGGATTTAACCCGAGTTCATCTGCTGTTTCTAAAAACACATCTGGAGCAGGTTTTCCCTTTGGAACTTCGCTTGCACTTTTGATAACCTCGAAGTATTTTGATAGTCCCAAACTGTCAACGACTTCCTCAATAAAATCAGGTTCTGATGAAGATGCTACACCGAGCTTATAATTTCCTTCAATTTCACGAATCAGTTTCTGTGAACCCTCAATCGGTTTGACTCCCTCCTTTTCTACAAGTTCGTAGAGAACATCTTGCTTCTTTCCGTATGCTTCCATCGGGTTAGATGCCGGGCTTTCTTCTCTGAACAGAGTTCCTGGTGGTTTACCAGCATATTTTCTGGTAATCTCTTCTGGCGACATTTCAACACCATATTCTTCCAAAATTTTTGACTGTGCTTGTGCGTGAAGTTTCTGAGTGTCAGAAAGAACTCCGTCCATATCGAAAATTACAGCTTCAAGAGCCATGCTTTCAATTTGCTGAAAACAAATAAGAAATTAAATCTGAATACGGGGTAGGTTTGGACTCTCTGGGATTTGAACCCAGGGCCTCTTCCCTGCCAAGGAAGCGTTCCGCCAAGCTGAACTAAGAGCCCTTTTGTGTAAAGAAATGTTCTTGGATAGTTTTTTGAAGGTGTCCTCGGTATAGCTTATTGGTAATTTTCTTTGATTTTCGAGACCTTTTTATCCGCTAATCTTGTAGGATCAGGTAGCTTGTATCATCTACAAAACTTGTAGACAAACTCAAGACTTTTATCCTCGATTAATCTGTGTCCAGAGCTGATGTACAGGGGGTTGATACTTCTGTTGGCTGAGGCATACTGTCGGGACTGATAAGCATAACCTATCAACTTATTCTCTTTGATATTTTCCATTGAATTATTGGAATACCTTTTTCGGGAATCTCCTTGAATAGAAAGAAAAGAATGTTGAAGAGTTTTTAGTTTTTCATCATAGGGAAGAGAGTTACATCCCTGATTGATTCTTGGTTTGTCAATAGCATCACCATCCTTCCAATGCCGATTCCCAGGCCTCCTGTTGGAGGCATTCCAAGCTCCAATGCCTCTACAAAGTCCATGTCTATTGGATGTGCTTCATCATCTCCTTCCTCCTGCCGTCTCTGTTCTTCCTCAAAGAGTTCTCTCTGCCTTATTGGATCTCGGAGCTCGGTGTATGCATTGCATAGCTCAACTCCGACAGCGAAGGATTCGAATCTTTCGATTAAACCGTCCTCACTTCTGTGCTGCATGCAGAGCGGCGTGGTCTCTACTGGATGGTCGATGATGTGAACCGGTTGAATCAGGTTCTCTTCAACTATCTCTTCGAAGAGTTCGGCGATAGCTAGACCTCTCTCGTAGTCTGAGTCCAGTTCAGCATCGTGTTCTTCCATTCTTTCATGGAGTTCCTCATCACTGAGTTCTTCGACATTGAATCCTCCGTGTTCCTGTATGGCTTCTCTCATCGTCATTCTTGGCCATGGAGCGGAAAAGTCCAGAGTCTCTCCCTGATACTCTACCTCGGCCGAACCGGTTACTTCAACTGCTACATGCTCATACAATTGCTCTGTCAGCGCCATCATGTCTTCGTAGTCGGCGTATGCCTGGTAGACTTCCATCATCGTGAACTCAGGATTATGAGTCGTGTCAATGGACTCGTTCCGGAAGTTTTTCGTGATCTCGAAAATCCTCTCGTAGCCACCGATAATCAGTCTTTTGAGGTACAGCTCTGGCGAAATATTCAGGTACCACTCCTGATCCAAGGCATCGACATGGGTTGTGAAAGGCTCAGCGGCTGCTCCACCGTACACTGGTTGAAGTGTCGGGGTCTCGACCTCCATGAATTCTCTATTATGGAGGAAGTTTCTGATCTCTCTGATGATTTGGCTTCGCATCCTGAAGGTTTCACGAGCCTCCATATCCGCCGTCAAGTGCAGAGATCTGTCACGGTACCGAAGCTCCTGATCCTCAACTCCAAAGTAATCGCTTGGAACATTCCTCAATCCACGAGTCAAGACTTCTATATCCTCTACCTGAAGCGAGAACTCGCCTTTATCGGTGTAAGTCAGGAAGCCCTCAACACCGACGATATCACCTCTGTAAAGGTCTTCAACCTGTTCTAGAAGGTCTTCGTCTTCCCTGACAATCAACTGAATTTCTTCTCTTTCACCCCGTAGATCCAGGAAAACCAGTTCTCCGAAACTCCGGATCTCCATTACTCTGCCAGCAGTCGAAAAATCTCTGTCAGGAAGGTTATTCTCTCCTTCATCGAACTCCTGCAACTCTTCAATAGTATGGCTGCGGTCGAAGTTGTGGCTGTACGCTTCGCCATCTTCACGGAGTTCCTGAAGCTGGTTGAGTCTTTCCTCTCGTTCAGAACTCACCGAGGAACACCTAGAGTTAGAGCTGTAGAAAGATTTTGAAAGTTATGCGTAAATGTGACCGAACTTAAAGCGTCCACCAGTCATTGTAATTGAACATTTTTACGAAAGCTTTAAAGAACTTTCGGAGAGTTAGTCTTATCGAATAAGTATTACGAATTGTATAACTTTACTTAAGTTTTTCTGAATAAAGTTTCGATATGATTAACAATGATGGGTTTGAACCGGGGGGTGTTTACCCTGCTTTGCCAACTCCCCGAAATGAGGATGGATCTATTAATTACGAAACTGCTCGAAATCATATAGAATATCTCGCTGCTGGAGGTGTAGATGGGATAGTTCCTGCTGGTTGTACTGGTCACGCGGCCTATCTTTCAGGTCAGAGATCTGATGGGTCGATGAGCGAGCATGCAGAATATGTCTCCAGAATCTCAGAAATAGCTAGCGATATCGACTCCGAACTGGATGTGATTGCGGGTGATGGGATGAATGTACCTGAACAGACTATTGAACTGGCCAGTGAGATAGAGGAAGTAGCTGATATTGATGCTCACCTCATGATCTCTCCTTATCAGGTGGGAACGCCTCAGGAAGATATAGTGGAGCAGCATTATCAACCTATAGCTGAGGCAGTGGATGAAGATATTATTGCTTACAATGTGCCGGGACGCACGGGCGTTAATATTTTTCCTGAGACTGTCTTAGAGCTGGCGGAGATACCTGGTATAGTAGGTATCAAGGAAGCCTCAAATGATAGATATCAGATTCGGCAGTTGGGAAGAATGCTTAGAAGAAAAAATTACGATAATTTCCACTTGGGATCGGGAGATGACTTCAATAATCCTCTTGTATACGAAGAAGGAGGTGACTTTACAATCAGTGTTACAGGAAATATACTACCGGAAGAAACCGTTCAGGTATGGGAACATGGGGTTAATGGAGACGAAGCAGATCAGGTAAGAGCTGAAACATTAAACGAACTTTTGATGCCAGCACATAACGCTATGTTCCAAGATGGAGAGAAAAATCCTCAATCTGTCCAGTATGCATTGAATCAGATGGGTTTCAATCATGGTACGCCTGGAGGTTCATTGGATCGAGAACCTAGAGAAGATGAAATAATCAGAACACAGGATGGCGAACAAAGAGTGTTTAACCAGACAGAGATTGATACGGTGCTGGATCACTTCGACCTGAGAGAAGAGGTTTAGAGAGATCGATTCTTGAGAACAGACTTAGTGGTGGTATCCTCAACACCCTCTATCCCTCTTATTTTATCAAGAACACTGTTGACTTCTTCAGAAGAACTTCGTGAAAAATACAGCACGACATCATGACCTCCTGTCACCTCAAAAGCACGGATACCAGAAGGTAATTTACTGAAAAACCCGTCCATATCTATACTGGTTGAAAGATCGACCATCACTATAGCAGAGACATCTACCAGCCGAGTATCCACAGTAAATTTCTCAATTACTCCTTCATCTTGCATTGACTCCACACGGTTCCGCACAGTTCCTTCTGACACATCTATCTCTTCAGCAATCTCAGTATAAGATGCTCTCCCATCTTCCTTCAGAATATCCAGGATTTGTCTATCTTTACCGTCCATGAATAGAAACAATGTTGTGGAATGTTATTAATTGTTTTCGAAATTCGAAGAATTTACTCTACAAGAGTTATCTCTTCGATTTCTTCAACTCCGCCTTCATCGCCGATTGTTACTGAGAACGCTTTGCCTGTTTCATCTGCTGCAGCATTCAATACTGGTGTCCCCATTAACTGTCTTTCCCCAAAGTCTTCGTGTACATGGCCGTTCATCCAGAGAGCAGGCTTGTGCTTTATGATGATCTCTCGGAACTGTTCGAAACCTATTCTTTTTCCGGAGTGTACTCGGTCGCCGACTTTGTGTGGGGGATAATGAGATCCGATGATGACTTTGTCGTTGTCGTAGTCTTCTACTAGGTCTTCTACTTGTTCTTTGACATCTTCTGGGAAGTCTCCGCCGATAAGGATCAGTTTGTATTCGTCGTCTATATCTGCTTCTAGGAAGTTGTAGACTGGTACAGGACCATCTAGGAACTCTGATGAGAACATCATGTCCCGGTTTCCAGTACTTCCGACGCCAGCAACCTCTATCTCATCGAAAAGTTCTTCGGCGTAGTCTTCATCCATGTAGTCACCTAGGTTGACAAATAAGTCGTAGTCGCCGTTGTTTGCTTCTTCTATGGCTGCTTCTTTCAGGTCTTCTTTCTTGTGGAAGTCGCTGGTTACAAGAATTTTCAAGGTCATGGAAAGATGTTCATGCGTAAAATCCTTTTAAGTTATCGGAGATATTCTTCCGGATTTAAGTATTGGATACTATTTGTATCCTGATGATTGTCGGCCATTTTTTCCTAGCTTTTTCGTTAGTGGGTTTGTTTGCACTTTACAAAGGGTGGGAGAAAGATAAATGCTTGAAAATGGCTTTAGCAGCTGGGATGTTTGCGTTGCTTCCAGATATAGATATCATTTATGCCTGGAAAGAAATACTCACCTTATTTAATACCGGTTTTTATGGATTCACTGAATCTTTTTGGGCTGCCTCGCAATCAGTTCACAGAGGAGTAACTCATTCACTCATAGCTCTCCTATCAGCAGTGATAGCATTTACTATTTACCATAAAACCAGGTCAAAGTACCTAGCGGCTGGAATAACATCTCTAGCAGGGATCACAGGGTTTTTAACTCAAAGCGTTTTGACAGGAGTCATTCTAGCCCTTTTCATGGCCACAGGTTTTTACATCACTCATAGACTTGAGTCTATCAGTTTATCGGAGTTTTCGCTCGTTTCGGGTATCGGTTTGCTTTTGCATCCGTTTGGAGATTTGTTTACTGGTACTCCACCTCAATTGCTGTATCCTTCATCTTTCAGCTTTGTTGAGTCAAGGTTAGTGTTTTTCACAGATCCGGTACTGAACTTGTTTGCTGTTTATGGAATTGAACTGTCGTTAGTATGGGTTTCCTTACTTGTTTACAGCAAGATAGATGAAAGAAGCGTCAAACTGAATTTAAACAGGTTTTCGATCTTGGGATTAGCTTACATCTTTTTTGCTGAGGTTATAAGGCAGCCTACTCTTTCCACAAGCTACCAGTTCGTATCATCAGTAATAATCACAGGTTTGGCTGTGGTTTTCATCTTGAGAAAGGTTGAAGAGGATAAGAACTATTTTTCGTGGATAGTTAATTTCGTAGCTGTGATGTCCTTGTCTTCTGCTGCATACCTGATATATTACCTAGTCTGAAGATTTCCAAAAAATATTAGAGTATCCATGTTATCATAACTCTCTGTGGCTGAATTAAGGAATAGGCTGTCAACCTCACGGTTTGCTGGAGAAAAAGTAAACTCTGTTCTTTCAGGATTACTATCAGTCTATCTCTTGTTCAACTGCTTCAATATACTTCTTGATAACAATTTAACTTGGGCAGTTTATGGTTTCGCGGTTCTTGTATTGGTTTTTCTTCCACCAGTATATTTCGAGGACAGATCCGCGCTTGTACCTTTTGAATTACTTTTCTTCCTAGCTATCCCGTTTACTTTGAAGGGTTTAGAACTTGGTTTTGCAGCCTCGACCACTTTGAATTATTTGTCGGCAGCGGGGATCGCGCTCCTGGTCGTAACAGAGCTTGATACTTTCACTTCTTTCAAGTCTAGTGCGGCTTTTGCCGTTGTCCTGACTTCCTTTACTACGGTCGCGATGGCAGGTATTTGGGCAGTTTCTCGTTGGCTTTCAGATATATACCTAGGAACCTCTTTGATGGTGGCAGAGAATACATTAATGTGGGAGTTCACAGCAGCTTTCCTCACAGGGATACTATCAGGAGTGATATTTCAGTACTATCTGAAGGAAAGGAGTGAGGTGATCCAAAGTGAAGATTAGGGATAAACTTGGCATCTCCAAGAAGATGCAGGAAACAGCCACTAGGTTTATGCAGATTATCCTGGTTTCTATAGCAGCTCTTGGGGTATGGATAGGCAGTTTCAAAGTATTCATAAATGCATTTATCAGTTTCCTGATCACCTTCCTACCTTCATTGCTGAGAAAAAGATATAAAATTACTATAGATGCTGGATTAGCTCTATGGATCACTTCTGCAGTATTCTTCCATTCTATAGGCGCCGTTAACCTGTTTGGACAAAATCTTTACACCTCGATCCCGTGGTGGGATCACTTCACCCATGCACTATCAGCATCTGTCATCGCAGCCGCAGGTTACTCGGTTTTAAGGGCGTTAGACGAGCACTACGAACAGCTCTACTTCCCTAAAAAGCTTTACTTCGTATTTATTATAATTTTCATTGTTGCATTCGGAGTTATCTGGGAAGTCCTCGAATTTGGAATAGCTGGGTTAGCTGATCTGGCAGGAGGAGAACCAATACTAACTCAGTACAGTTTAGAGGATACAATGAAAGACTTGATGTTTAATACTGCAGGAGCCCTGATTGTGGCAGTATTCGGTGAGGCATATCTAAACAATACAGTCGAGCTACTGAAACAGAAAATAGAAGAACTAGACGGCTCAGAAAAATAACGCTTGGGATTCAAAAAGTGTCTTATGAAGGTTCAAACCCAGGATCCAAGAGAGGAAGAGCTGCGTGAAAGAGTCCGGGAAGTAGCTGAAAAATATGGTTTGGAGATAGAAAATGAGCTGGACGATGTCGGTGTAAAATACCTCGGCACCTATGTAAACGCACAGACAAGTTTGGAAGGTCCTAAACTGAGGATTGATTTTGACTCCCACAACTTCTTCAAGCAGTCAGAGAAGCGGCAGAGAAGAATTATTCTCCACGAACTGATCCATGTCAAGCAGTTCAACAATTCTCTAAGTGACTGGGCGGAGAACGAGTTCGATGTCTCAGATGAGGTAGCTGAGAAACTGGATGGAACGATTTGGGAGGATGTCAGAAGCGTTGAAGGTGAGACAGAGTTGTTGCTTTCATCGTTTTTCCCTGAACAGGATAGCAGCTACCCCTATGCACAGAGTTCAAAGGAAAGAGAGTTTGATGGAATAGACCTGGATTCCGAGTTTGATTCAAACACCGAGGATGAACTAGATGATATAATTGATGAGTACAAGTTGAAGGAAGATTCATGGGACGAAGACGGTCTTTACATAGAGGAAGGGGAGTTCAAAGGAGTTGAGTACTCCGTCGCGGTCATAGGAAGCTATGAAAGCCCTGAGGAAAAAGTAGACGAATATCTTACCCGGGTACAGGAACCAGATTACGGGATTCAAGAAGATTCTTCCGATTACTCGCCTGGCGCCCTCGGAATGATTTAAAAAACTAGTTTACCAAGTTATTTTGTTCCTGGTAGCTTTCCTGTGAGTTAGGATCTAAGGTAAGCCAGATGTTTCCATCACTTTCTTCTTCAACAGTTAAACGATCTTCAACATCCGCAAATGTCTGAACATCATCAGGATTAGTCCAGTCAGCCCGTTTATCGACAACAGCCTCAATATACCTCTTAATAGATTCACTGTCATAACTAGGAGCTTCAACACTCTCACCCACTAAATCAGTAACAGCGCCCACAAAACCATCCAAATAATTAGAAACCATGCCCAAACCCTCACGGGGTTGTTCACTGCCCGACATATCATCTTTAGGAACAATAACTGCTTTGCCTCCCTCACCACGCGAAATAGCTTCGTAAACATCTTCAGCCAACTCCTTATCGTCCCTGACATGCATATAACCCTTATCCAAAGAACCAGACCTCTCAACATCCAACATCAGAAACCACCTCTGAAACAGTTAACGTCCTCAAAGATCGAAACTTGTCCAAATACACTACCCAAACATAGAATACAATTCATCATAACCATGAATTAGAAAATATGTGTAATACCAATTCTTACAGAACAACATATCCGCAGAAACACATGCAATAAACTGCACCAAAAAACCAAGCCCTCGATCTATAAAACAATACAAACAATTCAATCAATCATGGTACTAGAGTATGTAGCACTAGGTGCTGGAGGAGCACTAATCCTCAGCACAGTATACTACTACAACAAAATCGTCAAACTCGAGAACAGGGTCGACAACGCATGGGCACAGATCGATGTCCAATTAAAGAAAAGAGCTGACCTGGTTCCCAACTTACAGGAAACAGTTGAAGGATACATGGAACACGAAAGAGAGATCATGGACAACGTCTCCGAGTCCAGGGAGAGAATGATGAACGCCCAGAGCCAGGAAGAAGAAGTCCAGGCAGGAAACGAGATGGGGGAAGCATTGAAGTCTCTGTTCGCAGTAGCAGAAGACTATCCGGATCTAAAAGCCAGTGAAAACTTCCAGCAGCTTCAAGAGGAATTATCCAGCATTGAAAACAAGATAGCATACGCAAGACAGCACTACAACGACGCAATAATGACATTTAACAACGCTATAGAAACTTTCCCGGCTGTAATGTTTGCAAACATTTTCGGAAAAACTGAGAAGGACCAGCTGGAGATTGAAACAGCTGACAAAGAACTACCTGAAGTAGACTTTTCAGACGACAATCAGTGATTGAAGTACGATGATGCTGGAAGACCAGATCAAGTGGAATAAGAGGAAAAGTTATGCGCTTCTTTTCATAGTTCCACTTATACTGCTGGGACTGATCTTTGTATCAGGCAGAGTACTTGTTCCTACCGCAAGTCCTTTCCTCATCCTGGCAGCAGGCTCTGGCATCTCAGTACTCTATGTACTTTTCTCATACTTCAAAAGCGACTCAATGATCCTACAAGTGGTTGGAGCAGAAGAAGCCTCTGAACAACAGTACAGAAAACTCCACAACCTTGTCGAGGGACTAACAATCTCCTCAGGAATGCCTAAACCAGAACTCTACGTACAGGATAAAACCGGTATCAACGCATTCGCCACAGGTAGAAAACCGGAAGACGGTAAAATCTGCGTAACGAAAGGTGCGCTGGAAAGACTTGATAAAGATGAACTTGAAGGAGTTCTTGCGCACGAACTAGCCCATATCAGGAATAATGATATCTTGTTCATGACGGTTGCAGTCGCCTTAATTGGTGTAATCAGTATTTTAAGCGAGATACTTCTCCACTCAATGTTTTTCGGAGCTGACGATGATGCACCACCATGGGCAATCGGACTCGGATTCGCACTAGCTATACTGGCTCCAATATCTGCTCGTCTTGTCCAGCTTGCTATGAGCAGGAAGAGAGAATACCTGGCCGATGCTTCAGGGGCAGAAATGACGCGCTACCCAGATGGACTAGCAGACGCACTGGAGAAAATCTCCCAGCAAAATTCTAAAATGGATACTAACAAAGCCGTCGCCCACTTGTACTTTTCCAATCCGTTAGGCGGCGGTAGGCATCTTTTCTCGACTCACCCTCCGCTTGAAGAAAGAGTTGAAAGACTGAGAAGTATGTAGAATTTGTTTAATTTTAGTTCAGTCTGCAGGTGCCTCTATTCTGCCTGGTTGTTGATCTGTGTGGTTTTCAGGTATAGACTCCAAATATTCTTCTGAGACAATTTCAAGATTGGCACGATCACCGTTGTCCTCAATATCAAGTCGACTTATAATCTCGTTGTATTGGTCTCTTCCTACAGATAGTTCGATTTCTCTCTGCAAACTGCTTCTTAATTGTTCTTCATCAGTTCTATCGGAGGTGAGGTATTCCACGACACTTCCAACTAAACCTTTGGAACCCTCATCGTAAACTACACTGGTCTCACCAAATCCCTAGTTTCATATGTTCTCAAGATATCATCGGCTAAATTGCCGATTTCATCCAATCTGTAAGCAGAGTCCAAGTCGCTATCAGTATTATGGATGTCCATTAGTTCGCACCTCCATACTCTGCCAGAACCGATTTTTTCCGTGAGAAACCATGCTTCAAAGTACAGTCAAAGAGTAGCATCTTATCCATAACATGTGCAGGTTTAGACTGCCATATAATACCTTTTTATACAATAAACCATATTTGTACACTTTTCTACACTATTAACTGACAAATAATAGGCTTGGATTTTGGCACAGTCTGTCAACGCTAAGCGTTATCTAATCAGCAATCTTCATAATCAACTTCTGCGGGACAAGTCACGTTTACTGCTAGAACATCTAAACTAGTCTTTTCAGCCTCTACCAGTCCGTAAACAGTCTCTATGGTGTACTCTCTTTCGCCTGTGAAATTAGCCCAGACTGTTGCCACATCATCTTCACGCAAATCTCCATGCTCGTTCAACCAAAAACTGTGGTCATTCATCCCATCATGTACTTCCAGGATAACGCCTGGCTCGGTCTTTTCAGGATACGACTCTATAATCCTGCCCTCCAACCTGTAAATATTCCCCATATACCGGTCATCAACATTGCCTGTATCTGAAAGTTCACTGATCGAATAATTCTTCTCACTGAGATTTACAGTTTGATCCAGAACCTCAGTAAAATTCATCTCATCACCTTGAGCTGGTGCCTCCGCTGTCTTTGAAGAGATTCCACCAAGCACAGTTGTCAATACTAACCCGGTTATTGCCACTCCGATAAGCAACCACCTCGAGAACTCTAAGTCATATCTCTCCCTAATCATCTGACGCGATTTCGGCGTTACAACAACAGCAACAACCAACGCAATTAAACCAGCAAACATGTTAGAAAGTGACAACAGGATTAATCCATAAATAAATTCCATTAATCCAACTAACAGGAAAAATCCACCTGTCAACCATGCTAGAACCTTTGAAACTGTGACTTCCATGACATCAAATTAACTGATTTAAATTTATATCCTCATAACCTCATTCAACTCAAAATCAACGAAAGCAGTAACAATGGCAGTGGTAAAGGCAAACCCGTATATGGTCCACCCGGGATTCGAACCCGGGACCGCCGCCTCACTTATGGAGAGGCAACACACAGGTCTTTCGACTAGGTTTTCTGTGTGAGGTCCTTATAAGGACGGTGCTCTAACCCCTGAGCTAGTGGACCCGAGAGGTTGTATAGAATGGGTTCGGGTGTAATCCTAAAAAAGGCTTTGAGTTAGTCTGGTTTTTTCTTGTTGGGCGTGTGGTCTATTGGTGTCTGCATTTTTCCGGGTAGTTTGAAGTCTGCGATTACTTGGAGTCGTTCTGGTCCTTCTCCGGGGCGGTGCTGATCTGATCCCGGGATAAATGTGTCTAGGTTTTCCCACAGGATGGAAGGAGGATATCTTTCTGCGTGTTTGCCGCCGATTTCTGGTATGTAGTTTTCTGCATTTTTAGCTGCGTCTATAAATGGCTGCCAGAATTCAAGTAATGCTTCTTCTGGGTAGAGGCTGTTCATCTCTTCATCTGTCACTGCTAGCTCTACAAACTCTTCAAACTTGTTTTCAACTGGTTCTGAAACTTTTTCTACTGCTTGGTTGTCTATGCTGCTGTGTTCTATGAATTCCCGTATCTCGTTTTCGGCTTTTGGTTTTTGGAAAACTTTCATTAGTTCTGAGCTTCTTTCGGGCAGTGCTGGGTGTGCTCCTGAGACAGTTACCTCGTATTCTTGAACTGCTGGCGCTAATTTTTCTGCTACTGCTATGAGTTTTTCCCGGTACTTCTTCCAGACCTCCTTTTTCTGATCTGTCGTTAATTCTTCGAATGGCTCATCTTTCTTAACATATCTAAACTGGTCTTCGATGTATACATCGTGAACTGCCTGGTTCAGATGATTTATTGGAGCATTCTCCGATTCTGAGTTCTCCAGGAATTCGCATATGTTCTCTACATAGTTGTCAATATCCTGTTCTTTGATCCTGGTTCTCCCATTTTCCGGGTTGAAATCTGTCTCCGCTGCATTAAATATAATCATCCCATAGTTCAGTGCACATGTTTCACGAAGCTCTCTTATCGAATAGTCTCCCTCCACCTCTCTCAGAATCTCCATATCTTCCCTAACTTTCTCTTTATCTGCGTTCTCCCAGAGCACGATACCGGCGTCATCTTTACTGCTAGGAATCTCTCCATCTTCAACTACCTCAGTTATCGCTTCATCATACCGATCCGAGAACACCTCTGAAACAGAAATATCTGATTCTGCATTATCTCCTATGACATCATGTTTATTGTAGAAGGCGGAAGAGTATTCCTTAGGTTCTTCACCGACATTTACATGGTCGGAAACACCTTTCATGTATACTCCTTCTTCATAAGCCTCTACAACTACATCTATAACAGGTTGCCTTCCATCAGAGTAATTTGTTTGAGTGTGCAAATCAACTATCTGCTCTAAAGAATAAGATTCTTCTCCGGTCTCCTCCACAGTTTCAGCGTCAGAGAGACCTATACTCACTTCATCCTCAGGCACCCATGTATATCCAGTACTTCGAATTTTTTTCTCAGAGGAAGAAACCATTACTGTTCTCTTGGAGGTTTGAAAGTTATATTTACTCGCATCTTACAAATTGAATCTAACAATAAACAGCCACGGATCAGGTTAATAAATCTTCCAAGAGAAAGGCTTTGTATGAATTCTAAACAAGGTGTAGTTAGGTAATGCAGATGACTAATCAGCAGCAACAGTATGATCGTGGAATCACAATCTTCTCACCAGACGGAAGACTATTCCAGGTAGAATACGCAAAAGAAGCAGTTAAGAAAGGAGCAACAGCTCTAGGGATAACATACGACGAAGGAACAGTCCTGGCAGCAACAAGAAGCACGCCAGAGCTCCAGGTCAGAAACCCGGAGAAAGTATTCAAAGTGGATGAACACCTTGGAATCGCAACATCGGGACTTGTAGCAGATGGGAGAAAACTTGTTGATGAAGCAAGGAATGAAGCACAGAAACACATGATGACATACGACGAAGAAATCCCAACAAGTGTCTTAGCGAAGTTCATCGCTGACAGATGTCAGCACTTCACACAGTACGGAGGAGTAAGACCTTACGGGCTCTCCACAATCACAGGAGGAATCAAAGACGGGAACCCAAAGGTCTACCACACCGACCCATCAGGAACACTCAACCAGTGGAACGCAATCGCAATCGGAAAAGGAAGAGAAGAAGCAAACGAACACCTAGAAGACGAATGGGAGAGAGATCTGAGTGAAGACGAAGCAATCGACCTAGCAGTCTCCGCACTTAAAGAAGGCGAAGAAGACATCGAACTGGAAAACATCGAACTCTCAGTAGTCGATGAAAAAGACAACTTCCAAAGATTCACTCCGGAAGACCTCGACGAAAAAGGAGTCGAATTCTAAACACATATTTTCTCTTAATTTTTTCTCCAAAACTCTTTATTCGAGCATAATTAGTTTCCAACTATGGATATCTGGCATCCAACTGTTCAAGATGTATTGACTGCACATGAAGTTGTTAAGGCAAATTCTGAGGTTCGAACAGAAGGACTGAAATCATCCCAGGAGAAAGGCATCAAGAAGATTCAAGAAACTCTTCAAAAAGCTCGAAATCAGGAGAATGTTTATCTATCAGCTGCTGTGTACCTAAAGAAACTTATTGATGAACATCCGTTCAATGATGGTAATAAAAGAACAGCAATAATGATTGCCGACCGATTCATGGAAGAGAACGGAGAAAGTTTTCAGCCCCATAAGGTACAAAACACTGAGGAACTATATGAGACAATAAAGTGGGAACTGCCCTCAATGAGTATTGATGAAACAGCTCACTGGATTGAAACAGGTGAAATCAAAGATGCCAACACTTGACACTGAAGCAGAAGAAGCCAACAAATGGCTTAACTCCAGAAGAAAGTTTCAAGAAATAGCTGACAAGTACAAAGACCTTTTCAAAAAACTGGAATAAGCAGATTTTCCCAAAAACTGTTAAGCCCTAGTCACTAGTTCCTTCTATATGAGTCAGCAGGGAAACGTCGGCGGTGAAGGCCATAAAGGATCTGGAGAACAGGAAGGAATAGATACATCGGACGCGATAAGAATAAGATATGATGATGGCAAAACTTTTGAGATATTAGTTGAGCCAGAGCCGGCTAAGAAGGCAAAGCTTGAAGGCGACGAGTTTGATATGCCTCGACTGATGTTCGTCCAAGAAGTATTTACCGATGCGCAGAAAGGAGAAAGAGCTTCTCCCGACGAACTGGAAAGAGAATTCAATACAAAACAAATTATGGAAGCTGCAGAGGAAATCTTCGAAAAAGGCGATATGCAGCTGACGACTGATCAAAAAGCTGAGATGCGGGAGGACAAGCACAAACAGGTCGTCAACATGATCGCACGGAGAGCACAGAACCCGAAGACAGGTAATCCTCATCCGCCGCAGAGAGTGGAGAACGCTCTGGAGGAAGCAGGTTTCAACGCAGACGCATTCCAAGATGTAGAAGAGCAGTTCGATGACGCAATCGACTCAATCAGACCAATCATCCCTGTATCCCTCGATAAGAAAACAGTTGCAGTAAAGATTCCAAGCGATCAAGCAGGAAAAGCCTATGACACACTCCAACAAAAAACCGAGATACTTGAAGAGCAATGGGGTGACAACCTCTATGCCAAAATAAGAGTGCCCGCAGGAATCCTGACAGAAGTAATGGAAGAAATACAGAAGCTGACTGGCGGAGACTCCGAGGTTAAGGAAGAAATATAAATTTTTTATTGAATAGTTACAAATATGGATGATATAATTCGAGAGTCAATGAGGGAAGCTGATTAAGAAATTGTAGAAAATGCAATTAGCGCCAATGTTAATGACATATTCTCTTACCTTGAAGAAGAGGGTTTAGACCGTAATTCCCCATTAGCTTTCGAAAAGACTTTAAAACAAATGTTGTCCGATACCGAGGACTATAAACTTGAAAACATCTACGAAGATGATGGAGATCTGGTATACGAAATTAAAAAACAAAGAAAAGAAATAACCGGAACTATCAGACTATCGTACAATGAGGACAATCATTTAGAAAAAGAGATCGAAATTGATGTGTAGACAAGCACAACTATTTAACGTTTCCGCATCCTCCTTTTAATATAAAAACGGATTTTCTGCTTTGCAGAATAACTTTAATTACGAGGTAATAAGACTTTATGTCGCGTGTAAAAGACTCAAACGATATCGTTACTCCTGGAGAAGTTGTCGTTGACGGAAACGACTTCTATACAAACTCCGGAGTCTACGAGGAAAACGGTAAAATCTATTCAAAATACTTTGGAACAGTAAGATACGGAGACAACTCCGTACAGGTAAGGCCGATGCACGGCCGATACATCCCGGAAGAAGGAGACATCATCATCGGAGAAATCACAAGAGTAAGCTACTCTCGATGGACTGTCGAATTTAATTCTCCTTACGAAGGAAGCCTAAACATCGCAGATGCAACAGATGAGTATGTTGACCTGGATGAAGACGACTTAACTGACTTCTTTGCAGTTGGAGACGCAGTAGCAATCAAAGTCAAGTCAGTTACAGAAGGCATGGATGTCGACATGTCAATGGAAGACGACAGATGCAAGAAACTTGAAGGAGGCAGAGTAATCGAAATCCCTCCATCAAAGGTTCCGCGTGTAATCGGTAAAGGCGGAAAGATGATCAAACAAGTCAACAACAAGACTGGCTGCAACATCATCGTAGGCCAGAACGGACAAGTATGGATCAAAGGAGACAACGCAAACCTTGCAGCACAAACAATCCACAAAATTGTAGAGGAATCACAGTTCGACAATCTGACAGACAGAATCGGTGAATTCCTAGATGAAGAACTCGAGGGTGATAACTAATGACAGAACAAGAAATCCAATGGTTTGACGAAGAAGGAAAGAGAATTGACGGAAGAGAAAAATACGAAATGAGAGAAACCCAGATGGAAGCAGATGTCCTGACAGAAGCAGACGGATCAGCAATGGTTAAAGTCGGGAACACTCGTGTAGTAGCATCAGTCTTCGGACCACAGGACCTACACCCAAAACACCTAATCGAATCTGACAGAGCAGTAATCAAGATGAGATACAACATGGCACCATTCTCCGTAGACGACAGAATGAGCCCAGGACCAAACAGAAGAGCAACAGAAATCGGACTAGTAGCCAAAAGAGCACTTGAACCAGCTATCGAAATGGAGAAATTCCCAAAGACTGGAATCGATATTTCCATGGAGATCATTGAATCCGACGGAGGAACAAGAGCAGCAGGAATCACAGCAGCATCACTCGCATTAGCAGACGCAGGAATGCCTATGAAAGGACTAGTTTCTGCATGTGCAGCAGGAGTAGTCGACGACACAGCTGTACTCGATGTCATCGGGAAAGAAGATAAGGAAGGAAACGCAGACATCCCAATCGCAACCATCAACGGCGGCGACGAAGTAACTCTGCTCCAGATGGATGGAGACCTGACAAAAGAACAGGTAGATGACTGTGTATCCCTCGCTAGAGAGGGTTGTGCAGAACTTGATGAGATGCAGCGCGAGGCGTTGCATGAAGTCTATCGGACAGAAACAGGAGGTGGCGAATAATGAAAATCGCAGATTTTCGTGAAGACGAAAACAACAGAGGTGTTTTCGAATAATGCAAATTAACACAAGAACGATTAAGGAAATGGCAGAAGACGGAGAAAGACTTGATGGAAGAGACATGGACGAATACAGAGACATCGAACTAGAGACAGATTACATCCCGACAACAGCACAGGGATCAGCCAAAGTCTCAATCGGAGACACACAGGTAATCGCAGGTCTCTCAGTTGAAGTCGAGGAACCTTTCCCAGACCAGCCGAATAAAGGGAGCATCGCGGTTAACGCAGAACTTGCTCCGATGGCTGACAGAGAGTTCGAAGCAGGACCTCCTGGAGAAAAAGGAACAGAGCTCGCAAGAGTAGTAGATAGAGGAATCAGGGAAAGTGAGGCAGTTGACTTCGAAGAACTATGCATCACACCAGGAGAGGAAGTCATGACAATCTTCATCGACCTCCACATCCTGAACAACGATGGCAACCTTCTAGATGCATCAGCACTAGCAGCTATCGCCGCACTTCAGACAGGATACCTTCCTGACTACAATGAAGAAGAAGGACTTGATCATGATTCTGAAGGTCGGGACATCCCTATGACCAAGGAGCCAGTCATGGTTACGGGACGAAAGATTGATGACCAGTTGCTTTGGGATACAACCAGTGATGAGGAAGAAGCTCAAGCCGCACGGCTTTCAGTTACCACAACTGCTGAGGACAAGATTGTTTCGATGCAGAAAGGTGGTCGTGAGGAGTTGACTCATGATGAGATTCGGGAGATTATGGATCAGGCAGAGTCTCAAACACGGAAAATCCGGGAAATCCTCCATGAGGAGACAGGGGAATAAAAAAGATTTCCCCTCTTTATTTTCTCTATAAGGAGTTGAATACAAAATATGGCACAGACAAGCGGATCAAGCAAAAGATTCGGCGCACGATACGGAAACCGAATCAGGAAAAATGTTGACGAAGCAGAAAGCCGAGACGAAGAATGCCCAGAATGCGGCGCAGATCTAGAAAGAAACGCAGCAGGAATCTGGCAATGCACAAAATGCGGACAGAAGTTCACCGGTGGAAGCTACGAATTTGACACCGGCGCCCGAGAAAGACTTCAAAAAGCATTAGAGCTTGAAGAAGGATTCGAAGAACTTGAAGAAGCTAAAGAAGAGATCGAAGGGTAAACAGTACTATGAGCTATGTATGCGTTAACTGTGAACAGGAAGTCGAGATTGACCCTGTAAACGAGAAGATTATCTGTCCAAAATGCAGTCACAGAGTACTGCTGAAAAAACGGCCAGATGACCCTGATGTCGTAGAAGCAGTATGAAGACAACAGTACATATTGATTCAGAGACACCGAAAAGTTTAGACAAGATACTTTCCCCCAGCCTCGAATCAAGAGGGAAAGTAGAACTACAGACCAAGGTTACTGGAGAAAGTTTCCAAGTGGAGATAGAGACGGATGGTCTTGGACCGCTTCGAGGCACTACAGACAATGTTTTCAGGCTTGCAAGCCTGGCACAAAAAATTACAGAATGAGGATTGAATCTAATTTATGTCAGATGAACAAGAAGCACAGCAAATGATGATGGAACTTCAGAAAACCCAGCAACAGCTCCAGGAAGTCGCAGAGCAGAAACAACAGACAGAAATGGATCTTCAAGGAGTCAAAAAATCTCTAGACGAACTAGGAAACAGTGATGGAGAAGTCTACAGACAGGTAGGCGAAATCCTAGTAGCAAAAGATAGAGATCAGCTGGAAGACGAGCTTGAAGAAAGAAAAGAAGATCTAGAAGCACGAATGAAGAGCTTGGACAAGAAAGAAGACAAATTAGAAAGTAAAATGCAGGAAAGCCAGCAAGCATTCCAGCAGAACATGGGATAACACCCATTTAAGGTGATTTTCTTTTTATGCCAGTAGAAGAAGTTGTTGACAGGATGCAGGATATGGCAGACCAAGATTCTCTGCCTTCAAATGTTTCCGAGATGCTTGAGGAAGCAGCTGAAGAACTAAAGGACGAAGATAGGGATCTTTCTGTCCGTGTGAACGCAGCATCATCTATTTTGGACCAGGTCAGTAATGATCCTAATATCAGGCAGCATACGAGGACAGAAATTTGGAATCTGGCCTCTAAGGTTGAAGGTCTTGAATAAGGCGGCAACTATAAAAAAATCCCTTACTTTTCTATTAACTAAGAGGTAACCAAAAACTATGCCACTAGGCTTCTTGAACAATAACAGCGACGACGAATCTGAAGATATAGTAGAAGATGACTTCGTTGAACTAGATGCTAAACCAGCAGATGAAAAACAGGATGTAGTAGTCAGAGCAGAGACACTGAAAGAATTTGATGATACAGAGAAAGTTCAAGAACAGCTTCGAGACGGAAAAATCGTCTGGGTAAACATCCAGCCACTCAAGAACAGAGACATGACCAAGTTGAAGAGAGCTGTCAAGAGGTTGAAGAAAACGGTCAGGGCAGTCGACGGAGATATCGCAGGTGTCGACGAGGAATGGATTGTACTAACTCCTGAATATGCTTCCATTGAAAGAACAGGAAGTGAAATGAACGAAGCCTGAAAAAGACAATCTTTACTGGTTTAATCCTTTTTCCATTCCCAACTGTTTTCTTATATTCTCAAGCTGGTTCTCCAAGACATCCATTCGTTCTTCGACATCTCCTACTCCAAGCCGGACAAAGTTCTCAACACATTCCTGGCAGTAAACATTGCCATCAAACTTTATCGCATCATCAGGAATCTTAGAATGTCCGCTTGGTAGTTCTTCGGGATCATGACCGCCAAAATCCAGTAAATCACCGCAATTATCACACTTTACTTCATAAACCATACAAAAAATTCAACAAAACCAGAATATAACTTTTACCTCTCAAAATCGTGTTCACTGCTCTCAGCCGCAGCATCCTTAATCTCAACCAGCAACTGACACTTCCTGCACACATCACTACTACAAGGTTCACCACATCTCTCACACTCCTGAATCTCGTTTTCTTCACCTTCCCAGTCCATGTTATCCTCAACCATGTCAGAGATCTCACGGCCTTGGGAAACAATACTATATTTGATTCCAGGCATCTCAGATTCTAATTTGTTCAGAAAGCTCTTGACCATTGGTCTGAGACTTCCTTCCTGTACATGAGGACAACGATCAATAACACCTAAATCATGGAGACGGGAGAAAAGTGCTACTTCTCTCTCCATCACATCACGCAAGGGCTTGATCCTTTCCACAAACATTTCGTGGTTTGCAGGATCATCTTTTGGACCTATACGCGCCAAACGCTTCATGTCCCCCTTGATATGATTCATCATAATGCTCTGAGCTTCGTCATCCAAGTTGTGCCCTATCGCCATCTTGTCGGCATCAACTTCTCGACATAGCTTGTTGAGTAGATCTCTTCTCATTATGCCACAGTAGGTGCAGTTACCTTTCTCTCCTGCGTCGGCCACATCATCCATCTTCAAATCATAGTAATCATCATAGGAGCCGATGTAACACTCGACACCCAGGTCGTCACACAGTTCCTCGGCAGCTGAAATCGACTCATCACGGTAAGGATCGATGCCCTCATGGACACAAACACCGACAATTTCTATATCAGGGCGTTTACCGAAAATCTCAACCAACTGTTGAAGCATAACCGCAGAATCCTTACCACCACTCAGCCCGACAGCAATAGTATCGCCGGACTCAACTAGGTTACCATCACGAATCGTCTTCTTCACAGTCTTGTTGATATCAATCGTGAAGTGCTCCTTACACAGTGAACGACCTTCGAACTCTCTGGTGATTACTGCATCTTCATCGCATCTGCTGCATTTTGAATCAGTCATAGAAGAACTGTGCGAAGTGAAATTTTTTGAACCTCAACATAGTTGGCAGATAATAAGTAGTAAATTTTTTTACTTTGAGTCTTCGTATAAATTCCTGTGGAAGTACTACTTATCACAGGGAATCCTGAGAAAGTTGAAGCTGCAGAAAAAGCCTTTGAGAAAACAGAAATTAATGTTAAGCAGCTAGACGATGATCATCCTGAAATACAGGCCTCAAACAGCTTGGAAGTAGCAAAAAACAGGGTCAAGAAAGCAATTAGAAACCATGATAATCCTGTGATTAGGGAAGACCACAGTCTCTACCTTGATGCAATCCCTGGTTTCCCAGGACCTTACATGAGCTACTTTGACGATAACCTAAATGCAGAGAAACTAGTTGAGCTTCTAGAAGATAAGAAAAGAACAGGATACTTTGAGATTGCTACTGTAATAGGATTTCCTGACGGAAAGATAAAGGAATACGAATCTAAAGTACCGATAAAAATTTCTAAAGAAGTTAGAGGTCAAGAAGGCAATTTAGAAAAAGTACTTATGCTTGAAAAGTCCGATAAAACATTTGCAGAAACCGACAGCGAATCAAGAATAGAACTCTGGAACAAAAACTTCAGAGAAATAGCTAAAGAACTCTCAAAATAACTAATTACAATAACTTTTCCTAAAATAGAGAACCTCAACTACTCATTGATGACAGAAACAATCTCGCTCAACTTATCAACAGTATAAGTTGGCTCATCCAAGTTTTCCGGGTGAACCCAAACAGAATCCATTTCAGCGTTTGTAGCTGCCTGAACATCGCTTTCATGGTCACCGACATAGATGTAAGGATCTCTCTTTAACTGGAACTTCGCCAATTCCAAATGGTTAGGATGTGGCTTCCTGGCTTTCAAGTCTTCAAAACTTCTGACCCCCATGTAAAACTTGAAATAGCTTCTGAGATCAAAATAATCAACCACCATTTCAACTGCTTGATCAGGAGCATTACTGATGACACCAAGCTTTACCTGGTTCTCTTTCAATTCCTGTAATAGTTCTTCTGCGCCGTCGATAAGACCAAATCCGTTCTCTTCGATTTGCTGCATACGGGCCTGTGCAGTCTTCTCAGCGACTAGGCTCCAAGCCTTCCGTGGGTCAACACCGATATCGCCGCAGACACGGACACACTCCTCATAACCCTTATCACCTAAAATCGCATCAAGAACCTCACGATCCAAATTTTGGTCAACGCCAAGCTCTTCCAATGCATCTCGAGTAGCTTGATACTTCCACTCCTCACTCTCCATAGAATTCAAGATCACTCCATCCAAATCAAAAATCACTGAACCATACTCCATAAACCCGAATTCGCCCAAACACCTTTAATAGCTTTCCTAGACCGATGGAATCATACTCATCAACAAAAAATTAAAGAAACAATATATCTTCTCCAACATGAGCACAACTAAACCCAATATCTTCAGAGGAATGAGCCCAGAGAAAAAACACGACCCTCTGATAAACAACGGCAGCATAAACGCCCTCACAGAAGATCCAGAAAACTTCACATTTGAAGACATGCTAGAAGTACTTAACGAGAATGAAGGATACCAAAACATCAGAACCTCAACCTACCCCAACTGGACCCTAAAGCCCGGATGGGTTGAGAAATTTACTGACGGAGAAGCAATAGTACTAATAGCAGACTACTCAACCACTCAGCTCTCCGAGAACAACTACAGATGGGGAAACGACCTCTATGTCGAATCAGTACCCTGGGAACATATAGAAGAAATAATATACCCAAAGAAAAAAGAAGGAGAAGTCCAATCACACATATCAGAAGCAGAAAAAGAAGGAGTAACACTCACACCAGCAACAAATGTCTACCAACAAACAATCCGCCAATACAAAAATAAACATAACCAGGAACTCTGAGCAATAAAAAACTACACCAATTTAACATTAACAAGCCGGCGTGGCAGAGTCTGGCTAATTGCGGCAGATTCGAGATCTGCTGAGGCATACCCGCCTCTCCTCGGTTCAAATCCGAGCGCCGGCGTTTCTAAAGAATTGGGTTGCCGCCTCCAGGCGTTGAAAATATATAATCTTCGGGCTCTGCTAACCGAGTCTCTACTTCTTCAAAGGTATTCTCAATTGCAGTTTTTTGATCGCAATATTCTTCTAGCGCATTTTTTCTGTCTGAATAGGTAAGATGGATTGAAAACTCTCTGCCACTGTCATCCAAGGGATGTATGCTGTATAATACTTGATATCCTTCATCTTCTCTATTATCATCTAACTCTCCAAAGATTGTTAGGTGAGATTCATTTAATTCTCTGCTTTCAATGAAAAGTTCGATTTCATCAACCACGCCAGCAGAATCATATTCCATAACATTGACTAACACGCAGCAATTAAAAATGTAACTGAAGAGTAGCAAATAAGCTTGGAGTTCTTAGTGTCTTTTTAAGTTTCAACTCCTCTTTTTTTTGTTACACATTTAGGATGTGATTTTTGCTTATGACAGATGAATTTGAAGATGAGGATTTTGACGCACAGTTTGAAGATAACGATGAAAATTCTGAAGAACCTGACTTTGAGGAAGACTCGGTAGAAGAAGAGTCTTTTGAAGAAGAGCCTGAAGATGACTTCGAGGAGGAAGAAACTTATGACAGTTCCGAAGACGATTCTCAGGAAGAAGATGAAGATGAGGACTTTGACAAGCCTGTCTCTGAAGGAGACATTGTTGAAGTAGAAATCGACGATCTGGGAAGCAAAGGCGACGGTATTGCCCGAGTTGAAGGCTTTGTAGTCTTCGTTCCTGGCGGAGAAGTCGGTGAGACTTACGATGTAGAGGTTACTTCAGTTGGTAACAAGTTTGCTTTCGCCGAGATCGCAGAATAAATTCATCACTAACATATTTTTCCATTTCTCTTTTCTATTTCTGTAATCACTTAGAGAAAACGACGGATTTTCCAAACATTTAAAAGTACCTTCATGTTGTGGGGTAATATGTCACTAAAGGAGAAGCGTGAAGAAGCTGAAGCCGTACTTGACTCAGCCGAAATGACTTTGGAAACCTTTGGAGGAACAGGCAAAACAGCCCGTGAACTCGAGACGAAAGTGTCCCAGCTCGAAGCCGAGCTACAGGACCCGGACTCTGAGAGCAGCTTGAACAAATTAATCGAAGAGATCAGAGAACTGATGGAAGACATAGAACAAGGCGGTGCAGACCCAATGATGGACGATCCTGGAATGGGAGGCGGCCCTGGTGGAGGACCAGGAGCTGGTGGAATGCCTGACGACGACATGCCGCCGATGTAATTAAACATACCTTTTCCCAACTTTTTCTTATGAAAATCCTTTCTTTTTCCAAAAGAAAAATAATTTTCAGTGCTGTAGCTGTTTTAGCACTTATTTCAATACCTTCCTTCTACCAGCATCTCATGTTCTTCCTTTCAGGGCAGATACAGTTCTTTATGAAGCAGAATGCCTGGCTCTTGGTAGCTGGCAGCGTAATATTCTTTTTGTTATTCCTGATACCGTTAACTTACAGGCATAAGGCAGACTGGAAAAGCTCTGGTCTGTACACCGCATTCCTGATCTCCCTATTTATCGAAATGTATGGACTCCCTCTGACAGTATATCTTTCCTCAGCATTCGTATCAATGCCTTCATCCGGACAGATACCAGGCTTCCTCATAAACTTCGCAGGTTTCGGGCTTAACATCTGGATGATCATAGGTGCGCTGATTACAATGATAGGATGTCTAATAGTCGGCATAGGATGGTATACGATCTACAACGCAGATGGAATAGCAAGAAACGGCATATACAGATACTCCAGACATCCGCAGTACCTTGGAATTATACTGATCACAATAGGATGGTTCATAGGATGGCCAACACCCCTAACAGGAATAATACTTCCAATCCTAGTCTACCAATACTACAAACTCACACAGACCGAGGAGGAAGAAGCACTAAACGAATTTGGGGAAAAATACGAAGAATACATCCAGAAAACACCAAGATTTATCTGAACCCAAAAACAGGTGAATAAACATGGAAGAACTAGAGCAAAAGATCAAGCAATCCCTGGAGGAAGGATACGAAAAACAGGAAATTATAGAAGTAATGCAGGAGCAGGGCTACTCAAAACACAAAATAGGGAAAGCACTAGCCCACCTCAACGATTAAAACAAGTTCCGAGAATAACAATTCATGCCTCCAGGACAAGGCGACCAATGCCCCTTCTGCCAACTAATAGAGAACCCACAACAACTGATAACAGTCGGAGAAACCGAAAACTTCTACGCCTGGCTTGAAGTACAGCCAAGATCCAAAGGACACGCCAATGTAGTACCTAAAGACCACAAGGAAAGTATACTAGAATTCTCACCCGAAGAATACCACGAAGCAATGACTCTCGTACGGGAAACAATCGACAAAGCAATCGACGGACTAGGCGCAGACGGAGCAAGCATAACAATGAATGTAAAAGAAGCTGGCGGACAAATGCTCCCACACGCATACATACAAATCTTTCCCCGTTTCGAAGAAGACGAAAACGCTGGAACACCGACAGGAGCCATCTTCCAACACCGAGAAGACCTACAAGACCAAGACAAGTTGAAAGAGATACAGGGAGAGATGAACTCTGTCAGCCCCAACTTCGAAACAGAGAAAATAGAGCCACACCCCGAAAGCCAAAGATTCAAAGAAGAACCAGAAGAAAAACAGGAAGAAAATGTAGAAAACTCTGAGGAATCAGGAGAAGAGGAAGAAGACGACGGAAGACCTGAGAGAGGGGAAAGCATCGAATGGATGTAGAGAAAACACAGATTAGAAGAGCAGAACCCGGAGACGAAGAATTACTGGCCAAAGATTTCTGGCATCCACTTGCCAAAGAAATGGAGAAATATCACGAAGTAAACCGGTTGAAGAAGAATGCCGAGGAAGACGCAGTTTCTGCATTCGAGGACAGGATTAAAGATGAGAGTTATACTTTCTTTTTCCTGGAAATAGACAGTGAAGAAGTAGGATACATCTCACTTGAAGAAGGAAATAGATCCTCAAGAGAGGAAGAAGAATATATGGCAGTAATAGGGTTGTTTGTTAAGGAAAGATACAGAGAAGAAGGTCTAGGAACAGAGTTAATGAGTAGGGCCAAGGAATTTGCCCAAGAGAAAGATGTGGACTATATGATGGTCTCAGCTGAGTGGCAGAATGACAGAGCCAGGAAGTTTTACAATGAAAACGGTTTTGAGGAGAAAAAAGTAAAATTTGTACAGATGGTGGATTAAGTGAAAGTTACCTTGCTTGGTTCTGGCGATGCTATCGGAATGCCTGTACCGATGTGTAATTGTGAGTACTGCCAGAAATCGGAGAAACGGAGGCGTTCAGGAATCTTAATCGAGACAGATGGATCAACTGTGGTCGTTGATATCTCTCCAGACATCAAAGAACAGCTGCATCACGAGGAAGTATATGATGTAGATGGTTTTCTTGTGACGCATTTCCATTATGATCATTTCTGGGGTATTCAGGAGCTTAACCATGTGGCTTTGACTGATGAGGATCATGTCTTTAATCCAGAAGATTTTGACTTTAACGGCTGGCATGACAGAGAGCTCAAAATTATAGGAAATAAGACTACAGAAGAACACTTAGAAGAGTATCATCTTCATGGAAGAGTCAAGGAAAGCGGCAATATCGACTTCGAGTTACTTGAGAAAAACCAGGAAATGAGCTTCCATGATCTTGAAATCAGCACTTTCGGAATAGATCACGGCGAAGAAGGAACGACACAGGGCTATGTAGTACAGAAAGGCGAGAAAAAAGTTGTCTTTGCGCCAGATGCGTGGGAACTGGAAGAATCAAATGTTTACAACGATGCCGACCTATTCTTCGTTGAAGGCCAACTCTTCGACGCAGAAGGACACGCAAATCAGGAAGTACTGGAAGAACAGATCAAAGAGGCTAACCCGCAACGAGTGGTTTTGCTTAGTAACTCCGAACACCTCAACCAGATGCACACTGAAAAGATGAAAGAAGCAGCTGAAGAAAAAGGCTTCGAAATCTGGAGCGACTACACATCAATTGAACTATAGGTATCTTATTGCGGCCACATTCAAGAGTGAATTTTTAAGATTCCCTCGCGGAACGCTTATTCATGAACTTGCGGGAAGTAGTAGAAGGAGAAAAACAGGTCGATCACGAAGAATTTCTCAGCGAACTCAAAGAAAAAAACCAGGAACTCAACTTCATGAGAGAAATAACACAAGAAAGTAATACCGGAGAATTGAATGGAATTCCTTTCATCGCCAAAGATGCAATCTGTACTGAAGACACTACTACTTCTGCAGGCAGCCAAATACTTGAGAACTATCAGCCTGTATTCGATGCAACAGTAATTGAAAGACTGAAAGAATCAGGCGCCAGTTTCTACGGGAAGACTCAGCAGGACGAGTTTGGATTCGGAACATTCTCAACCAACTGCGCCTTTGGAACACCGAAAAACCCTCACGACAAGGAAAGAGTTGTAGGAGGAAGTTCGGGCGGTGCTGGAGCAGTTGTCGCAGCAATGGACAAACCATTAATCTCACTGGGAGAATCTACAGGCGGATCAATCACCAATCCAGCAGCATACAATGGCGTAGTAGGAATCACTCCAACATATGGAAGAGTTTCTCGTTATGGTTTGGTTGACTACGCTAACTCTCTGGATAAGATTGGAGTTCTAGCTAGGACCGTTTATGGAACAGCAAAAGGACTGGAAATAATAGCTGGAGAAGATGAAAACGATCAGACAACTTCCAGCAAGGAAGTACCAAACTACTCAGAAAACTTGGATGAAACGGAGGGCAGAGTTGCTGTACCGAAACAATACTTGGAACTTGATGGAGTAGAGGAAGGAGTCATGGAGAACTTCCAAGATTCTATCGACGAACTAAAACAAAGAGGTTTTGAAGTTGAGGAAGTTGACATGCCGCTTCTATCAGCAGATATCGCCGTACCAGCTTACTATGTACTGGCAATGAGCGAAGCCTCCACCAACCTAGCAAAAATGAGCGGAATGCGTTACGGAATGGAGAAAGATCCTGAAGACTTTGAAGATTTCAACGAATACTTCTCAGAAGTTAGAAGCGAAGGATTTGGCGAAGAGGCTAAGAGAAGAATCCTATTGGGAACATATACTCGCCAGGCAGGTTACCGTGACCAATACTATATCAAAGCTGCTAAAGTCAGGACAAAGATAATTAATCAGTACAAGGAAGTATTTGAGGAATTTGATGCTGTTATCTCTCCTTCAATGCCGAATATTGCTCCGAAAATCGAGGAAGCAGAAGATATGAGTCCGTCAGAAATTTATGCCATGGATACTTTGACTGTTGGACCTAACCTGGCTGGCATGCCGATGATAAGTGTTCCTAATGGGAAAAGTGAGGGAATGCCGACCGGTCTTCACATTGTTGGAGATCATTTCAATGAACAGAAGATACTGGATATCGCCTATACATATACAGGAGGTGATTCTCAGTGAGTGAGGAAGAAACTGATGTAATGATTGGTCTAGAGACTCACATACAGTTAGATACTGAGACTAAGTTATTCTGTGGCTGTCCAAACGAAGAAGCCGAAGAACCAAATACTCATGTCTGTCCTACATGTCTCGGTCATCCAGGTTCCAAACCAAGATTGAACAAGAAAGTACTGGAGCATGCAGTCAAGACTTCGCAAGCTCTTCAGTGCGATGTGAATGAGGAAGTGTTCTTCTCTCGTAAGACTTACTTCTATCCAGACCTTTCTAAGGACTACCAGATCACCCAGTATGAGGTCCCTGTCGCTGAGGATGGAGAAGTGGAGATCAAGGTAGGTGACGAAAAGAAAGACATCGGAATAACACGACTTCACATAGAGGAAGACCCAGCAAAGACTCGGCACAAAGGAGGAGACATCGGAAACTCAGACTATACACTAGTCGACTACAACCGATCCGGCACACCACTACTGGAAATAGTAACGGAACCAGACTTTACATCACCGAAAGAAGCACGAGCATATCTGCAACAGCTCGCCCAGATGCTGGAATACCTGGAAATATACTATCCAGAAAGCAACTTTGCACTGAAATCCGACGCCAACATCTCGATCGACGGCGGCCAGAGAGTTGAAGTCAAAAACATTACCGGAACAGCGGGGATAGAAAAAGCACTAAGCTACGAAATCAGCCGGCAGAAACAGTTGAAGAAACGTGGTCGAGAAGTCAGCCAGCAGACTAGAAGCTACAACCAGAACCAAGAAATAACAGAAAAACTCAGGGAAAAAGAAACGGAAGAAGACTACGGATACATCTTCGACCCAGACCTGACCACACAGGAGCTGGATGAAGAATTCAGAGAAAAATTGAGGGCAGAAATTCCAGAACTGCCTCACGAAAAATTCAAGAGGTTCAAAGAAGAATACGGTCTGAAGGATAAACTAGTTGAAGCACTGGTTTCAGTACCGGAAATGGCTGATGACTTTGAGAGACTTGCAGAAGAATTTGATACAAATTTGGCTGCTTCATGGATGGTCGGGGAGTTAAAGAAAGTCCTAAACTATAACGAAGTAAGTTATGATGAAGTTAATGTTGAATCTGGTGCTCCAGACTTCCTATATGTTGGATTGCGTGTAGTCTTAAGCCATCTTGAAGCTGGAGAATTTAACCAAAGGAAAGCAGAAAAGTATCTAAGAGACTTCGTTGAACAAGGCTTAGATCCTGAAAAAGAGTTTAGCATCGATGATCCAAAAGCAGATAACATTGATCTTGGGCTTAATCTAAAAGATTACAAGAAATCAGGCGATGACGAAATCACCGAATTCGTCAAGGAAGCTATTGATGAGAATCCTGATGCGGTAGAGGACTACAACTCTGGTGATGAGGAGGCTGTCAACTTCTTGGTCGGCCAGGTTATGAGTATTTCTCAGGGTAAGGCTGATCCGAAAACCGCTAGAGAGAAGATTTTGGAAGAGCTTGAATGAGTGAATTTTGATGGAAGGTTTTGAGGAAGTTCAAAGGTTCAGGCAGAAGTGGCTCTGGGCTCTGGTATTATCTCCTTTTATCCTAGTTTTTGCATCATTCTACATTCAGAATAGTTTCCAAGGACTTCCGGTTATGATTGCGGCTTTAGCAGCTACAGTTGGTTTCCTTTACTCTGTCAAACTAAATGTCAAAGTTGAAGATGATGGCATACATATCAAACTATTTCCTCTTCATCTGAAGGATAGAGTAATCAATTTTGATGAGATAGAGAGTTTCTCAGCTGAAGAATATCGGCCGATCCGAGAGTTTGGTGGGTGGGGTCTGCGCTGGAGACCTGGAAAAATAGCTTACAGCACCGGAGGAAGTAAAGGAGTTAGAATCAAGCGAGAAGGTAAAAGAGATGTTATGATCGGCAGTAGAAAACCTGAGAAGCTGGCAGAAGCTATTAGAGATATGAAATCCGATGAGTTTTGAAGAAGCAAAGGAAAACTTTGAACAGGTTTCGGAGACTGACGATGTCGGCGAGAAACGGTTTTTGATGTACAGAGCCCTGGAGAATATTCTATCTCAGTTAGAGAAAGAGAATATATCTGATCTAAATGGTTACCTCTACAAACTGTCTCAGGACTTTCTTACCTCTTCCAGTACCTATGAGAAAACTCAGAAAATGGAGAAAATACTGGATTATGTTGAGAGAAAAAGATCAGACTAGTTTGAAACCTATCTCAGTTCCGTTCTCATCCTGATAAATTCTCAAAGGAACTTTGCCTTCAAGTGGCTGGATTAGTTTGTTGTCGCCGAACTCCATGTTTAACTGATCTTCATCTTCTAGTGCGTCGGCGATGTCTCTGAGTAGTTCTGCCATGTCTTCCTGACTTAGCTTGAATTCTTTCTGCATTTCTGTCATAATAATCAATAGAAATTAGAGAGGAAATGAAGATTTTTTAGGCGAACATCTCGTTTGGATGTTTGTTTTCGCCGCTTAGGAAGTCTTTTTCTACGCCCATGTTTCCTTCTTTCAGGTCTTGGACTGCTTCTAGGAAGTCTTCCATGTTGACTTTTGCTTCTGAGTAGTCTTCGTAGCGGTCGAGTGCGTTGACTGCTGCCTGTTTGACGATCTGCTGAATATCTCTTCCAGTGAATTCATCGTCCAGTTCCTCTGCCAAGAGTTCAAGATCAAGTTCCTCTTCCAAGTCCATTTTTCTTGTGTGGACTTTGAGGATTTCTTCCTTAGCTTCGTCGTTCGGTACAGGCACTTCGATCGCACTTGTACGGTTGAGTAGTGCTGGATCCATTATGTCTGGTGTGTTTGTGGCGAAGATACTGATTACATTTCCTTCTTCGCTGTCCAAGCCATCAAGCTCAGACAACAACTGGCTCATGGTTCTTTCGACTTCTTCTCCACCGTGTCTCCTGTCGTCAAGCCTTTTCTTGGCGATTGCATCGATTTCGTCGATGAATACGATTGATGGTTTGTCAGAAGCTCTTGCCTGTTCGTATAAGCGTTTGACTTTCTTGGCTCCTTCTCCAATGAATTTCTCAACTAGTTGTGGACCGTTGATCATGAACATTTCTGCGTCGTATTCATTGCTGAGTGCTTTGACCATGTGTGTCTTTCCGGTTCCTGGTTTTCCGATTAGTAGTATACTTTTGTCCATGTCCATGCCCCATTCCTGGATACGGTTCAGTTTGTCAGAGTTCAACTGTGCTCCTACATTTGATGATAGGCTTTTGATGACATGATCCAGTCCTCCGATATCCTGGAAGGTTACGTCTGTTTCTATGGCCTGGAATTCTGCGTCCTGACCTTTACTGACAACATCTGTTACTTTGAAGCTGTTAGGGTCCAGTGCTACTTCCGTTCCGGGCTGCAGGTCTTCTGGGCTGTATCCTTGTGGTACTTCGACTCCGTAGCGTCCTTTCATGTTTCCACTGGCTTCTACCCAGATTCGGTCTCCGTCGAATTCTGAGACAACTACGCCTCTCATCACAGGTGTTTTCAGGTTGGTACTGTTCGGGTTTTTCTTCCCGGCTTTACCTCGCTGCTGCTGGAAGTACTGTGGGAACTGTACTCGCTGCTGTTTCTTCTTAGAATTTTTCTTATCCTCGCCTTTCTTCTCCGCTTCAGAAGTATCTTGTTTTTGTTCTTCAGTCATTTGTTCCACCTCTTCAAGTAACCGGGACAGATAATCTCTAAACTTATCCAAAAATCCCATCTACACGGATAAACCTTGACAATCCCAACTTTATAAATCAAAACAACTTACCCTGGACCTAAACCCGCTTTAAAAAATAAGGACCAAACCCTTACATCCAAGAAGGAACAGGTGAAATCTTACTTTTATGAAAAACACAAAGATAATCTCAACAATAGGACCAGCAACAGACTCTAAAGAAAAGATTACAGAAATAATCGAAGCAGGAGTAAACGTAGTAAGACTTAACTTCTCACATGTAGATCACGAACAGCACGGCAAAACATTCGACCGTGTCCGAGAAACAAGTGAGAAAACAGCGGTAATGGCTGATACAAAAGGACCTGAAATCCGTTTAGGTGAAGTGGAAGAAGATACAGAGCTTAAGTCCGGAGAACAAATTATACTAACAGTCGAAGAAGAAGTTGGAGATGATGAAAGGCTTCCTGTACAGTACACCGATCTTCTGAAGAATTTAGAGGCAGGAGACGAAGTAAGAATCGATGACGGGAAGATAGAACTAAATGTTATTGAAGTAGGTGAAGATGAAGCAGTCTGCGAAGTAATCTTCGGCGGCGAAGTCTCCACTAGAAAGGCAGTGAATGTACCCGGAAAAGACATCGGCTTAAGAGCACCAACAAAGAAAGATAGGGAAGACATCATTTTTGCAGCGGAGAAAGGCTTTGACTTTATTTCACTTAGCTTCGTAAAGCATGCTGATGATGTAAGAGAAGTCAGAGAGATTCTAGAAGACCACGGATCAGAAGCACATATCATCTCCAAGATCGAGCACCGCAAAGCAGTCGAAAACTTTGATGAAATCCTCAAAGAATCCGACGGAATCATGGTTGCCCGTGGAGACCTCGGAGTTGAGATGCCGGCAGCAGAACTTCCCGGTCTACAGAAAGAAATGATCAGAAAATGCAACAGAGCAGGCAAACCAGTCATCACCGCCACACAGATGCTCGAATCAATGACCGAGAACTCCACTGCTACAAGGGCAGAGATATCCGATGTCGCAAACGCAGTCCTAGACGGAACAGACGCAGTCATGCTCTCAGGAGAAACAGCAATCGGAGACTACCCAGTAAAGACCGTAGAATTCATGTCCGAAGTAGTAAAGGAAGCCGAAAACACCGTAGAAAAACAGGTACACCACACAGTCAAAGAAAAACCCAGCGACACACGAGAAATAATCTGCAAAAGCGTCTGGCAAGCATCAAACGACGGAGACTCAGACTACATCGTAGCACACACATCCTCAGGAAGCACAGCACGGAACATCGCGAAACACCGGCCTGAAACAGACATCATCGCGTTCACTGATTCCGAAAGAGTCGAAAGACAACTACAGCTGGTTTGGGGCGTACAGCCATACTATGAGGAGTTCGGAGATAATGTAGACGAAATGGTCGAAGGCTCAGCTGAACGGATGAAGAGACTTGACCTAGCTGAAGGAGACGATGAATTAGTCCTGACAGCAGGGATACCAACATCGGTCACAGGAACCACCAACATGATGCAGATGAGGACAATAGACAGCATTCTAGGGAACTGATTTATCTCTCATTTTCCTTTATATTCATAAAATATTTCTGTGAACTGATTTTTGTGACCGAGGAATCAGAAGCGTTTTCCGCCGAGAAAATCTACCAAGAAGTCAAGGAACACGGTGCTGCTGGAGCAGGAGTTATATCAGGGTTGGGTATACAAACTTTGGAAGTCTATCCTGAGTTAGTAGAGGACACGGTACCGCTTGTTCAGGAAGTTCCTGAGAAGTTTTTCCAGACTTATCTGGATGGCTGGAATGGAGACAAATTCTTTCACTTTGCCTTTTCTTATGGCTGTGCACATTTCATAATTGAAGGAATGAACCAGGTAGATTTAGAGGATAATTACGTGACTAAGGCAGGTGTAGTTTACGGAGCTACTTTTGTGGGCAGATGGATGATGAAGGAGAAGAGAATAGACCCTGAAGCTGACCCAGTAGATATGTACGCTAATTTAGCGGGTGCTTCAGCAGCTATACTTGAGGACCAATGGCGTAGCGACTTTTCACCAGTTGAATATAGAGGGAAGACTTCTCAACTACTTGGTTTAATCGAAAATATCTACAGCAGGCATCAAGAGGATAAAGAATCCTTGGAAAGCTATGAATTTGGTAAGGAGGAAAGACAAGCAATCGAGCTAATCTATTCCGACAATCCAGAAAACAAGTTTGACGATTAAAAACCAGTTTTAAGAGAGCATTCCATACGAGTTATTCTAGAAATCGATTGAAGTCACAGCTTAATATTACGAGCCCGTAGGGATTTGAACCCTAGACCTTTCGGTAACTTCTGTCGAAGATGTGAAATCTTCTATTTACCTTGTCCTTTATCAGGACTTAAGGTTCCGAAGCCGAATGCTCTGTCCAAGCTGAGCTACGGGCCCCTTTATGTACAGTTTACAATTACTGGAGTTTTAAATACCGGATCTTTTGTACGGTGAAATCGTTAAGTCTGTATGGCAGGATAAATAAAGATATCTATTCTTTCTAGGTTTTACAATGTCGTCAATAGGACAAAATCCTAATATACAGGCGGGTGAAACAGGCTATGGAGAATCTCTTGAACACCTGAAAGAGAACGCTGACAGATATGATTTTGATTATGAGAAAATTGAGTTAGCGGCGAGGATTGTTGAAGCCGAATACTTACATGAGAACTATGGAGAGGTTGACAAAGAGTTTGAGGACACTTTCTTCTCGCAGGCAGGTAGCTCAGGATTTGAGCAGATTCTCCAGGGAGCTAAACAGGAAATTGATGAAGAAGTATATGAAGCGGGTAAAGCCTACCTGTTGCTGAATGGATCAGAGGTTATCGACCTAGGTCACACCGAATACATGGAAGAGTATGGATTCGACCGGTTAAAACCAAATCCTGCAGAATGGTTCGGTAGCGAGTTCAACGACGAATAAAAACTCAGGTCTATAGTATGCCTTGGGGAACCCTCAGCCAAAAACCTCTTATTATTTGTTAGGTTATAGTGAAAATATGCCAGATTCCTCATCTGACGCAAAACCTTTGAGTACCTATGTTAACTCAGATTTAACGGATCTTGACCAACAGTATTTGGCAGAATTAAAGCCAGTTGATGGGAACGAGCCTTACCTAACCATACACGACGAAACTCTAGATGAAGAAAATATTGCAACTATTGGACTCTCAAGTAGTGAAGCTGCATTACTAGAAAAGTTACAGGAGTATGAAGAAAAGATAAACCGAAATATGCTTGACAATGACGACGAAGATAAATATGGCTGCTTCATAACTGGAGACGACAACTTTGTTATCTATGATCGAGACAACCCAGAAGCCTGGATTCAATCGGATTTCTCTGTTGAGGTAGGTTGATATTTAATCCTCTTCAACTAGGTTTTCTATCTGGAATGTTTCCTGGCATTGTGGGTATCCTTCGCAGCCCCAGAAGAATCCGTAACGACCTTCCTTAATCTTCATAGGCATTCCGCATTCCGGACAGGCAACTTCTTTAGGATCTTTCTTCTTGTGTTCGCTGCAGACGGGCTGACCTTTTCTATTCTTTGTGGTGGCTGATTCGCCGCAGAACACGCATTTTGTCATCTTTGTTTCTTGAGGCATAGAATGTGTTTGGTGTCCGCAACTTTTTGTACATAAACTACTATCTAGTTATGTATGGATAATATCTTGGTTTTCGGGCATTCAGTAACTCAAGGTTTATGGGGTGAAAAAGGAGGCTGGGTGCAGAGACTTGAGAATTCGTTGGTTTCTAACGCTTTGGAAACTCAAGACGAGGATGACATCTACTATCTGTTCAATCAAGGAGTTACAGGTGATACCTCTGAAGATCTCCTTAACCGTTTAGAACAAGAATACCGGAACAGGACGGAAGAAGGGTATGAGGACCTGTTGATCATTCAGATTGGAGCCAACGATGTAATAGAGGAGAATGGACAGGTTAGAGTTGATCCGGAAGGATTTAGGCAGAATATTGTAGATCTCGTGGAGCTTGGGAAAGAGTTAAGTGACGAGTTAATCTTTGTAGGTGATTTCCCGGTCAACCCGGAAATAGGTGAAATACCTTACTCACCTGGGAAAAAACTCGATTACAGCCGGTTAAAACAGTATGAAGAAATCAAGAAGGAAGTATGCAGTGAAAAAGAGGTAGGATACATTGATTTGTTCAAAATGATGGAGAACAGAAATCAAAACAGGTTTCTGGAGGAAGGTGTCCATCCAACCAGTCAAGGTCATAAATTCGTATATCAAAAGGTAAAGAAAGAACTTGAGAGCAAAAACTTAATTTAAACCAGACTTCTCCTGCTTCACATACTCGGCAGCATTCAAACCAGCTTGACAGCCCTGACCAGATGAAACAGCCAGCTGCTGAACGCCTACATTGTTTACATCGCCAGCAGCGTAAAGTCCTTCCGTTCCTGTCTTCATCTCCTCGTCAACCTTAATTCGCTCCGATTCAGTTGTCTCAACCAGGTCTGAGATCTGTGAGTTAGGCTTTGTACCGATTTCAATGAAGGCTCCGGTCACTTCCAAGTCCTTCATCTCACCTTTGTGATCATATTTCAATCCTTCCAGTAGATTATCTCCATAGAACTCTTCTGCAGTGGCTTCTCTCAGCACTTCGACATTTTCGTCTTCTTCTACTTTGTCGATTGTGATCTGTTCTCCTTTCAGTACTCCGGAGCGGGATAGGACATATACTTTTTCAGCGATGTCGGAAAGGTAGTCCGCAGCCTCCGTCCCGGCATAACCTCCTCCAATGACTGCGACCGTTTCTCCCTTGTAGAGAGGTCCGTCGCATACTGCACAGTAGCCGACTCCTTTGTTCGCAAACTCTTCCTCGCCCGAGACACCCAGTTTCCTTCTACTGCCACCGGTCGCTATAATCACAGAGTAGGAGTGGAAAACTTCGCCATCCTCTCTTTCAACTTCGAAGATATTATCGTTTTTTCGGATGTCCGTCACCTTGAAACCTTTCTCCTCTTCTACATCGTACTCTCTCATGTGCTCAAGAAATTTATCAGCCAGTTCAGGTCCGGAAATATGTTCAAAACCCAGGTAATTTTCAACTACATCAGTATTGTTGATCTGACCTCCATACTCGTCAGCGATAACAGTTACATCGATTCCAGAACGAACAGCGTAGATAGCAGCACTCTGTGCGGCAGAAGCACCACCAACAACAATCAAATCACGGACATCTTCTTCACTCATAAACCAATTTTACTTGGAGAACATTCAAATTACCAATCATTACCTCAATGAAACCACCGAGGGCTCCACCTAGTTTTTAACTATTTGCCGAACTAACTCAAAATACACAGAGCGGCGTTGGTCCAGTGGCTAAGACATGTGCTTGCCATGCGCATAACCCGGGTTCAAATCCCGGACGCCGCAAAAAAGGTTTTTGAAAAAACTGTTTCATGTTTGACTTAATTGAGTTTCTTGCTGGTTGAATATGGGTGAAGAAAGGGGAAAGAAGTATTGTTTACTGTATTTCTATGTTTTCTGTTTTTTCTGTTTCTGGCCATTCCACTTCGATTTCTATTGATGTGTCTCCGTCTTCTTCTTTTTCTACTTCAAGTTCGAATTCTACTTGTTCTCCGGGTTGAAGGTCTACTGAGTTCTCCCCTGATTTCAGTTTTACATATCCTTCAGCAATGCTGTCTGCAAGGTTGTGTAGTTTTTCTCCAGCCTCTTTTCGGCTCATCTTCTTAGTCGAGTTCAAAAGTTTTCTCTCCATACTATCTTTTTAGAACTGTAACGATATATCTCTTGGCACACAGATCTAGAGGTATCAGTCCTTACTTTTTGACGGATATCCTGTAGTAAGCCGGCTTATGACCTTTCTCCTTTCTGTCCTTGATTTTATCCGTGCCTAGCCGGGTTTCCTCATACTGTTTTTCTGGTTTGTTCATCCATTCCCAGTTCTGTATCTTTCCTTTCTTCCTGTGTTCCTCCAGTGTGTTTCTGATGTTCTGGCTTATTTTCCGGAGGTCGCCGCTGATCTCTTCAGCTTCGCTGCCCGGTACTTCCCTGCTGAACAAGTTTACTTCCAGGACTTTCTGATTGTATTTCTTTACATTCTTCACGCCCTTGATACCGGAGAGTTCGTTTATCAGATGTTCCATAGAAAATCAGTTAAGTAGAAATAGTAAGGGTAAATAATGTTTTAGAGCCGGTCGGAGAGTTTATCTTTCATCTCTTCCAGTGGCTGTACCAGATCCTTTGATTCCAGTTGATCTACAGGCACCCATTCTCCGTGTTCTGGTGTTCCTTCTATTTCGATGCTGTAAGGCTGCCAGGTAACTTCTTTCTCATCCTGGTCGAAACGGGTCTTCAAACGATCCCTGTACCGTGAAACCTGAGTGTCACATTCAGTAAGTGTTTGAACTGCTCTCTGAGCAGTGTCAGCAGATAGCTCATCGCTTCTACCGTCTGCGGATGGAAAGTTCCATTTCTGTGTTTTAGAGTCTTGAGTCATCAGAACTTTTTTGTTTCGAACAACTAAACCAGAAGAAATCTCAGTTACCATACAATACTATTTCTCAGCCTTATTTATAATGAATCGAGTTCTAAATCTATCCTTCAGGATTACTTTCGACTACTTTCTCAGCCTCTTCCAAGGCTGCCTCCTTGTTCGTGAAGCCGTAAGCCGGATTATCAAGCTCGCCCTGAAATTTTTTCGACTCCAGCTCGTAGAAACCATTTTCGTTCTGGACTATGCTTATCTCTGCCTCTGTTTTGGAATGTCTCCAGCAGTCACCGTCTCTAACCCATTCACCGACACTTCTCAGGTCTTCGCAGTAGCTTGAGTACCGTTTGTTGCCCTTCCTGCATACAAGCAGAGTGTCTTCATCAAAGTAGATTTCATACTCTCCTCCGCCGGGACCTTCCACAACTAGCTCTTCTTCAGAAACTTCCTGGACTGTTAAAGGAGTCTTCCTATCGTTGAAAAGTACTTTTTCACCTTCTTCGAAACCTTCCAGTTCGCTCATCTGTAAACTCTCCTAACAGTTATTTGATCAAAAATATCTTCGATACGCTTCATGAAAGAGAAAATAGGGAGTAAATGTTATTTCAGTGACTGGTCCATCCTCCGTCGACAGGGATATTTGCTCCTGTGATATATGATGCTTCTTCTGACGCTAGGAAAGTCACTGCTGAGGCGATTTCTTCCGGATCTGCCATCCTGCCAAGCGGAGTCATGTTTTCTATATGTGCCATGAAGTCTTCATTTTCTTTCAAGTCCGCTGTCATAGGTGTATCGACGAATCCTGGACAGATAGAGTTTACTCTTACATTGTGTTCTGCTAGATCGTTAGCAACACTTCGGGTTAGGTTGACGACTCCTCCTTTGGCTGTGTTGTATGCTGTTGAGCCTTTGTCCCCGACTAGGCCGTAAATCGATGCCATGTTGATGATGCATCCCTCTGACTCTTTGAGGTGAGGTACAGCGGCTTTGCAGCCATGCATAACCCCATCCAAGTTGACTTGAATAATTTTACGATACTCCTCGATATCCATCTCCTCGATTCCATCGACGCTGCCAATACCGGCGTTGTTCACAATTAAATCCAGTTTTCCGTACATCTCAACTGTTTCCTCAACTACCCGTTCCACACTTTCAAAGTTGGAGACATCGCACTCCTTGAACTCGACGCCTACTTCATGAGCAACTTTCCGACCTTTCTCATTATCTAAATCAGCTATTACGACCTCAGCGCCCTCCCATGCCAACCTTTCAACCACTGCTTTTCCTATTCCGCTTGAACCACCGGTTACGATTGCTACTTTTCCTTCAAGATTCATCTTAATTCACGGGCAAGGATTGGAAAAACTGATTTAAAATTTTTGCCTGCCGCAGTTCAGAAACTGAAAACCGAGATGTGCTTTCATAAAGAACAGCACGGATCTGTTTGCATGGCTTTCTGGCGGGGACTGTTAAGACGCCTCGGCGTCGGAATATTCTCCTATCTTATAATTGCCGTGGTTGTTTTAACCATCTCAATATTTGTCAGCGAACCTGATAAGATTATGATCTACTCTTTTATCATCGTTCCTATTGTCTCTATTTCTGCAGCTTCTATTTACTACATCAAATTTTAAACAAGTTTCTTAGAGATCGTTAACCCGTTCAAACCTCTGCTTCAAACCTTCAAACTCCGACTCCAGACGATCGGAGCTGTTCTTCGCGTTCTTGATATGCTTCCTGTAGGTCTCCCACTCAGACTCAAAGCTGGAAAACGAGTTAGAGATTTCTTTCAGGCTCTGCTGAACATCCTCCGCTTTTTGAGACAATTTAGCGGTATGAACATCGTTTTTAACCAGTTCCAGTTTCTGACCCAGAGTCAGTGGAGAGACAAGTTGAACTCCTTTCTTCGCGTACTCATCTAGGATATCGTATTCCTCCTTGACGAGGTAGTAGTATACTCTTTCAGAAGGAACGAATTCGAATGCGTAATCTGTTGTTCCGGAGTCAGGTCTTACATACTTGGATTCGACGCTGTCCAGCTGAGACTTTACGTCCCTTCTGAACTTTTTCTTCAAACTCTCCCTCTCTTCCTTGGTCTCTGCCTCCTGCATTTTTCTGAACTTGCTTAACGGGAACTTTGAGTCGATACATACTTTACCGGAGCTTGATTCGATGAAAGCATCAGGCCTCTTCCCTGCTACCGTTCCTTGAAAGCTGTACATCGAGCTTGGGAGGTGCCGGGATAGGATGTCTTCAAGTTTTCTCTCGCCGAACTCTCCTCGTTCCTTGGGGTTCTCTAGCATCGTCTGGATATCCTGATGCAGTTTCTCTATCTGATCTGCTTCTTTACCGACGTTTTCAACCTCTTTCTCCAACGACTTGATCTTCTCACCCAGTTCCAGGTTCTGCCAGGACTCGCTGACAGCTCCCTGAACCTTCTCCTTATCCACTTCGAAATCTTGGTTTTCTTGCAGACCTTTCAACTCGCTTAACTCCTTTCCAAGGTAGAGAACGCCACCACCAAGCACCAGAAGTCCAACTCCCAAGATAATTTCAATCATACAGATATCTTAGGTCGGCACCGTTAAAGAATTAACTTGAACAACAGAAATCTGTGGAAACGGAAAAAGCATTCAACCCCAAAGAACTAGCCGAAAAGGTATCCAAGTACAAACTAGTTTTGACCGTTGAGGCTTCTCTGGCTGATGCAGTCAACAGTTACTTGGATGATGAAAAAGTCTTCACGCCGATGCAACTGGTTGATGCAGACCAGGACTTCAGGAAGAAGATTTTTCTTGAAACAGTTGAGGAAACAGACCTGACCTGGAAACAAGCATCTTATTTGCTGGAAAACATCCTGAGCTGTTGGAAACATACTGGTGAACTGGAAGAACTACTTGATCGTCCAGAGTTCGACACAGAAGAAGTCAGAGAGATAATAGAAATACTTAGAGATACAAAGACTCCCTACCACCAGATTGAAGATTACAAGCTAGAAGCTGAGACTGTAGCGGTCCTGAAAGAGTACCAGTTCACTGAGATCGATAGAAAGATTCTCCCAGACGAGTACGACAGCATAGAAAGCTTCACAGAGGGAAACAGAGAGTTTGGAGAGTTCAAGGTGTTTGGATCAGCATCGGAGATAGCCCAGAGCATCAAGGAAAACTTGCAGGAACTGAAGCCAGAAAATGTGGGTATCGCTGTAAAGCCCGGCACAAAGTACGAGCCATTGATCAAATCGGTTTTGGAGGCAGAGGATATCCCTTTCCAGCGTCGAAGCCATGCACAGGAGGATGAAGATGTAAGAACCTTCCTTTCTCTCCTAAGTACCGGTCTGACCAAGGGAACAGTCAGAGTGCAGGATGTACGACCTATAATCCATCAACTAGATATCAGAATCCCTGCCAGATACAACAATAGAAAATTAGATGATTTATCCGAAGCAGAAGATTTCAAGGATCTGCTGAACGCAGTGCAGTACCTTGACTTCAAAGACGCAGTCGAGAGATACCATGAGCTGACAGAGCGAGAAACCAAGGTACCGAAAGTCCTGGAAGAACTGGAACTGATGGACGAACAGGTCTCACAGGAGAACTTGAACTCTATAAGATACTATTTGGATAGCTTCGAGGTCGAAGCAGAGGAAAGAAATGAAGGAGTTCTACTAGCCGACCCTACAAAGGTTTCACAGATTAACAGAGAAATTGTCTTCCATGTCGGGATGGATACGGACTGGATGCGAGAAGTAGAAGACAAGGACTGGATAGAAAAAGAAGAGCAGGAGCAGAAGAACTTGAAGGACTTCAAATCACTGATCCAATCCGGCAAGTCCTACTTCCTAGTTCAGGACCAAGAACTAAACGAGGAGATCATGCCATGCTTCTACTTCAACGAATTAATCGATGAAGAGTTCTCATCGTTCTCAGAGCTGCCGCATACTAAAGTTCAAGCGGAGAAAAGCCCTGAGAAGCACGGATTTGAAACACAAAACTACAGTACAGATTCAGAGAAAATCGAGGCTATCAGCCAGTCCGGTTTGAACAGTTTCGTGCAGAGCCCTCGACTCTACTTCATGGACCAACTGGTGAGCGACGCCGACCAGGAGAAGTTCAGGAAAGGAAACCTATTCCACATGTACGCCGAATATCACGCCAGCAACCCAGAAATAGCCAAGGACATCGAACAGGATGAAATCGTAAGTTTGATGATGGAAGAAATCGATGAATTCGCCGACGAGTTGGATCTCGAAGATCTGGAGACGGAGTTCCGGATCGGTCTGGAGAATATCCGCAGCTATCTGAAAAATCAGGACCTGAAAGAGTTGGAGCTGGACGAGTACACTGAAACAGAAGACGAGAACATCTTTGTCAAGGAGTTTCCAGGAGGAAATGACGGGCTGGAGACAGAGGCATACTTCAAAGATAAGGAGCTAGGTGCCAAAGGAAAAGTCGACCTAATACTCGACAAAAACCACTTAGTCGACTTCAAATCCGGAAGAAAATACACAGTGCAAAAGGTGCTGAAAAAATCACATCCAGAACTATATGAAGGCGAAAAGTTCCCGGACTTCCAGCCACTCCTCTACATCACATTTCACCGGCAACATGTCGAGGGAAAAATCCATTTCACATTCCTACACTTCCTCAACGAACTCGGAAACAGTGTGAACGGGGAAGACGCACAGACAAAAACCACGATAACCTACCATCCTGAAAACTTCCAGGAAAAGAAGGCTTCAATGGAAGTATTCGAATACATGATCCGGGATGTCGCCAAAAGCAACGATCGGCGCAAAACACTGGAAAAACTCGGATACCAACAATACAGTAACTTCATGGAAGGAAGGAACCTGCCAGAACCATTCAACAAAGACAAACTACTGAAATCAGAGTTCGCAGCCGAATTCGAAGAATTCGCAAAGCAGGAAGTCGGAGACTACAAATATGTGGAAAAAGGCGTCAAAAAAGCACTGAAAAAACTGGTCGACTTCAGAATGGAAAACTACTTCAAAGAAGACGCCGACCAGATGGAAGATTTCGTACAAGAAAAACTGGAAGAAATCAACGAATACATGGACTCCAGATTCCCAGTCGATGCAAACCCAGATGAACTACATGATAGAGACTTAATTTTGAAGTAGGTTTTTAGTCGTACATTTTATGTGCTTTGTCAATGTCTACGATGTTTGTGACATCTACTGTGTTTTCGTCTTCCTTTATCCAGTAGAAAGCGGTGTGGCTTCTTGAGATATGCATTCTGTAGATTCCCTGTCCGTTCATCGTGACTTTTTCTACATCTCCTTCGGCTTTCCTGTTCGGCCGTGGATGAGGCGCTTCGTAAAGAGATTTCAACTTGTTTCTGATAATTTTCTCGCTCTTCTCATCTACTTTTTCTAGGTACTCCTGTGCCTCAGGGCTCAGAATAACTTCATACTTCATCCAGAGACTTACCCTTCATCTCGCCGTTCTTCGATTCCTCAAGCCGTGACAAAGTCCTAGCTTTTTCATTCTCAATCCTCATCTCCTCCAACAATTCATCCCAAGTCTGACCAGGCTCCTTGTCCTCACCCAACTTCTTCCAAGTCTCCTCAGAAACCGGAATCCTCTTAGTCGCAGTCATTGTAAAAACTGTAAAGACTGTAAAGATTTAAAACCTTTTGCAACAGCAGCAGAAACTTAACATCAACTCCAAAACTTCAGAAATAGATGACAGAGTTTTCTCCAAATAAGCAGCAGAAAGAACTGATAGAGAATACTGAAGGTATTTACCTAGTTGATGCTGGTGCTGGTACAGGTAAGACTTTCGCGATTACTCGGCGCTACATCAATATTTTGGAGGATCAGGAGCCTGAGGATATCTTCCTAGCTACTTTTACACGAAATGCTGCGGATGAGATGAAAGAGCGTATCAGCCAGAAATCCGGTTATCGAGCCTCTGAAATCTTTGATGCTCCGATTTCCACTTTCCATGCTCACTGCCAAAAAATCCTGGAGAGGAACGGTCATGAAGCACCTCAGATACTGGGAATAGATGAGTACCTTACTGAGGATGTTCGGGTTTTGGAGAGTCAGATTCGGGAGCGCCAGGAGTTTGAAGACTTTATATCTAATTTCAAGCAGAGGCATGAAGAGCATCAGGACTTTTTCAGGATTGTTAGGGACGACTCCAACCTGTTATCTTTACTCAAGTCGATCGCTGCGAAAGGAATAATGCCTGAAAATAATTCATGGTTTGGAGATACGGAAAAATACTTGGACGGCGATTTCGATGAGTTTAAACAGTTATTTGAAGAAAAGAATAAGCCGATTAAAGAGAACGGTGGTAGCAAACAGAGTGAGTTGAGGAGAAGGCTTTACAGCTATAAATGGAAGAACTTTGATCCGGATGCTCCTAGCATCGATGATATACGCGGAGGATATGGAACTAAACAGGTCAGAAAAGATTTTTGTGAAAAAGCATTCCAGGAGGACAGGGAAGAATTGAAACAGTTTGTACACGATCTCTACACAGAGTACTTGGAGTACTGCCTTTCTCGAAACTACCTGAATTTTAGTTTCCTGATGGCATTGACCTACGCATTACTACACAAAAAACCTCAAATCAGAGAGGAAGAGAGCTTCGAGTATATCATGATCGATGAGTTTCAGGACACGAACGAGATACAGTTCAAACTAGCGCTTCTACTCGCTGATAAACCTAACTTCTGTGTTGTAGGCGACTGGAAGCAGAGCATCTACAGTTTCCAGTACGCAGCTGTTGAAAACATACTGGAGTTTGAAGATAGGCTGGAGAAATACTCGGGAGAGCTGAATGGCAGCCAGGAGAGAGTAAACTTTTCAACTGAAGAAGTAGAGAAAATCGAATTGAAGAAGAACTATCGTTCAACCCAGGAAATACTTGATATATCTGAGAAAAGCCTTTCGCTTCCTGCCAACTCCAATGAAAACCCTGAGACGCCGGAAATCACTTCACTTGAATCAGAGACAGGGGAAGATGGAGAAGTACTGAGAATAGAAGCTGAGGATGAGATAGAAGCAGTTCTTACCAAGATACAGGAATTGAAGCAGGAAGAAAGTTTCGATTACAGTGATATAGCGGTTCTGGCTCGTACTAGAAGCTTTGGACTAGACCTACAGCAAAAAGCCCGGAACTACAACATCTCAGCTGCTTATGAGGGCGGAGTAGAATTATTCACCACTAATCCAGCAATTGTACTCTTGGCCTGGCTGAGAATCCTTCAGGACCGGCACTCTAGAAGGGGTTGGGCTGTTGTCCTGGAAGAAGCAGGCTACAAATTAGAAGAGGCGGAGAAAATACTTGAAGAAGGAGATTATCCAATCAACATGTTGAAATTTGAGCTGGAGCTTCAGAAAACTGATTCGGTTGAAGCTGTGGCTGAGAAAGTGTTTGAAAGATACGGGTATAGGAATGGATTTACTGAGAAGATCATAGAGGTGCTTGGAGATACTTTCTCCTCCACATACATGAATCTGGGGCAGTTGATTAACTTTATTGAGGAGAACATCGAGGAAGGCGAGATCTATGAGGTTGACAGCACAGGTAACGAGAATGCAGTGACTATACAGACTATTCACGCTGCTAAGGGGTTGGAGTATCCTGCAGTGTTTATCTCGGATGTCAATCGGTCGAAGTTCCCTTCCACGAATGGTTTCTCGCCCTGTATCATCTATAAAGATCCTATCGGGTTGAGGCAGTGTAAGAAGTTCTTGAGGAACGATTATGCATACAGTTTTGATAACTGGCGGACTGAGATCCTGGAAAAATGTCTTTCCGGGGAATATGACGAGGAGCGGCGTTTGATGTATGTTGCGATGACGCGTGCCGAGAAAAACTTGTACATTACAGCCGATGAAGAAAAGGCTTCAACATTCTTCACAGAACTAGATATAGAGAAAGTGGAGAGTAGAGATGCTCCTGAGAAAGTTGAGGAAGAAAATGGGGAAAGAAAGGTTTTCCAGGTTTAGATTTCGTCGCCGTATTTCCAATTGACTAGTAGGATTCCTAGGAATGCTGTGAAGGCCATGAGCGGGATTGTTACGATTCCCATGTAGAATGTATATTCTGTTTCGCAGCTGACCTGTGTTATTGAGCATCCAGCAGAACTGAACTGTTCAATCCTCTGGATTGCATAGTGGTATCCTGCGATTCCTCCACCAATTGTGGCCATTGGTACGGCGTATTCCACTACATCTGTGTCAAGCAACCATGAAACTCCGAAAAGGATGACTAATGGATACATCATGATTCTTTGCAGCCAGCATAAGTGGCAGGGCGTGTAGCCGAGGATATTTGATGCGTAGAGGCTTCCTGAAGTAGCGATTAAAGCCAGTGCGAAACTTAGTTCTTTCCAGTATCCGTTCAGGTAGTTTTCTATTTTCTGCCAGAGTTCTTCAGCGTATCCGAATCTGGCTGCAGTAAAGACTCCAAATCCTAGAATTATTGCAGCTTCAAGTAGTAATGTTCCGATTGAGAGTATTTCTATGATGGGATCCATAAGTTGTAGTTGAGTTTGGTTGTGAATAAAAAATCTCCGGTGTCAAAAAGTCTTTCATGGAGAAGCGCACCATAGTTCTGGTTGTTGCAGCGTTCTTCCTATCAACAGTCCTAGGTTTCGCAAGCCACACACTACTTCAGAACGGGGACTCTGAGTACACTGAAAGTTTTTCTCTGAGAGCAGATACCGAGGATGAAGTTGTAAATACTACTTTTGACGGCGACAACTACCTAGAGCTAAGACATGAAGAAGCACCCAAAGCTCGTTTCTACTTCAAAACCCAACAAGAAGAAAACGCAGAACAGATAGAAGATTTAAAACATGACGGCACACTTCAGACGACGACAAAAATCCGTTCCTTCGGTAACAAAACCTACTTCCTATACCTTAGATACATGGACAACCCTAACCAGTCGGAAGACGGATATATGGAGCTTTACAGAATAGAAGAAACATAAAAAAGAAGGTTTTTACCAGGGTGCGAATCCTGGATCGACTTCTCTTTCCTCTCTGTCGATTGATTCTATCTTTTCTACATCTTCTTCGTCTAATTCAAGGTCTTGTGCTTCATGGTTGTCTCTGATGTGTTCTTCGGAGGATGCTTTTGGGATAGCTACGACTCCGTCTTTCTGCATTAACCAGGCTAGGGATACCTGAGCCTCAGAAACGCCGTGTTTATCCGCGATTTCGTTTAACTCAGGGATGTCGAATACTTTGCCACGAGCTAAAGGTGAGTAAGCGACTAATGTGATATCGTGTTCCCTGCATTTTTCCAGTAGTTCTTCTTGTTGAAGTAGTGGATGCATTTCGACCTGGTTGGCGATGATATCTTCTCCTGCTATTCCCATGGCTTCGTCAACTTGTTCTGGCGTGAAGTTGCTGACACCTATATTCTTAGCCATTCCTTTCTCCACTAGTTCTTGCATCGCTTCCAGAGTCTCTTCTGGTTGGTAGTCTCCGGAGGGCCAGTGAATGTACATCAAGTCGACCTTGTCAACTCCCAGTTTTTCCAGTGATTCCTCCATGCTGGGTACCACATTTTCTTCAGAGAGCTGGTCTATCCAGACTTTGGATGCCAGGAAGAAATCGTCTCTGTCGATATCAGCTTCCTTGATTCCCTTGCCAACATGTTCTTCGTTTTCGTATACTTGGGCTGTATCAATATGCTTGTAGCCTATCTCTAAAGCTGTTTGAACTGATTTTGCACATTCATCTGACTCCGTGTTTTGCCAGGTACCGAGACCTAGCTTGGGAATAGAACTCATAATGTTACCATAGGTAACCAATGATTGAAAAAGTGAAGGACGCTCTAAGAACCAGGCATTGAAACGTAAATTTGTGGGGAAAATATTATATAACAGCTGGAAAAATCCGATTTATAATGAGAGAACCTGGTTTGGTCTTATCTAGTTCTGATCTGTATGCAGCAGCTGATAACAATGATTTGATGTCAAAACCTGTGAGACTTGAGTTGTTGATGCTGTTGGATGAGAAACCGGTTAACACTGTTGGAAACATTGCGGAGATGCTCGACGGACGAACCGAAAGAAACGAGGCTAATCTTCAGCATAAACACATGCCTAAGCTGAAGGATGCTGGTGTTGTGGAGGATTCTTTCTTGGTGACTTATTCTCCTGATAAAACTGTGAAAAACCACTTGGATGCTTACAAGCAAGTCCTAGAGTATAATGAAGCAGCTGATATCGATTATGTCGCAGATGTTAGTCAGGCTTTATCAAATCCTGTTAGAGCTGAGACAGTCCTAATAATGGAAAGCTCTGATTTGGAAAGTATAGGCATAGACCAACTTATGGATAATCTAGAGACACCAGAGGGAAGCACCGAAGTACAGGTGAGACATCAAGTAGTTCCAAGTTTGGAGGACCAAGGAATTATCGAGTTACGTGATGAAGAAGTGTACTACCAGCCAACTGAAACACTGCAGGACATAGTTGAATGTGAGAGAAATATTTACGGAAGAAACTCGTCTATTTCATAGTTATCTATAAGCACTTCCTCTACTTTTTGCATCCTCTCCATGTTGACATCTTCTGGCATGTAACGGTTAGGCGAACTTGACTCAGTTCTAGCCTCGACCACTCCAAGCTCCTCCAATATTTTAAGACATGAGCCTGTTACGGGAGCAGAGACCGGAAAATTGTCAGCTATTTTGGATGAAGTGAAAGACATTTTCTTCTTAACACAGAAATAGCGCAAAGCACTTCTCATAACATAAAACTGACCTGTAAAAACCTTGAACTTTCTCTCGTTCCCATCCTTAGCATCAACAATGCTTCGACGAAGATCCATCTCCTCAACTTCCTGAGCCATAACACTAATACAAATTCAAAGAACTTAATTACTTCACACAAGACAAAAAACCCTTCTCCGGATAAGAATTCAATCTTGATACTTAACGGTTAAAACCGGCATCTTAGAGTTTCTAATCACCTTCTCAGTGACGCTGCCAAGCAAAAACCTGTCAATTCCTGTCCTCCCATGGCTACTCATGATTATCAGGTCAACACCCCGTTCATCTGCAAAATCCAGTATAGTCTCACCTGGAGAACCATACTCAACAAAAGCATCAGCCTGAATACCCTCATCTTCCAACTCTTCCTGAATCTCCTTGGTAACCTTGAAACCGATCTCACGCAAGCTCTCAACCACTACATCAGAAATACTCTGCGGACCAGCTGAAACATCTACCACATACAAGATATACAGTTCAGCATCAAACTTCTCAGCTAAAACCCTGGCATGATCAACAGCATCCAAAGAACCATCACTGCCATCAGTCGTCACCAAAATACGCCGATACACCAAAACACACCCACGAAAAAACAAAGACTGGGAAACAATATTAGGAAAACTATAGCCAATAACAACTACAAAAACACAACAAAAACTACAGAAAACAAAGAAAGAGAAAAAATATTTGACGCTAAAAAATACGCTGCGGCAATCAAGCCGAGCAAATAACTGTATTTTTTAAGCTGCTGTAACGCCGACTGCTTTAGGACCTCTGTCGCCTTCTTCTTGATCAAATTCGACATCAGTACCTTCTTCAACATTCAGATCGCCGTCCATTTCATCACTGTGGAAGAAAACATCCTCATCCATTTCATCAGTTTCAATAAAACCGTAATTCTTCTGATCGTGGAAGAACTTAACTGTACCTTTCAAAATATAACACCTCCTTACATCAAAACAATAAACAAGTAACCTTATAGGCAAGAGCCAAGTAAAGAAAACTCAAAAAATGGGAACGCCCCCTCCCGTGAAAAAATTTAGCCACGTCCGGGATTTGAACCCGGGACCTCGTCCTTACCAAGGACGTGCTCTACCAGCTGAGCTAACGCGGCACACAAAAAAGTGGTTTCAAAGGAGAAACTAAATAGAGAGGGGGAAAGAAAAACCTGTTGGAGAGTTTTTTATCCTGCAAACTGCTCGTTTTTGTGTCTTAGGTTGCTGTATCCACATTTCCGGCATGAAGTTTCTTCCGGATTATCTGTCTTGTTTTTTGCATTGCATTTTCTGCAGATGTAGATGTCTCCGAATAGTCTGTCTTCGGCTTCGTCGAATTTTTGAGCCATTTTTAGTAATACCTCTTATAATCTGTCATTTGGTGATTATTTTTAAGTAGATTCTATTCGGCAGCAGACAAGAATTTAGAAGTACAGCACAGTTAATCAAAATACATGAGCAAAGCAGTTATTGGAGTCCACGCCTATGACGGAAAAGTAACCGGTGGCAAAGATTTTAAACACGTAATGCACGATAGACTTTCCAAAACATTCGAATTTGCTTCTAAAACCGGTTTTGAATCAATTCAGATAGTAGTTATGGGCGGCGAACGAGTTCACAGTTTTTTGAAAAGTAATTTTGCGGAGGAGTTTGAGGAACACAGTTTTCTGCTTACAGGAGATCATAAAGATACTAAATCAGAGGTAGATTTTCTCTTCAAGAAATCTAGGATACTAGATGCTGATATCTGTTACTCTGTTTCCAGCAAAGATCATGTCTCGCGTATAGTAGAGTACTGGGCTAAGAAGGATAGAGGAGAATTGGATGCTGCTGTAGTACCTTCTGATGAAACATACTCCAAGTCCGGAGAAGAACCGGTAGTCGTCGAACCAGCAGTATTCGAAGAACTAAGGCATGTAATAGCTGAAAACCTGGGAGACATACAGGAAGATCAGGTAGGAGAAATCGCAGAAGACATAGAAAAAGTATTCAAAAAATACAAGAACTAAAGAACTTTTTCAACAACAAAGAACAGAGTTACAACTATGAACCTGACCGAAGCAGTAATAATAGGAATCGTACAGGGAATCACCGAATGGCTCCCCGTCTCCAGCGAAGCAGTAATCACACTCATCCTAACACAAGTACTAGGAACAGACCCAGGACAAGCACTGAACGCATCAATCTTCCTCCACACAGGAACAATGATCGCAGCATTCCTCTACTTCAGAAAAGAATACACAGAAATAATCAAATACTGCCTCAACAAAGCCCTCAAACCTCAAGAAATACTGGACAACCCAAGAAAACTAACTCAGGAGGAAAACGGGCGTTTAACTATTTTCCTCGGATCATCCACCGCATTAACCGGAATAATCGGAGCCACGATCTACTTCACAGGCATCAAAGCCGCAGTACAGAACCCGACAATCTTCTACATCCTGATGTCAGCCGCGTTATTCATGACAGGAATCCTCCGACTTTACAATAAAAGCGAGTCAAGAGAATACAGCTCTGTAAACTTGAAAGACTCTATCTTCGTCGGAATACTACAAGGATTCTCCATAATCCCTGGAGTCTCCCGTTCAGGCACAACAGCCTTTGGATTTCTGTTCAGAGAGTTTGATGCGAGATCAGCCTTCCACCTATCATTCCTGATGAGTGTACCAGCTGTTGCAGCAGGAAGTATCGGCCTAGAACTATTCACAGAGTTCAATTTCCAGCCAATCTACCTTGTCTCAGCAGCCGTCGCGGGAATAGTCGGCTACCTCACCGTGGACGCTGTACTGGAGATCGCAGACAGAGCAGAAATCGCCTGGATATGCTTCGCACTAGGAATACTGGCCTTGCTCCCGACAATAATATAAAAAAGGGGTTTAAGGCTCCCAAAGCCGTTCGAACCTTTCAGATACCTCAGGATTCTCTTCTTTCAATTTCTCAACAGAGTTTTCTCCGTTTACATTGATCAAGTGGATTTGTCCTCTGTCTCCTGAGTAGACATTCTGGAAGTCGTAGACAGCGCCGATAACATCTACATCTTCCGGTATTTCATCCGAGTTTCTGAGGAACTGTACTTGTTGATCAACATTGTACTCAACTAGTCGATTGATGGCTTCTGAGTCATCCAGATCATCCGGCAGCTTCTCCACCCCATCCTTCAAACGATCTTTAATCAGGTCGATACAGTGTCTGATACCTGAAGGTTCGTTGATATCTTCAGTGAGGTCTTTGTAGGTTGCCGTGACTGCTCCACAGCTTGTGTGACCAACTACAACCATGGTCTTCGTATCTGTATGGGCAACAGGATAGAGCACATCTCCAGAGACAGCTTCACCAGTCTCCATATCCTGGAAGACTCTGTTGCCAATATTGCTGCAGGTGAAAACCTCTCCAGGATGCTCATTACCCCACATGTGATCCTGAAGCACACGAGAATCAGAACAGCAAACAGTAACAAAATCAGGATCCTGCCCATCCTGCACATGGTCAAACTTTTCTTTAAAATTTTCAGCGTGATCCAAATTAGATTCTAATAACTCAATAAACTCTTGTCTCATCGATTAAACACTGTAGAATAGGAAAAAGACTAAGATTCAAAAACAGTTACAAGTGAAGATTCTAGAATTTTCTGAAATGACGACATCGATGGCAGTGTCTGCAGAGCGTCCTCAAGTTGCATTCGCTGTGTGGTCCATTCCACTTCCTCGGTACGATATGATCGACATGAAGCTCTAGATTTTCAGCGCCGCATACTCTGCAACAGTAATTATCTCGCTGCAATACATTTTTTCGAATAGAGTCCCAGTCTTCAGAGAGTTTATCAGAGCTATTCCAGTTATTCTTCAAAACATGATAGAATGACCGAGGATTCATAATTCTGGAACGCAGTAAAAACTCCAGCCGTGCCAGGATACTTCCACACGGATTAAAACCAGATAAAATACTGAAAAACATGTCGTGGAAAACCATGAAGCCCCTGCGATACAGATACAAGAAAAGATGAACCGCCCACCCCATAGATAGATATAGGATCCAGTAAACCAGTTCAACGGGTTGGAAAATCAGATAATTTTTCCCGGCAGGAAGTTTGAAACCTTTTCTAGAACTCATAAGTTAAGATTGAGTTCATGGAAGAAATAGTCCAAGGTCTCTCCCTATGATCAGAGCATTAGGCAGATCAATTTAGCCACTTATTTCTCACGAAGTATGGGCCTTTATGGTCTTTATCCAGTTCTAATTTTTCTATCCTATTTTTGACCCGGTCTTTTATGGTTTTAACCGGGAGATCATATTTCAAGAGATCTTCAACTTTATCATGGAGTTTTTGATCACTGTAGTCTTCGTTCCTTCTCAAATCAGCTACTGCATACTCTATGGCTTTAGCCTCAGTATGCATATGATCGTATTCAGTAAAACCGCCTTCTATATCATCAAAGAAACTGAAAACGGCATCATCCAGTACATACAGGTTATTCTTTTTTCTCACCCGATAATCGACAAATTCCTGATCAGCTCTATCACTCAGCTCTGACAGAACAAGTAGAACACTGGACGCCTTACTGGAATCAAACTCATCCAAACCAGAATAGTCCCCCAAATGCTTACCAGCAAGTTCATTACTCATCAAACTGCCATCAGGCAATGTCCGATCAGAAAGAATCTCCCTAACATCACTGAAATACCTCCTAAAAAAGGGAACATGGCTTGAAGAAGGCTCATCGAAGCCCTCATCAATCTCAACAAGCAGACTATCTACATCCTTCCCAACAAAATCCCCCATACTCAGTCTCTAAATTTACAAACGATAAAAATCTATCTCAATCCCACACCCTTCCCAAAACAGTTTAAAAAATCATTCGACTACAGAGTTGTTAGGCGATACACCAATGAAAGGTGACTACGATCATCTCCCAAAAACGGGAGAAAGACAAAGTTTCGAATAATTCTCAAAACCTTCTAAACAGCTATAACTTTTCCCGAAGTAAATCAGCTTCTACTCTCTTCATGTTTGAAAAAGTAGAGGAAAGAATCTATCAACAAGAGGCAACTAAAAATGAGTAAGATTAACTTGGAATCTTTGAAGGGTACTTATGACAGGTATCCGGACGAGTGGGCGACTTGGAAGTACTTGATTGAAATTGTGGATGAGACTGCTGAGGAGTTTGGTTTCCGACAGTTTAACCCTCCAACTATTGAGAGGCAGGAACTGTGGACGGAGAAAGAGGAAGATTCTGTTACAGATGAGATGTACGCGTTTACCGACAAAGGCGATAACGAGATTACTTTAATCCCTGAACAGACCCCTACAAGGGCTAGACTGATCCAGAAGAGGAAAGATTTGAAGACGCCGGTTAAATGGTATGATACTTCGAAGCGCTGGAGGTATGAAGATGTTACTAAAGGAAGGGACAGAGAGTTCCTGCAGGGAGACTTCGATATCTTCGGTTTAGAAAGTGTTGAGGCCGATGCCGAGATTATTGCTGCGGCAGCTACTATTTTCAAGAAGTTAGATTTGGATGACCGGGTCAAGTTCAAGATTGGAGATAGAGTGATTTTAGAGGAGATTCTTCAGGCTCAGGGAGTCTCCGAACTGAAAGAGGTTACGGACATCATAGATGATAAAGAAAAGATGAGCGATGAAGAGTTTGTTAAGGAAGTTACAGATGTGATAGGGAATAAAATGAGGGCTCAGACTGTTCTGCAGATTACAGAGAATAGTGGAGACTTAAGGAGCCAAGTTGAATTGATAAAGGAAAATGAGAGAGAATTTGGAGAATACGAAGAGAGTTCAATTAAATCTAGGCTGGAAAGACTTGATGACTTAGCAGATGCTTTAGAAGCTCATGGCGTATATGAGATGTGCGAATTTGACCTTTCCATTGTCAGAGGTCTTGCCTACTACACAGGTCTTGTGTTTGAAGCTTTCGACAGCGAAGGCGAGTTAAGAGCCTTGTTCGGCGGAGGCCGATACGATGAATTAGTTGGTACTTTCGGCGACCGAGAGGTTCCTGCTGTTGGTTTTGCCTTCGGTTATTCGCCGACAATCGAGCTTCTGAAGAAGGAGGATCGGTACCCTCTGAAGGATGTTGAGACTGATGTCTATGTGCTGTCAGTATCTGAATCAGTGAGAGATACCGCCCTCGATTATGCAACCAAGTTAAGAAGGAAAGGGCTATCTGTGGAGACCGACTTGGCAGGAAGAGGTTTCGGAAGCCAGTTAGGCTACGCCGATGACATGAATGCAAAAAGAGTTTTGATTGTGGGAGAACGAGATCTGGAGAATGATGAGGTTACTATGAAGCACATGGAATCAGGTGAGGAAGAGACTCTGGATAAGGATGAAGTGGTTGAGCATTTGGAAAGTGAAGATTTTATCTAGTTTCCTAATTTCTGGAGTCTGTTAGCTGTATTCGCCCAGGTTGCTTTGCTGGGCTCTTTCCTCTTCTTTGAAGAAATTGTATTCTCTGATGATCCATCGAGTCAATAAGTTGACTATCATATCTACTTCTTGATTTCTTAGGTCTCTTCCGGCTGGTATGCGGTGGGCACGGCTGATTTCCCTTCTTGATGAGCATTTGCAGGCGTGCATCGCTTTGTACACCGGGTTTCCTGCGTAGGGGGTTTGAGTTCCATCGTTCTCTGGTTGCTCTCTTAGTTTGTCTTCAACTATCTCTCGGGCCATCTGTTTAAGCGTTGCTACGCCGTTTTCCTCTACCAAGATAAAGTCCTGGTCGTTTAACTTGGGTCCTTCCGGACTTCTGCCAGGAAGTTGAAGCTTTCTCACAGGTTATTTTGTCTGATCGGAAAGTTTTATTCCTGTTTGAACCGGACTTTTTTAGACGAACATTTTAGGATCCTGTTCAATCGACTTAGCTTCCGCGAACTCCTCTATATTCCCAGAGTGGTAAGTGGCAGCATATTCTCTTAGGTCCTCAACCGAATAACTGTCAGCAAACTGTGGAAGTAAAGTTGCCTTGTAATAGGGAGCTACTAATTCCGGCATTGCCCTTTTTGAAGCTACGCCGTGAGAGTCATGGGCTTCAACTCCTGTAAGATACATACTCGCTAACAGTCCTGGACCTGCTATACCATCGCTAGGCTTCATACTTTTACCGACAGCCTCAGCTTTACTACCGTCTCTAGCATCTATCAGAGATAAGGCTTGCTGTCCAAATTGATCTAAACCTGTTGCAGCTTCTAACTCAGCATAACGGGCTATCGCACAGTCAGTAGAGTAAAAATCCACTGCCTTATGGTCCAACCACCATAATTCGTGTTCAGAATATAAACCCTCTCTAATCCCTAGTGCATCCTCTCTCCTCTCAAATATGCCCTTCACAAAGTTTAAACCTTCATGATCCTGGACAATATCATTCCATAGATCTTCCAGATTTTCGGAGTCAACATCCCTAACACCAAGCAAATCTTTTTCCTCACTAGTAGTATTCCTATACAGCTCTTCCGTGGAGCTATCCAAATACTGATCAACCATCTCAAAATCTTCCGCCAAAGTCAACTTTGTTTCCCTATCCAACTGAGCCCATTCATGACAATCCTTAGCTTCTAGAGCATCACTGTAGCTTACAGCAGCCTCAACCAAATCTTCTGGAAGAATCTCACCCTCTTTAACAGGTTTACCAAACATGAGTGCATCCTTTGCAATAAAGTAAACTTCAGCAGCATCCATGTTTCCATCATCATGCTCGTGAAAACCAAAAGAAACCAAACGCCCCATAGTAGACGCCAGATCATCTATCTGATTGTTCGAATCTACAAAACCCTCCCCTAATTCAGGGAGACTAAAAGTGTCAATAAGTTCAGATTCTTGTTCTTTATGGCTGTAAGATTTTTTATTTTTAGCCTTATCAGCTAAAGCGCTTGCACTTACGAAAATCTTGTTGGACACCATAGCTATGGCAGACTTAAGAAAATCGGAATAAAAAAGAAATTAAACTAATAACATCACGTGTTATGCGTTATTCTTCTTGGCTGAGAGTTTCTCTAAACAATTTTGGGAACCCATCCATCTTCCAAAGATATACTAGAGCGTCTATCGGCTCTCTAAGATAAGGGTACCTCTCAAGTAATTGGTCGTCCTGAATTATATTGTGCCCTACGGAGAAACCTACGCTCTCAAACAGTAGATCCGAAACAGTATATCTTTCAATCCGGACATCACTTTGAAGCACCCTCTCCAGATATGCAGCGACTATCCGCTTGATACTCCCTTCATTCTCTTTAAGTCCAGAAAGCATCTCGTCCTTCGTTGTATATCCTTCACCAAGATATTTTTCCCTCTTAAGATCATCATCCACTTCCTCTAACTCTTCAACCACTTTTCTATACCAGAAATCCGATACATTGTCGTAGTCAATTTCGTAATACTGCGCTTTCTCCCTCTTACCCTTCTCAACGAACCCAATATCATTTAAATCTCCGATAACTCTTCCAACCGATGCCTGTGACTTATTAAGACTATCAGCAATGCTACTGCCGTAATCTCCTTCATCCTGAACAGCAATCCTCCTCAAAATTTTAACAGCAAGTTTAGAATTAAGAACCGAGGAATCACTTGTTTCAACCGATGCCATAAATCGATATGAAAACATTAGATTAAAATAAAGACACCAATTAAAAAACCAGCACAAACACCAAAAGACAACAAAAACCATTCGAACACACCTCTAAAACCATAACAGCAGATATCCAACCAACTAACCACTAGAAAAAACCCTTGAGAACTGACTGGTTCAAGATCAAAGCCCTTACACAGTTAATAAAATTTCAACGCAGAAACACAGATATGCCATACAAAATCGGACTAGTAGGAAAGCCATCCGTAGGAAAAAGTACTTTCTTCAACGCCGCCACAATGAACTCAGTCGATGAAGGAAACTACCCCTTCACCACGATAGATCCTTCCGTTGGAGAAGCATATGTACGAGTTCAATGCGCAGCACCGGACTTTGACGAAAGCTGTGATCCAAGAGTAGGTTTCTGCCATGACGGGACAAGACATGTGCCGGTGAAACTTGTAGATGTGGCCGGACTGATTCCAGGCGCACACGAAGGAAAAGGACTGGGCAACAAGTTCCTCTCAGATCTGAACGAAGCAGATGTCCTGATACATATCGTAGACTTCTCAGGCGAGACAGATATCGAAGGAGAACCAACCGAAGACCACGACCCCAGAGACGACATAGACTTCCTGGAAGAAGAGCTAGATATGTGGTACCTAGAGGTCCTGGAGAAAGGAATCGATAGATACGAGACAAAACATAATAAGAAAGATGTGAAGCTGGAAGAGGAGCTGGCTGAACAGATGAGTGCTTTCCAGACAAATAAAAACGAGATCAAACAATTGATACTTCAGGAAGACCTTGAACTGGATCCCAATACCTGGGATGAAGAAGACAAAGAACAGCTGGCGAGAACAATCCGGAAAGCGACTAAGCCAATGATCATCGCCGGGAACAAGATGGATACTGAGAAAGCACAGGAAAACTGGGAAGAAATAACTTCAGACCCAGAATACGAACACCTTGACTTCATACCCGCTTCAGCCCACGCCGAGAAAGCACTGAAGAACGCAGCCGAGCAGGGTGCGGTAGATTATTATCCCGGTGATGAAGACTTCGAAATACTATCTGATGACCTACCTGAGGAGAAAAAGCAGGGATTGGAGAAGATCAGAGACTTCATGCAGGAGTACGGAGGAACAGGCGTCCAGAAAGCTCTTGAAGAGGCACTTTTCGAAGAACTAGGAGTCATGGCGATCTTCCCTGGTGGAGCAGATGGACTGGGAGATGAACACGGAAATATACTGCCTGACTGCTTCCTGGTACCGGAGAACTCTACTGCAGAGGACTTCGCGTATACAATCCACTCGGATCTTGGAGAAGGTTTCCTGCACGCAATTGACTGTAGAGAAAATAGACAAATCAGTGGAGATCACGAACTGGAGAATCTTGATGTTATCGAGGTAGTTTCCTCAAATTAAAGAGAAAAGAAGGAAAGGTTGAAAACCTCTCCTATTTTGGTTCTACTTCAATTTTATGTCCTTCAAGTTCATCTCCTTGATAGGTAACCTGTTCGGGTTCGTTTGAGAACAATCCTTTAAACCAGTTGATGAATGCTGAAATCGGATTTTTGTTGTTTTCAGGCTGTGGTTTTGGATCCGGTCCTGAAGTATCGTAGTCAGGATGTGTCAATGTTTCTGTAGAATTGTTTCCGTGGAAAACTTCAACTTTCGACGGTGAATCTGTCTGGAACGATGCATTGTACTTGTGATAGGCTAATACCTGCGTACAAGTTCCATTTTCCTCCTCAGAATTAACTTGGAACTGGTATTCTCCATCACCTACCTCAGTAACTGAGTGGTTAAGGCTGTAGCACGGTGTAGGCGTCTCAACAATCCCGGTAAAACTCAGTTTATCCTCTTCAAAACCGGAGTCAATCACTCCTGTCATATTGTTCGCACCTAGCTCCGACAGAGTAGAGGAACGATTGACAACTGAGAAAAAGGTGCTGTAAGAAGTGCCGTTCGGTCCAACAGCCGTACTACCTGATGCGGAAGATCCTTCATTTGTTATAGCCATTTCTCCTTCCCCTGGTTCAGGACCACCTACAACTGATGAAGCGGAAAATACAAATAAGATCAGTGCTGAAGTAAGTATGATTCGTTTCATACTAACAGAAATAACTCCGACTCCTTTTTAAACAGGTTGAAGCTGTTCGGAAAAAATCAAAGATAAAGAGGAACACAGAAGGGCGGGCCGAAGAGTTACCCACGGCTCACGCCGTTTACACCTCCAATAAAGGAGGCACATCTTCCAAGCCCTACCCGCCCCGATTCGACAGGACTATTAGAAACGACTCCGATTTACGGAGTCACTAACGGTATACATCCAAACTGTTAACACAGTACCGGAATTACCCTATTCTTTTGAACTAACTTGTTATCTCCGCTTTTGCCACCAGCTTGAGAAATACTAGCCAAGACACTCCCAGACCTGTTACTGAGATGGCTGCGACTGCTGGAAGGGAAAGAAAGCGCTTGTCTATTACACCGAGATAGAATGTGGCTCCCGTCAACATTCCAAGCCAGTAGAGAAAGATTCTGGGCTTCCTGACATCTTTACCTGTTGAGATCTGACCTTTGATTCTGGTCTCGGAGAACGGAGAGTTCCATGCAATACCGGTCTTAGTACAGCTATCCTCCAACATATGAAGAAACGCTCCGATCATGTACGCAGAGAGAAAAGCCAGCAGATAGAACGGAGCCAACAACTCCAAGGACAACAGAACCGGCACCAGGTAGACGCCTGTCAAAACCGTCATCGTAAACACTCCCAGCACTGAGTGTGAGAATGTTCTATGCTTCTCCTCAAAACAGTAATCCTCCGAGGTCAGGAACTCAAGTAACTTCACCACCGGCTTGTAAATCAAGTACTTAGTAGAGTAACCAAAAACCGGTAGCACAGGACCCACCAAATTGTTTACAGCACTTCCAAAATCGCCGCTCAAACCTCTGACATCCCTATGAAAAACAGCTGCATCCGGAGCATCAACATCAGGAATCAAAGAACCTATAGCAACACCGAAAAACAAAGTAAACACCAATAACTCCGCACGCAGCAGAAAAGGCGCCAGAACTACGGAAACAGAAGCCACAGAAAGCATCAAGTGCTGTCTTCCAAGCATACTTATAGCATTGAGAAAAACTTGGGTTTAAAGCTTTATCAAAAAACCTTTAGGAATTCAAACAGCACTTAGCGACCTGCCAAACACAGTTATTACATCAACAGCAGTATAATAGGCGCTAACAGAAGTATTGCTGTGAAAGCTGTCAGGTAGAGGTCGTTAAGCATCAATGTATTGAAAGCCTTCTGAATTCCAGAGTAGACTTCCTGGTAGAAGAAGAGCACTACACAGGTAACGACAAATATCGAACCTGTAAGGATTAAAGCCATCTTCATGGCTACCTCCGAGCTTATTACTGCTGCAGCCATGATGTTACTGATCATTGTCGTGAGGTTAGCTCCCATCAGGTACGGGATAATTTCCTTTCTCTTGAAGTAACCGTTATTATACATGGGAACAATTATACCGACGGATAGGGCTACACTGGTTGAGAGAAGAGTTATCACTGCTCCGATTCCAAAGGAGATCCATTTGCTGGACATCTGGAAACGCAGGTACTTAGAACGGAACTTATCCTCGCCTATCCCTTTGAATGATTGATCAAACGCCTTCAAGCTTAACAACAGCACTCCAATAGAAATAGGGAAGAGGATTGTGGAAGGCAAGTTTCTGGACAGTATCGATGTAAAAGGTCCGAACAACATGTCAAGACCATAGTTAAATGCCGAAGGCGCCTGAACCTCAAGGAACGAAAGATCAAAGTTTTCCAAGGCGAGGTAACCTATCAGGATTGCCGGGATGTAGACAGTGTAAGTTGTTAGGAACTGGAGTAATCCGATGCTACATGAATCCCGGATATCATCGCTTTTACCCTGAAAGTATTCGAGTAAGCCGATGAAGATCACGATAAATGTTGCTCCAAGCCTGGAACCTGAGATAAACATGTAGACCATGGAAGGATCAATCAAACCGGATTCGAAGAAAGCTATTCCGATAGCACCAGAAGTAGCACCGTTTAAAACCGTGTAAGCGAGCAGCCAGCCCGCACCCAGAGCGGATAAGTCGCCTGTGACGAGCGTTCCGACCACTCCTTTGAGTGTTTCTGCGACTGCCTGTGTGGACTCTCCGAGCAGTTGAAGACCGAATACGAAGAACAGTATTGATCCGGCTGCGAGCAGCAGTCTCTCCTTCCCATCCATATGTGAAAAATTATTATAGTCCGGAGTCATAAAATCAATCCAAAGCCATGACCGAGTTCGAACAAGAACCAGAAAAGGAACACGAACAGGAGTTCGAAGATCTGGACAGCTTCGGACAGTCCAAACCAGAAGAGTACTCAGGACTGAAAGACAGACTAGGCGAAGACGAGGAAATCCGGATGATGTCCACAGCCAAACTCAAGAAAGACGACAAATCAGTAATCTGCCTAACCAACAAGAGAGCACTAATATTCAACTCAGACACAGCCAAACTACTCGGAAAAAGAAACAAGTTCGAAGACATCAAACTCGGACAGATACACGACATACAAGTAGAAGAACGCAAAGACTTCGACAAACTCGTAATCACCACAAAGTCCGGCAAAAAAGAAATAATGACGCCAGAAGGCAAAGGAGTACAGATATCAGGACTGATCAGAAAACAACAAGACCTACAGGAAAAAGACCCTGCCGAACAACTGGAGAAGATAGGTTCAGAAAAAGAGAAAGGAAACATAACAGAAGAAGAATACCAGGACAAAAAAGACGACCTCATGGACCAGATATGAAAAAACACACATGCCGCAGAATCGCAGCAACAGTATTCCTAACATCCACACTACTCACAGTACTCCTACTGCAGAAACTGGAATTTAACCAGCTAATCTCAATCACATCAGCAATATTCATAGGAAGCATCACCGCAGGAATCTGGCTAGAAACCTCATATCGATTCCTGGTTAAACAGGCAACAGCTCCTCTGGACAAACTAGTAGAAAAACTCTAAACCACCTAATCGGAGATTCATCAGCCCTTAAACATTTTGTAAAACGCGTTAAAGTACGCCGACAATGTTTTCCTCCTGCCTTTCCTGATTGTTTCCTTCATAGTTTCTGTTGCGTTCTCTGTAACCCCTTCTCCATGCCCACAGAAAATTCTCTCCGGTTCAAAATCCAAAAGTTTATGAGGTGGATTGAAACGGTACAAAGGACTCATTCCAAGTTTTTCTCCTCTTCCGCAGAGATGTCTGGCTGTACCTAGAGAATCAGCCACAATCAAAGACTTGGTTCCTCTGTGATAGAGAGCTGCCTCCTTGCTTACTTTGGAGTTGATGACCGTGTGGATCTCCCAATCAGTACCAGGAACTTTCTCCGATATTTTCCTTACTTCTGCATCCAATTCTCTTTCAAACCATTCAGGAACATACACAGGGCAATCATACCTCCCTGCCAACTCCACAGAATCACGCACATGCCGACTGAATAATATTATAATGCCTCCAACCTCACCAAACTCGCTAATTTTGTCGTCGAGATTTTCAGCATCCACAGGATCAACCAAATAAACACCGTCATCCACAAACGCATGACTGGTTCTCATCATGTTTTCTTCCGGTTTCGCAATCCAGCCAAAACCATTCTCCCACTCATCGATGAACTCGGCTTTTCTTAGTTCGTCAATCTTGATAACCATAAAGCCAACATAGACTCCGAAACTAAAGAAACTACAGCCTATTTTTCAATTTATCAAAATTAATTTTTCACGAACAGTGCGAAGACTTAGAATTTACTTACAAATACATTTGTGACCTGAATTACTCATTCCAACAATATGATTGTGAACGGCCTCAGCCAACCTGAACATTTTTTCCGCTCTACCTTTTGAAGGTAATCCGTCTCTGTAATATGTTTTCGAACGGTTGTCCTTCCACAGATTTTTGATTCTCTGTTCAAAGTCTTCATCGAAAAGTCCGGCCTGTCTACCTAGCCTATAGATTTTCTCGTGATCAAATAGTGGTTCTCCTTCATCAATCAATTTTTTCTCAAGCAGGTATGCCTGTATGCTTCGCTCAATTGAAATGAAGCAAGCGTCAATAATGATTATATAATGGCTCTCGTCCTTTTCCAGTAACTTTTCAGATGCATCAAGTAATCTACAGGACTTTCTCAACTGCAACTTCATTGAGTCCTCTGTATTTAAACCATTCTCTATTTCCTCATGTGGAGGACTCTCATCAAACTTAGATATTGCCTCTTCCAGTGCATCCTCCATATCACTGTTTGTCATCCAAACACAGCCTCCTTTAGGTTTTCCAGTTTCTTGGTTCTATGAAGGACTAAACCTTCACTGAAAATATTTCTTATCCTTTCTCCTCTCTTTTCTGTGGTTTCAACTGATTCAACAAGAGCCTCGAACTCATACCTTTGACCCCCAATCTCCTTTTCCTCCAATTCAGATACAACATTAGTTACCTGCCTCCTAGCAGAAGTAAGATCGTCTTCCACTATTACAAGCACATCGATGTCGCTCGCTCTGTCTGCTTCACCACGAGCAACACTTCCAAAAACCAAAATACCTGCTACATAATCAACCTCGCCTAAGACTTCCTCTTTAAATCTTCTTACAGGCTCTCTGAAAGAATCCTGAGGAATCGAAAAAATTGGGTCACTTGGCTTGTCAACCTTCTCAGTATTCAAACTGATCAAGTTTTTCTTACCTTCAACCTCTGTAGTAATGAGGTCTAAGCTTCCCAGCACTTCTACCCCCTTCTGAGTACTACTCCAGCCTCTACCCGTCAATTCCTGAAGCTGAGACTTGGAAAACTTCTGATAAGGATTATTAACCAGCAACTCCAAAATCTCCGAAACAGACCCCGAACTAAAAACCCGTTCATCCGGCAACGGCAAATCAATACGAACACTAGCCACCTCATTACCATCTCCCATAAATACCACCTAACCTATTATTCGGAGAGAACACTTATAAACTAAACCAAATACCTCTCCACTTTCCAGAGTATACTCCGAAAAACGGAGATAAAAAATATCTTATTTAGAAACTTCACCAAACTTCTCCAAAACCCTCTCCTTCTCATTCTCTCCAGCATCCAAGGACTCCAAGACAGTCTCAACCTCTTCCCTAGTCAAATCATACAAGTCGAAGACGATCGCATCAATTAATTCATCAGTCTCCTGAATCTCCTCTTCCAGTTCCTCAGCTTCTTCCCTGTTCTCGATGAATTTTTCCAGGCCTTGCTCTACATCATCCAGCTTCGGCAAAGTCAACTTCTCTAATCTGTCGACAATGGAATTAGTCTTTGTGGCCGATTCTCTGAAGTCTGCGAAACCACCGGCTTCATCAACCGCCAACTTTGTAAACTCCTGAACCAGGCTCCTCATCTCCTTGCACAGGCCTGTGAACTTCATCGCCGGAACTTTACCTGTTTCAAGGTAACCCCATTGATCCAACTCACTCTCATCAATACCTTCACTGTCCTCAGGCTTGTAACGAGCAGAAACTTTCAAGATTAGTTGGTCGTTGCTTTCCTCAAACTCCACACTACCAATCCTCAAACTATCCCTATCAGCAGAAGTATCACTCACAACCTCATCAGAAAGGCCTTCAACAGGACTGTAAAGATCACCGAGGGTTTTTCCGTCTGAGTAATTTCCAAGATAGTCCTGGATGTCTAAGTTGATCGTGTTGAGTTCTGATTTATCCTTAGAGATCTTCTCTACAAGATTGCTTATTTTCTCTTGTGATCTGTCTTTACTGGTTATTGGCAGGTCTTTCAGATACATTCTATTGTACCGGTAGTATCCGCCTTTCACGGTAGTTGACTGAATGGAGAAAATGGCGGTAAGCAACTTTGATGATAGTACCCCGTTCAGGTAGGCAATATCTGCTTCTGAAGATTCTGGAATCAAAGAATATGTGGTATGTAGTGTGTTTCTTGATTCTCTATCGTAGGCAAATCTATTTTCTTTTGACATGTTGCAGATTACTAACTTTTCTACTTCTTGATTCATCGGCTGTCTCTCGTTCCAGAGCTCATACCATTCTTTGCCGGCGTCCAAGACATAATCTCTATCTCTCAAGTCTTTCTCATGTTCTTTAAGATATTCATAGGCTTCAGTGCCTCTTAGTTCATCCTCAGGAATAACTTCATAATCTCCATTTTCTTCTCGGTAAGGGAAAATTATGTACTGATCTGACTCAATATTGTACTTTGAAATTGAGTCTCCTGGTATTACCTCTTTAACTAAATCGTCTTCTAGTTCTTTTGCTGTTTCCTGGTTTACAACAAAAATATCTGTACTTCCACCCGGATCAATTCCTTTTGAAATATGCTCAAATACGCTATCCAGAGCAACCGTTTCTTCAGAGGCTTTCAGTTTCTTCGAGATTTCATACAGCTCGCTTCCATATTTACTCAAGTTCCAAGTATCTTCATCTAATACACTATAACTTATCCGATTGAATTCTTTTTGTTCGACATCTGATCGCTGAGAAATTTTCTTGTATTCTATTTCATCACTGTCATCAGGAGAACTCTTCTGAGCCATAAATACACAGGTGTAAGTGATAACATCCTCAAATACTTGGAACTCAGAGAAATCAATATATTGCTTCAAAGTTGCAGAATCCAAAAAGAATTTTCTCAGATCCTTTCCTGACTGAGTTTCTGTAAATTTAGAAGGCATGATGTATGAAAAATTCTGCTCTTGAGCTGCTATCTGTTCTGCTTTTTCTGTAAACGGAATATATAGGTCAAATTTACCGCTAACTGTAGAGTAATTATCTCGGAAGAAATCTTTCATCTCTTCTGGCATAGTCTGAACTTTGACATATGGAGGATTGCCGACTACTGCATCAAATCCTTCTTGCTCTCCAAAAAAGACCTTAGGGAATTCTAGTTGCCAGTGGAAGTAGTTGCGGTTTTCTGAGTCTTTTTCGGCGTTTTTGTACCATTCTTCGTCTTTGAATTGTTTTAGGTCTTCGTGTACGAATCCTGTGAATCTGTGGTATTCGTCTGTTGAGAGTTCTCCGTTGAAGTGTTGGTATGTGTGGACATTGGAGATTTTCTTGACATTCTGGTATACAATGTTTTCTTGGATGAATTCTTTGTATTTCTGTTCTTTTTCGTGGATCTGTTTTACGCTGTTTTCTGGCATCTGTTCTATTTTTCTGTATTGGTTTCTGAGGATTCTTTTTCCGTCTTCTATGAAGTCTCCGAAATCTGATAGGTTTTCAGAGTCTCTGGAATCAACATTTGGATGTGTCTGAATATCATCTATGTCGGATCCAATTAGGCTGTTTCCGTGTTTGAGGTGGTGGTCTAGGAAGTTCAAGGGTTTTCCTTCTGCCATTGTTTCTATCCAGAGACTTAGTTTTCCTAGTTCTACTGCGAGTTCGTTGATGTCGACTCCGTATATGCAGTTCTGTACTACTTGTCTCTTTGCCCAGTTCAACTCGTCTTCGTTTTCGTCTATTTCTTGTTTTTCTAGGTCTGCGTTTTCTACTAGTTTGTTGGCGATGTATTCTGTTGCTTCTGTTAGGAAGTGTCCTGATCCCATTGCTGGGTCGCAGACATTCAGTTCTAGGACTTTTGGTAGAACATTCTCATTGTTTTCTTCTGCTTGTTCAATTTTTTCTTCTACTTTGGGCCCGACGGTGTTTTCTACTATGTATTCTACGATGTATTCTGGTGTGTAGTACGAGCCTGTGGCTTTTCTTTCGCCTGATTCGTTTGTGAGGTAGAGCTCGTTTTCCTCTACTCTCTTCTCTTCATCAAAGCTTTCCCAGTCTTTGCTTGTTTCTGAGAAGTTTTGCCATTCTTCGTTTTTCAGGATTTTTCTTTCTTCTGCTGCTTTGAATTGGTGTTCTAGGAGTCCTTCGTAGACGCTTCCTAAGTGCCGAATGTTTAAATCCTTGTAGTCGAGTATTACTCTTTGTTCTTTTTCTTCATCGTAGTTTGTGGCTAAGAGTTCTAGTATTTCTTTGATGTAGCTTCCGTACAATTTGTTTTCTGCTAGGAATTGGTTTTCTTCTCCGTTTTCTTCGTCGAATAGTCCTCCGTTGTAGGCAGGTATTTCTGTTTCGTGTAGGTCGTATCCGTCGTCGATTCCTTCGAATAGTCTTGAGAGTCTGTTGTCCCAGGCGACCGTGGTGTCTTGGAATAGTGGGTCCTCCTCTTCTTCATCTATAATCATTCTCTTGAGCTCTGTCAATCCGAATGCTTGTCTGTATGCTTCGTCGTCTGTTGGCAATAGGTCTCTGCTTTCTGCGTTTAGGATGAATAGTATCCGGTAAAGGAAGATCAGTGAGGAATGATGTACTAAGTCTATGTTTTCCTCAGTCTTTTCAATATCGTTTGTCTCGAAGAATCCTTCTACTGCGACTTCTAATGCATTGTATACTTTGTCTTCTAAATCGTCTTCTAGGCTTTCGTTGTATTCGACTGATTGTTGGTAGACTTTTTCCAGGAATCCTTCTTCGAAGCTTTCAGCTCTAAAGAATAGGTAGAAGTACTTGAACTGTTCCAGTTTCTCGTCTGTCTTTTCTCCTGATAGAAGTTCTTCTAGGTCTATTTCGAAGTATATGTCTGCTGCGCATTTTTCGTAGCTGTAGAGCCGCCATTTCTTTCCGTTTGTTAGTATTCCCCAGTCTGCCCTGAGTCTGTCGACATAGTTGTAGATCTGGAATGCCGGGTTAGTATGATCTTGTGTTGATTTGTCTAGTGTTCGGTTCCAGGCTTTGGCGTCTCCTACTGCGTAGTTTACATCGAAGTGGCTTTTCTCATCGTCTTCGTGGACATCCATCTGCGTCTCCAAATCCATGAAAGTATAATCCGGATTCAGCATCGTGCCTTTCTTCTTAGAACCAACCCGAGTTCTGGCTTCTGGAACCCATTCATGACCTAAAAGCTTCAGAACCGGGTCGATAAACTTGTTCTGTGTCTGATCCTCGTTCAGTTTCTCCGACAGAAAACTCTGTTTCTCATCGTAAATCTCTTCCAGTTCGTCAAATTTTTCCTCAAAATCAGTTTCCTGCCATTCATCGAGGTCTTGGATTCGTTCTTCTAGAAAGTGGTTGGAGAAAAGGTTGTTTTTGTAGTTACTAACTGTTTTTTGACTCACTGAGACACCTGTTCAATTTTCCGGGTCAGATTCTTTTAGTATCTTTCCTGGCTATTTTTGAGTTGAAGATCATGGAAAGGAATTTTTGTATTTGCCTTTCTTAGTTTTTACATGGGAAAGGATGAGTTTTTCAGTGAGGTTGTTTTGGATGAGGATGTTCCAATTCAGATAGGTTATAAGTTGGAAGGCAGAGATATAGAGATTTTGAGCCATGAAAGTAGCGCTTCTGACAAAGAAGTCCTGAGTTTTGCTGTGGAGAGTGAAGCTCCACTACTGACTAAAGATGAGGATTTCAGGGAGAGAAACGAAGAGTTTGAGCATTTTGGTATTTTGATTGATAATCAGATGCACTTGCGTGACTGGAATCTAGTTGCTGATACAATTGAGAAGATATTGGAGAATATTCCGAAAGAAGATTTGAGGGATAATGTCTGGAGAGTATCAGATTACTATGGAGTATTTTAAGCTATAGCAGCTGCCTTATCTTTGTCCTGTTCCTCCATGTATTCTACTGCTGTTTCTACATCTTTAGGAGTAATACTTGGATACTGTTCGGCAATTTCCTCGAAAGACATGTCTCTGAGTGTGTAGAGCTCATAGAGCGTCTTTGCTCCTATCCTTGTTCCCTGAACTCTTGGTTTGCCATGAAGCGTATCCTCTGTTTCGACAATCCCAGTCATAATCAAGTCTTCTTCCTGAATTGTTTTATCTGTTATGGTATTCTTCTAGCATTTTAGGACATTACAGTTAAAATATTTCAGAAAATGATGCCGCACAGTAACAAAAAGAGAGATGCGGGGGACAGGATTCGAACCTGCGAACGGCTAACCGACTGGCTCCTAAAGCCAGCGCCTTTGACCACTTGGCTACCCCCGCTCAAGTCTTGGTTGTGTATAGGTTTTGAGGGGTTAAGCTTTTTTATTGGGTTTGTTCTCTCATCATTTTTTGGGAAGAGAATTTAAGACTGATTTGTTGATTCTTGTTTGGGGAGTAGTATTTTTGATGGATTTCAAGGGTTTTAGTGTTGAGTGGGAGGGTCATGCTTCTATGCATGTAAGTGATAATGGTTTTACTGTGGCTGTTGATCCTTTCTCAAAGGTTGATACTGATTTTACTGCTGATATTGTTTTGATCACTCATTCTGATGCTGGGCATTATGATGAGGAGGCTTTGGAGAGTGTTATGTCGGATAGGACTGTTTTTGTGTGTCCTGAGTCGATGGAAGGTCTTCCTTTTCGTGATACCGAGTTTTTGAAGGAGGGTGAGCATATTGATATTTACAGTGTGGAGATTGAGGCTGTTCCGATGTATAATGAGCATCATACTCGTGGGAGCGGTGTTGGTTATCGTTTTGTGTTAGACGGTACTAGTTTCTATGTTGCTGGTGATACCGGTTTGACTGATGAGATGCGTAGCTTGGAGAAAAGGGTTGACTTGGCGTTCCTTCCTATTGAGGGAGAGTATACTATGGATGTCGATGATGCTGTCCAGGCTGCTGTAAGGATCAAGCCTCAGATGGTTGTACCTTATCATTATGGTGAGCCATTCTTTCCGGGAAAGGGACCTGAGGCAAAGGAGTTTCGCGCCGAGTTAACCGATAGAAATATTGAATGCAAGATTCTAAGAGAAGAAGAGAAATAAGACCTGTTTTTAGAACTCGAGACCTATCATTGAAGCCAGGTTGCCAAGCGTCTCAAAAATAGTTACCTTAAGCCCTGCTCCAATACTGTTTGTCTCATAGCTTATATTTTCCTCATCAAGCTGTTCTCTAAGCTCTTTGTAAGGTTTCTCAGATTCCACAACCGAGCTTACAGCACCATCAGTCACATTTACCTCCAGAGTGTAGTCATCAAAACCTTGACGGGAAATATTCTGAATCTCCACGCCACTGAACTTGGCTCCAAGCGTTTCAGAAGAATTATTTGACTTGAAATTAATGTTTACTGTTTCACCGCCAACTATATCTCCTACAAAGCCAGGAACTTGTTCAGTCTGATTGTTGTATGTTTCTTTAAACTCCTGTAGACCTGAATCCGAGTCCGGGACTGATTGAGCGGATACAACTGCTGAAAATGCAAGAAGGGTTAGAAGCACAACTGTTCGTTTCATACACACTTTTTCTAGTGCAGCAGTTAAAACCCTTTACATTCTACTTAACTGTGACGCTCTTCGCCAGGTTCCGCGGCTTATCAGGATCATTACCCTTCTTCACCGAAGTCAGGTACGCGATCATCTGGAAAGGCACAATCTCCAAGATTTCACTGTTAGGATCCTTCGGAATCTCAATAAAGAATCTGAACTTGTCAACTGGTTCTGAACCTACTCCGATTATATCAGCGCCCCTACTCTTTGCCTCCAATGTATTGGAAATAGCGTCCTCGTAACCCGTATCCTTCAAGAAGCTGATAACCGGTACTCCTTCCTCAATAAGCGCCAGATTACCGTGCTTAAACTCTCCACCCGGGAAACCTTCAACATGGATGTAGGATAGCTCTTTCAGTTTCAAGGCTGCTTCCTGCGCCATCTCATGACCTTTATCTCTACCGATGGTGAAGACATGATTTTTCTCCTGAAGATAAGAACTGATATCATCCATCAACCCCTCATTCTTCCTCAACACTTCATCAAGTTTCTCTGCTGTTTCTAGTATACTTCTTCTGCCTTCCTCGAGTTCATCTTGAAGGGCGTACTGTACAAGTTTGAGTACCGCTATCTGAGCTGTAAATGCTTTTGTGGATGCTACTCCAATCTCCGGTCCTGCATTGACGAATAGTGTATGTTCTGATTGCCTTGCGAGTGTCGAGCCTACTACATTGACGACTGCCAGTGTCGGTGCTGGAGAATCATCGAGCGTTGAGAGCAGGTCAGCTGTCTCCCCAGACTGGCTGACAGCAATCACCAGATCATCTTCATTTATCTCATCTGTCCTGTACTCCAGTTCGTGGCTTTGTTCTGTGACTACCTCTACATCGGCTTCTCTCAGGTATTTGGCTCCTAGACTTGCTGCAAAGCTGGCTGTTCCACAACCAGTCAAGTATACTGTTTCTGCATCTTCTACCATCTTAACTGCTTCCTTCATATCCGTCTCATCCTGGAAAGCTGCTTTTTTGACAGTTTGAGGCTGTTCCTTGATTTCTTTCTCCATGAAGTGCTCGTGTCCTTCTTTACACGCTTCTTCTGCATCCCAGTCAACCTTTCTAGGCTCTCTGTCCACTTCTTCACCGTTCTGGAAGATTTGGTAGTCTCCATTCAATGTGATTACTTCACCGTCTTCTAGAAAAATGGCTTCGTCTGTGTGTTCGAGGAATGGTGTTACATCGGAGGCCAGGAAGAATTCTTCGTCTGCAACCCCTAGTGCGAGTGGTGATTCATTTTTGAATGCTACTAGTTCTCCTGTGTCGAGTACTGCTACTACTGCGTAGCTTCCTTCTATAGTATCTGCGACATTCTGTGCTGCTTCATGCAGCGGTTTTTCATCTTCGAGTTGTTCTTCGAGAAGGTGTGGTATTACTTCTGTATCTGTTTCGGACTTGAATTCGTGTCCTCTGTTTTCTAGTTTTTCTTTGAGTTCCTCGTAGTTGTTTATTATTCCGTTGTGGACTACTGCGATGTCTCCTGTACAGTCTCTGTGTGGGTGTGCGTTTGTGTCGTTTACTCCACCGTGTGTGGCCCATCTTGTGTGTCCTACTCCGGATGTGCCGTCTTTTTTCTCTGGTGATACATCGTCGATTGTTCCTTCTCCTTTTTCTACTTTAACTGTCGGGTTTCCTGCTGTGGCGATACCTGCTGAGTCGTAGCCACGGTATTCAAGTTTCTTCAGTCCTCTGTATACTATCTCGGACGCTTTTCTGTCTCCATTGTATCCGACAATTCCGCACATAACAATCATCTATGAGGAGTCCAATCTGTTTAAAAACCTGAAGTAGTATAGAAAACTGGTGAAAAAAGTTTTTGACTGCTACCTGTTTTCCTGACACGGAGCCCTTCACAGCAGTTCTCAGCGAGACATTCCAAAGGAATTTATAAATCCAGTCAAAAATATTTGACAATGGTTGATTTTGTCCGAGACGAAAACCTGATAGAAGCTGGAGAGCTGACGGAGAAAGAGCTCGAAGCACTTAACTCAGAGATCAGGGTTGAAGTACTCCGGAACCTCAGCGAGAAACCTTCTTATCCTTCAGCGCTTTCAGACAGCTTCGACTGCAGTAAACAGAAGATGTACTACCACTTCGAGAAACTGGAAGACGCAGGTCTGATAGAGGTTGAAAGAAAAGAGGAGAAATCCGGGGGAGAAGCAACATACTACAGGCCAACACAGAAAGGATTCGTACTGGACCTCGGCGGAAAAGGAGAAAGTTTCCCCATGCCAGAACACAGTGAAGAAGTATCCAGCTTCTTGAAACCATTAATCAAAGACTCAGAGCTGAATGGTTCTATCGTAGTTGGCTCAGCAGAGCAGCACGGACCAGACCAGGTACAGGCACTGGACGGACATCTAGCCGGAGAGATAGCGTTCAAACTTGGAAACTACTCCAGGACAGAAAACCCGGTTGTCAAGCTTGATACAGAGGTAGTAGGGGAAGAGGACTGGGAGGAGAACATGTTGATACTGGGAGGCGTGCTGACGAATGTGGTTGCCAAAGAGTTCAACGAAAGCTTTCCTGCCTTCTTCCCAAGCGAGGAATTTCCTTACAGAAAGCTGGAGACTCCTGAGGACAGCTACAGTGATGGAGGGATCGGTGTGATTGCTAAGACATCCAATCCTGAGGACAGGGAGAAGAAGATATTTCTGGTAGCTGGAGTGCAGAATAAAGGGACTAAAGCCGCTGTCAAGGCGTTCCAGGATCTTGAAGAAGTTGTTGAAGACTATTCAGCAGGCCAGTTCTACGCCGTGGTCAGAGGATTGGATTTAAACAGCGACGGCGAGATAGATAGTTACAAGGTGATCGAAACCAGTGAACAGTGAGGCAGATAGAAATGGGTAGAGACTGGAAGGTATTTCAGACCGATGTCCTTGACCTTCTCAGACAGTACGAAGGATACATGGACTTCTTCGAGAGAGTGGGCAGTCTCAGCGACAACTCACGACCAGACGCATTCGCCAGGATCACCAGGAAAGACAAGAAAGAAATATGGATATTGGATGCCAAGAACAAAAGCGAGATTGGGGAAGAAGACGAGAAAAGGATGAAGAAATACATCGAACAGATCAAATCCAACCCTGTCGATGTCGGATTAGAACTATCAGAACTTACCGATCACGAAGTTAAGGGCATCTTTATCACTCCAGGAAAAGCTGAGAGCCAGTACGAAACAGTAGAGTTCAAAGGACTCCACCAGTTCCTGCAAAAAGAACTAATCTATACTGACACTGATAAAATCGTCCGAGATGTCGCGAAGATGGTGAAGAGAAAGAAACTGAGCCAGAGCCAAGCCCGACTCCTACATCAGTCTCTTGGACCTTTCAGGAAAAGACTGGAAAAGGTAAGGGAAGATCTTTCCCGGCTAGAATCAGACTTCGTCGGACTGAAGCTCTATACACCACCATTCGATAATCTCAGCTTTTCTCCACCTGCGGATGCCGTCATGAAGCATTCGGAGCGGAATCAGGTTTTCCTTATTGATATTCCTTACTCGCCTGAGGAGGCGGAAAAGGCAGAGGAACGAGCGGAAGATGTAGAGAAGTATATTGACGGAGAAGGATACTATGTATCACTGCACAACTTCGATGTAGACTCAAGGTTTGCATGCCCACCTAAACAGTTCAAGGAACGAGTTCAGGAGGTTCTTGGAGTTGTATCTCCTGAGACGATGGCAGAAGTATTTATGCCAAAATTTGAGGTAGAGAAGAAGTACAGAGACGGTTTTATCGAATTGGTTTCCGACGAACTTGGTTTCAAGATGCGTGTTTCATCCGAAGACGATGTTAACCACAGGGTTGAAGCATTTTTGAATGACGATGCCGTTTCCCGAATCAAGGATAGGAGTGTGAACAGTCGGAAAGAGTTCGGAGAGTTCCATGGCGACAAATGGGTTCAAGATTTAAGTGTTGAAGAAGATTTGACAGTCAATTACGGTAATTCTGAGAGTTTGGAAAGCTACAAGCAGAGTGTGAAAAATATTTTCCACGCAGCCGTAAACCCTGTCTACAGCAAGAAAATCGCCCGTAAAACACAACAAAAATGAACAAAGAAGACTACATCGAGAAAAACCAGCTGGAAAATGTGATCCAGGAAATAGAGAAGACAGTAGACTCTATAATCGTAGAAGGCTGGGACGACAAGAAGATGATCCAGAAACTTGGCTTCGAAGGCAAAATCTTTATGTCGGCCGAAAAAACAGTTGAAGATCTGGTTGAAGATGTCTCAAGAGGATCGGAGAGAACAGCTGTTCTCACAGACTTCGATTCTCACGGAGAGGAAGCGTCCAAGGAAATTTCTAGGGAACTGGATAAAGAGATTGATGTAATAAGATCTGCAAGGCAGAAATTCGGGGCACAACTTACATCCACAGACAGGAGAGCTGTGGAGGATATCAGACCGCTTTTCGATGATAAAGAGGAGAAGTTTGTGGAGGCAGCGATGGACCAGCTCTTCTTTAACCCGTGAATTCTAAGAGATTAACTGTTCTGAGTAATTTATATGCTGAAGGATGATGAGCTGGAGGAGTTGAAGTCTAGGTTAAATCAGGTTTTCTCAGGTTACAGCGAACTTGCAGGCGGTAAGAACTACCGATACCAACACCTGACAACTACTCATAAAATGGTCTTGAACTTGGAAGAAGAACTGGATGTGGATGTTGACCAGAAAATTCTGGAGATCGCGGCTTTGTACCATGACATCGGCAGATCCAAGGATATTGAGGAAGGTGAGATGGATCCATTTGAAGGACATGAGGGTCACGATGAGAGAGGTGCAAAGATCGTCGGAGAATATGTCTCAGAGTTTGTGACCAAAGATCAACTTGAGAAAATCAGGGAAATTATCCGGAACCACCACTCAGAAGCAGAACATGTAGAAGGAGAGATAGTTCAAGACGCCGATAAACTATCAAACTTTGGTGTCAGCAATCTCTGGCGGCAGATACATTACGCAGCACAACACGAGAGAAGCTTCAAAGAAAGTCTGGACTACTTCTGGAACACTGCAGTTGACGAATACCAGGAACAGATAGTAGAAATGCACTTTGAGCATACAAAGAAAGTTGCAGAGGAAAGACTGGAGAAGCAGAAACAAGTAATTCAGCGAATGGAGAAAGAGGTTGACGGCGAAGATATTTTAGAAATCAGTTAAAGACTGATTTATATCAGGATTGTATCCTTGAGATTTTAGCAGGGCTTCATAGTGTTCAGCTTTCTCTTCAGGATATACTGAGACTACATTCTCTAAGTCAATTTCATCTGTAAGAGTATCTGAGTGGTTTCCATACCCGAGTCGAGCTTCATGTACTTCTATTTCGAAGACAACACCTTCACCATCAAGATAGAATCTCATCTCCCTATGATCTTCATTTGTATAAATTACAGGAGTTACACCAATTTTTTCCCGTAATCTTGAATTGATATTGGGCTTGATCTTTCCATCCCTTATTATTTCTTCAGCTTCCTGCGGTGTTTTAGCGGCATGGTAAACTGTCACAAAGTTATCTGGATCAGTGTAGAGAGATATGTTATAATCACCAAACTCTTCAACCAGCTCAGTCCTGTATTCTGCGTGTATTCTGGGAAAAGGCATTATTCTTCTAAGAACACTCCTCTTTTTTTCTCCTAGGACTCCAGGAATAGTTCTTCTCTCTAGATCGCGTTTTGCCTTATACGCAAATCCTTTTTCCAGGCTAATATGATTTCTTTCACCATCAATTTCAATGCCTTTTCCATCAGGAAAGTTCTCAGTTAGCTTGACCAGTCTCGGATCCTCAAGCTGCTGAAATACCTTATCAGCAGGCAAAGTCTCTCCATTCAAAAGATCCTGTATTACTTCTCCCTCCATAGACTCAACAAGCTCAAAAAACTTTGAATAAATATCCAATTTTTTAACCGAGCTAGAAATCAGTAAGAGAGCTCTGATTCTGTTTCAATGCTCGTGCGTTGAATCCTTTCTCTCTTTTGAGGTATGATGCGAATTCTTCATCAAATCCGTGCTGTACATACACTTTTTCCGGGTCAACTTCTTCTACTAGCTTGACTAGACCGTCAAAGTCGCAGTGATCGGATAACTGAAATGTTTCGTCGTAGCCGCCGCGATACTTGAATGAGTCTGTGGTCGCCCAGCCAGAGAATCCTGCTTTAACGGCTCCAGTCTTGTCTACAAGTTTTTCTACCCAGTCACTTTGGGAAGTGTTTGAAGGTGCTACAAGTATTCCGTTGTCTTCCATCAGCTCCTTGTTTTCGCCGTATGGAATGGCTCTGAACTCTTTTTCCGCGGATTCCTCTACGACATCGTTCATGTTTTTGACGGAGCCATGTGCCAGTATCGGTCTTTCAGTTGCCTGTTCTGCTAGTTTCTGAATCTTCTGAGCTTTTCCCAACGAATAGCCAAATAGAATCAGCGGAGAACCTTCATTCTGGATAAAGTCTTTGATCCTGTTTTCTATTACTCTCTGCTCTGGGAAGCGATATGCTGGTATGCCATAAGTTGATTCTACTACGAGTATGTCAGCTGAAACTGGATTGAAACCGTCTAAGTACACTCTGTCTCTTAGGGAGACATCTCCTGTGTATAGAACGCTTTTTTCTCCTTTGATTTTTGCGGCTGAGCTCCCTAGTATGTGACCGGAGTTGTATAATTCAACTCTGTCATGTTCTGTTCTCTTGACTTCTTTACCGGCTCTGGCACCTGCAAGCTTAGCAGTTAGTTCTGAACAAACTACTTCTGAGTCGCTGAGGTGCATGTGGTCGAAGTGGGCGTGACTGACAAGGTTGATGTCGCCCTGACTGTTTCTGGAGTCGGCAACTACCTTCTCTTCTCCTTGTATATGGATGCCGTCTTTCTCCGTTATCTTCACACCTATGCAGAGACGGCAGATTTTAAATCGGTAACCTCAGTTCAGAGGGTTTTGAAATAACTAATTCCCTGAGTCGGTTATCATGAGTGATTCAAAAGTTATTCGAACGCTTTTCCTGACGATTATTGCCGAGGTGATCAGCTTTGGGGTGCTGATTCCGATTGCACCGCTGTTGTTTACTGAGCCTGGCTCGACTTTCTATATGCTTTCAGAGGGAGTATCAATCCAGATCGGTTATGTTTTGCTGGGTCTTCTTATCGGGCTTTATCCGTTAGGTCAGTTCTTCGCTACTCCGATCCTGGGTGAGATCAGTGATATTTATGGCAGGAAAAAAGTGATTCAGGTATCCGTCTTTGGCACAGTTATCTCTTCAATAGTCTTTGGACTGGGCATAATGTTCAACAGTATCGCTGTATTGTTCGCTTCCAGAGTTCTCAATGGTTTGACAGGAGGATTGGTCTCAGTTTCACAGGCAACGATCGCAGACATAACAGAGGACGACAAAAAGTCGAAAAACTTTGGAATAATTGGCATGGCATTCGGAATAGGATTTATCTTCGGACCTTTCCTCGGAGGATTCCTCTCATCCGACTTTCTACATTTTTTCTCAGTTACAACACCTTTCTGGTTTGCAGCAGCCGTCTCAACCATCTCCCTACTTTATGTGACGAAATCGCTGCATGAAACAAGTCCAATGGAAGACAAGAAGATCAACTGGAAGAAACCTTTCACTCAGTTAAAGAAAGGATGGGGGCTGCCAGGCTTGAAGAAACTGTTTACTGCCAACTTCTTCTACTTCTCCGGGTTCGCCTTCTTCACAACATTCATTCCCGTCTACCTGGTCAAAAACTTTGGATTCAGCCAGTTCCAGACCGGCAACTTCTTCCTATACATTGGTATACTGTTGATAATCGGTCAGGGATACATAGTGCCGAAACTGTTTTCCAGGTTCGAAGAAGAGAATGTTATGCCTTTTACACTGTTCCTGACAGGACTCTTCATCTTCCTCCAGCCAGTACCACAGAGCATCGCTGTTTTCCTGGCAGTTGTAACGCTTTTCCAGTTTAACAACTCTGTAACACAGATCAGTCTGAACACGCTTGTCTCAAACAAGGCAGCCGACAAAGACCAGGGATTAGCGCTTGGAACCAATCAAAGCGTTCGTGCACTCGGAAACGCAGTACCCAGCATGCTATCAGGGATCGCCGCTGCCATCGCAACACCTGCATTCCCGCTTACACTTGCAGGTCTGACAGTAATGGCAACAGCGGCAGGTTATTGGAAGCTCTGACAAAGTGTAATATAAAACTGGTCGACCAAGTGGTAGAGTAAAGGGGTCGTAGCTCAATCTGGGAGAGCGACCGCCTCCAGAGAACCTTTACTGGAGGGATGAGAACCTTTTCGCGAGAAAGGGTTTGATGATTAAAGCCTCGCTTATTAGGAGTTAGCGGTAGGTTGCATGTTCAAATCATGCCGGCCCCAAGTTTTCCTGCGTTTTTTGGGAAGTTTTTTATTGAGAGAAGTTGTTAGTAGGGTTTATGGATTTTCATAATTCGGTTGCGGTTTACAAGGTTTTCAGGAATATTTTTTTGGATGATGAGAGTAATAGTGTTCGGCTTGGAGTGGAGCATGGTTTTGATGATGAGCAGGCTGAGCAAATTATTTTAGGTGCTGTGGATGAGGGATACTTGGATGTGGTTAAGGATTCTGATCCGCGAGAATACACCGTTGATTTTGATAAGCTAGCTGAGCAGTGGAGTGTTCTCTGGGATGAGGAGTTGGATGAGGCTCCGGTTACTCCGCAGAATTTTGAGAGCTTTTTGAAAAGCTATATTAAGTCGTATTTCAGACATGAGAAGCATACTAGTCTGCGTGAGATGTTGGTTGAGGAGTTTTACCTGGGTTTGACTCGTTCGGAGAATCATGGTAAGCTTTCTAAGGATTTCCGGGAGCTTGAGGAAGAGCTTGGAGATTTTGATGGTAAGAGATCGCCTAGTGAGCACGTGGAGCACGGGTTGAGACATCGTTAGACCCAAAAAGATTTGTTTATTTGCTCTGAGTCGGCTACGTATTCATCTAAGAAAGGATGGAAGGGAAGAGTTTTTTCCTGTAATTTCTAAATTTTTTGGTCTTCCATTTCTATTCTTGGGTCGGCTAGGTTTTCAAGAAAGAAGTTTAATTCTAATTCGGATTTTTTAACTGCGTTTTTTCTTTTACGTGTTTTTTCAAGCATTTTCCGGTAGTTTTTCTGGGTGTCGGCTACTTTTCCAAAGGTTAGTGCTGATACCAGTTTCTGTTTTTCTTGGCTGGGGTTGTCTTCGTATTTGTCTAAGGCTTTTAGAGGTCCTATTGGAGTTTCTGGTTTGGATTTTCTCAGGCGGTAGAAGACTTTTTTCCATATAGGCAGATCTGAGTAAATGAAGGATTCTATATTTTCCTCTTCGAACTGAAGGAATTCTCCGTATCTCCTGTGCATTTTTGTTTTGTATTTTTTGTCTGTAATTGGTTTGAAGAACTCCTTGGAATACTGTTTTTTGGTGCAGAAGATTCTAGCCTTTATTTCTGCTTTTTCAATCATTTCTGATGTGTTAGATGTGTCTCCCAGCATTTTTGTGAATGATTCAGCAATTGTCTTTCCAGGGTTTCTGTTGACGTAGCAGTTGTAGCCTATAGAGTTTAATTTGGAAATCAATTTGTTCAATTCTTCTTCATCGGGTAGGAAAACCTCTACGTCTGTTGCAGGTTTCTCGCCCATCGCTGTTAGAAGTAACCGGGCTAGATCACCGTTGTTCAGATAGTCGTTTATTTCGTTTTTCAGGTTTCCTAAACTTGTTTCAGTTTTTTGTTCAGAAATATGTTTCTCCAGTTTCATGTTTGGCGTCATTTTTTCGTTTGTTATTTGGATGTGAGGAAGTGTATGTCGCCCTTATAAAGATGGGTGGGAATTGTTTATTTACAAATTACAAAGGAGGTGTTATTTAGTTTATGCAAGGTACTGTAAAGTTCTTCCATGATGGAGACGGTTACGGATTCATCGAGACTGAAGAGATTGACGACGATGTTTTCTTCCACATGAGCGAACTACCTGAAGGCGTAGAAGAAGTTGAAGAAGGCGCTGATGTAGAGTTCGAGCAGGAAGAAGGCGACAGAGGTCCAAAGGCAACAAATCTAGAGCTGGCTTAAAGCTCCTAGAATGAGTCAATTTGTTTCTCTAAAAAACTCTTTTTTCTCTATTTAATTTTACTATTTCTCCTAGAAAACAACAGCTAGAACCTGGTACGAAAGAGTTGAAGGAGGAAATTTTTAGAAGTCGAAGCTTCCCTGAGCGACTATCTCATCCATATCTTTCCTTCCGTTCGGCTCTACCCGCATATCCTCCGGCAGTTCAGATTCATCTCCTTTACTGCCGATAGCAACCATTGCTTCTACTTCAAATCCTTCAGGAATATCCAGTACTTCTTTTGCTTTTTTGTAGTCGAATCCCTGCATGCCGTGAGCTACTAGATCTCTTCTAGCTGCTTCCAGCGCCAGGTTTTCCCATGCTGCGCCTGTGTCGAAGCTGTGGGTTATTGATTCTTCGCCGTTGTGGTCGAAGGTTGTTTTTGATGCAACTACTACTAGTGCGTATCCTTTTTCTGCCCAGTCGCGGTTGAAGTCATTCATTAGGCTGCAGAAGTCTTCCCATTCCTGGTCTTCATAAGTTGCGTACATGAATCTCCAGCTCTGATTATTATAGCTGCTTGGCGCCCATCTGGCGGCTTCGAACAATGCCATCAGATCTTCCTGGTTCATGTCTCTTTCCAGTGCGCGTGGAGAGTAACGGTTCAGGAATAACGGACTGATTTCGTATTCTGCGTTTCGCTTGCCTTCAACATCTTCTCGTAATTCTTTCATGAATGAAAACTTCGAGAGAAAGTTACTAAAGGTATCTAGGTACTATACAGTAACCTTATTTTAGTTTGAGTGAATCCTTCTCTACTAGTTCATCATCTTCTAACTCGAGGAGTTTAGCCTTCATATCCTCTTCATCTATCTCAATCATTGTTGGATTTGTCTCCCTGCTTGATCCTCCACCCACACCAGTGCAGCTGCCAGGATTCAGGATTATACAGTTTTCCAGCTCCGTGAGCTCTTCATGGTGAGTGTGGCCCGTGATCAATATATCTACTTCGAGATCTTCCACAGCTATCTTCTGAAGGGTGTCGTGATCTCCACGCGGATTAATACCTGTGCCGTGATATGCTCCGAACTTCACACCATCTCTCTCAAATGCCTTAGAATTCGGTAGGTCGAAGAAGTCGCAGTTTCCTTTTACAGCGATTAGTTCTCCGTATTCTTCTATTCCGTTGTATACTTCTTGTTCGGCGAAGTCTCCTGAGTGTATTATCAGATCTGAGCCCTTCATTTTTTCTCTGACTGGTTCAGGTATTTTTTCTGCCCGGGTTGGAACATGGCTGTCGGAGACTACTGCTATCATATGAATTCATATGAGGTCCGAGTATCTTTAAATACTGGTTGAGTTGAATATTTGTTAGGGCGGAGTTTAGGGGAGTATGAGGTATATGTGGTCTAAGTGCCTAAAATGCGAGACAAAATACAGAGGAAAAGTATTCTCCTGCTTCTGGGAGTAACCAAAGCGGTAGCCTCAACTAATAAAACTGTTCCAGGCAGATGGACCGAGTTCATTAATTCTATAAGAGTTACTAGTCAAACAGCCCACCTCAAACTTATACAGATCGACGAGAAAGCAGCCCTAGAGTTTTATGACATGGAAAAAGACTTCAAGAGAAGAATTGGTAGGGGAAAACTGTACACTAAGTCAGATATTGAGGATGCTCGCCATAGAATAGAAAAAGTTGATTTTTAATCGACAGGAAGTTATTTCCTTACTTTGTATCTGTTGTTCAAATCTTGTAACTGCCTGTGCTCGTAGTGATCATGCTTCTCCATGATTTGGCAACTGCTCCTTAACGTTCCCTTCTTCAACATATGACTGAAATTCTCTCATATTTCATCCTCTCATGCTATATTTAGATAACCATGAAGAATGATGCCGTTTGCAAGTGTTTCTAACATGTTTTCAAGTATCTCGCCCTTGTAGTCTTCCACTATTTCCTTAATTAAATCTGAAGTACGAAATCTGTCCAGATTTACTGACTGCTTTAGATCAGTATTTTCCTCTCTTTTAAACGAAGCTAGCTTGGAATTTCTCTCCTCAACCAGATCTAGGACCCCTTTATCATTTAAACCATCAAACTTGCTTGAAATAGAAGATTTAGAATAACTTAGCTCCTCTGAAACCTCAGACCGAGTACTTTTGCATAGGATTCATGCAGAAGAATTCCAGGACTTCCTCCTCAGAAGTATTAACCAGACTAAACAAATGTTAACCTCAGTTAACAAGAGTTAAAAAAGTTTAACAAACTACAGCCCAAGCTTCTGCATCATGTTCTGCATATTACCACGCTTCATAGATTTCTTGTCAAACTTGTCAACCATGTTCTTAGTTTGACGGTAATGCTTGATCAGCTCCTGAACATCCTCTACAGATGTTCCTGAACCGTTCGCAATTCTTTCTCTTCTTTCTCTATTGATTACTGATGGATCTTTTACTTCTTCATCAGTCATGGAGTCAATTATGACATTGTAAGATTGTATTTTGCCTTCAGTCAGGTTAGCAACATTGTCTGGGATCTGGTCTGAGGAGAATGGTAGTTGACTCATCATTTCCTCCATCATTCCACTGTCTGTGACAGATGCCATCTGCTCCTGAAAGTCTTCCAAGGTAAATTCTCCTTCCAGAATTGCCTCCGGGTCGGTGTCCAGCTCCTCTATCTTCTCCAGAAGGCTTTCCAGGTCCGGCTGCCCAATCATATCAGACACAAAGTCAACAGGATCGTAAACTTCGAGGTCCGCCATCTTCTCACCGGTACCGATAAACTTGACAGAGATATCCGCGTGTTGACATGCAACCAGCGCCCCACCACCTTTAGCGGAGGAATCCATCTTAGTAACGATAACTCCAGAAAGTCCTACTGCATCATCAAAGTTCTCAGCCTGATCTCTCGCAGACTGACCAATATCGGCAGGGATAACCAGGTACTTCTCATCGGGCTGTAGAACCTTCTCCATATCAGAGAGTTCCTGCTTCAAATCATCATTCAACGAGTTCCTACCCGCCGAGTCAACGATTAAGACATCGACATCCAGCTCTTCCTTACCGTTTTCAACGACTTGAACAGGATCTTCAGCATCTTTCTCACCGTAGAAACTGGCTTCAACATCATCCGCAATCTGCTGTAGCTGTTCGAATGCGGCTGGTCTGTCAGTGTCTGCTGCGATGACTCCAACCTTCATGCCTCTTTTTCGGTAGAAGTCCGCTAGTTTACCTGTTGTAGTTGTCTTTCCTGCTCCGTAGAGTCCACATAGTAGTATTGTCTGTGGCTCTATCTCAACTTCGGATTCCTCTCCGAGTAGTTCTTCTAGCTTGTTATAGACTACTTCCAGTACATGTTCTTTTCTGCTTAGACCGTCTTTTTTCTCTCCCAGGCTTTCTTCTCTTATTTCGTCAGAAAGGTCTGAGACCAGGCTTACATCTACATCTGCTTTTATGAGGTCTCTTTGTATGTCTTTGACTAGTTGTTCTACTGCTTCTTCATCTGCTACATTGCTTGAGGAGAATTTCTGGATGCTGTCCTTGATTTTGTCAAACATGTCTAGGAATGAAGTGGCAAGGATTAAATGGTCTGTCTCTCAGTGACCAATATTCCAGTACTTGTACATGAGTGTTCCTAGTACCCCTCCAAGTAGGAATACTCCGGTTGAGAGATAGATTGCTTTCATCAATGGCACCGTATTCCAGGATAGGTATATGAAAGATGCGAAAAATGCGTTTATTCCTGATAGTATTGGGTTCCGTAGTAAGCCTAGGCTTTTCCAGGCTTTTTCCAGGGTTCTGAATTGGAAGAGGAGCCAGGCTGTCATTGGTATTGTTGTTGCTGCTTGTATGGTTGTTGTTTTTTGGTTGAGTAGTGCTCCGACGGCGGCAGAGATGAGTGCTATTATGATTGCTTTTACGGCAGAATTATCCATCTATGAGGAGTTGTGTGTTTAAGGGATAAAAGATTTTCACTACCGTTTTATTCTTACAATGGAGTTTTCGCTGACAAGAGTTGGAGACGAAAATATGCATTTGTATGATTCAGAGATTGAGTCACGGATTCAGCTTGTGTTTGTTCCCGGTGTTTTCTCAGCAGAGGCTTGGAAGTACCAGGTAAATTATTTTTCTGAGGATTACAGGACAGTAACTTATCAGCCTACAGTCAGTAACCGAGGTTTTGAAGGTCATAGAAAGGCTTTGAAACAGATAATTAACCAGGATGAAATGGATAATATTGTTTTGATAGGTGCTAACTACAGCAATTCTCTGGTACAGGGTTTTGAGGCACATGAGAGTGTTTCAGCGACTGTTGTTGGCGGGGCTAAAAAGAAGTTGAAGAAAGGTATTCCTAAGGAAGTTTATCAGGGTTTGACCTCAGGAGTTTTCCCTGTGAAGCTTTTCAAGAAGCTTTTCATGAAATCTATGCGTTATAAGGAGGTTAGGAGTTTCTGTAAGGATGTCAGCTTCCTTGATTTCAACGATTTTAAGTCATTTCAGGAAAGGTTCGGCGTTAGGAAGCCTGAGAAGGAGTGTATGATTGTACATGCTACTAGAGATATTTTCTCCGATCGAGGTTATGCTAAGAATTTGATGTCTAGTGCTTCGGTTTCTGAGGTTGAATCAGGTGTTTTCAGTTTTTATGAGAAGCCTCAGGAGTTTAACAAGATTTTGAATGATTTCCTGATCAAGATTGAGAGGAAAGCGATTAAGGAGAAAATTGAGGAAGAAAAGGAGAATAATAAGACGCTTGTAGATTTTGAAAACGGTAAAAGATTGGCTAAGGTGAATCAAGAATGATTGCAGGAGTTATACTCAGCAACAGCTTGGATAAAGACTCGAAAATCGCTTTTCTAGGAGATGAACTGGAAACCTTTTCAGTTGAAACCAACCAAGAAATAGTTGACCTGGTAGAGGAGAAACAACCCGAGATTATAGCTTTCGATGTAGGTACAGAGCAAGGACCTAAAGAGTTTACTAAGGCCGAGCAGGAGCTACAGGACGAGGGATACATCTTTACACCGAACAGCCATCAAGAAAGGAAGGTTGAAAGGTTGCAGAGCCTGGAAAAACACTTGAAACACCAGTTAGATTATATTCCAGAGATAATCAGATTTGAACCACAGATAACCGCTGAAGAACTGATGCTGGATGGAGAAGACGCTCTAAAATCGATCGGAATCGAGGGAGACATCAGCGGAGCTAAGGAGTTTGACGCTGTTCTAGGCGCTGTGACAGCCAGGTTCTACAGCCAAGACCAGTTTGAGGAAATGGGAGTTGTGGTTCCTGAAAACCTGGACAACTCTTAAAAGATTTTTAGTATGAATAGGTAAATACAAGGCGTTAAAATTATGGGAATGGAGAAATTTTACTCAACGGTCAGGCAGCAGTTCGGACTTGACAAAGAACAGATGAAACAAGAAGTCAAGGACGAAGTCACAGCAGAGCTGCGAGAAGAACTAGGAGAAGAAATCAGCTACATCGAAGCACAACTCAAAGAATACGAACAACTAGTAGCAGAAGTCAACCACCTACTCGCCACAATGAGAAAAGACCGAATCCAGAAAAGAAGCGAAGGCAAGCAGATCAAAATGGACGAAATGGACGAAGACCTCCAACCACTGAAATCCAAACTGAAGAAACTGGAGAAATCCATGCAAAAACGCCTAGACGAAGGCACAGCATTTAGCTAGATTTTTCTATGAATTGGTCTGAAAAAGTACTTTCAGGTGCTTTAGTCTCAGCAGGCACAGCTATAGGTTATTCAATTTTTCAACAGAAACTAAATGAAGCAAAAGATGAATATTTGGAAGCTACTCCTGCAGAAAGACAGGAACTAGACGCTGAAGCCAAGGAGTTTATGATGAGTCATGAAGTGGACCAAATAGACTCTGTGTACGATTTAGCCACCTCTATTTATAGTGTTGGTTTAGAGGACTTAGATGATCTATTAAAGTATGAGGGAGTCATAAAAGACCAAAAAATTACAAGCAACAGCAGAGAAAGATCAATGAGAGATTTAGAAGAAAAAATAGATAACTTATTCTAATATTTCCTCTACAAATTCTTCCTTGTCAAACTCCTCTAAGTCTCCATACTTCTGCCCTGTGCCGATATAGGCAACCGGTTTACCGCTTCTCTGACTTATGGAAATTATAGCACCGCCGTTCTCATCGACATCCATTTTGGTGACTATTATAGCGTCGAACATCCCTTCATATGCATCTGCCTGCTCCAAAACATCGTTACCAGATAAGGCATCGACTACAAGGAACGAGATATCCGGATCATTGACTCTGACCATCTTCTCCAGCTCATTCATCAAGTTTTGATCAGCATGACTTCTACCAGCCGTATCAATCAATGCAATCTTATCTTCATTCTCTGCATGTTCAACAGCGTCATAAGCTACTGCTGCCGGGTCTGACTCGTATTCATGGCTGATGACTTTGGTATCAAGTTTTTCTCCATGCTCCTGTAACTGTTCTATCGATGCTGCCCGGAAAGTATCACCGGCACCAAGAACCACTCCCTCACTTTGGTTCTGAAGCATCTCTGTAAGCTTGGCTGATGTCGTTGTCTTTCCTGAGCCGTTGAATCCCATCATGAAGACGACTGGTGGTTTTTCAGCATCTTGTAGCTCACCCAGGAAACTGTATGAATCGTCTAGCAGGTCTAGTAGTACTTGTTTGACTGCTTCGTTTACTTTTTCTTCTGCTTTACCTCTACGAACATTTTCCCCTAGTAGGGTTTCTCTTAGTTCTTCTTCGATGGCTTCTGCTGCTTCGAGCGAGACATTATTTTGAAGCAGTTTGAGTCTTAGTTCTTCTAGAAGCGGGTTGAGTGTGTCTTCGTCCAGTTCTTTTTCCGCTACAGTTGACTTTACATTTTCGGAAAAGTCTTTGACTGATTCTTTGAATTTGTCTAGCATAAGAAGAGTTTGTGGAGATGAAAGTTTAAAGAAAAAGGAGTTATTGTTGTGCTTCTTGCTGTTGTTGCTGGAGCTGCATCTGGATTTGCTGCATCTGCTGCTGCATTTCCTGCAGGTTCTCTTCAAGTTCTTCTCTGGTCTCCTGAAGTTTCTCTTTCTCCTGCTCTAGGGCGTCTGCTGCTTCGTCATTTTCTCGTTTCTGGTATGTGTCGCCGCCGATGTTGGTTACGACATTTTCTGTGTCCTGGATCTTGGCTGTGACGAATGCTCCTTTTCCGATCGGTGCTAGGATTTCGCTTCCTTCTTCTACATCTTCAAGTCCTTCGATCGCTGTAATCGCGTCTTGAACATTTTCCCTGCTTTGCTGGACCTGTTGAAGATATTCCTGCATTTCTTCCATCTGCTGCTGTAGTTGCTGGTATTCCTGCATCATTTCTTGCTGTTCCATGGTATTATGCCTCCTGAGACTCTTCGATTGTGATGCTGCTTCTTGGCTTGCTGTGTTCGCTGCCGAGTTCTGAGTATAGTTTGTCTTTAGCATGTTTTTCTGACTCAGCTTCGATTTCACGGTCGAATGGCTGAGCGTGGTTACCTAGCTGGATTTCTCCTGAGAATTCAAAAGTTGTCATAATGTTTTACAGACGCGGAATGAAACCTTTTAAACTCTGCCAGCTCCCACCTACATCTTGTTTTTTGTCTGTCTGTGGAAGTTGTTCAAGTTTCTGCAGTGCCTCTATCTTAGCAAGTGACTTCCTTTTGTGCAAGTCTTCTACCATTGGTTTGTCATGGATTTTTTGCCTTGCTTCCTGGAAGTTGCCTAGTTTCACTTCGTCTTCAATATGATTTGTCGTGAATTCTTCTATCTCTATCCTTAGTTGTTTGACATGATCGTGGTTGATGTTGTGTTCGAGTTTTCGGACGCCATTCTCTACATTCTGAGTTATTAACTCGTTTTCCAACAGTTTTTTGACAAGCTTGTCCATTCTTCCCGGTTTTATCCCTGTTTCTTCGGATAGTTCTTGTTTTGTCTTGGGTTCTTGGACTAGTTGTCTTAGGACTGTGTATGCTGCCGGGTCCAGAAGTAGTTTTTGCCAGTCCTTCATGGTACTGTTTTTTAGTCTTGATTGGATTTAAACTAATGTGATGACAGTTTTAGTGCATTTTTCCCACATATTGACTTTTGCAACTTTGTTCATAGCATCGATATTTGATGTCAGAAGCGAGCTCGGAGATGTACCAGACGAATTCGCAGTAACCGCGATAATAGGCGGATTAGGACTTCACGCAGCGGAAAGCTTCATTTTAGGAAGTTGGAACCCTCTCATTTATTCTGTAGTTGCAGGAACGATTTTCTCATTTTATGGCTGGTTTGCTTATTGGAAAGGTATGTGGGGCGGTGCAGACGCACTTGGATTATCAGCATTAGGTTTTGGGGCACCTTACCTCGTCCTTTCGGCATCAGGATTTATCAGCCACAGCTTCAACATGTTCTTTAACCTGGTAGCAGTAGCTTTCGTCTATACTTTGGTCTTTGCTTCAATCAGAGCTTTGAAGAAAAAAGGATTTGGAGAACAGCTAAGAGACAAATTGTACGACGATAGGTTGAGAATAGGTTTAGAATTAGGCCTAGCTTTGGTAATATTTGGTTTTCTAAGTCTTCAAAACGCAGCTGTGATTTATGCTGCGACAGCGTTCATGATTTTCCTTTACCGGTTTTTGCAGGTAGTTGAAGAATATGCACTAGTTGAAGAAGTTGATGTGGATGAGTTAGACGGCGGTGAGGTTTTGAAGGAAGATGATAAGATTCGTGGAGTAAGTGAGGAGGAGATCAGTGAGTTGGATGGGACTGTGGAGGTTATGCATGGTTTGCGTTTCATGCCTGTGTTCCCTGCTGCCTTGGTTTTGACTGATGCAGGTTTTACGGTTCTTCAGTATATTATTCTCGGTTGAATTCTCTGACTCTTTCCTGTATTCTTTGCTGGAAGATTGGTTTTCTGTCTTTCAGTTCTAGCATCCAGTAAGCCCACATAGCCAGTACTAGGAATGTCAGGCTCCAACTCCAGAGCACATCATGTATTAGGTCAAATGAGACTATGCCTTTTTCAGCTAGTACTACCGTGGTGTAGACTCTGATTATGTTAGCGATTATTATTACTGCTGTTCCTTGCAGCAGGTAGTTTAGGTGTTCTAGCGTTCTTTTTGTGGATGCAAATGTCAGTGCGTAGAATGCTGCTATGCTTTTCCATCCTAGGCAGTCCTGTGTTATGATGTATTCTGCTTTACTGGTTAGAAGGCTTATACCATTGACAGTTGTCTGGGTTCCTGTAGAGTTCAGCATCGCACCTATTATTTCAGCTAGAAAGCTTTGAAGGAACTCTGTGTTTGGATGTATGTACAGGATTCCCTGAAATATGGCTCCGACGACCAGTAGTTTTGCCATGAACAGGAGTGTTTGAAAAAGCTTCTGCTGAGTCTCAGTAAATTGTTCAGAGTCAAATCTCATCTGGAATCCTTGTAATCTTCAATTATGGATTCAAAGTTTTTAGGTTCTGGGAAGGATTCTACCAGGTAGAAATCGCTTAGTTCAACGCCCTCTACCCTGTCTACATGGTATATGTTGCAGCCGCGGTTCTCCAAGACCTCTATCAGATCTTTATTTCTGGTTACTGCTTTTTCAGGTACTTCTTCAACCGACTTATCGACTACACGGACGAGGTCACGGTCCTCGTGGAAGATTTTCCGGACTGCTTTCCTGTACTGTTTTTCTCTTATCCTGTAATCGCTTATTTCCTCTTCAAGCTCTTCAATTTCCTGATTCTTTCTTTTGATCTCTGCCTCCCGCTTCTGAACCTCTTCCTCTTTCCTAACCTCTTTCCGCTCCTCATCTCTCAGCCGGCTTAACTTAGCCCTAAGGCTTTCCTTCTCACTTCTCTCTTCACCAAGTTCAGATTTCAGCCGTTGAACCTGTTCCTCAAGGTTTTCAACCTTTTTCTCCAAACGCTTTTTCTCAGGATCCACGTCATCACCAGATCCAGAAGCTTCTCCAGCTTCACCATACTCATCAGGTTCCTCTGGCGTCGCATCCTCAGATTTTCTTACAGGCTCGCCTTCGAAGACCTTCTCAGCTACCTCTATCTTATCCCGGTTTAACTGGCTTTTCAACTTGTTAATCTTCCGTATCTCTTTATGAAGCTGTTTTTGGGCATGTACCGCAGAGGCCAGTGCATCTAGCTCGTGACTGTTGGCTCCTTTCCCAAGTCTTTTCTTCCGATCCTGGGAAAGGTCTTCTTCCGGCTCAAAAGTTTTTGCACCAAGTGATGAAGAAATCTTGTCCACTTTACTCGGTGTCTTGCCTTTGTCGGATGCTACTACGACCGGTTTGCCAACTTTGATGAGTCTCTGGATTATTTCGCGCGGCGGAAAGTTTTTACCTGATTCCAGAAGTTCTACCTCTCCGTCTAGTGTTACTGCTGCGACTGCGGATGTGCTTCCAGGGTCTACTCCGACTATAAGCGGTTTTTTAGCCATTATTCGTAGTTTCGTGTTGCATAGTCCGTGATTTTGTCGGCTGTTTTCTGACCGATTCCATCAACTTCCTGTAACTCTCCACTACTTGCTGTGAATACTTTCCGAACAGTGCCAAATTCTTCTAGAAGCCTCTCCGCAATCTTTGTATTCACATCAGGGATTCCTGAGACAATAAACTCCATAGTTTCCTCAGGAGTCATACCGCTCTTGGTTCCTCTGACCTGTACATCCCGATCTTTATCCTTCTGTTCTCGCTTCGCCAGCGACTTCAATGTCTCAGCTGTGTCATCCTCATCCTGCGTCCAGATAATAGGCACACCATAGTCTAGAGCCATACTGGAAATAGCGCCTCTGATGGCTTCAGGAGCGATATCACGATGATGATACAGATTCTTTCCCTCGATAATCACGATAGGATTCTCAAACTGAGTAATCTCCTGCAACTGGTCAAACAAACGATTATCAATTATAGAATCAACAAAGTCAGCTGCCTCCTTCCTCTCCACACCGGTACGATCAGAAACAATAAAGTCAGCTACATCAAGGCGTTTCTTCTCAACTTCTATATCGCTGCGAGAAAGCTCCTTCGCGATGCTGTTCTCACGGTCATCTGCTACGACCTTGATTCCATCATCTTTCTCTTCAGCTTGATCTTCTTTCTTTTCCTCATTATAACTATCCAGTTTCCTCTGATCGAGGTCGTCCTCACGCTCCTCTATCTCATCAGAGTTCTTCAACTCCTTCAAGGTCTTCTTCATGTTCTTCTTCTTGTGATGAGCACTCCAGTAGTATCCCTCATCCCTTGTATCCTCCGCTATAAGTACTGTGACCTCTCCTTCCTCCTGTCTACCTGTTCTACCCGCTCTCTGAATATCACGGACAGCAGAAGGCACAGGCTCATAGAACAAGACTTTATCTACCGCAGGGATGTCCAATCCTTCTTCTCCTATCGATGTAGATACCAGGACATTGTGTTCGCCATCATCGAATTCTGAGAGTGTTTCTATCTGTTCTGTCTGGCTCATTCCATCGTCTCCTTGCTGCCCGATAAACTTGACAGGCTTAAGTCCTTCCTCTTCAAGTTCTTCTAGTATTTTGTCGGCAGTGGCACGATACTCGGTGAATACGATCGCTTTTTCATCTCCGGAAAGGTCAGATAGGAGTTCTCGCGTCTTATCAATTTTCGGATGTTCTTCTCCTTTCTTTCTCAGGTATTCGATTAAAGATTTGGCTTTGAGGAAGTCCTCGTCTTCTAGTGCTCTGGCAGCGGCCTTAGAATCGTCGTTGTCCAGTCCTCTGATGTAGTCGTAGGCCTGGCTGACTCCTTGAGTCTGAAGTAGTTCGATAGCTTGAGACATCTTCAAGGCTGTTGCAACATGTGAAATTGCAGAATAGAGTTTAGGGTCATCAGTCGAGGAAAGTTTTGAGGACAACTTACCTCTTAGATTCAGTAAATCAGTTTTCTGAACATTATTTATGGAGTCTAGCTGATCCAGTTTCTGAAGCTTCTTCAACTGGGTTCTCTTGGCATCTTCCATCTTTTTGTTGGCAGTCTGGAAGCGGTTGTCAAGCGATACTCTCTTCCAGTTGACCTCTTTGTCTTCTATGTATGGTTCTACATCTGGGTCGTCTTCAGTCCTGATTTCAAAGTTGTTTATTTCCAGGTTGTCAGCGACCTCCATGATTTTTTCCTTGTCGCCCCCTGGAGAGGCCGTTAGTGCCAGTTTTTGACATGATGTTTTCTCTGATATAAAGTTGTAGGCGTAGTCTCCTGTTGCTCGATGTGCTTCGTCGAATATAACCAGTGAGAAGTCTTCGAACGGTATTTTTCCTGAGATTATGTCGTTTTCTACTATCTGTGGTGTTGCGAAGAATGCCTGTTTTTCCTGCCAGAGTTTTTCTCTCTTGGCTGGCCTTGTGTCGCCTGTCATTACCTTTAACTGGTCTTCAGGTATGTCTAGGAACTTGTTGAATTCTCTTTTGTGTTGTTGAACTAGTGGTTTGGTTGGTGCGAGAAACAGTGTTTTTCCTTTGTCTAGTTTTTGGGATGCTACCATGAGTGCGATCATGGTTTTTCCTAGTCCTGTGGGTAGGACGACTAAGGTGTTTTGGTCGCGGCTTGATGCTGCGATTACTTCCTGATATGTCCGGCTTTCTATTTCTTCTGTCTTTAGCACGGATAAGTGTTGTGTAGGGAATTTTCTTAACGCTTCCCTAGTTTAATGCGAAGTCGTCTTGCGGTGTTTCCATTGATTGTAGGAGTTTGAATCCTACCATAGCCGCTACGAAAAATATTCCGGAAGCCTTCAGAGTAACTTCGTTGATAGGTGTACTTGTCTTGATCAGGATTACGCCGATATATGCTAATGTGTAGACTACACCTGAGGAGGATACTACGAAGGCTACTGTTTCACTCCATTTATGGTAGAAGTCCATGTACCCTATGAATATTCCGGTTCCTATGAGGCTGTAGGCTGCGTATTCTTCCATGCGGCTTAGGCTTGGTGTTGTCATTAGGAGTGTTACTCCTGTTGTTACCCAGATTATCGCGTTTCCAACCGATGTGTTCCATCCGAGGTCTTCTCGTGTGTGTTTGCCGAAGTAGAGTTCTATGACCAGTCCGCCGAGAATTAAGGGGAGTACGGTTGGGAGTATATCAGGCTGTTTAATTGGTGTAAGTATGAATGATTTTAGAACTTCTTGAACTGTTTGACTTTGGGTAGTTAGCATTTCTTAATCACTTCTAGTCTGTGAATGCGTCCGGTGTTCCTCCTGCGTGCCATGATTTTCTTGGTCGCATCTGGATAGGGAAGATTCTCTCAGAGTTGTCGTCTAGTATCAGGCCTGTACCTGTTCTGTCGGGTAGCGCGTCGATGTAGTGTTGGATGTCGTGTCGCATGTATGTCTGCATTATTTCTCCTAGTGCATCGATATCCTGTTTGGCTGTAAGTCTGTGTGAGAGAACTATGTCACATTGGGAAAGTGCGTTCGGATGAAGTTTTGCCGGTTGCTGAGTCGCCAGTACAAGCGACACTCCTGGCTCTCTACCGATCTTCACCCATCTCAGAAGCGGATGTGTTGCCGGAGTCTCGCCTTTAGCTGGCAGGAACTGGTGGGCTTCGTCAATCATCATCCATACTATAGGCATTTCGTTCTCTGAGATGCCTTCCATCTCCTCAAGTTCTTCAACCCTGCGGGCCTCCATCCTCTGTCTTAGTATTCTTTTAGCGAGTAATCCTACTACAAGGCTTCTGATAGACCAACCCGAACTCATCTCCCCGAAGACAGAGACATCGATCACGGAAAGCTCTCCTCTCTCCGTAAACTTGCCAAGAGAAGATTCTTCGCCGAATATACCCCAGTCTTTAGCATTTCTTAACCTGTTTTCCAGGTTCTTCTTGATGTGTTCATCGAATTCGAATTTGTGAGTGCCTTTGATGATATGGTCTAAGTTATAATCTACTCCCGACCTATCAGAAAGTTCCGAGATAATTCGGTCGAGTAAAATACCTGTTTCAGAGTTAATATCAATATTTAATGCCATCGCCCATTCAGAAGCAGTTAATTCACCTGGGTTAACCGTGAAAGTATCGTCATAGGGCATCTCATTCTGTTCAAAGCTTTGAACCTTTCCCTCAGGAATATACACATTTACATCGAACGCCTCAGGCTTCTCATCCCAGCCCTCCAGCATCGAAGCAGCCCTGTCATTCGGATGCTTCATAGACCAGTAAATACCCATAGAATCAATTATAACAGTAGAACAATTCTGGGCAACACTTGAAGTCTGAATCTCTTCCGCAATAGTCCCGAGCGAGTACGATTTACCAGTTCCTCTCTTCCCAAAGACCCCCATGACATGAGGTCGGGCGATATCAAAGTAAACTGTGTTGGCAGTATGGGCTTCTTCGTTTTCACCGACAAGATGTTTTCCAATTTTGCCGGTGCCCTCAAGGCCGTACTTCTGTTTATCTTCTTCATCTCTTCCGACTGTTATCTTAGGCATCAACTAGAGTTTGGGCGAGCTCGGGTTTAAAGATTTCAGAGGACTGAAAGTATCATTGCGATTATTGTCAATCCCATGAATATTAGCCATGTGAATCCTGTCCATAGCATGATGTATGCACCGTCAAGTTTTCCGCAGATTCCTTTCTCAGCGTCAAGAGGCAATAATTGGAAGAATGTAAATAATGCTATCATCTCTGCTAGAATGTTGTAATCTCCCAGAAATGCTAGTGCCCAAATGACTAGAAGCGATGTTATACCTGCTGATGCCAGCCAGTACTCTCTTTTCGCCCAGATAGCATCAATCCCTTTTCCCCAATGCTGATGACTCTCCACGGAGAAACTGGAAAAAACAGGTACTAAGAACACAAGACTAAAAGAGGAGATATATGACAGCATCGCAACCACCAATGTAGTTACAGCGCCGCTCCGAGAAACTTCTGAACTAACTTCTGCCTCCATACTCTGTGCAACCATTCTTTGACCTATCTCACGGGCTGAAACAGTAATTAAACCGAAAAAGAGTAGTGTCAGCATAGGAATAGGAGAAGTAACTGTCTTGTAGGCTGCGAATGCAGCACCGACTACTACTCCCGAGATCAGGATATTCCTTAGATCTTCGGCGGAAAATTGGAAGCCTGTCGGTGCCATCAAGTCATAATTCGAAAGACTTGGCTTAAAAACTAGGTGAACATCTCCATCATATTCTCCCTCAGGTCGTAATCCTCAGAGTCACGGAAAATCTCCGGAAACTCTCTGATCTCATCCAAGTGAAGACCTGTTTCACCATTCTCATAAGCAGCTCGTAAATCACTCCACGGCACCATATAAGCCTTCCTAGCCTTTCCACGACCACGCTTAAACTCGACCGCTAGAAAGCCCTTCCGACCGGAACGATCGATGAAATCAGATATCCTCTCAACCTGATGACCGCCATTACTGGTAGAGAAATGCTGAGTGAAATACAGTTTATTTGTAGAATCAACTTTGACAGACTTGTTCTCTATCGCCAGGTAAAATGTCTCATGAGGCGAATCAACCAAAACATCACATAACTGGCTGGAAAAACGGTGTTGCTTCTTCCTATGCGCGATGCCTTCAATCTCCTCTTCCTCAAAGAAATCATTAAACGAATTTACTAACGCTCTCTCAAAGTCTGTCATATTAACTATGTTACAAGCAGTAAAATTTAACCTTTATCAGAAGCTGTTCAATCCTTTCTGACTTGGTTGCTTCAAGACTTTCCCAGAAGTCATCGCCATCGCCACCCTACCATTAGAAACAATCTGCCCCTTCACTGACTGGACTTCTCCCTCCAGCAAGCCCTTCCTGGAAAAATCTCCTTTAAGATGTGGATAGACTGTAAGTTCCTGAACATCCATAACTGCTGTGTCAAAGCCGTTCTCTTCTAGAATTTCCTGAAGCCTGGAAGGATTTCGTGGATCGGAAGTCTTCCTCTCCTTCCTAATCCTCTGAGTAATCTTACCCGTCGTGAAATCTTCCTCCTTCTCCAGTGCCTCATTTGAAGTTAAACCCGAGAATATTTCCGCTCCATAATCCGCTCCCTGCTCAATCCACCTCCTAGGAATCTTCTCCTTCCTCGTCACACCAACTTTGACCTCTTCTCCGATCTGGGCTAGGTAGACTGAGAACTCGCCATCTAAATCGTTTTGCTCCCCACGGACATAGCCTGAGTAAATATCTTTTCCTCGGCATTCAGGGCACTGAGAGCCTTTCTGTATCTTCCGGAATTCCGGACAAGGAGCTCTCTCACCAGGTTTAGGAGCGTACCCAGTACACCTTCTCTCATTGGAAACCTCATAGGAAAGTCCTCTACCAGGTTCTAAACCTCTCTTCTCGAATCCTTCTTCCGTGGCGAGGAATAGCTGGGTCTTCCATTCTCCTTCAGAATCTTGCTTCCACTGTACTTTGATTATCGACTTCATCAAGCATCTCCTTTACCTTTTCGACATGTGCCGCACCGAGGAAGGCTACAACATCGCCTTCATTATTTTTGTCTACTTCTTGAAGGGCTTCCACTATAAAACGATTTCTTTCCTCCATCAAGACTCGGTAAAGACCTGGGAACTCTTCTTGCATCTCTTCAACTAGTTCCTGTATCATCTCATCCTCAGGAATCTTCGAGACATCCAGTTTTTTCCCAAAACCTAGAAAACCAACTAAGACAGAGAAACCTGCTTTAACCTTCTCCTTTCTTCTTACATCACCCAGTCTCTGGATAGTAACACGGATATCCTGATCGACTAATGCAACATCACGACCTTCATCCAAAGCAGTTTCGTAGGCGTAAAGCATTTCCTCGCCTGGCATCACACCGGTTTTGGACCCGACCTTGTTCTGAAAGTATCTTATAAGCTGTGCAAACATCGGTCCTCCATCCTGATTCTCATCACTTAGAAGAGAATTGAGTCTTGGATGATCAAGCTCCAGTGCTACGACGCTTGGATCATGCTTCTCCAGTGCATCGTCTATAACTTTGAAGCTTTCCTCAGAAACATGGCTGGTACCGTACACATAGATCAAAACAGGATCACGAGTATTAGTTAGCTCCCAAAAGTTGTAAATCAAACTGCCCAACTCCACATGTGATAAACGAAGCCGCACTGATGCAGCAAACAGTGATTCTGCGCAACCCACTGCTGACAGAAATAATGCTGAGCATAACAGCACTAGGAAGCATAACCATAGCCCTCCTAATAACCGGACTAATATACTCAGAAGGAGAGAAAAAATTAGGAGAAACGCTTCTAACAGGACTAATCCTTTCCAGCACCTTAACTTATTCAATCAAATACGCTGTAGCTCGATCAAGACCCGAAACAATGATGAGCAATCTGATAGCTTCAACTCCATCTTTCCCATCAGGACATACCACTGTAGCATTCACACTAGCGGCAGTCCTAGGCAGCAGATTCAACAAAAAGGCTATGTACTCGCTCGCAGCATTGATAGCAATTTCAAGAGTCTATCTGGGAGCACACTACCCCAGCGACATCTTAGTAGGCGCCTTTATTGGTATAACATCTGGCAAAATTGTATTGAAAAGAAAACAGATTTATACGAAGTTATCGGAAACTATATCCTCTACTTTTTCCTGAAGGATGCCATTTGAGGATACGACTTCGGTGCTGTCAGAGAATTTTGAATCTCGAATCCTGACTTCGCCACCAGCCTCTTCGATAATTAATTTCGCAGCTGCATAATCCCATTCATGTACTAGAGGAACAATCTGGAATTCAGCTTCTCCAGAAGCTACCCTGCACATTTCCAGGCACAGCTACCTATGTTTCTGTGAACTGCATCTCTTCTAGCAAGTCGCTCTAGGATATCTAATTCTGCGTTTAATTCGTCTTCATATATGTCAAATGAGCTAAGGAAAAACAGTGAATCCTCTACAGAGTCATGCTCAGAGACAGAAATTCTTGTCAATTCATCCAATCCTGATTCGGTAGCGAAAGCGCCTTTACCCTTAACACCGAGATAACTTTTCTCCAGCGAAGATTCTGGCGAATAAACGACACCTAAAACAGCTTCATGGTCGATTTTCAACGCGATAGAAACACAATAATGGTTAAAACCACGGTCAAAATTGAAGGTGCCATCCACAGGATCAATAACCCAGACACGATCCTCTTTTCCAGGAGCTAAATTGTCTTCCTCGCCTAGAAAACCATCGTCGGGAAATTCTTCCGATATTACTTCTACAATTCTTTCTTGAGCCCTCTTGTCCGCCTCAGTAACCTTACTCCCATCCTCCTTACTTTCAGTTTGAAAACCATTTTCAGCAAAGCTATCGATTATCTTTCCTGCTTCTTCAGCAGCTCTAAAACCTACTTTCAGTCCCCTATAAAACTCGGACTCCCTCAAATTAACACTCATTTTAATACTCACTTCATGCATATTTTCTGATCTAAGTATTTTGAACTTTTCCTAAATCAGCTTTTCTAAAATCAGGAGCACGATTACCAGTAGTATAAATCCTATTGTCAAGACAAGATCCAGATTATGCTGTTTAACCGTGCTTATCCTGCTGTATTCAGCTTTATCTTCAAACTTAATATTTTCTCCGTTTTCTTCAAAATCTTCTTCAGGATCACCTTGCGGCATCGGCCCTGAGTATTCGCATTCGCTGCATCTCCAACTGTTGACATCACCGATACCTGCTATCGTCTTAGTTATAGTGGTATCAGGTTCGACATCAGTACTTCCACAGTTAGGACAGAAACGCAGTTCTCCAGACATAGAAAACATGTTAGATGTCGAAATGTAAAAACAGAAAGGTAGAAAACCAGTGGGTTCCCAGGGGTGGACGACCTGAAAGGACTGAAGTCTCGGCGTGGTTTCGGATCCGCCACCCTTCGAACATGGCACAGACTGCTTAGAGCTGCTCCCGTCAGGGCCTGACCCGGTTCACAACCTGCGCCATCCCGAAGGACGGATCGTCAAACAACCAACGACCAGAGACCAGCGACCCCTTCAAGACCGCCGCCCCCATGGTTGACGGCTCACGGCATAACGAGGATTTCCGGAAAGAGGCGACCCCAAACCGCCCAACCTACCCATGATGAGAATTTGAAGTTGGAAAGGTTAAAAACCAGATGGACTATTTCAGGGTTAAGTGCAAGTAGTAATCTATGCCCCCATTTGAAGTAGAAAGGCTTAATCGCAGATTTGAAAAATTGGACGAAATAGCAGCTCAAAATGTTGAGAAAAATTTACCGAACCAAGAACTCCTGAAAATGGAGAATGTAGAGGGTTCTGGGTTGCCAGCTGACACAGTTTCACTCTATGAAGAAACTTATCTACTAACTTCTATGGGGTTAGCTTCTGCTTCAATGATTTTACAGGGAGTGCTTATGGAGAACCTATGTCATTCTATATACTTTCAAAATGAAGAGGAAAGATTCAAAGGAAACTTCAAGAAGTTAATTGAAGAATTAGAGGATGATTTAAAAGAGAAACATATTGACTTTCTGCAGGATTTGAGAAAATTTGAGAGAAATACGCGAGTACATTCGGATTGGGACGATATGAGAGATAAATTCACTGCACTCAAACCTATTTTTGACGGAATGACTGAAAAAGAACAGAGAGAATTTGGTGGAATAGCCTGGAGGCAACTAGATAAGGCTCAATTTGCAGATAGCTTCAGAAAATGCCATGAAATTGTAGAATTTTCCTTCGGAAAATTTTGGAATGTAGAGCCAGAGCAGTGAATATTAGTTACCGATATTTCTTCTCTGGCCAACTTTCTCAAACACGAGAAGCCCAATCAAAACGACGAAGAGATAAACTATGGCAGAATACCCTTCTTCATTTAAAGCGTAAACTGAGAAACCTCCTCCTAAACCAGCAAGCCAGCTCCTAACCGATTCAAAATATCTATCAGCTAAATCACTCATAACTCTATTTCCATTCCTTTTTCAGCAACCTTAAATCCTCTTTCTTCTAGTTCGGCTCTTTCTTCCGAGTTTTCACGCAGCGCTGGATTCGTGTGGTTCAAATGGGTGAATATTACCTCTGTATCGGAGTCTTCGAGTTCGTCCATTGTGTCCGGCATCAGCGGGTGTGGTGGGTTGTCGGCGTATCTTCCGACTTCGTCGCTGTGGTAGAAGCAGCCTTCGATTATTGCGACATCGGCGTCCCTGATTCTTTCCAGTTCCCTGTCTGTCCATTCTTGGTAGATGATCGGTGCGTAGTAGATTGTTTTGTTTTCTCCTTCTATGAGGTAGGAGAGTGTTCCTGTGTGTTCTGTTCTTTTGACTGTCTGGAAAGGCGTTACTTCGACTCCGTCCTGTAGGTCTTCTGTTTCTCCGTCCTCCATGTTCTGTACCTGGATATTACCCCGGTCTTTCAGGTATCGGTAAGGGTCGTTGTTGTCGAGATAGTTTTCCATGAATTCGGGAGAATAGACCGGTATATTTTCTGCTTCGAGTGAGAATTCTCCAAGGTACAAGAGGCCGACTAGATGTGTGAAATGATTATCGACTAGGAAGATTCCGTCAAATATTTTGCCTGTTGTCTGGAACCTGATGTCAGCTGAGGCACCGATCAAGTACTGAATCGAATCGTCGTTATCGTTTTCTTTGAGCAGAACTGAGTGACCGTATTTAATCTTGTCTCTGTCTTCACGGGCTGCGTCGCAGACACTGCAGTTGCAGCCGAGATGCGGTACCCCACCATCTTGAACATTACCTAGTATTTCGAGTTTCAACTGTAAACCCTCCTCGTCCTATGCTGGTCCATGGTGAAGTGAATGATTTAAATCAGGTAGTTCTAGACCACACCAAAAAACCAGGTATGACAGCGACCTAGTTTAAAACTTCAACCACCACAATTCTTTCACATGCCGGGATGACAGAGCGGCCTTATGTGACCGCCTGCAACGACTGGTTGCGCTCAGGTCGACACGCAGAGAAAAGTCGATCAATGTAATCAGCATTGAATCCCAAAAAATTTCGCAGTAAGCGGTTTACCCGAGTTCAAATCTCGGTCCCGGCTTATTTACCTTTCTAGGCTTAAATTTTCCAAAATCCGGGAAATCTGGTTTTTAATTGTAGGAGGTTCTTGTTTTGGCATGACATCAGAAAGTAATACTTTCGCTTCATTTATTGACGAAGCACTTGAGGATGGAGAAGATCAAAGAGAATCTAGAAGTGCAGAGGAAGCTATAGACAATGCTATTGGAAATGAAAACACTGAATACAGCTCTGGCAACTTAGTTGGTAAAATAGACGATAGGTCGGGTATGACTGGCATTACAGATGCCAAATCCGAGTTATTGAAAGACAGGATTGAAAGGTTAAGTGATGAGGAAGATTTCTATAGTGTAACAGTTGATATTGAGGCTTTGGCTGATTCTGAGGGTGTGATACCTGAAGGAAAAGTCGATGAGATATATGATAAAGTTCACAGAATGCTGGAAGATTCTACTGCCGATGTAATTTACGCTGATGATGACTGGAAGACAATCGGAATAATAGGTAACACTAACGAGATCAGGGCTCATTATGGAAACCATCTAGACAGCGTAGAGATAGAAGAGGGCTTACCAGGATACAAACTGTAAAGGGAAAAATGTTTGAAACCAGATAATCCTGACTAATATATGAGCCAAGATACAAAAGATGTCGTCCAAACAGTGATCAAATCAGACGGAGAATTCTTGATAGCTAAGCGTTCTAAAGATGATTACTGGGAGTTCATGGGTGGCAAAGTCAAAGAAGATGAAGACCTAGAAGAGGCTGCCATCCGTGAGATTAATGAGGAAACAAATCTCAGTTTGGAAGAAGAGGATTTGAAAAACTTCAGGCGCGGTGACGCATACAGAAGCAAAGATAACGAAAAGTACAGGTTGAATCCAGTCCACTTTCGAATAGATGAAGAAAAGAAAGATTCAATGACCGAGAAAGGTCTTTCAAACGAGCACACTGATTTTGAATGGATTGACTTAACCAAGTTTGATGAATATGATACTCTGGGCCAGTACAGAGCTTTAGAGCACTTAGGCGTTGTGAATGGTAGGGTTGCTTTGGCCGCAGTCAGAAAAGACGGAAAGTATTTGTTTGTGAAGCGGAGTCCTGAGAATTCTAGTGCTGGTAGATGGAGTTTTGTATCCGGAGGCATAGAGCCGGGAGAAAATCCAAAAGAAGCTGCCGTCCGAGAACTAAGAGAGGAGACCAGTTTAGATGCTGAACCAGTCGAGAAAGGAGAGTTCTTTATCGGTGAAGGTGAAAAAGGCTTCTGGAGGCTTGAACCTGTACTGATGGATCATGTTTCTGGCGAAGTTGATTTGAACTGGGAACTTTCCGAGTTTGAGTGGTTGGAAGCTGAGGAGATTTCAGATTTCAAAACACTTGGAGATAATAAAGCAGTTGAAAACTGGGCATAATTTAGAGTTATGGAATCGGATGAAGTCGCTGCAGCCATAGTATACAACCCGGAACTAGAGAAGTTTCTACTAGTCAAAAGGGCTGAGAATCGGGAAAGATTTCCAAATCACTGGGAGTTCCCATCCGGCTTCATCAAGGAAGGAGAAACCGTGGAAAACGCAGCACTCAGAGAACTTGAAGAAGAAACCGGTTTGAAAGGAGAGATAGTTCGAAGCGGCGAAAGCTTCCCTATAGAGATTCCCAAAGTACATGTACACCCAGTCCTAGTTAGAACAGATAGTGAGGATATAGAATTGTCTAGAGAACATACAAATTTTCGATGGGTTGAGAGAAGCGATTTAGAAGTTCTGAAAACAGTACCTAAACTGAAGCAGGATTTAGAGAATGTAGGAGTTAAGTAAAGAGGAGAGTAGAAAAATAGTCAGGCAACGTCCTGATTGTCCCGCCGAAAGGCAGTACCGATCAGATCGATGGAAGACTTTACTACCGTGTTCGGAATGGGTACGGGTGTTGCCCTTCCTCTTTGGTCGCCTGTAACCAAACATATACACCCTACTCTTATAAACCCTAAAGGAGAGGGAGGGCAGAAGACTTTTTATCAAAAGTCTCCAAAAAACCAATATGACCAATTTTCGTGGAAGCAGTGAAGGAGGATTTCTGAAAAAGTTCTTCGACAAGTCAGTGATCTTCGACCTATTCGTCCTAGGAGTCCTGGCTTTGGATGCTTATCTGCTTCAGCAGACCGGTACTTTCTCCAGCTCTGGGATCACACAGTTCCCTCCGCAGAGCATTGAAATCCTGGCAGCCCAGTTGACAGCCTTGCTGATTGTGATGAAAGTTTTGAACGCATACATCGACAGTGAATAACAGTTTAATTCACTGTATGCAGTACTTCTTTCTTTTCTCGTTTCCAGTAGTTGCCGGTTTGTTTCTTTTCTTCTGGATCAGTGAACTCGTATCTGTATTTTACAGCTCTTACTCTTTCAGGAGGTTTCTGGAAAGGAATGGATCTGTAAAGAGTCAGTGTTTTTCCTTCATGTTCCAAAGTTTTCTCCAGTAGTCGATTCAACCAGTCACTTTGCTCTATTTCCTCATTCACATAGAAGTAGAGAATATACTCCAGCATGTGATGGTTCGGTGCTATTTGAACCGGCTTTCTATCTTTTTCCCGAAAGCTTGAGTGAAGCTCGTACTCTTTCCACTCACCGTTTTTCTCGCCTTCTATACCTATCTCAAAGTGCTTCTCCATAACTTTAGGGAATGCTCCATATGAGTTGCCGACATTGAAGGGGTTGTAGCTGGTGTTCTGAGCAGGTTTTCTTGAGAAAAAGTTCAGAATCGGGTTTATACTGAAGATGGCGAGCAAAATCATGGAAATGGTCAGAAAACCAGAGTAAGGATAGGAAGAAGCCGAGCCTGTAGCCAGACCAGTGATGCTTTGGACAATACTGTCATTTAATGTGCTGAGTGCTAGTACAGCTGTAATCAGGTTAAGCCAGGCATAGTTTCCGGAGACAAAGATCAGAATTTGGAACACTATTGTCAGAATTCCGGCTATAGCGGCAAATGGCTGTGGCATAAAGTAGATGAACGGAAGAAAAAGCATTGGTAACTGAATCAGAACTGTCAAATATTCTAGAACTTTATCTGGGAGACTGTGGATCTTCCAGCTTAACGGACCTGGGAAAGGCTGCGACTCAAAATGAGTTTTTAAAGCATCTAGAGTTCTCCATTCTTCTCCGCCTCTAAGTTTAACAATAGCTGATCCCAGCATCATCCTAAATACTATCCATCGAAAAGCCAGTATGACTAGGAAAGATGTCTCAACAGAAGCATTACCCAAAAATATAGCTATAAAACCTGCCTCAGCCAGCATCAACTCCCAACCCGGCCTTGTAAAAACGCCTCCAAAGTTAACAAAAGAAGTAAACAACACCCACAAAGCAATCCACACTACTGTTACAGAAAAAGAACTCAAAAACTCGGTCATACCTGTTAAAATCGTTAAAGACAGTAAGATACCAGTCAAAGCTGAAAAATTAATGAATTTCTTCGATGAGTTAAAGTGAAAGAGGCTGAAGTATTCCCAAAACTGTTCATCTCTTTGCTTGACGGGATCAAGACCATTTCTGCCTGCAAGAGCTGAGTATTGAGTGTAAAAAATATAGAAGGCTATTAAGTAAGTCAACCCTAGGCCTCGAGCCAGTAAAAACCCAACTAACTCGAATCCCTGTCCTTCAAACATATGTTGTAAAGCCGCAACCTATCGATAAAAAATCACTCAAAAACTATCCACCAGTTCCTTCATCCTGCCCTCAGGGATCCGAGAAGAAACAAGTTCATCCTTGTACAACCCACATCCAATAACTCTGCCCTGAAACTTCAGAGCGATGTATCCTTTCTTACCCATAGTTCTCTGAATCATACCTCCTTCCTCAAGCGTCTTCATTTCCTTTTCGTTAACTTCTATAACATTCCTGCTTATTTCATCGTCTAGCAATTGAAGCAAGTAGGTAGTAGGCTTCAAACCTATATCCATAACCCTAACTGCTCTAATACCTTCAGTCTCAAACTCCAGATTAGATTCTTCTGATGAGGTAAGCCAGAAATCGCCAGAAATCTCTTTGAGAGTTAATTCTTTCGTTTCAACTCCAAATCTTTCCTCTAAGTATTTTTTCGCTTTATTTCTTGAATTTGGCAACATAGATCACCCCTGAATTCAAGTGGTGCGGATAGACTCTGACAGTTTTACTCATTTTAGCGCCAAATTCTTCATCTTCGAAGCTGGAGACTCCTCTGACATGTTCTGCGTCTGTTTCAATTTTCTCCAGTTCTAAATCAGTTTCTTCAATTACTTTGGAAACTACTTTTTCGTTTTCCGTAGGCGTTATAGTGCAGGTAGAGTAAACTATTACTCCTCCTTCTTTAACCAGTTTTTCAGCTTTCTTCATCAAGTCCTGTTGTAATCGAGATAGTCCTACGCTCTCACCCTTGTCTGCAGCCTCAAAATTCCTGTAGTATCTATCTCCTTCGCCACTGCAAGGAGCATCAACCAAGATCCGGTCAAATTTTTCGTCTTCCGGAATATTTCTGCCATCGTAGTTTGAAGCAGAGACGATCTTGCTTCCAGTTCTGTAAACATTAGCATGAAGGCTTTTCATCCTCTGAGCCGACTCATCGTTAGCCACAACCAAGCCCTCGTTGTTCATTCTGGCTGCCATCTGCGTGGCTTTACCTCCCGGCGCAGCACACATATCAAGGACTTTCTCACCTGGCTGAGGATCCATAATCGTGACTGGAAGTGCTGCTGACTCTTCCTGGACATAGTACTCTCCTCTCCAGTGAAGCATCGACTTTCCAGGCGTCTCAGTGCTGACTCTGTGGACATTTTCGTTCCAAGAACTTTTCTCGTAGTCAAATTTCTGACCTAGTTTCTCCTCGAAATCATCTTTGGATTTTAGAGGATTTCTTCGGATTCCCTGCAGCGGATGGTTATCTGCCTGTTCTTTGAATGCATTCCAGTCGTCGATTAAAGGTTTGTATCTATCCAATTTCCACTCACTTCCATTTTTTCAATTGCTTCATTGATTTCGCCTTCGGCTAAGCCTTCAGGGAAGACTTTTTGATCGCCTCTCCCTGCGTGTTGACTTAAAATTCTTAGCTTTTTCGATAAGTTCTTATTATCATCTGAAAAATCTTGATCGCCAAATTCAGCACCCGGATATTTTTTAACGAGGTGTCGAAAGTCTCGAGGCTTCAATTGGTCTTTAGTCGCAAATCCGTCAGGGTACTCATTACTAGGATCTAGGCAGATTTCTCCTTTTCCACCTAAATACTCAGAGTACAAGTCTGTTAGAGCATGAAGGACGAAATCCATGAGCCCGTTATAACTTCTTTCTGAAACCGGTTCCGACCACTCGTACTCAGACTCTAGAACAACTTCTAGTTCATCGGCATCTTGAGCATCTTCTAAACTATCTTTTTCTTCTCCAGAATCATCTTCAAGATATACTGATACTAAATCTTCTTCATAGAGAGATCTCAGTAACTGACCCTCATGAGCTTCGGAGACCTGAGACATAATTAACTAATTGAAACGAAAACTTCAAAACAGATAATCCTTAGAGATCACTCAACTTCTGCTGCCCAGTATCTTCCTTTCCCAGTGCTTTACGCAGGTCTTTTTCCAGGTCTGGTGTTTTGCTTCTGTCGTAGAGGGTTGCTGCCGGGTGGTATACTGGCATTATTTTTCTTCCTTCTCTGCTGAATATTCGGCCGTGTATCTGGCTTATGCCTTTCTTTGTGTCTAGCATTTCTTTGGATGCGAAGTTGCCTAGTGTAAGGATTATATCAGGGTCGACTGCCTCTATCTCTTCTTCGAGGAGTGGCGCCCATGCTTCTATCTCTTCTTTTTTCGGATCTCTGTTGTCTGGTGGACGGATCTTGACGAGGTTGGTGATGTAGAGTTCGTCTCTGTCTGCTCCGATATCTCTAAGCACATCGTTCATTTTTTCCCCTGCTCTGCCGACGAAAGGCTCGCCTTCTTCTACTTCGTTGGCTCCTGGTGCTTCGCCTACAAGCATAACCTCTGCGTCTTCTGGACCTACTGCCGGGACGAACCTTTCTTCTTCCCAGTAGTCGGGATGCAGTGTTTCGAAGAAATCGCCGTATTTTTCTTTGAAGGTCATAATTTATGTTTCAGTGGGAAGACTATTTTTAGTCTAACTAAAAAGAAGGGGAAAAGGTTTTTCAGAGGAAAGGTGTGTACAACCTGACCCCTGCAAAGACTAAGGCACCTATAACTGTTAATCCGATTCCAGGTACTGCAGCTGCCAGAACCGCTCTACTCCATTCAAGCTGGTGGACCTCACTCAAAGCCTTGATCTGCAGGAAAAACACTGCCGGCAAACCCAGGATATTCACGCCGGGAACAGAGCCAACAAGCGAATGCGGAGTAAGGAAAGCAAAAACTTTGTAGGTCTCCTCATACCTTCTACCTCCAAAATAATAGATCAAAGGATGTACTGACACAGCCGACATCGCCGGACCGATTAAACCTATTAAAACCCCTGTAGTAGCTAGTATAGGAATCTGAATCATTGAGATAAAGTCCAGGTAAAGGAGTTGGAGTGAAATTAATAGTCCTAACGCTAAACCTGAAGTTGCTGAGGTTTTGAGACCTTCACTGAAGCCAGGTTCAGAGTTTTTGATTGTTTCTTCTGGTATTTTGATTATCTTTTCTACCATGTTTTGACTGCGCCAACAGAGATATAAAAATTTTCTGCAAATTCGGAATTATGGGTTTGTTGCCGTTTACTTATGACGAAACTATCTCAGAATATGGTCCTGACTCAATGCCAAGTGAATTAGACCCCAATGGGTTTTATGTAGAAGCACCGGGCGGTTTTAATGAGTCAGATTTCCAGAAAATGGTTGAAGATTATGCCGAATCAGATGAACGGTTGAATAGCAGAGGAACTCTAGTTGAAACAGCCCGTAGTATCGTTGAGGGCGAAGATCCATTATTTTGGATTGCGACAGCACCAATCGGAGCTCCGACAGTTACTGCAATGGATAAGATATTCTCAGCTTATAGAGAAACAACATTTCCAGAAAGGATTAATTCTCACGAGAGGGTTTTTGAAGAGACCAAATACGATCTTCCGCAAGTTAATGCAGAATTCTGGTATGTTGAAAACGAAGACAAGAGAGGTTTCTATATTACACCAGAAAGAAATGAAGATGAACTAGATGAAACTGTTAGGGAGTTTGTAAGAGATGTTGTAACCTCTTTCTCTGCCTAATATACTTCATCTATCTTCGCAGCCATGATAAAATCATTCTCGTGAAGACCATCAATCTTGTGCGTGTAAAGCTTGACTGTAGCTTTACCCCATGTAAAATCATTGATTACTGGGTGATGTCCCTGTTCTTCAGCGATTTCACCAACTTTGTTAACAAAGTCTAATGCCTCTTGAAAATCCTCGAATTCGAATTCTCTCTTGATGTGATGGTTGTCTTCTAACTCCCAGTCGTCGTGGAGTTCATCCATTTTTTGAAGTGCTTCGGTTGCCTTAAGTTTTTCTGCGTCGCCGCTGCAAGCCGTACATACTTGACCAGAAAGATTAGCCATATATTAAAATTTGAGTAGTAGGAAAATAAACCCTTAGATGTCACTAAAAAGTAACATCTAAATAGTTTGAGATTAACACTTTCTTGTGGCTGAAGACGGCGAAATAGATGAAGTTTCTCTTATCAAGGCAGCTGGACTCACATCTCCCAGATTCAGAAGTATAGAAGATATCAATGAGCTGCTGAGAAAAAACTCGGATATAAGTCAGAAGCAGCGAAACAAAGCTCAAGCCATACTTGACTTCCAAAAATATTGCGAAAAATCCTTTAACGATCAAGATGAGAACTATAGGGAGGAAATTAGGGATGCGCTTGACAGAGCCAAAGACAACTTCGAAGATAGTTCAAAACTGGTATTCCTCTCCGATCAACAGTATTTAGAAGATGTAAAACTCAAGTACGAGGAGTTGAAAATGTCTCAGGCAGTAATCGAAGTTGAGGAGAAAACAGGCGCAGAATTTTCCGAAGAAGAGGAACTAGAAGCGAAAGAAGAAGCATTCATCAAATACATCACAGGGGAAGAATACCAGACAAATTAAGTTATCCTAAAAAACCGGTCCAGCCCTCCTCCAATTCTCAGCAAGAGATTAAACATCCGGATTTAAACAAGAGTAAAACCAATCTGTAACACATGAGAGAGTTTGATGTAATCGTAATCGGTTCCGGTTCCGGACTAGATGTAGCCTCAGCGTACACAGGCAGAGGAAAAGAAGTAGCAGTCATTGAACCAGGACCACTCGGAGGAACATGCCTCGACCGCGGATGCATACCCAGTAAGATGCTGATACATCATGCAGATATTGTCAAAAACATCAAAGAATCCGAGGACTTCCACATTGACTCCAAAATAAACAATGTCAACTTCCAGAAAATAATCGAAGAAGTTAACAACGAAGTAACCGAAGATTCAAACAATATAGAGGAAGCACTGGAAGCCAGCGACAAACACACGCTCTACAGAGAAGAAGCCCGATTTACAGACGAAAAAGTACTAGAAGTAGAAGACGAGAAGATCACTGCGGAAAAAATAATCGTGGCCGCAGGCTCCAGACCAATGACCCCTCCTATAGAAGGTTTAGATGAATTAGACTACCTGACAAGCAAGGATGCATTGAAGCTGAACTACTGTCCGAAAGAAATAGTGATGATCGGCGGAGGATACATCTCACTCGAACTAGCTTATTTCTACAGCAGCATGGGATCAGAAGTAACAATACTGGAGATGGGAGAAAAACTCCTGAAGAGAGAAGACCGAGAAATATCCAAGAAAATAACAGAGCTAGCCGAAGAAAAATACAATGTCCACACAGAGTTCTCCGCAAAAAAGGTGGAGAAAGCAGCTGGAAGAAAAACAGTGATTGCGGAAAACAAAGACGGAGTAGAGCACAGATTCAAAGCAGACGAAGTACTAGTCGCAACCGGAAGAGTACCGAATACCGACAAACTCGAAGTAAAGAACGCAGGATTGGAAAAAGATGAAAGAGGATTCCTAGAAGTCGACGAATACCTGGAAACCAATGTTGACGGAATATACGCACTTGGAGATATAGCAGGGAACTACATGTTTAAGCATTCTGCGAACTTGGAAGCCGAACATGTCTTCAAGAACAGTCACGCAGGCAACAAATATCCTGTAGACTATACTGCGATGCCGCACGCCGTCTTCACAGATCCCCAAATCGCTGGAGTCGGAAAAACAGAGCAAGAACTCGAGGAAGAAAATGAAAAATTCGTATCAGTAACCTACGACTACTCAGACACCGGCATGGGCATGGCACTGAAGGAAGAAGATGGATTCGTTAAGGTTTTAGCTGCTCCTGACGGAGAAATCCTCGGCTGCCATATCATAGGACCAGAAGCCTCTACACTCATTCATGAAGTACTGGTAGCGATGAAATCCGGCAACAAAAATGTGAAAGATATCAAGGACACAGTTCACATTCATCCTGCCTTGAATGAGGTTGTGCAGAGAGCCTTCAACACGATATAGACGCTCTCAGCATGAACTTTCCCTAAACATGCCAAAACACAGTTTTTTACATAAGTTCAAGTATAAAATATTCCGTGAATCGAGAAGTTCTGATTACTGGCGGAAGCGGCACAGTTGCAAGAGCAGCAGGCAAATATTTGACCAGTCAAGGAATCCACGTCATAGGAGTCAGCAGATCGGTTGGCGAAGATTCAGATTACTTCACAGAAACCCACAAATTAGATTTACTTGACAAAAAAGACTTGACAAAACTACAGAAGATTTTAGAACACGTAGACGCAGTTTTCCACTTAGCTTGGAACGTCTCAAAGGAGAACTTCAACACAGGAGAGAAATGGGAAGGAAACATGCAGATGTTTGAAAACGTTATGCAAGCTGCGGAAAAAGCAGAAGTACCTATATTCATCAACGGTTCTTCAATCCACGCTGGAACAGGCAACATCCCTGCTTACACTGCCGAAACCAGCCTAGAAAACACTCCAGAACCATACAGAAGCAGCATCGATCCTGAAGATGACTACGACCTGAGAAAAGAAGATCCGGAAAAACTGCTGGATCCAAGAGACAACGAGCCTGACAGCCCGTACGGAGAATCAAAAGTTGAAACCGAGAGAAAAATGAGGGAAGCAGTAAAAGAAGAAGAGTTCGAAATCGGAGTAAGCATCAGAATAGGCGGAGTCAACCCGGAAGATAGGGACCACCTGGAAGGCGAGCCGTACTACTCAAGCCTATACTGGAGCCATAAAGACCTAGGAAGAACACTGGAGCACATAGTAAAAGCAGACATCGAAGAAAAGAAGGGCTACCACCAGTTCTACGGAGTATCAGACAACAAAGGCAGAATCTTCAATATAGAAAACAGCTTCATAGGCAGATAAAAAACCCCAACACAACCAGAAAAGAGCCCAGAAACAGCACCAAATTCCACAGACAAAACTGCTATTTTTTGTTCTTTCCTTAAGGTAAGCACCCGAATAAAAACACGCAGAAAACAATAACTCATCATGACACTTTACGAGTTCTTTGGCGACGGATGCCCACACTGCGAAAAGATGGCGCCGAAAGTCGACCAGTTGGAAGAAGAGGAAGATGTAGAAGTTGAACAACTGGAAGTCTGGAACAATCAGGAGAACGCCGAGAAGCAGAAAGAACTGGATGATGGAAAATGCGGCGGAGTACCGTTCTTCTACAACACAGAATCAGAGGAATGGATCTGCGGCGAGACCGAGCTGGATACATTGAAAGACTGGGCAGACAGCAGAGAGGTCTAAAAAGCAGACAGGACCTGCACCCACTTGCGTTGAAAGAAGGGATTTTTAATTAGGTTTGAACTTATTAGTGGTTAATGAGCTGGCACAGCGATACTAAGGAAGAAGTCTTCTCCAATCTTGATACAACTGAAGACGGATTAAGTTCTGACGAAACTGAAGACCGCCTGAAGGAATACGGAGAGAACAGGATAGAAGACAATGACTCTACTTCGATGCTGGATATCTTCATCAGCCAGTTTCAGGACAACCTGATCTATCTTTTGATGGCAGCAGGACTTCTAACAGTTCTCGTAGGTTTTCTACCAGGACATGAAGCCAATCTGACCGAGACAGCTATAATTTTTGCCATACTTTTCGCCAACGGCATATTTGGTTTTATACAGGATTACAGAGCTGAAAAGTCGATCGAAGCATTAAAAGAGATGTCAACACCCAATACAACAGTACTGAGAGACGGTAAAAAACTTGAACTCGATTCCACCAAGGTCGTTCCCGGCGATATTGTTTTCCTTGAGCAAGGCGATGCTGTACCAGCAGATGGGAGAATCCTAGAAGCAGAATCCCTTAGCACAGACGAATCAGCATTGACAGGTGAAAGCCAGAACATCAGTAAGTCACCTGGAACGGTTGAAGAAGACTCTCCTATCGCAGAGAGAACAAACATGGCGTTCAAAAACACTCATGTAGTGAAAGGAAGAGGAAAAATGATTGTAACCGATACAGGAATGGATACAGAAGTAGGAAACATCGCCGAAGAAATAGAAGAGGCAGAGCAAGGTCAGACGCCTTTCCAAGAAGAAGTAGATGCACTGGGGAAGAGAATAGGTTACCTTGTAGTCGGAATTGTGGCTGTCGTTGCACTTATACAGGCATTCCTGACTGGAGCAGGACCAATGACAGTACTACTTCTCGCAATCGGTCTTTCGGTCGCAGCAATACCCGAATCACTTCCAGCCATCGTAACACTGACACTATCCCTAGGATCCAAAAAACTGTTGAAGAAAGATGCACTAGTTCGAAGACTGCCGGTTGTCGAGGCACTAGGATCAGTAGACCACATCGTAACCGACAAGACAGGAACATTGACGGAGGGAACAATGACAGTAGAGAAACTTTACTTCCAAGAAGAGGAGTTCGATGTAACAGGAAAAGGAACCAGTAAAGAAGGTATATTCATGAGAGACGGCCACGAAACAGATTCAGAGTATCTGAAGCCGCTGCTTGAATGTGGAATGATCTGCAACAATGCAGAGGAAGCTGAGGCAGATCCGGATCTCGACTTTAGAGGAGAGCCAACCGAAGTCGCACTACTTGTATCAGCGATGAAGGCAGGACTGGAAAACGATAAGGAAAGAAAAAGAGCCATACCGTTCTCCTCAGACAGAAAACGGATGACAGTCGTCACGGAGGACGACAACGCCTACATGAAAGGCGCTCCAGAAACAGTACTAGATAGATGCAACAGAATACTGATCGACGGAGAAGAGAAAGAGCTTACAGAGGAGAAAAAGCAGGAACTACTTGATAAGAACGACCGGTTCGCCAAAGATGCATTGAGAGTTCTGGGATTCGCACGGAAGGAAGTAAGTGAACCCGAAGCAGATGAAGAAGAGATTGAATCCGACATGGTATTCCTTGGCCTACAAGGGATGATCGACCCAGCCCGTGAGGAAGTCGAAGGCGCTGTCGAGGACTGTAGAACCGCTGGTATCGGAGTAGTCATGGCGACAGGAGACAACATCGAGACTGCCAAGGCGATCGGAAAAGAGCTTGGTTTCGATCCTGAAGGAGCTCTGACCGGCCAGGAAATAGAGGAGATGAGTGAAGAAGAACTTGAAGATAAAGTTACAGAGGTGGAAATCTTCGCCCGTGTCTCCCCCGAACACAAGGTCAAGATCTCAAAGGCTCTTCAGAACCAGGGCTACAATGTCGCGATGACCGGTGACGGAGTAAACGATGCCCCAGCTTTGAAGAACTCGGATGTCGGTATTGCGATGGGTCAGAGAGGTACAGATGTCGCGAAGAAGTCAAGTGACATGGTTTTGCAGGACGATAACTTTGTTACGATTAGAGACGCTATTTCTGAGGGTCGTCACATCTTTGACAATATCAGGAAGGTTACTAACCAGCTTCTATCCACCAACTCAGGAGAGGTAATGTTTGTGTTCCTTGGCACTCTTATCGGTGGATTCCTGTTCCCTGAACAGTTCAATACTTCCGAGTCAGTTGTTCTGACAGCCGTAATGATTCTCTGGGTTAACTTCGCCAGCGATGGTCCGCCAGCGATTGCCCTGGGCGAGGACCCGAAGGTCAAAGGTATAATGGAGCGCCCGCCGAGAGGCAGGGACGAACCTATCATAGACAAGAAAATCCTGTCAATGATAGCCTTCACAGGACCGGTTGCAGCCCTAATCTGTCTGCCACTGTTCTTCATGAACATCGGAAACTTTGTCATGGCGCAGACGATGCTGTTCATGGCACTGGCATTCTTCGAACTACTGATGTTCCCAATCATCCGAAGAGACTACGGTCTCAACCTCAGCGACAACAAGTACCTAGTAGCAATGATAGGACTCTCAATCGCCAGTCACCTAGCCGTACTCTACACACCACTAGCCGACCTATTCAATGTGGTGCCGCTCACACTACAGCAGTGGGGATACATAGCAGCAAGCCTAGGAGTATTCGTAATAGTAGAAGTACTATTCAGAAGAATGCTCTCCAGAAAATACGGCGACCGGATAGGCGACTTCAAAGAATTCCACGGATAATTCCTCCTTTCTCTCTTTCCTTAACTTCTATGTGGTCGAGAGAACTCCTAACTAAAACAAGTGTAGAAAACTCTTGTTCTCAGAAACTTTTTTAAATGCCAGATCACAATGTTGGTATATGACTCACATGAGCCACCTTCGCGGATTTGCAGTGGACTCTGTGAGTTGCAAGTATATCTTCTCGACTAATATCTCCAATCTGTTTACCGTGTATATGTGATACATGGTGAGTAGGTTGGGCTTCCTTGCCTGGTTCTCAACTCAGGGAACAGGAAAGAAAGGAACCCGATCGAAAAAACTCGGACATATTTTGCCTCCAGGTCGAAGCTACGCAGATTGGAAAACCAGCTACCAAACAAACAACGACACCTCAACAAAAACAAAGAATACCAAACAACGAAAAAGTCGAGAAGATTCGCTTCCAACACCCAGAACTCCACCAAAAAACAAAAACAGCTGCCGAAAAACCAGTTCACAACCCAAAAACACGAGGTCAGATAAACCAGAAAGAACCTTCGCATAGAGCCTAAGCCGAATAGGTTTTATTTCGATTTCCCTTTTTATCCTTCTTATTTTTCGAGATGTGAAATATTTTCTATCAATGAGTAAGTTCCTTTTGCACCTAGTGCAGCTCCTATACCAGTTAAGAAAGAATCGCTATATCTGAAGCCAGCGAAGGTTATGCCTAAACCTGCAGCTACTTCTAAACAATTTCTATACACTGCATAACCATTAAATTTCTCAGTAGACTCCTGAAAAAATTCTTCATTTACATTAGACCAGTTAACAGAATCTCCAGGGACATAGAGCCCATCTTCCTTGATAACCGCTTCGTCATGGTTGTCTAACACGTCATCTACCGACTCATAGAGTTCAGTGGCGTCAAAATAGTCTGGTGGAACATCTTCAGACAAAACCTCAGGTTCAAGATATTCACCGATCCTATCTGTTGAAAACATCACAAGTTAGAGATAACAGGAAGAAAAAAATTTAAACAGAAACTACCGGATATCAATATCCCCGTCCTTCAAGTTCTCAGCCACATCACCGATATCATACTCGGAAAGATCAAGATCTGAAACATTATCTAGAATCTCCTTCAGACCGGTCTCTGATTCTCCCGAACTCATGCCCCCAATCAGTTCTGTTGGGAATGTTACGATGGTGGAGTTTTCGGCTGCGACACTGTCTAGTGTTTGTAGTGTTCTCATTCTGTAGCCTTTGTCACCTATTATTTCGGAGGCTTGGCGGAGTTTGACAGCGGCTTCCAGTTCTCCCTGAGCATTGGTTCGCCGGGCACGTCTATCTCTCTCAGCCTCTGCCTGTGCGGCCATAGCCCTCTCCATCTTTTCAGGCAGGTTAATGTTCTGAATCTCCACATCAAGGACATTAACACCGAACGAATCCGTCTTATCATCCAGCTGTTGCTGAATCTCATCACCAATCTCATCCCGTCTCTGCAAGAGATCGTCTAACTCCTTCTTACCGACCTGATCCCTCAAGATAGAGGTAGCGTAGTTCAAAGTCTGTCTCTTGTAGTCTCCGACATTGACTATAGCATCTTTGACATCTTCTGTATTATCCTTTACTTCGAAGAATACTACTCCATCGACTTCAACAGGAACGTTGTCTCTAGTGATCGCTTCCTGCTTCATCACGTCGACAGAGTCCTCATAGACAGGTACTGTCACTGGTTTCTCTATAAACGGTATTTTGAAGTGGATACCTGAACTTCTGCTTCTTGTGTATGATCCGAATCTTAGTACGATGCTTCTCTCCCATTCATCATTCATGAAAAACGGGAAAGGACCGGAGATAGAGAAACCCATGTTAATTCACCTGATAAACAAATAGAACTCCACAGACTTAATCATTTCGACTCCAGACCAAAGATTTCCTCAACTACAACACCATAATGGATAGATGAGGGAAAAAGAAAAATCGGAGGGGAAGACTTTTTCCGAGGTTTAATTGTAATCTCTAGCACCAACTATCATTCTGAGAATCAGGAGTACAACTGCTGCAGTGTAGATGTACCAGTAAATTTTGCTCTGGAACTGCGAATACTCTATCAGACCTATAACAATTGTTAGAGATGCAACATAGACTGCATTAAGCCCTATAAAATTTGACAATCCTTCTTCGTCACTGATTTTCTCTAAGTCAAATCCTGCGATAAGAGAAGTAGCTCCTCTGTAGCGTATAAGGATTCCAAGTGCTGCAATGAATAAGCCTGCTGCGAGTGTAGTCATTACGGCTTGCATAGTATCTATCCTCTTTTTAGTTTGAATATTTTTTCCACATCAGTACTGAAAAAATCACTGATTTTAAGAGCCAGCTCTAAACTAGGATCATATTTCCCTGTCTCTATAGCATTTATTGTCTGACGGGATACACCTACTTCTTCCGCCAATTCAGCCTGCGTAATATCTTCTTTTTTCCGGAACTTTTTCATCTGGTTTTCTATCTTCATACTCTCTTAATCTTACCTCAAGCTTGATAGACTTAGACTGTTTTTTACGCCTTTCCTTCTGTAATACAGTACCGATACAACATAAGCAGTTAATACTCCTAGAAAGCTGTACATCAGACCTGAGTCGATCTCCCCTGTAGTATAGAGTCTGTGTAAGAGGAAGACTGATGAAAGCAGTACTGCGACAAGCATTGCATTCCTTCCGCTTTCCGCGTGAATTATTCTCTGGCGTTCATCTTCATCCTTCATTTTCCATCGCCTCCGAACTGCTGGTACAGCAGGTTTAATGAGATATACATGACAAAGGTCCATATGCCAAACTCGAGCACACCAGTGACTGCTTCAGCATTTACAACGGCATTAGTTCCGAGCATAAATACTGTAACCAGTGTAGCTGTAATATAGGACCAAGCCATTCCCTTTGTTAACAACTCTTCCTTTCTCTCATCTATTACAGGGGTTTCACGGTTAATACTCCATATGTTCTCTCCCAGAACTATTAAGGCAGATAGAGAGGAGATATAGAGAAGGTTCTGTCCGAGTAAACCATCGATTGCGAAGGAAACTGCGGAAAAATAGACAAAAATTAAGGCATTCATCCGCATCGAAAGCAGATTATCCCAATTCATCGCGCCATCAATCCTTTCAACCCGCTTTGACTGATTTCAGCGTACAGCGTTACTGTGAATGCTACTCCAACAGACCACATCAGGATTTCAGTTACAGCTATGTTGAGGGCTGTGCTGGCTTGGACTGCTGTCAGGACTGCAAATGTTATGAATCCCCAGCTCATACCGCTCTCATAGTTCTGGATGTCTCGTTCATCTGAGGCTGGCTTGCCCATGGATCTACGAATCTTCCTACCTGCGATGTTTCCGATCACAACTCCCGAAGGAATCACCAGGTAGTCAAAGGCGTTTCCTGGTTCGTTAAGCAGTACTGTTGTTGCGAATATTATTCCTGCTAGCCCGCTTGCGAAAATAAATCCGTACTCTTTAAGCTTGTCTCCAATGTCTTTCGCCATTATTCTATCACCTTGTATCGTTTCAGTACTTCAATGACAATTGTTAATCCGATTATAGCACCCCATGAAAGGTAGTACGGTGCTATCCACTCCGGATAACTCCATCTTCCTAGACCCATTCCTATAGAGATAACTATCATCACGACTCCAAGGAACGCTCCTGAAAGCATTACAGCTTGATGAGTAGACTCCTCAGCAAGGCTTATATCCCGTTCATCGTAGACAGGTCGATCGCTCTGCCTTTTGATTAATGCCATCGTGCCGATGGCTAAAATTATCACTCCTGCTGAAATCAGCTCCATACCAGCACCAAAAGCAGCAACTGATAGAATCATGCCTATTAGAAGTACTCCGTGATGTATCTTTTTCGCCTTAGTCCAGTTTCCGAAACTCATAATACCACACAATGTAAAGCAACCTTGACACTTATAAATGTAAAGCAGACTTTACTTTTCATGATGTCTTACAGGCAACGCGTGAGACCAATATGCTTGGAGAATCTTTGTTCGACTGGAGCCGAACGGAAAGAAAGTATTTAAGATCTTGCTGGAAGTGAGAGTGATTTATGACAAATTTCAAGACTTGTGGCATAGTTTTTGTGGCTATTTTGATCCCTATGGCATCCGGGATTTCACCAGTTAGCGGCGGAGAGATAAATTTATTCCAGGAGGAAGTGGAGATACATTCTGGAGATGAAGTAGAGTGGACCAGCCATGAATTCTCTTATAGGTCTGTCGACAGCCACAGCAGAGATGTTTTGACTATTACAGATTCTGATGGCGTTTTGGTAGAGCAATTTTCAGGTGACAGTTTCTATGAGTTACTTGGCGAGAAAATGAGGGTTGACGAGGATCTTTACTTTCGCATAAACGAAATGGATAGAGAAGAAGACAGCCTAGACATGACTGTTTGGACAAGTGAGGAAGCGTTCGGTTCTTCACAAATCAACATTTCGGCGCCAGAATACATAGTTAAGCAGTCTGGAGACGACTTCAAAATACCTTTGACAGTGGAAAACTCGGGCGGAGTAGAGGAAGCATATGATCTGAGGGCGGAATCCTCAGAACTGGTATCAACGGATTTTGTTCATGAAGGATATAATGTTACGAAGCTCGTTGTTGAGCCAGGCGAAGAGAAAGAGGTTACTGCCGACATAAACTTGGATGAAGACCTGACCTCAGGGACTTCAATAATCAATTTTTCAGTTTCTGACAGGAGTAGTTCTTTTGAAGAGTTTCGTTTCCAAGTTGTTAATTCTTCGGAGTCGGAAAGAGAGCTTAGAATGACTTTAGACGAGAGCTACCTAGAGAAGAGCTCTGGTGAAACAGTTGAGACTACACTAAGAGTGGAAAACATCGGTGGCTCAACAGTAGAAAATGTGAAACCCAGTGTTACGACGCCTGAGAACTGGAACTACACGGTTTCTCCGGAGGAAACAGAGAATATTACGGACGGAGAGTTTAAGGATTTTGAGTTAAGTGTTTCTGTTCCTTCGACTGCGACTAGCGGCGATTATTTTGTTGATGTAGGTTTAGAGAATACTGAGGATTTTGATGAAAGAAATGTTAGAGTTAATGTTTCGGACAGCAGCGGTGGCTTCGGCTTGATCGGTGCTGTCCTTGCTTTAATCACTATATTACTTGTTTTAGGAGTTTACAAAGTATTCGGAAGAAGGTGAATTAACTTAAAATGACAGTTGTGGAGATAAACAGCTTAAGCAAAAGTTTTGACGGCTTTAAAGCCTTGGAAAACCTGGAAATGGAGATACAGCGAGGTGAAGTCTACGGACTGCTTGGACCGAACGGAGCAGGAAAAACCACGTTGTTCCAAACAATTATGGGGCAGCTGACTCCGACATCTGGAGATGTAGAAATCCTGGGAGAGGACGCCTATAGAGATACTTTCGAAGTAGCAAAGGATGTCAGCTTTCTACCTGCGGACATCAGGTTCTACGACAATTTGACAGCAAGAAAGAACCTGAAATACCTTGCAGACCTTGTTGAAGAGGATCCGGACATTGATGAGCTATTGGAACTGGTTAATCTTGGAGATGAAGCCGATAAGAAGGTTTCAGGTTTCTCTCATGGAATGCAGAAAAGGCTGGGAATCGCTCAAACCCTGATTAAAGATCCTGAGATCATTCTTTTCGACGAGCCAACCACAGGTCTCGACCCGGAAAGAAAGGAAGACTTCAAAGACCTCATCAGAGACATCAACGAGGAAAAAAATATTACTGTAATCGTTTCCTCGCACATCCTCCACGAGTTAGAGGACATATGTGACAGAATTGGAGTGTTAAAGGATGGAAACATCAAGGTCTCAGGCACGCCTCAAGGAATCATTGAGGAAGAGGGCGTAGATACATTGGAGGAAGCTTATCTTGAGATAACAAGAGGTGATTACCGATGAAAGCCTTGACAGTCGCACGGAAAGAGATTGCCGACCAGATGAACAGCAACAAGTTCCTGATCGTATTCGGGCTGCTTTTGCTTCTTACAGCAGCCACAGCATTCCAGGGCGCACAGAGTTATCAAGACAGTATGGATAGGTTCCAGGAGTCTCAGAACTCTGATTCACAGTACGGATTTGCCCCTGAGAAACCTTCCGTCCTTGACGCGTTTACCACATTGACGCAAGGTGTTAACTTCCCACTTATCGGAGGCTTACTGGCTTTGCTGCTCAGCTTCAACACAGTATCCGGTGAACGGGATAAGAACACTTTGAAGCTGCTGACCTCATATCCACTACATAGGGACAGTATCATCACTGGAAAGTTTATGGCAGGGATCTTCACACTGACAATTGCTTCAGCAGCATCATTCATGGTTGCTTCAGCAGTAATCATAGGCATGACCGGTGCAGCAGTGACTGGAGTCGCAGCGTCTCGAATATTGCTGATGCTCGGAGGTACAGTCATTTATATGTCATGCATCTTTGGACTAGGCGCATTGCTTTCCACAGTATTCAACGACAGCTCGACAGCACTCACTGGAGGAATACTTGTGCTAGTTCTTTCAACACTCGTAGTGCCTCAGATGGCTTTCATGCTTTCTGATGTGCTCGTAGAAGAATCTGAAGGAAACGACATAACGGTTGGAGAAGGAAGCACAGGTCTCAGTGAATCATATAAAGAAAGAATGCAGATCAGAAACACGATCACGAAGCTGGCGCCTTCCGGAAGTTACGGCAACTTCATGTCCTACATGCTCGGACAAGACCCAAGTAGCGTAGGAATCAGTACTGGCGGCAGCGAGGCAGAGAACGAGCCATCGGTGATGGAAAGCCTGAACTCATCGCTAGGCAATCTAGGACTATTAGCAGGGCAGACAGTTCTGTTCTTCGGAGCAAGCTTTGTCTTGTTCACCCGACAGGAAATCTAGAGATTCTTCCTCTCCTTCTTCCCTTCTTAATTTAATTTTTTGAAGAACCCAAGTAGTGATTATGAATTATTTTGAGAAGTTCAAGGAGAATATCTTGAGATCCCTAGGACGCAGCACAGGCAGCTTTTAATGTTAATTAGCTATAAATAAAATATTGGGCGGTTTTAGAATGTCAAAAGAGAAAGCCGATAGTCAAGATCATAGAAGCTTTTCAAACTGGTGTAAACAGTTTAAGGCGTTTTACTTACGCAGTATACATGAATTTTTGAATAGTTGGTCTTTGATATTTATTGCTCTTGGTTTTGCTCCATTCATGTATCTTGTTTACAACGCATCTTTAGGCTCAGCGCCTCCGACTATGAAGGCAGGATTGTCTATTGGTATAGGTATTTTTGGATCTATGATTGTATGTCTTTATGTATTTGGCAATCAGTTAATTATTGATCTTGAGGATCAACGGTATGAGACCTATCGTTCTATGCCTATGATGCCTACAGCAGATTTAGCAGGCAGATTGTCTGCAGGCATAACTATATCTTCAGTAGCATTCCTGACAACAGTTTTTATAGGCTTGGTTACGGGAGCATCGTACTCAGTAAGAGGGCTTAATTCTATTCCTGTGATTATTGCGGCATTTGCTTTTTCGTGTGTGTTATGGATGATTGTCTCAATACCAATGGTTATGACAGCCAGTAATGAGCGATATGCAGAGCTTTTAACCACCATAACAGCCGTGATTGCTACTTTGATAACCGGAAACAACGGGGTGATGCCGGAAGCAGCTATGGTTAGTGAAAATCTGTTAAACATCATACCGAACTCGCTTTCAACTCGAGTCCTCAGTTATCATCTGATTGAGGGAGGTGCATATACGGAGGCAGGTCTTGTACCGCCAGCAATGCCTTCAGGCATTGAATCCTTAGGTCTGCTGACTGTTTATGGAGTGGTTTCTGCATTGGCAGGAGTCATGCTTGTACGAAAACTTCACAACAAGAAGGTGTTGCCTAAATGAGCGAATCTGTACTACATGCTGAGAATCTAGAAAAATCTTTAGACGGCGATAGAATACTTAAGAGTCTTGATTTGGAAGTTAAGCCTGGAGAAACCCTTGTTATCATGGGGGCTAATGGTTCTGGAAAATCAACGCTTCTTTCCTGCCTTGCAGGAAGTAAGGAGATTGATGGAGGAAGGATCGAGTCTTTTGGGAGTTCGGTGAGAGGAGTAGATGGTTTTGCAAGTCTGCTGGTTCAGGATTCACTGTGTCTTGACCGGCTTACTGGCAAGGAAAACATAGAGTTCTACCAGAGAGCAGATCCTAGATTTACCGGAAGATGGAGAGAATATACGCAGGAGATGGGTATTAACGACGAGCTTGATAAAGAAGTCGAAAACTATTCCGGCGGGATGAGGAGGAAGCTAGAACTTTCGATATCTTTAAGCAATGATGCACCGGTTTATCTTCTAGATGAACCTACTGCAGCTCTTGATCTCAAGACCGTTAGAGATACTCACGCTATCATCAAGGAACATAAAAATACTGATGCTGCATTCGTAATCTCAACTCATCTATCACTGGATGCCCGGATAGCAGATCGTATAGCATTCCTATCTGACGGTGAAATAGTGGCTGAAGGTTCGCCTCAAAAATTGATGGATCAGCTTCCAGAGGTATTGGAAACTGATCTTGAAAACAATGAGCAATTGAGAGAACATGCTATAGATAATTTCACTTTCACAGTTGATGACAAAATAAGAGGTTTCGTATCTGACAACAGTATTCAAATGGAAAATATGCAGTCTATTGATCCATCTTACACTGATATGTTCAATTACTATACAGAGCTGCCTAAACAAAAGGACGATCAAAACTAGAACAGCCCTTTTCTAGCCAGTCAATGCAGAGCAAGTTTCTTCAGATTGCAGGCGTCCTGATTTCCCCCTACATTCATTTTTATGAAGAAGCACCCTACATACTCAGACATGACACTGCTTAGAGAAAAACTCTGGGAAAACATCTTCCGACCTTCAGGACGCAGAAAGGTCAGTATTGTGTACTTCATGGGTGCAGCACTTTTCCTATGGATGCACCTTTTTGTGGATGACAGTCTTTTCACATTGATCATGTTCACAGGTATGTTCCTGACAGGGCTTTCCGAGTTTATTCCTGAGAAGAAAAACTTGGCTGCAGGTTTTCTAAGAATCGCAGCGATAATTCTCTATCTGTCAATCATTGCTTTAACCATTTTGAAGCCAGGAACAATTATCTAATTCAATAAAAACTGTTCAATCTTTATACTTGATTTTGAGAAGTTTATTGATGGGCTAAAGCTTTGGGAGACTAGAGTAAGACCTAAAAACGGAGTTTTTCCATTATAACTTCTTTTTTACATGAGTACTGAAGATATCATGTCCATCAAGGTATTTCTTGATTGAGTCCCTTCATCTCCTCTATCTTTTGATTGATTGCTAGGGTTATCCCTATTGTTTCTAGGATTTTTCTCTGTATTATTTTTTGGTTCAGGTAGTTGCGGACTGTTTTCTGATTCGTTTTCTCTAACTTCTTGGTTGTCTTCTGACTGATTTCTCGGTTTACCGATGGTAGTATTTGATTTAGTGTTGTTTAATTCTTCTTTCAGCTGCTTCACTTTATTTCTAAGTTTTTCGATCGTTCTGTTTTTCTCCTCGATAGCGTTGTTTAGTTCTTTAATTTTCTCTTCTTTTTCCGGGTTTTGCACAGGAGGTCGGATATCTCTGGGATTTTTGATTACTACTTTCTGTGTAGATGTGATTTTCGTTGTGGAAGTGCTTATTTTGTATCCTATCAGTGCTGTCTGTGATTTTTCCCCTGTTTCAAACTCTGCTTTGAGTTCTTCTTGATTTTTTGGGTCTAATTCATTTGAGAACCATTCTGTTTCTAACTCCGAAGACGTGTTTTTAGCTATGTCAACGCTGCAGTAAAATGTCTCCGAGGTATTCACTTTTTCAGGGCACTTAACATTCACTGAAATAGAATTAAATGATTCTTTAGGAGGTTTTCTTATTTTTTCATTCGTTTTGTTTTTTATATTGCTTTCATTTTTCTTGTCTGTGAAGTCACCTAGATTTATGTTTTCTTCTTTATCTTGTTTTTCGCCAATTTTCCCAGGTTTTCTTAGTTTCTTATCACGTATTTGACGGCTGAAGTTGTACGTTTGATTTTCTATAGTTGTTTCAGCATCTAGATTTGTTCTCTCTGTTTTATTTCCTATTTTAACATACTCATTAGTTTCTTCTGTTATATTTCCGTGCTCTATACTCCATTTTGTTTTATTAATGGATTTATTGTTGTCTTCAGGAAGTTTTATGCCGCATTCTAATTGATTTGAAGTAGAGTCTTTGCAGTCAATATGTGGTTCTGAGGCAGTAGCCGAATGGAAACCAGTAAACAGTATAAGAGTTACTAGAGATAGGTGGAAGACCTTTGCTTCAGAAATACTGTGTAAACTGCCGTTCTTATTTGTCAAGAGTTGCACCTAAAATTCAGTGATGAGGAAGAAGTTTTTAATAGATGACATTAAACCGTCATCTCCCAGCTTTATCTTTACCACAAATTAGAAATAATAAAAAATTGAGAAGGATTACTCCTGCATCTGCATGAGTAAGTACATTGTCAGGATAGATCCGGCTATAAGCAATGCGAATCCCTGGATATTGGCTGAGACTAGGTAAGGAATGCTGAAACCTATGTCGATAGGTCCTATAATTGATTTGTTTGTTAGTAAGGTCAGTATTCCTATGATTTCTAGAAGTGATGTTGCTGGAAGTAGGTAGGCGTAGTTCATAGTAATGATTAAATTGTTTAGATGAAGCTTCTTGTAGTTTTGTAGGCTCCGAGCATAACCATAAATCCTCCGATAATCATGAACAGCAGCGGCTGATCGGATCTCTCTGCGATGAGGAACGCTTCGCCAGGTTTCTCAGGATTAACTGAAGCATCGACTTTTTCCCCTGCAGGATAGTTTTCAATAAATTTTTCCGCTTCTGTTTCCTGGTTGAATTCCTTGTCGCGGTCCAGAGGGTGAATGAAGTCGCTGGAATAATTTTCTCCTTCAAAACTGTACTCAAAACTTATCTCTGCCTGATAGTCGACTCCACCTCTCCTGGATGAGTCAGTCCGGATGTTAGTATCAGTCACTGTGGCAGTGATATTGACAGCCTTGTCTACATTTTCTGATTGTCCCTGGTACTGCATGAATCCATAGCCAGCAATTGCAAGACCTAGGATCATGAAAATAGATGAGAACAGGAGAACCTGGTTGGGGCTAAGACTGTTCGAATTCTTTCCACCTACATTGACATCCAGACCCATTTCTTTCTACCTCTTACTGTATTCTGTTACGCTTCTTACCTGAACAGACCCGTTCTCCACTGAACCATAGTAGGCGAACTTTGAAGGAGTTCTGTCATCTCTATCAGCCCAGAGGTAAGCTTCCGTCTGATTGAAGGCATCCGAACTTTTCAATCCTTCACCGCTGTCGGTTGACTCCATTACTATCGAGTGAGCTTCAAATATATGTTCTGAATTACGCAGCAGTTCAGAACTGTTGACATCAAGGTCGAGAAGAATGTTTTCCTCCCCACTAATGTTGGAGACGCCGAGGACCGAAGCATTTTCAACACCAATACTTCTCAATGCCTCAAGTGTGACTCCTAGTTCCTCTCTGCTATACTGTTTTTCCGTGTGGTTTTCTTTACCCATTGCCTCCCTGTAAACTTCCGTACCATTCTCACCGGATTTGACTTGGGTGCTGAACTCCGTAGAGTTAGAGTTTCCTACAAAATCCAGTTCCATCACTCCTGAAGTATTTACAGTCGAACTGTTCTGGTCAAAAACTCCGTTAGAGGTCATGTTCACAGAGACACTAAAACCTGGCAGATTAATCACCATACTATTATCTGACTCCGAACTATATTCTGAGACTTGATCTACTCTAGACATCGAATCTTCGAAGACCTCCAGACCCGAAGAATCTAAATTTACATCCTTGTAATCAAGACCGAAATCAGAGTTTAGATTGGCAGAACCTGTCTCAATACAGCCAGAGGATATAATTACAGCTATCAAAAATACGAAGAACGCTCTTTGTGAATCAATTAATTCTATCATGAAAAAGTCTCTAGAACCGTTTTATTTAAAAACAGCAACAAGTTGTTCGGAAAAAACCGAACACCTAATGGGATTCAAGACAAATCATAGAAATACATAGTGACCACAGGAAAAATTTTGGTAAAGTCCCGACTCCAGGATTTGAACCTGGGACAATCCGCTCTACAGGCGGACGCTCTGCCAGACTGAGCTAAGTCGGGTTTGTTGTCTTAGCTTCATTCAAGAAGCACTTGGCTTCGCACTGAGCTAAGTTGGGTGCGTATATGCCCGAGTTAGACTCATTGAGAAAACCGCCAGGTTTTCGTCTGAGCTTAGTCGGGTGTTGTAAGAATTGGTTTACTGGTTAAAGTTTTTAAGGTGTGTTCAGGTATTGAATTCTGCGGAGGTGGTGTTGCTTTCTGCTATTTTCTTTCCTTCCGTGTCTCTGATGGTGGCAGGTTGGAAGTCTACTTCTTCCTCTACCTGTACTTTTGGTCTTATCTTGTATTGTATGATTCTCTGGTCTCCTGGCTCTAGGTCTTCTACTTGCCAGGTTAGTTTGGTTCCTTCGTTTGTTTTCCTGATTTTTGGCGTGTTCATGGAGAAGCTTTCGTCTACCGTTGCTATGTCTGGGATGAATTCTTCTAGTTCAAGTTGTTCTATTGTTTTTTCGCCGTTGTTCTCTATTTCTAGGTTTATTTTGATGCTGTTTCCGTCGGTTTCTGCGGTTTTGATCAGTGATATGTTGTTTCCGAGGAGTTTGATCGCTGCCAGCATCAGTATCAGCAGTGTTATGGCTGCTACCGGGATCCAGTAGTTTACTTGGTATGTTGCTGAGAACTGTTCGTCTGGTTGAAGTGTTTTTTGCCAGGTGTAAACGGTTTTTCCGTCTATTTCCTGTGTTTGGTTAGGTTTTATGCTTGTTGATGTGATTGATTGTAGGTATGCTGGTGTTTCAGCGGTTAATGTTACGTTTGTAGGTGAGTTGCCTGTGTTTTTTGCCTTCACTGTTTTTTCAAATACTAGGATTTTGTTATTGGTTTGTTGTGTTTCTGAAATGTTCTTTACTGTTTCTATCGTGGTTTTTTGTGCTGCTGTGGTCTGTAGTTTGTTGTCTGCTGTTACGGTGTATTCTATCTGGTTTGTTCCGGGCGTGGCGTTTTTGTCTGTTCTGAAGCTGAATTCGTATCTTCTTGTTCCTCCTGGAAGTATTCTTGTGCCTGTTTCTGTCTTTGTTTTGTTTTTGTAGGCTGCTTTGACTTGGTAGTTTTCTATTGGTTGGCTGTCTAGGTTTTTGACTTCTATTTCTGTGTTTATTATTTCTCCGGGGATGAAGCTTGTTTTTTCTTGTTTTAGGTCTATTATGTGTAGTTTGTAGGGTTGTTGGACGTTGAAGATGCCTGTGAATTGTTTAGTTTTGCCGGTTTTCTGTTCTCTTATTTTTCCGTCAAAGCGGTATCGTTGTTGTAGCGCGTCTTCTACTGGCGAAGCTGTTATCTGGAATGTTTTGTTTGAGTATCCTGGTGCTTTGATGGTTTTGGGATAGTAGAGCCAGGATGATTTTGGTGATAGAATGGATACGGAGTAGGTCTGGTTGTCAGGGTTTTGGTTTTGTAGGGTTACGTTGAACACTGCGGGGGAGGACTGGTTTGCCGATGATTTTACCGGTGTTATTGAGGTCTCCAGTGCAGATACTGTGAATACGAGTAAGATTATTGCAGCCGGTAAAACTAGTTTCTTCATTAAGATGTTATTTGTTCAGCTGATTTTATTATACAACCGGGTTGGATCAGAGATAAATTTTTTAGATTCCTGCTGCTACTCTCAGGAATACTCGGAATCCTGTGCCTAGCCCGATTGAGTAAAGCGTTATCAATGCCAATGCCTTCATTTTCTCGTCTTCAAGATCGGTGATGATGGAGAGAGCTAGCAGAAGGATTCCTGTCTTCATCACGAATACACCCGGAAATCCTAGGATAGAGTTGAAAGCCTGAGCCAGTAGCTGTTTAGGATTGTAACTGTAGAAACTGCTTATCATCGATGCAGATCCTTCAAAGAACTGGGTGAAAGCCAGCAAAATCATCGATGTTGAACTGTAGTCATTTTCAGCTAAGAAATAGTAGATTCCGGTTGCTGATAACGTTAGAGCGGCTGTGCCTACAACATAAAGAATGTTAAGTGATTTGAAGCCGGTTACAGCATAAGCGATTACCGGTAGGAGTAGTGCTGTGCCTGTGTATCCTAGTTTCTTATCTTCTAGTTTGTAGGTAGCTGGCAGGAATACTGCAGCTATCAAGAAGTATATGAGAGGTGTTATTAGAGGTATGCTGTACGGGTACTGGACTAGTTGAGCATCATCTAGGAATCTGAGTGTGCCCCCTAGCAGTATGAACGGGGTTGTGTATACTGCTGTCTTAGGAGTGATGTCGAATTCTCGGGAGTGGAAAAGCCTGTAGATTGCATATATTGTTGCTGAGGCTAGTAGAATGTAGAAAACTGTGTTGACTGGGTTGTATCCAGGTGTTGCTGTAACACCATTCCACAAAACTGTTTCTGCTCCTTTTGCATCGGCTACTATCGGTCCTACGATGTATTTCCAGAGCAGTTCTTTCATTGTATTAAATTACTGATTCCTGTTTTTCTGCAGGTTCTAGGTGTTTTGCTGCCCAGTCATGTAGCTGGTCAAGTACAGGTCCTAGTTCCCTTCCTGTCTGTGTGACCGAGTATTTTACTCGGAAAGGTTTTTCGCTTACAACTTTTCTTTCAATCAAGCCTTTTTCCTGGAGGTCTTCCAGGTTTTCGCTTAGTACTTTGCTGGATATTCCTTTTACCTGTTCTTTCAGGTCGTTGAACCCTTTTTCCTCTTCTATAAGCATTGAGAGGATTACAGGGTGCCACTTTTTCCCGATGATATTGGAGGCGGCGGTCATTGGACACCATTCTTCGCCGGCACACCATGCTGGGATCTTATCATCACTCATACACATGCAATAGACCTCAGTTATTTTTAACCTGAACCATTTTTCGCAGCTAATTTAACAAGTCATGAAAGAGAAAGTAAGTATGGATGTACTTATCCTGGACTCAACAGAAAAGGAATTTGGAAAACATGCATATAGCCAGTTGGCCGAATTTCAGCTAGAAGCCGAAGTCAGTGAGACAGAGTTTGTAGATATTCCTGGAAAAATGAGTAGAAGTAGTGCAGAAGCATTCATCGTGATCTGTGACACTTCCGAGGACTACATGGAACCCGTGATTGGAAAGATACTAGATCTGGAAGTAGAGAAAGGAATAGTGCAGAAAGTATTCTTAGATAGTTCGGGAGAAAGCCAAGAAGTCTTCGAGAGAAGAGGGAAAAGAGAGTCAGGTGAAGCCGCGGAAAAACTTGCAGAAAAGGTAAAAAGCCAATAATGACAGATTTAGACTCAGACTTCATAGAAAAATATCTTGAATACTATAGGAAGACTCAGGGAGTTCTTCCTGAGAAAATCCAGGAATTTGGAGAAAAATACCGTGAACAAGGTTTCTTGACTCAGGACCAGCTCTACGATATAGCGTTTGAATCTTCGACTCGTAGCGCATACCATGTAAGAAAAAATTCGGAGGGAAGATGTAGAGAAGTAACAGAGAATGTCTTGAATGTTGAAGGCGATTTTTCGCAAATCTCGTTGATCTGTGGTTTGTCAGGTTTCAAGGCGCCGACCGCGTCATGTGTACTAACTGCTTTAAACCCTGATAGACATGCTATAGTCGATACGCGTGTCTGGGCATCGCTTGAAAGGTTTGACTATGTAGAGGATAGGAAAGAGAGTTTCGGTCCTGATGACTATGTTGAGATGATGAAGCATATCCGGGAAATAGCGGAGGAAACGGGTTTTACACCTGAGAAAGTCGGTTATGCTTTGTTTGCGTTTGACGATGATGTCAGGGAAGGAAATCTGCATTAAACAGTTTTTTCTTAATCTTCAGTCGTGTGAAGTAGTAGGTTTTTACCAAGTCTTTGAAGTGTCTGAGGAAATTTGCTGAGAATACAAGCTTGTTTTGGAAGATAAGCCCTGCTTTATCGCCGATACTGACTATAAGGAAGTTTTGCTCAGATTCGACCTGGTTCAGCGGTTCGCTATTGGATACAATGTTTTCTGCTATTACTTCTCCTTGCTTCATTGCTTTGTGAGCTGTTTTCTGCCCTGAGACATCGACGCAGTCTCCTCCAGCAAAAATATCATTGTAGCCTATAGCTGACAGTCCTTGGTTGACTTCAATCCCTTTTCTGCCTGTTGAGAATATTTGCTTTACTGTTTCACTTGCTTTAACTCCTGCAGCCCATACAATTAGGTCAGCCGCCTCTTCTCCACCATCAGTAAAGGTGACGGATCCTTCAGCGACTTCAGAAACCTGTTTACCGCCTTTAAACTTGATGTCTTTGTTATGAAGTATTTCAAGCATTTTCTCGGAGCTTTTCTGATCCAGGTAGGACATTGGTCGTGTGTTTGCTTCTACGAGAGTGGTTTCAACTTCTTTTTCGGTTAGTTCTCCTGCTACTTCGATGCCAACGTAACCTGCTCCGACGATCACTGCTTTTTCAGCGTTCTCTGCTTTCTTGGAAAGTTTTTGTGCTGGTTTTATGCCCCATGCATGTTCTGCTGGGGATATATCGATTCCAAAGTTTTCGGGTGCGCCTCCTAATCCAGTTACAAGTTTGTCGTAGCCTATCAATCCGTTCCGTG